>CAMYLY010000029.1 GCA_947259405.1 uncultured Gemmatimonadales bacterium | reverse complement strand
GGCCCGACGCTCACGTTCTCGCTGCTGACACGGTGGTCGTGATCGATGACGAGGTCCTGGGGAAACCGACGGGCGAAACCGATGCGCGCGAGATGTTACAGCGCCTGTCTGGGCGGTCACACGATGTCGTCACTGCCGTGGCGCTGGTACTGCCTGCGGGTGAGACACTTGAACGCTATGACGAGACGCGGGTGTGGTTTCGCACATTGGCGCCCGAGACGATCGCGGCGTATGTGGCCACCGGAGAGCCACTGGACAAGGCGGGAAGCTACGGGGTGCAAGGGTATGGCGCCGTGCTGGTCGATCGTGTGGAGGGTGATTTCTTCAGCGTGATGGGATTGCCGTTGAGGCTCGTAGTGGATATGCTCGCTGCTGCCGGTCGACCCTATCGTTTCACCCGATAGACCGGGACTGCCTGGGATTTCCCCTTGAGCTGAAGTGGCTCGAGGGGTTCGACCTCCGGGGGGGCGGTGAGACCACGATAGAGTGGCTCCGAGATCAGTATTTCTCCCGGACCCGCCTTGGAACAGAGGCGCGACGCCGTATTGACGGCATCACCAAGCACAGTGTACTCGAGCCGACGATCACTGCCGATGTTTCCGGCGAACACCTCGCCGAACGTGATCCCGATTCCGATCTCCAGCGCGGGACGTCCCTCGGCGATCCATTTCTGGTTGAGTAACCCCAGCGTTCTCTGCTGCTCGATGGCAGCGCGCATCGCGCGGTCCACGTCGTCCGCGTGACTGATCGGGGCGCCCCACAGTGCCATAATGGCGTCGCCCATGAACTTGTCCAACGTGCCGCCGTGCTCGAAGATGACCTCCACCATTTCGGTGAAATACTCCGTGAGCAGGGACGCGATCTGATCGGGATTCATGGTTTCTGACAGGGTCGTGAACCCGCGAATGTCACTGAAGAACGGCAATCTGCTTGGCGATATTGGGTGCAAAGTAACGCTGGAAGTTGGACACGATGACCGCTTCGCGTTGGATTCGATCCAACAGCTGACTGTTCTCGATGGCCACTGCCGCAATGCCGGAAAACGCGATGAGAAACTCGAGGTCCTCATCGTTGAAAGAGCTCAACGAGGTCATGTTGTCGACGTAGAGCACGCCCAACACACTGCCCTCGCTGCCCATGAGCGGGCTACACATTGCGCTCCGCACACTCTGCATGACGATCGACTTGCCCTTGAAGCGATCGTCGGCGGCCGCATTGTCCGTGAGAATGGCGAGACGCTCGTTCACTGCCCGCTGCGCAATGGAGCGGGGAACGCGAGCACCTCCCGATTCGTCGAGACGATTGCGCGCAATGCGCGGTACCAACTCGCCAGAAGTCCCTTCGAGCATCAAGATGGAGACGCGATCGACGTTCATGACCTTGAACGTGATGTCGACGACTTTCTCCAGTAGTCGGTCGACGTCCTGCTGTTTGGAGAGTTCCTTTGAGATGTCCAGCAGGAGGGCCAGCTTCTGTTCCTGCCGTTCATCGATCGAGTCGCCCTCGACTTTCACCTGTGACGCACCGCTGGCGCGCTGCGCGACCTTTTTGTCGAGGTCCAACGGCTCCTCTACCGACACCTGGCGCACAATCGTGGCTTCGGGCGGTGCCGCGTGAGCGGCAAGCGCACCGTGATCAGCGGCCTCGGCGACGGTCGGTCTGGGCCGCGCCAGCGCCACGACGTTGAACGCGACCTTTCCAAATGTCACCACGTCGCCGTCGCTTACCATGGCGTCCGAGATGCGTGTGCCGTTGACGAACGTGCCGTTGCTGGAGCTGAGGTCGTGAATCCGCACGCCGTTCAGGGTGGGGGACAACTCCGCGTGGCGGCGAGACACCGTTGGATCGTAGATGGGAACGTCGCTGGTGACGGCCCGGCCGACGATCAAGGTCCGCGGGTCGGGGAACTCGACCGTCTGTTCACCAATGGTGCTCAACAGTTTGAACGCAGTCACGGGTTGGATCCTCGATGGCTCAATATATCCGAGCCCCGAAGTCTTGG
>CAMYLY010000028.1 GCA_947259405.1 uncultured Gemmatimonadales bacterium | reverse complement strand
GGGCAAGGAGAGTGCCGCGCAATCTCGAGCAGATTGCGTAGCGATTACGGACAGAAGTCGTGGTCGCAGGTCCCCTCACCAGTGTACCACCTAGGCAAAAGCCCCAGCGCACCTGGCAAATACCCCGCCGCGCGACGGCTCGTACGGCGGCCGTCTGCCACCCTCGGCAACGCCAACTCCTTCCGTCCGTGGGGGTTGGCACACCGTGCTACACGTGGTCTCGGGAATGCATTTACGACGGGCATCGGCATCGGGGGGCAACGATGGATTGGATCAGAGAAAACTGGTTCTGGATCGCAGTCGCGATCCTCTTCGTGTGGATGCACACCAAAATGCACGGTGCACACGGCATGCATGGCGGACACGGGATGCACGGTGGACAGGGAACACACGGTGGCCACGGCAGAGGTCGTGATCACGGCGAGCACGGTAAGGACGAAGGGTGTTGTGGGCACTGCGAGGAGTCTATCGACGCATCCGGGAGGGAGGAGGAGACGCATGCTCGACACTAAGGTCATTACCTGGTCGCTCGGCCTCTTTGGCGCGTTGACGTTCGTTGTGTGTGTGCTCTATGGACTGATCGTTCCCGAGACACTCCATATGACGGGTTTCTTGGAGCAGATCCTACCGGGGTTCACGTGGTTGACGTTGCCGGGTTTTTTCCTCGGCACGATCGAATCGTTTCTGTACGGTGTGTATGCAGGACTGGCGTATTGCACGATTCACAATGCCGTGGCACGGAGGGCGGCGGGCTAAACGCGGTGTGGCATCGTGCGGCTCGACTGCTCGTCGCCGCCATCGAGAACGGCGCCGTCACCCGGGTCCGGCGGAAACTCATGACCGTCATCCGCTCTCACCCTGTTCGTGATTGTGGTGAACCGCACTTGAGCGGGAGGCGTGGGCTCCGGACATCGCGCACAGAGCGCGGCGTACTTGAGATCCGCTCATGCGGTAATAGTTGATTCTTCGGCGAGGCTTCACGATCGGTTCACACTGACCGTCGCACTCTTCTTCGTGGACTTGTGGCACATGACATCGCGTTCCAGGAGGATTAGCATGACCAGGAGGTACTCCGTGTTCGTAGCGCTCGGTGGGTTGCTCTTGACCGCCGCCGCTTGCACTGGCAACTCGACCGATCCGGGCGAGATGGCCGTTCTGACGTCCGTGACACCTGCCGGTGGAGCGACTGCGGTGGATCCCAACACGACCGTCGCGGTCGAGTTCTCGCATGCGATGCGGCCGGGCATGGAGCAATACATGGCGGTGCACCGGGGCGACCTCGCCGGTCCGCTCGTTCCGGGATCGTGGGCGTGGTCACCGGACGCGACCCTGTGCGTATTCCGGCCTGACGTACCGTTTGAGGACGCAGGACGTGCACGATCATCACGTCGACTTCGGTCAGGGGGAAGCGCACATGGGCGGCCACATGATCGACGATGACATGATGCACGGTCCGATGATGGGACATGGGATGACGGGTCCTGGATGGATGCATCCCGACGGCACATATGGAATGAGTTTCCAGTTTCAGACGTTCTAGCACCGTAGGTCAATGTTGATGGGGCCGCAGGCATAGTGCGCTCCGGCTACTTCGGGTTTACTTTAGCCGGGCGCACCGCCTGGCTCCTGGGCAAAGCACGAGAGCGGAGCGCACGATCATCAAGCATCCGCCTGAGGCGTTGAAGGCTCCCTCGAGTCTCGCGCTCGCACCGCCCACCTCATCCACGCATAATCGACGGAGGGCTCTACGGTGACGAAACTCGTATTGCCGTTGACACTCGTACTGGCGTTCCTGGTTGCCGGCCCGGTGCTATCACACGACTTCTGGCTCATCCCCAGCGCATTCCGCGTTGCCCCGGGCGATGATCTCGTGATCGACGGTCAGACGAGTAGTGAGTTCCCGACAAGTGTTAGCGCGGTCACCCCAGACCGCGTAGCCAGCGCACGCGTCATCACGTCACGCGCGGAACGACACATCGAGCATCTACAAGTGATCGGAAACTCTCTCCGACTGTCGGACCGACCGTCCCAAGTTGGACAAGCGTTGGTGGAAGTGATGATCCGTCCTCGCAGCATACCCGAATCACCTGAGAGCTTCCGGCGCTACCTAGAGCTCGAAGGTGCGCCTGAAGCACTCGAGCGTTACGAGCGTGAAGGTCTGCTCCCAACCGACAGCATTACCAGGCGCTACGCCAAATACGCCAAGACCGTCATGGAAGTGGGCGAAGGTGGCCCTCGCTCTTTCAACAAGGTGGTCGGACATCCGCTCGAGTTCGTGCCGCTCATCGATCCCGCACGTGTGGGAACAGGCGAACGCCTGCGCTTGAGGATGTTGTTCCTCGGAACGCCGCTGGCGAGCGCGCGGGGCCACGTGAGCGTCGCCGAATCCGCAACCGCAAACGGGGCGTACGACGAGGCCACCTTTGAGACTGACGCGAATGGAGAATTCTCAATCGAAGTCACCGGAAGCGGCCTCTGGAACGTGCGCGCCCTTCATATCGTTCCGGCTCCCGCTCAATCGGGCGCAGACTGGGACGTACACTGGGCGACGCTAGTATGGTGGACGGGACCGTAGCCGGGCGGCTGTTGCCGAAACCGTAGTCGCTATTCCGGTGTCACAGCATCGGCCGGCCGTGCTTCCATCAACCCGCGACCCCTGAAGCCATCGGCCAGTCGTACGCGATCTGGACAACTACCTCCTGATCTTCACTGCCCCAACCAGCGATTCTCCCCCTATGATCGAGGCAACATGATGCATGGTAGGGGCAGCAACTCCGGCGGCCCGCGCCTCATGCAGATTCGATCACGGCGCACCGGCAGCCAGCCGGACTCTGTTGCTGGAGATCCAGCTTCGCTAACGTCGTCTTGAGCGTCGTCCGGAGTTGCCGCAACTCTCTGAGCTTGCGCTGGACGTCGTCGAGATGCGCGACGATCACCGATCGTACGTGGGCGCAGGGTTGTTGACCGCCCGCCGCGATCTCCAGCACGGTCCGGATGTCGTCGAGCTTGAGCCCAAGGAGCCTGGCCTTCTTGATGAACTGCATATCGTCGAGCGCTCCGGCACCGTACTCGCGATACCTGTTCCGGCCTCGAGCCGGTGGCGTGAGCAGTCCGACCTTCTCGTAGTATCGGATCGTGTCGGTGGAGACACCCGCCTGTTTGGCCAACTCT
>CAMYLY010000027.1 GCA_947259405.1 uncultured Gemmatimonadales bacterium | reverse complement strand
CTTGATGATCGCCTTCTTGTCCGCGTTGTACTCGAAGATGTTCGAGTTGATCAGGATGCACTCGTCGCACTCGGTGCATTCCTCGGTATCGATCCACGGAGCCATGTAGTCGCCATCGGCGGCCGGCGCCGGTGCTACCGACTCTACGGCCTTGAGCTGCGGTTGTTGCAGAGGCTCCGACGCCACGGCGTCGACCATCGCGCCCATGTCCAGCGCCTGGCTGCCGCTGACCAGCCCCATCAGGCCGGAGGCGATCTGTTGCATCACCTCCTGGCGCACACGGGATTCGATCTGAGCTTCGTCGGCCTCGGCCGGCGCCTCCTCGACCCCGCCGAGGTCGCGCAGCATGACCCAGAACGCGCGCCGCTCCTCAGCCGACTCGACCATCGGATCGGCGACGAGCAGGCGGCTGAGCTGCCGCTTGGCGTCCAGCGCCCAGACGTATGGCACCTTGCCTTCGCGCTCGTCCTCGTCGAGTTTGAGGTATTCGCTGACCTGCACCATATCGTCGTTCCACGAGTCGCGCGGGATCTTGCGGAAGTGCTTGCGGAAGCGCGTCTCGGTGACGGCAAAGTCAACGAAGGTCGTCGGCAACTCCATCGTCTGATCGCGTCCGCGCTCATCGACAAAGTCGATCTTCGCTACCGGCCAGTCGAGGTCCGGGTTCGGGTTTCCGTCGAGGTTGAGGCATTCGCCTACCGTGAGGCCGCCGTCCGGATCGTACTTGAACAGCGGGTAGGCACGCGATTCGACCGCCAGCTTGGCCTGGTGATGCGACATGTCGTCGCCAATGCCGTGTTCGGGCTGGCACGACGAATACAGGTTGAATAGCGCCGGCCGTCTGGACATAAGGCCTTCCACGAAGCCTTCGATCATGTGGTTGGAGTGGGCGATCGTCGACTGCAGGAAGTAGGTGGTGCGATGCGCAATCGCGATCAGGCCCATCTCCTTGCGGGTCTCTTCCTTGCCCTTGATCGCCTTGCCGTACTGCGCCATATCCGACACCTGGCCGAAGAAGCCCGAGGTGCAGGCCTGGCCGCCGGTGTTCGAATACACCTGCGTGTCGACCACGAGTACCTTGATCGGCTTGCCGGACATCAACGCGCGAGAGAGGTTCTGGAAACCGATGTCGTACATCGCACCATCGCCACCGACCGCAACCACGGGCGGACACAGGTGGTACTCCTCGTCCGTGAAGTCCTGCCATTTGAAGTAGCGGTATCGCTCTGCTTGCTCTTCAGGGTTGTTTTCGCCATCGAGCACCTCCTCGGCCATGCGCACGTCCTTGAAGCCGTCGGCCATCTTCACCATGTGCCCTTCGAACACGCCCATCGCCATGGATGCGGGGTCCTGGAACAGGTGGTTGGCCCACGGGAACGGATACGGGTTGAACGGGAAGGTGCTGCCCCATACCGAGGTGCAGCCCGTAGCGTTCAGGAAGCCCATGCTCGAGCGACCCTTGCCGGTGGTGCCGTTCTCGTAACGCCAGCGAAGTTTCTGCAGCCTGGCGACCAGGTCGGTGACGTGTTTCAACCAGTCCCGATCGATTGGCTCCGCTTCGTGCGTCTTCTCCACAGAGCCCGCAATCTTCGCAAGCGTCAGGTCACCGTCACCGGCATCGTTCAGCACGGCCGCCATTTCGGCGCTGTCGCCGACGTCAATCTCGCCAACCAGCTTGAGCTTGATGTGTTCTTTGAGCCTGGCGATCAGGTCGTCGAGCTTGGCCACCTGCGCTTTCACGCGCGGCTGCATCAGCGACTCGACGGTGGCGACGAACAGGTGCACCACGGTCTTCTCGGAGCAACCCAGGCAGGAGCCATCGCCGCTGGCGAACGGCAGGTAGGCGTCCTTGTTGAGCAGGATGGTCTCCAGTGCACCGATGCCTTCCTCGAGATCGTCCACTCGGATGAACTTCTCGGGCGTATTGGGCAGGTCCAGCCAGAAATCCCAGTTCTTGCGCAGGTCGGCAATCGAATCGCGTGTCTGCGTGACCGGCACCAATGCCTCGTCTTTGCAGACCTCGATGCATTCCATGCAGCCTTTGCAGGTGTACGGGTCAATCGTGACGCTGAACAGGCCGCCGCTTCCGGCTTGTTTCTTCTCCCGGGTGGTGAAGTAAGGCCGCGTCAGCGAGAACTGGAAGGTGCCGAGCTCCTCGCTGAATTCGGCAAACTCGTCGGTGAGCTGCTTGCGCTCGTCGGGGCCTTCGGTCGCTTCGATGGTAACGTCGATCGCCTCCTGGAGCAGATCGGACACGGACGCGGTTTCACCCCCCTCTACGAAGAGCTTGCGCAGCGTCGATTCCATCTTGCGGACAGCGCGTGGCAACAGTTCCGTCGGCTTGCCGTTCTTCTTGAGCCTGTTGACGACCGTGTCCAGCACCTGGCCGACGTCGTTGACCAGGCCCGGTATCGCCGTGTCGGGGCAGACCGTGTAGCAATCGCCGCAGGCCGTGCATTTCTCGGGGATGAACTCCGGATGCTCGAACCGGATTCCGGTCATGTCGCGGAAATGCGAGGACACGGCAGGCATCAGGCTCATGCTCATGAACGGATCGGCGGGCACCTGCTCGCCCTGCCCCGAGGCGTACATGCTGCCCGTCTGGGCCCAGAAACGGTGGATGTCGGACGAAGGCGATTCCGATTCCGGTTGGCGCTTGACCATCACGGGTACCGGAAGCGTCTTGCCGCCGACCTTCGCATCGGGCCGTTCCTCGAGGTGCTTGTCCGTGACTTCGGTGATCTCCTCGAAGCCGCGGCGCACGACGCGCATGTTGTCATCGACCACGCGCG
>CAMYLY010000026.1 GCA_947259405.1 uncultured Gemmatimonadales bacterium | reverse complement strand
ACCCGGGGTGTTGCCAAAGGTCGTAGCATAGGTTGAACCAAGTAGAGGTTTAGTCGTGACGATCTCGCGAGTGACGCTGTGGCACCCTGGTCGCTGAGCTAAAGGACGTCATCCTAGACGCGATCCGATCGGGCCAGCGATGACGACCTTCACGGATGATTCACTAGAGTCTGCGGCCTAACGACCCGGCAGATGACTTGCGAGCGTGCTCGCAGGCCAAATGCGTATTGTGACCAACGCGTCCATATGAATGCCAGCCGCTCGTATCAACGAATGCTGTAAGGTACGAGGTGCGCTCGACAAGTCCATTTGCCTGTTAGGCAGATAGTAAGGGGGTCACGATGTTGGTTTCTCGCGTTGATGAGATCCGACGGAACGGGCGCGGTACTCCGGATCGTCGAACATGCACGCGGCGTACCCCAGAACACGGTCGCCCTTTTTGAGGCCCGAGGCGACTGCTGTCCAACCCTCCTCGAGTCGGACATCTAGCAACTCGGCGGGGGCTGGGCGTGTGGGCCAGACGGCGACCGCCGTCACGCCGCCCACTCAGGTGGCGTCGAATACGAGCCAGTGATCTGCACGCCACGGAACGAGTATGTCGTGCGTGTACTCGTCTTGCGTGACAATCTCTTCGATGCGCAGTGCGAGATCGTCAGGCCCTCCCCAGGCAAGCAGCTGTTGGAGGGAGCCCACATCTTCGAGTCCAGACGTGAGTTCGTCGAGCCAGGCCGCGGATGCGCCAGGGCGCAGAGTGATCGGCATGACGGGCAAGTGGGTATCTGCCTAACGAATCTGCAAATGACTTGCGCGCGTCGACGCTTGCCAGCCACGCGCATCAGTGAAGGTACTCACTATCGCGGGCCAGGCGGCGTACTGCGGGGCCGTGTGAATACACGGTGGAAATGCCATAGATAGCTGCGCGGACTCATCATGAAGATGTCGAAGACGATGTCGCCACGATCGTCACTGGGATCAGGTTGCTTCACGATGATGAAGCTCGCCGGACTGGCGACGTTCGCCTCGTCGTTGTAGATGGCTCGTATCGCACTGATATCTGAAGGGTCTTCGACAAACACGAAGCGTACCTGGACGACACCGTCACGGTGCCAGACCAATACCTGGTCGCCGGCTTCCTGCGCGACACCTGCGGTGGCGGCCTTTTCTGCCATCGTCCGAACAACCTCGGGCCACGGAGAAGCGAATAACTCTCCCCATTCGTAGGCAGTCTCATCACCATGGCCGGCACCGAGGAATCCGTCTAGCATGGGCTTGCACCTCGTGCACGAAGCTTGGACTTGGTGAGAGAGCGCACCGTCATCGGGCTCGGAACGCACCCAGTTCTTCCGCTGATGCGGTGAAGGAATAGAACCCGTTCGTCACTTTCGCAAACTGCAGTCCCCTCTCCTCGGCAAGCGCCCGAGAGAGTCCCACGTCGGAGGTGCTCGGACCTGGAACCCCCAGTGCCAGCAAATCTCCGTTGCGTTGCACCGTGTGATTGTGGATGGCGTACCAATAGCTCCATCCCTCGGCCAGCACGCTATCGACCACATCGAGGCCGTAGGCCTCGCGCGGCGGAAACATTTCGGAGCCGGCTCCGAACACCACGAACAGATCGGTACCCGTTCCCGTGTCCCGCCGAAGGACTGAGGCGAGGAATTCGGTCGGGCGCTCGACCTGGGAAAAGCGGCTCGCCTGACGTGAGAACAGGAGCGCATCCAGGCACGTGATCGGATCGATGGAACCAACGGCACCCGTGAACACCAGTTTGTTGTTGAAGTCCTCATCCCGCCACATATCCGCCTCGGCCTCGTTTCGAATGACAGGCGGATCTGCCACGGGGCGCACGACGACCGCTCCATCTCGCTCGAGCGCTGCACGGTACTCCAGGAAGGCAGGGACGTCGGGGAGCAGCCTGTCGTGGTCGACCTCTTCCAAGCGTAGTGACCACGTTTCGAGTATGACGCCGTCCTGGTCCAGGATGGTCGCCCTCCGAGTCGGCATACTGCACGCCGAGGCGGAGTCGGAGATCGTGGCGTCCCGTTCAGGATTCCGTTCGCACGCCAGGCTTCCGAGCGCTACGACCATTACCCAGCTGCCTGCCATCGATTTCACTTGGTTGACCTCTACCTGCTCTCGTGGCTTTTGTCTACGACTATCGGCTTCCGCATCGCTTACCCGTGCGCCAGGACGGCCGACCGTTCCATGCGGCGCGTTTGCCTGTTGAGCAGCGGCCTACGGCACGCTGTCCAACAACGCGACGAGCGGACCGCGCGCTGTCCGCTGCGCATTGTGGTCGGATTGAATCGTGTAGACTGGCCAACCTCGTGCGGCGGCGCGGTCGGCGAACTGCTGAAATGGGTCGGGGTCCACGGCCGGCTCAACGGTGAGGATGTAGGTACCGGGAACTTGCGGGCCCGCTGGTTTCGTGATGCGAAGCGTGTCGGTGAGTGTGCGAACAGAGTGTGGCACGTCGCGGGGGATGGCAATCGTATCGGTGACCCACCGTGGAAAACTCATCCCATCCCGCACGGTTGCTTGAAAGGAGGCCACCGAGGCAGAGTCGAACATGCCGAGTAGGCTCTCGCCAGCGTTCGGCAAGAACGCGTCAACGTGGACGACGCGCCGGATGCGATCCGGAATGCGATCGGCCGCCCCGGTGATCACCATACCCCCGTAGCTGTGACCCACGAGGATGGGATACGGCGAACCAATCCACACCAGCTTGGTGTCATGCTACGGGGAGCATCTCAAGGGAGTGCCGCCTAACGGACCGGCGCCTGACCTGCGAGCGAC
>CAMYLY010000025.1 GCA_947259405.1 uncultured Gemmatimonadales bacterium | reverse complement strand
CCGAGCACTTCACTCGGCTTAGCGCCCACTTCGACGACGACGCCATCATCGAGCTCACTGCGCTAGTCGCATTCCAGAACCTCTCGAGCAAGTTCAACGCGGCGCTCGGCGTCGAGCCGCAAGGATTGTGCACGGCCGCCCCCCGGCCTCGGCCGCCAGGCGACAGTCCTCGGCCGGACCAATCCGAACCGAGCTGACACGGATCGGCTGCCACCGTACCGATGACGAGCAGGTGCGCCGGCAGGGCTTGCGCGAGGAATCTTGCACCTACTGTGATTGGCCATCGGTGACCAGAGTTATACGGAACCGTATAGCCGGAATCAGACCGATATCCGAGACCTCGAGGCCGTCGGTCGAATATCATTTGGCAATCTGAATTCCGCTCTGAAGGTTGAGGAGACTCGACGTGGTTAAGCTTCTCTTTCTGGTGCTCACCGGAGCCCTGCTGACTCCGGCTCTGTGGGCCGGCGAGCCCTCGGCGACGACGGAGCCCATTAAGATGACGGTCTACAAGTCGCCGACCTGCGGATGTTGCGCGAAGTGGGTGGAGTACTTGGAGGAGCGCAACTTCGACGTCACCGTCGTCGATCAGGCCAATCTGCAGACCGTGAAGGGGCAGCTCGGGGTCGGAGCGCAATTGCAGTCTTGCCATACGGCGGTTGTTGATGGTTACGCCGTCGAGGGGCACGTTCCGGCGGAGGACATCCGAAGACTGCTCAGTGAGAAGCCTGCCGTGGCGGGCCTGGCCGCACCGGGAATGCCGCAACACTCACCGGGGATGATGAGCGTCGAGCCGCGTGGCTACGACGTCCTGACGTTCACACGCTCCGGGGAGACGGCAAAGTTCTCGTCGTACTGACCGATAGGGTGGGGACGGTGGTCCGGCACTACTCCGGTCGTGATGCCGTCCAGAGGCGTCCGGGCGCGCGAGGCCCGCCAAGTCCCGCGCGTGGCGGAACCGGCGGGTTGGGGGCTGGCAGCACTCGATGGACGTCGCTTTCCCGACTGTTCCGGTTGCGCCCTGTGGGAGACGCGGCCTTCGAGCGGTGGTCGGCGCTTTGCGCCGTTACCACGGCACCTTCCGCCGAGCGGTCGTTTGTGTCGTCAGTCCACGCATCTTTCCCTGGCCGCTCTTGCGCGAGAGTCGCAGCACCTTGGTGACCGTGCTGGCAAGGTCGCTGGATCGATACTTCTGGGTGAAGCGCGCTACCGCGATGGGGACTCCGTAGTCACCGGAAGATGGTCGACCGCCACCTCCATGAGGGCCGGTTCAACGCCGCGCTCGGCGTCGAGCCGCAGGGGCTCTGAACAGCCGCGCCGAAACCCGGACCACCCGCAATCGCGGGCGACGGAGGTCACGTCTCGAGGCGAACCTGAGAAGCAGGGCTGATATCAAGCCGCGGCGCGGCTCTCGATGCCGAGGCGTGGGCGCGTTTCGATCCTTCAGGTCTGCAAGGCCGTCAGCGACGGTACCTCATCATCGAATGTGCCGTTCGCCTCCACAGTGATCGCATCAGATGGCGAACGGGTGAATCTGGCAGACAGTCCGGGGTCTCGCGACGCAGCACTCTCAAGATCGACTGTGTACACGGTGACCGTGCCGCTACGCCCCGGCAACGGCAGCGGCCCAAGCGGCCGCGTCTCGATCCATCCTTCGAGTAGCTCAGCTGTGCGCTGCGACAACAGCACCGTGGTACCGGTTCGCTTGTTTGCTTCCTCCAGCCGTTGCGCCAGATTCACGGTGTCCCCGTGCACCGTGTAGCCGAGTCGTGTGGCGTCTCCCACCGTCCCGGCGACGACCTGACCCGTGCTGATGCCGATACGCGTGCGCAAGCTGACGCCACCGCCGAATTGCCGAGACTCCACACATCGCTGGATATCGAGCGCCGCCTGGACGGCGTTCAGGGCGTGATCAGGATCCGCGAGCGGCAGATTGAAGGTCACGAGCATCGCATCGCCCTGGAACTGCGTGATGACTCCGCCCCGGGCCCGCACGCAGGTTGCGAGGGCGCCGAAGTAGTCGTTCAGGAGCGCGAACACCATATGGGGGGCGTGGTTCTGGCACAGACGGGTGAAACCCTCGATGTCACTGTACAGAATCGTGGCTTCCGCCTCGCGAGGCCGCACCATCCCGTGGTCTGCGCGCACGGCGGCTGCGACCGTCTCAGGCACGAACCTGCCGAGTGACTCCTGCAGAAACACCCGCTCCTCCAGCTCTTCCGCCATGGAGTTGAAGCCGAGAGCGAGTGTACCGATCTCGTCATCGGTGACCAGGTCGGCACGGGTGTCGAGCGCGCCGCGTCGCAAGCGCTCCATGCACCCGAGCAAGTCCTCGATCGGCCGCGCCACCGTCTGGGTGAAGAACACGACGGCAGCACCCAGGATCAGCGCGGCAGCCGCGAGATCGAGCGCCAGGAACACTTGAAGATGAGGCGCATGCTGCGGTGACAGCGACGCGGCCATTTCGCGGTGCATCAGCACCAGCGCCAGCGGCACGAACGCAGTGGTTGCGAGGGTTGCGGTCAGTCGTCGCCCGAGTCCCGAGCGCGGCGCCCGCTCATTGCTTCCCTTCCAGCCAGTCGCACGGCGCGTCGCGGCGGCGAGCGCCCCGACCGCGAAATACTGGGACACGCCCGTCAGCGCCGCATACACCGCAATCAAGCCGAGGGGATAGACGAATTCCGATACCGAGGACCAGCCGGAGCCAGCGTGAGCCAGGGCATGATGGCTGCCCAGGAAAGCCATCACCAGCAAGCAGACCCACCACCCACAGCGGCGAGGCAGTTCCCGCAGCGCTTCTACACGAGCCGCGAACGCACCTGGTTCATGACCAGCGCCTCGCAACGGCCGCGCGTGATACCAGGCTCCCCAGACGTTGACGAGACCAAGACCCAGGAGCACGTTGAGCCACATGTCATCGACATGCAGCGGGCCGCCTGCCAGCGCGCCAATGGCAAGCGTGAATGTCGCGGGTACGCACGAGAGCGCAAAATAGGTCAGCCAGAACGAACGAGGGAGGTCGAACGCACGCGGACTCGAAATCATGGCCCGGTCACGTGTGCGGACAGGGTCAGGAATCCCCGATTGAATTGCAGTCGGACCGGTACGGATGCGTCCGCCCGCAGTTCCGACTCCACGCGCTCGATGACGATCCGCAGATGCGTCGAGCCGACGTCGAGCGTGGAATCGGCCGGAATCGCAATGGAGCCGATGTCCGCCCATTCGCTCGCCCCGACGCGTGCCTCGATGCGGCCGGCCGACGAGACCGCCGACTCCACCCTCAGGAGCACGAGCCGCTCCCTCGAATCGTTCCGGATTCTGAACTGGAGATGGCTGCTCTCTCCCGCTCGGGCCGCCGAGAGATGAACGGCCTCGACCGACACCGACGCGCCGAGGATGGCGGTGCCATCGGTGGCGGCGCTTTGCGCCGCCACCGCCAGCAACAGCAAGAGGCCGAGATATCGCTTCATCGAGATGATTCTCGCCGGAATCTAGAACCGGACCCGGACTCCGGCAACGAAGAACAGCTGGTCAGTCGGCTCGCCATCGTCTCGTGCCAGTCGCTTCGTCGGCCCGAAAAGCTGTTCGAAGTGCACACCCACGTAGGGTGAGATCGACCGATCCACGAGGTCGTAGCTGAGTCGCGCGCCGACCTCGACCTTGCCGAGCCCGGAGCCGACGCCGATGGGCCGATCCTCGGAGAACGCGAAATCCGCTTCCAGGCTGGGAGTCAGGATCAGGCGATTCGTGAGAAGCAGCTCGTAGTCGACGTCGAGGCGGGCCGAAACGTCTCCACGCTCGCTCAGGAAGAGATCGGCATCCAGCTCGAACCACTGCGGGGCAAGCCCCTGCAGGCCCAGAACACCGTAGACCCGGTCGGGTCCCTCGGGCGTGTCGAAGCGCACACCGGCTTTGGCGTCGAAGAAGTCTGACACCGGGATCTGTACCAGGAGCTGATTCTCGAGCGTCTCGAATGACGAGGATTCCCTCTCGTACTCCCCTTCGCTTTGTAGCCGGAGCTTCCACTCGTCCCGCCCGATGATTGCATCGCCATCCCAGGCGCCAACGTCGCTCTCATCGCCGAAACGGTACTCGAGACGCTCCAGCGTCACCGAGTAGAACAGCGGACTCTTCTCCTGTGCCGTTGCGGGAAACGAGAACGCCGCAAGACACAGGAGAAGTGCTCGAACGATCCTCGGGAACACCTCGACCCTTCCATGAGTTTTCGCCATCATCCCCTCACCTTCGCGCCCGACAGGGCCTTGGAGTGCTCGGGGCCTTCCTCGACCACGACCTTTCGGAACATTCCGCTGCCGGCGTGGTACGAGAGGTGGCAGTGAAACGCCCATTGGCCGAGCGCGTCGACTTCCGTTTCCATGTACACGGTTGTGCCCGGTGCGACACTGACGACGTGTTTGACCGGATTCCACTTTCCGGCGCCGACGTCGAGGATCGACCACATGCCGTGCAGATGCATGGGATGGGTCATCATGGTGGTGTTCACGAACTTGAACCGTACCCTCTCGCCATAGGTGAGTCTGATGGGCTCGGCGTCTTCGAATTTCACGCCGTTGATTGACCAGATATAGCGCTCCATGTTGCCTGTGAGTTGAAGCTCGATTTCCCGGGTTGGAGCGCGGTGCTCGTAGAGCGGTTTCTGCGCCTTCAGATCGGCGTACGAGAGGAACTTTCCGCCCTCCGCGGCCACGGGCGTCAGACCGCTACCCGGGGCGTAGAAAGGATCGGCTCCCTTCATCGCCATCGCACCATGTCCGCCATGGTCCATGCCTTGCATGGTGCTGCCGTCGGCCATCTCGTGCGTCATGGCGCCCGACGAACCGTGCCCCATCGTCGAATGGTCCATGCCTTGCATAGTGGTGCCATCGGCCATCTTGTGCGTCATCGCGCCCGACGAACCGTGCCCCATCGTCGAATGATCCATGCCTTCCATGGTGCTTCCGTCGGCCATCTTGTGCGTCATCGCGCCCGACGAGCCTTGCCCCATTTTCGAATGGTCCATGCCTCCGTGGCCGCCATGTGACATTCCCATGTCGGCCATGGTCAGCCGTGGGTCCTCACGGAGTTCGGGCACCGGCGCGCTCATGCCCTCGCGTGGAGCGAGGGTCCCGCGCGCGTAGGCCGTACGTCCCATGGACTCCGCGAAGATGGTGTAGGCCCTGTCTTCCTTTGGCTGCACGAGAACGTCGTAGGTTTCCGCAACCGCGATTCGCAGTTCATCCACTTTGACCGGCTGCACGTTGTTCCCGTCGGCCTGCACGACCGTCATCTGCAGCCCTGGAATCCGGATGTCGTAGTACGCCATCGCCGATGAGTTGATGAAACGCAATCGCACCCGCTCACCCGGAGTGAACAGGCCGGTCCAGTTCTGCTGCGCGCTCTTGCCGTTGATCAACGGCGTGAAGCCCTGGAGGTCTTCGATATCCGTGCTCATCATCCGCATGTCGCCCCAGGCCATCCGATCGTCCACGGTTGCGCCCAGACCCTTCTTGCTGACGTCGGAGAAAAAGTCAAAGACCGTGCGTTGCTTGCGGTTGTAGTAGTCGGCCGACATTTTCAGGTTGCGCATGATGCGATCACCCGAGTGCGGATGCGCGTCGGTCAACTGGACCACGTAGTCGCGCTTGAAACGGAAGGGCTCACGATTCTTCGGCTCGATGACGATGGCGCCGTAGGCGCCGTCGGGTTCCTGAAATCCCGTGTGGCTGTGAAACCAGTAGGTTCCAGCCTGCACGATGGGAAACCGGTAGGTGAAGGTTTCGCCGGGCCCGATTCCGTCGTAGCTGATGCCTGGTACACCGTCCTGCTGGAAGGGCAGGATGAGGCCGTGCCAGTGGATCGAGGTGGATTCGGTGAGATTGTTCGTGACGACTATCGTCACGTCCTCGCCTTCCCGAAACTTGAGAACCGGTCCGGGCGATGCCCCGTTGTACCCGATACCGGAACGCACGAACTCACCGGTATCAATCGTCACGGGGTCCACGCTCAGTCGATACTCGGCTGCGCCGGCGGCTCCGCTCCCCAAGAGGAACAGCGCCGCCCCCAGGTTTCGGGCGCCAGCCCTGAGTATTGTCTCTGTACCGTTCATTGCGCGCTTCCTTCGTTTGACACGAGGGCCCGGCCTGCGGGCCCTTGCTATGACTTGAGAATTGACCTCAGTGGGTCAGCTTGATGTCGCCCTGCATGCCGGCGTCGTAATGACCTGGTACGTTGCAGGCGAACTGAAGATCGGTGTGCTCCGGAAACGTCCAGACGATTTCGCCGGACTTGCCGGGCTCCAGC
Organism: uncultured Gemmatimonadales bacterium; assembly: GCA_947259405.1. Taxonomy (GTDB): domain Bacteria; phylum Gemmatimonadota; class Gemmatimonadetes; order Gemmatimonadales; family GWC2-71-9; genus CAMYLY01. The sequence continues at coordinate 1,068 of CAMYLY010000025.1, read as the reverse complement.
AGTACGCTGTTGCTTTCCTTGTGCATGCCGTGCCCCATCGATGTCTGCATGGCCTTGGCCGCCTCGAGGTCGATGCGGTCACCCTTCAACACGCCGTGTTGCACCATCATCATCATCTCGGGCTGATGTGCCACGTGCATTTCGGCCGTGGCGATATTGAACTCATGCACCAGGGCACCTTTGTTACGAATGACGAAGCGGACCGTTTCTCCTTCCTTGATGGACAGCGATTCCGGCTCGTAGTAGTTGTCGAACATCTGCACCTCGACGGTGCGTGATGCCTTGGCCGGATCGCCGGGCTGGCCAATGTCGGCTTTTGATCCTTTGCCATGACCTTCCCCGGCATGCGCCGTGGATACTGTGACGGTGGTGACAAACAACAGAAGGGAAAGCGAACGAAGGTTTCGGAAGAGCATGGTCGTGTTCCTCGATAGGCTGAAATAGTCGATGGTTTCGAGTGGGCGACAGGGCAATGGTGTGCCCTGTCATCGTGCGGCCGGATGGAACTGCCACCATCCTTCGCCCGGGAATTCCGGATACGTGAGCCTCGGACATGGGAGGTGGTGTGACAGTTCCACACCCTGACAGGTGCTCTCTCACCAAGGGGACCCTCACCCGTACGGGGCGAAGGTGGACCCGAACTGACTCTCTTTTGGGAGGAGCGTGCCTGCGCTGCGTATCGCGGTAGACTTCAGGTACGCGGTGGCGGCGTTTCAGGCGGGATGTTGCGACCAGACATCGCGTCGGCTGTGACCGATGAACCCGCGAGCGAATGGACCGACGAAGAGCTGTGCCGCCCGCTCCCAGAGATCTCCGAAGAGCCATCGCATTGAGCGGACATTGCCGGACAGCATGCGGTGTGGGTGTTGGCGCGCTCCTGCTCGGTCTCGGCCTGATCAGAGCCCTCAGCCTCGACGTGATGGGCGGCGGCCTCCCCGGCAGCGAACTGAACATGATGTTGGTCGTCGTGCCCCTGCGCGACGGATCCATGGACCGGCGGAGATCCAGCCAGCGCCACGGCCAGAACGATGGAAAGAAATCGATGCATCTTTGGTCATATCCCCTGGA
>CAMYLY010000024.1 GCA_947259405.1 uncultured Gemmatimonadales bacterium | reverse complement strand
CAAAGCCGCCGGTTCCTCACATCGCACAGTAAGTCCCGGCGAGCACGGTGGGCCCTCGGCAAGGGGACATCCGGACTCATCTTCCCGAAACTGCGATCCTCTCGGCCCGCCCGACCCGACGGTGACGATTGGTGGCGACCATCGTGGCTCGAGTCACGCGGTGCGATGCCGCATTCTTGGCATCCACGGACGCCCCGGTTCCTGCGCTCGCATCTCCGGTATTCAATGACCCGACATCACTTGCCAGCGCTGATACGATACGATGATCGCAGCTCGATGGCGGCGTCCGTCGAGAATCGCGTTCCCTTCCTCACCCGATCGTTGGTCGAGTTTCTGTATTCCCTGCCCGAGGAATACCTGTACTCACCGGACGGTGTCCGAAAAGCGGTGTTCCGTCATGCCATGCGTGGTATCGTTCCCGACTCCGTGCTCGATCGCCGAGACAAGATCGGGTTTGGCATGCCGGTGGCAAAATGGCTATGCGATCTCGCGCCCTGGGTGGAACGCCAACTCGATGACGCTTTCGAGATCCCGTGTTTAGCCCACGCCGGCATCGGACGGCTTTGGGCGGCGACGCGTCAAGGCGACGTGACGGCGGCGTTCAACGTGTGGCGGTGTATCGCTCTCGCTGGATGGACGAGGCGCTTTCAGGTAGAGTTCTCGTGATCATGGTGTTTGCCGAACCGCTTCGTGCATTGCTGACCTGGCACCAGACCGCATGAGCGATCTCAGTCAGCGTGGCTGGATCAAGTCTCCGGGGTACGACCTTCCACTGTTCATCCTCGCACCCATCGCGGGCTTGCTCATCGTGGCCGCCGATGCCTTTCCGGGTGGACAGCGCATTAGCATCCTGGCAACGTTTCTGGTCGCCATTCCACACTACATGTCGTCGTTCACCTTCTATTTCGGCGACGACAACCTCGCCTATTACAAGAAACGATGGGTCGCGTTTTTCCTCGGCCCCGTCCTCATCTTCTCCACGGTTGCCGCACTTCGGGTGTTGGGGATCGCACGTCCCGTGCTCATCGCGATGTTCGTCTGGAATGTGTGGCACGTCTCCCTCCAAAGCGGCGGCATTCTCTCGATCTACCGCCGTCTCAACGGTGGGCCGTATGCAGAGCGTCGAACGGCCCATCTCGCCATTCTCTCCGTGAGTGCCACCATGGCGTTCTGGCACGTCGATCGCTTTCAGCCTTTGTACGAGGCGTTGTTGTGGATCCACCCGATCGCGCCTTGGACCATCCGCACGGTGACACTGCCGCTTGCGGGAGTCTCAGTGCTACTGCTAATACGGCAAATCGCCAGCCGACCCCGTCCCCTGTCCTTCGCCGAAGGGTCGTTCCTGGTGACGAGTTTGGTCCTGTTCCACCCGTATCTGTGGGTTGAAGACTCGAATGCGGCGACGTTCGCCATGCTGATGGGCCATTTCATCCAGTATCTGGCCATCGTCTGGCTGCTCAACCATCGCAAGTATGCCGGTGCGTCTGGAACTCGACATCAACGTCTGCTGGCATGGTTGAGCGACAACCCGCGCACGGTCCTGCTCTGGATCGTCGTGATCGGCGTAGGCTTCTATTCGGCGGACAAGCTGACCCAAGCAGCGGGGATCGGCATGGCCTACCTCATTACGTGGAATGCGATGACCTTGGTTCACTTCTACGTCGATGGTCTGGTGTGGGCCTTCAAGCAACCATATGTCCGCAATTCAATCGGACCGTATCTCACACCCGAGGACCATCGGGTTCCGAGTTGAGGAGACCCTCCCATTGAACGCATCCGTGCGCCGCTTGCTCGCCTTCGTCGCCCTCTCCCTCCTGTCAGCCTGCTCACAGCCGGCCGCCGACCTCGCGCTGCTGAATGGCACGATCATTACCGTCGACGCCAACGACCGCATCGCGCAAGCGGTGGCGATTACGGGGAACACCATCGTGGCCGTCGGCACGAACGAGGAGATCAGCACGCTCGTGGGACCGGCGACCCAAGAGATCGATCTCCAGGGCAAAACGGTGACACCGGGACTCCTGGACGCACACGCGCACTTCGCGGGCGGGGCGCTCGATCGGAGTTTCGTGCTTGATTTGAGCTATCCACAGGTGACAAGCGTTGCCGAGGTTGTCTCCACCATCGAAGCTGAAGTGGCGCGCCGGCAGCCGGGCGACTGGATTACGGGAGCCGGGTGGGATGAAGGCAAGTTCGAAGAGTTGCGCTACATCTACGCGTCGGACCTCGATCGCGTCGCTCCCGACAATCCCGTCTGGCTGGTGCACACGATGGGCCACTACGGCGCGGCCAACAGTGCGGCACTCGAATTGGCCAACGTGTCGGCAAATACGCCCGATCCGCCGGGCGGGACGATCGATCGGCGGCCCGACGGAACGCCAACCGGAGTGCTCAAAGAATCGGCACAGCGGATGGTGAGCCGCCTCGTCCCGAATTTCACGGCGGAACAGCAACGCATGGCGATCGCCGAGTTGGCCAAGGCGTACAATGCGGAGGGCATGACGGGCCTCAAGGATCCCGGCATCGGGCAGGCGACATGGGACGCGTACGAGCAGGTGATGGATGAAGGCGACCTTTCCGTCCGCGTGTTTGCATTGTGGAGACCCCGGCAAACCATCGAGGCGGCTCAGACGCTGATCGACAGCAAGGCAGCCACGACCCGTCCCTACGAATCCACGGGCGACGATCACTTGATTGCCGGCGGCGTGAAACTGCAAATCGACGGCAGCGGCGGTGCGCGCACGGCATGGCTCTATAATGAATGGAACCGGAACCGCACCGACATCGACACGGGTAACACCGGTTATCCCGTCACACACCCCGACACGCTCCGGACGATCCTTCGCATGTATCATGACGCCGGGTTCCACATCAGCGTGCACGCGATTGGTGATCGCGCGATCGACTGGACGGTGGACAGTTATGTCGAAGCGCTGGGAGAGACGCCAACGGTCGGACGGCGCCACGGCATCATCCACGCAAATATCCCCACCGATCACGCACTCGACGTCATGGTAGACCTCCAGCAACGCTTTGATGCCGGGTATCCCGAACCGTCGGCAACATTCATGTGGTGGATCGGCGATACGTATGCCGGCAACTTCGGGCCGACGCGCGGGTTGCGCCTCAATCCGTTCGCGACGTTCCAGGCCCGCGGGATCCCCTGGGCGGACGGCTCCGACTACAACGTCACACCGTTCCCCGCGCGCTACGGGATCTGGGCGGCAACCGAACGCAAGACATTACTCGGCGTGTACGGTGACCAGCCGTGGGGCGTGGACGAGGCGGTCGACGTGCGAACGGCGCTCAAGTCCCGAACGATCTGGGCGGCGCGCCAGATGTTTCTCGAAACCAAGATCGGGTCGATCGAGGTTGGCAAGTACGCCGATCTCGCTGTGTGGGATGAAAATCTCTATGGCACGCCGACTTCTGACCTCGAAAATCTCGAATGCCAGATGACCATCTTCGATGGAGAGATTGTATTCCAGCGGGAGGGCGCGCTTTCAACGCAGACGGTCACTCTCGACCCTGAGGGTTGAACGCACCCGCCGTCAACGGGTCCGACAGGCGTTCCCAGGACCAGCCCGCTATACTTTTGGGATCAACCGCGTCACTTCACAGCGCCAAAGGAGCGGTCATCGTGCGCCTGACAATAATCGGTGTCCTTGCGGTTCTTCTCATGTCCGCCGCGAGCCCTGAGCTGCACATCGAGTTGGTCAAGAGTTCACCCGTCGCCGACACCGTCCTCAGCACGCCACCGACGGAATTGGCACTCACCTTCAGTGCGGAACTGGACTACGAGCGGAGCGCCGTCACGCTTCGGGGGCCCGACGGTAGCGTCGCGCTATCCGATCCCCACAAGACCGACGACCGTCGGCTGCTCAAGGTCATAATCGATGACGCGTTATCCGACGGGCGGTACACGGTGTCATGGACCGCGGCGCCAGTCGACGATCATGGTGGGCGTGGGCGTTTTCGATTCGAGGTGCAGCGGGAGCGATAGCAGGGCGCGGAGTTCATTGCTGTGGTGGCGTCGCGCCCCTTGAACCCGCTCGCAACGATCACATCGGTCCAGGCTTCGGCCCAACCTCCAGCCTGTTTTTTTCATCGGTGATCGCCGCCCACATAAGCTCCGCCGTCCAGTCGAATCGCTGGTGCGCATCCTCCAACTCATCTGCCGACAATTCATCGATTCGGGTCGATAGATCCCGGATATGCTCAAGCAATCCGTCGACCAATCGGCGCAGCGTTGGATTCCGGTGGCGTCGCTCCTGGTGAGGCGAGGCTGGCTCGATACCAGTGAGCTGTTGGTCCGTTGACGCTGTCACGCGAGCAGTGGTCCCACGAGACGATTGGTGGCGCTGAGAACCGCCAGCACAGCGCTACGATCCGGTCGTCCGTTCACCAGCGACGACCCCACCAAACGCTCTCCTACGTGATCTGCTCGGCTGACAAGCGAGACGATCACCAACACGGCGTCGACCGTTTCGACCAGTTTGACCGCCAGAACCGTAAGCTCCAGTTGGCCCGGTGCCGCCTTTTCGAGCGCCCGGGCCGTGGCCAGCGCGGCGCACCGAAGTCGCCCGCCCTGGAGTTGTTCGCATTCGGCGCTGCCGACCAACTGGAGATCCGCAAAGCTGAGCATCACGCGGGCCGAGCACCGGTTACCGGTCTGGTCGAGCACGACATCCTCGAACGTGACTCTCGGGTGCAGTTCTCGTAGTACCACGCCGGCCTCCCTCGACTCGGCCCAAGGCATTACTGGCCCGCCGCTCGCAAGACTGGCGCGAGCATGACCTTGCCGTTGCCTGTCGCCGTAGCGTTCAGGAACGTGCTGGCCGGATGGAACAGGATGTGCAGTTCCTCAGGATTGCCGTCCTGATCCGACGAGACCGTGAATGCAACGTCGGTTTTGAGGCCGGTATTCGCACCGGATGGCACGGTGACGTCGTGTTCGCCATCGAATTGCGCGATCCCTATAGTGAATGGCTGATCGAACACGATAGTGGCCCCGCCGATCAGGAACCGGACGTTCCGATAGTCACCGGCCTCCACGCTGCCTGCGGCGATCACCAGTGGCGACTCACCCTCGGTAGGCAGCGCCATTAGGTCGAGCTCGACCGGTCCGGGGAGGTCCAGCTCCATCCAACTCGCCTCGTCTTCTCCACCGTCCTCAACCGCGACGGGAAGGAATTCCACCCCCGTTACGACCACGGTGAGCGACACCACGTTGTCGCGGTCCAAGGGCCTTGCCGCAGCCTCAGCGGCACTCAGGTACATCCCGTCGAGATATTGGACAAGCGCAGCGCCGTCCGCTTGGTGCATCGTCACCTGGACGGTGCCTTCACCGGGCACGCCCACAGTATCCGCGCAGCCAAGGACGGCCGCGAAGAACGCTATAGCGCTCAAGGGCGCGAAGCGTGAGCGACTTCGAGTCATGCTGGATCCTCCAAAGAATAGTCCGCGTGTTTGGGCCCCGTTCGCAGTCGGCGGGCTGCCCGTGTTGTACAGACCCGCAGAGCATCAAGGAAGTAACGCGCCGCCGGAAAGTCGATGTAGATTGCGCGTGAACGCTGGGCTTTCGCCCGGCGCCGTTACCTTCTTCCAGGTGGGTGTGTCTGCATAGTGAGGCCGTAAACCCGTCCGATGGCGCACTCGTACGCAAGGTGCTCGATGGGGACACGGATGCCTACGGCGTGTTGGTGACGCGCTATCGGACCGAGTTCGCTCGGTATGCGACCGGCCTCTGCGGCGATGCCGATTCCGCCGCCGATGCGATGCAGGAGGCGTTCATTCGAGCCTACCGCTCGCTCGGGTCGTGCCGTGAACCGGAGAAGTTCAAGGCTTGGTTCTTCCGGATCTTGACGAACCAGTGCCACAATGTGCGCGATCGCCGGAAGGCGCACGCGCCACTAGAGGTGGTGTCAACGGAGGCCGCGGAGCAGGCGGATGACCGGGCCATACAAAACGATCTGCGACGGGCAATCCGTACCGCGCTGAAAGATCTGACGAAGGAACAACGAGAGGCGTTTGTGTTGAAACACATTGAAGGCTATACGTATGGAGAGATAGCACGACTGCTCGACGAGGGTGTGGATGCCTTGAAGATGCGCGTGTATCGAGCCCGAGATGTCGTCAAGCGGCGCCTCGAGGAGTTGCTATGAACCGCGGATCCGGTTTCAGCGAGGACACACACGCCTATTTCGACGGCGACCGACCGGACGCCGCCGAACGCGACCGCCACGCGGCCGACCAGTTCGCCCAAGCCACCGCCGCGTTCGTACAAGGCGAGGCCGTACCCGGACGCGAGGTCGATAGGGCGGTCATGGCGGTCATCCGTGCGGAGCGGCGGCAGAGCGCGTGGCGCTGGTTCATCCAGCCGCAAGTATTCCGGCTTCGGCCCGTGCTCGCAGCAGCCGCGATCTTCGTGGCGGCTGTGGGCATCTCCATGTTCGGAGGAGGCTCGGCTGCCGATCCGGACGGTGCCGGAAACGCGTTGACCACGGTGCTCGTGCGGTTCGAGCTGCGTGCGCCGGGCGCGTCGGCTGTGGCGCTGGCCGGCTCATTCAATAGTTGGGACGACGAGGCCGTGCCACTTGTCCGCGGATCGGCAGAGGATCTCTGGACCGTTACCGTCCCCCTCACGCCCGGTGAGCATCAATACCTGTTCGTGATCGATGGTGAGGAGTGGATTCCCGATCCGCACGCGCATGCGCAAGTTGACGATGGATTCGGCCAGCGGAATAGCGTCATCATCGTTGCGCCGAGAGGAGTGGTGCGATCATGAGGTCCACCATCGTCTTGCTCGCAGGATTCGCGATAACGGTCGCGGCCCCCGCGGTAGCACTGCAGCAAGCGGACGTTCGTGCCGAACTCATCACTCGCGGGGCGCCGCAAGGTTTCGCCGACCGAGTCGCGACGATCGTTGCTGCAGCCGGTGAGGCCGGTTTGCCGACCGCGCCACTGTCCAGCAAAGCGCTCGAGGGATGGGCCAAGCGCGGCCGCGTTCCCCCTGAACGCGTGCTGGTGGTGCTCGGTGACCTTGCGAACCGCCTCGAGGCCGGGCGCGACATCACGGTGGAGGCTGGCCTCGATCCGCCCCCTGGCTCGGTCGTGGCCGCCGCCGCCGAGGCGCTCGGACGGGGCATGACCGCTGAAGACGTGGCAGCCATACTCGACGCCGCACCAACGCGGGATGTCGCGGCAACCGGTTTGACCGTTGCTGCTTCACTGGCGGCCCAGGGCCTCGATAGAGCGGCGGCGGTCAGAGCCGTCCGTGAAGCGAGCGGCGAGGGCCGTCCGCCAGAGGAGGTCCTGGAGTTCCCGTCGGCTGTCGCGAACCTGCTGGCGCAAGGCGTGCCGATGGCTGATGTCGCGCGGCGGATTCTCGAGGGTGGAGGGCTTCCACTTCCTTCTACCCCGGGTGTGGGCGGCGGACGACCATCAACAGTCCCGGCAACGAAGGGACTCCCTCCCGGACGCGGGCGAAGACCTATTAACCCGTGACGCGCGTCGTCCTAGTATGGGCGACACTGAGTACGACTGCTGCTGGCCTTGCGGGTGGCCAGGAGCTATCCGTTTTGGTAGGGGGCTCGCACGCGCGATATGCGGATTCCGTCGACGGCACGGCGGGGCTCATTGCGGCGCGGTTTCAGCTGCTCTCTCGTAGCGCCATCGGCATCGTCGAGGGCAGTTTCTCGCAATTCACAACCGGCGAGTGGGCGACGCAGTTCAATGGTCATGGATCGGCCATGCTCCCCCTCACTCCACATCTCGGGCTCGGCGTGTTGGGCAACGGGCGTTTGAACAACTTCGAGGGCGGGGTGCGCAGTGGCATCGGAACGCTTGGGCCGCGCATGGGAGTTGCGGTGGGCAACACGTTCGCTACGGTCAACGCCCTCATTGGTGGGGTTCGGGATGTGGACGAAGTCAGCTCAGAAGTCGTGACGGCTAGCATCCAAGTGGAGTCACTCCTCGGTCAGTTCGTCCTTCAAGCAAGTGTGAACGGCGCACGCGCAGACACGATCGAGTATGCGGATTTCGTCGCTGGCGTACGGTTTGCGTCACCCCGTGTCGCACTCTCACTGTCGGGTGGGGTTCGCGCTGGCGATCTCGAGAACGATCCCTGGGCGCAGCTCCGTGTACAATACACGCCCACGTGGAATCTCACTCTCGAGGGAGCGGTCGGACGGTACCCGCAGGACCTCATTGGATTCACGGATGGTCTCTTCGCCACGATCGGCGCCCGAGTCCGCATCGTTGGAGTCGCATCCGCGCGGCCAGGGCCGACCCCCACGCCGTTGATCGCGGACCGGCGGGAGAACGGCCGAGTTCGAATTGTCATTCCGTACTCGGATGCCTCCCAGCAGCTTGCGATCGCCGGAGAGTGGAACGAATGGACGCCGCTGCCTCTGGCACGGAACGCAAATGGGGAGTGGTTCGTCGCAGTAGACCTCGAGCCCGGCCTCTATACATTCGGCCTCCTGGTCGACGGCGTGACGTGGGCCGTTCCCGATGGGATTGCGTCTGTCCCGGATGAGTTCGGAGGAACCGTGGCGTTACTGCTGGTCCGGTGAGCGATCCATGTACCCGCGTGGTGTGCACACCGATTCGCACGAAAGAGGCGACAGATGATGTGGGATAGCAGAGTCCGTATTGGAGCGTGCACGCTTCTCGCCTTCGGCGCGGGGGCGCCAGCAGTCGCCCAGGACCAGAGTTGGATGTTCGGTCCCTTTGTGAAGCCCGAGACCAACCCCGTGATCACACCAAGTCCCGTCGCCGAGTTCTTCTCCCCGATGAACGACCGCACCGTTGCCTGGGAAGAGTATGCAACCTTCAACCCCGCGGCCGTGGTGCGCGACGGCAAGATCTATGTGCTGTATCGCGCCGAGGATGCAACCGGCGAAATGAGGATCGGTGGGCACACGTCCCGTATCGGGTTAGCCGAGAGTACGGACGGCTTGCGGTTCACGCGCAGGAGCACGCCGGTCCTCTATCCTGACAAAGACGCGCAAGCAACAAACGAATGGCCCGGCGGTGTGGAGGACCCGCGCATCGTCGAAACGGACGACGGCATGTACGTGCTCATGTACACACAATGGAATCGCGACATCCCGCGGCTCGCCGTCGCCACCTCCAGCGACCTGATTCACTGGGAGAAACACGGCCCGGCCTTTGGCGGCGCTGAAGGCAACCCGTTCCAGCACCGGGAATCCAAGTCCGGCGCAGTACTGAGCAGGGTCGAGGGTGATCGCGTGATCGCGACACGAGTGAATGGGACGTTTTGGATGTATTTCGGCGTCCCCGACATCTTCATCGCGACGTCCAGCGACCTCATCAACTGGACGCCGCTGACGGACGCCGACGGTCGGCCGGTCAAGGTGCTGTCTCCGCGACCGGGATACTTCGACTCGTGGCTCGTGGAGGCGGGGCCGCCGGCTATCATCACGGAACATGGCATCCTCGTCATGTACAACGCGGGTAACAGCGGCACGCACGGCGATCCCGACCTGCCGGCCCGCGTCTACACAGGTGGCCAAGCGTTATTCGATTTGGAGAATCCGTTGAAACTGATCCGGCGATCGGATCACCCGTTCATTCGACCCACCGAGGACTACGAACGAACAGGTCAGTACGTCGATGGAACGACCTTCATTGAAGGCTTGGTGCCCTTCAACGGGCGGTGGTTTCTCTACTATGGAACGGCTGACTCGCGCGTTGGCGTCGCTATCTGGGACCCCAACCGTTAATCACTATGTAGACATCCGCCCCTGCTGTCCCATCTTCCCAACCGTTCGCATCTGTCACCACTAAGCCCCATCATCCATCTGACGCGCGCTTTGCCATGCCCTGCAACCACGACGGCAGCGGCCTCCGCTGCCCAATGCCGCACAAGGCGGTCGCCATTCCCGCAGATTCAGGGTTTTCTCACAAGGACTTCAGCGTCGCCGGCTCATGCTGGAACGTCGAGCGAAAACGGAGCGCGAGGAAACAATCGTGTCGACGAAGAAGAGTATCGCGATCGTCCTAACGGTGCTGGCCTCGGTGCAGTCTATCGGGTGCAACGGCGACATGCCCACCAACGGACCGCCCGAGGAGAACTGTATCGCGTCGGGCGATCAGGCAGTGATCAACCGGTCTCTCACCCAGACAGGCTCCGTGGCCGTCCTTTGCCGGCACGCTGTATTCGCCCTCACAGCGCCGGTCGTATTCACGCATGACAATCAGCAGGTGTACACTCAGGGCTTTCCAACCGACGACCAGCGGGCGCTGCTGAGGATCGCCTCTCCCTCGATAGTCACGGCGGTGGATATGGCGGATCGCTCTCACGTGGTCTTGCGGAACGTCGTCGTGGATGGGAGCCGACCGAGCTATGGGCATCGGGTCGGCGAAGCCCTCATCCGCGCAGGCGGGTCGGTCACGGGACAGGTGGTACGGGAGGTGAAGGCGTTCGAGCCTCGGAGCTGGTCCATTCTCCATCTCTTCGAGGGTGGCAACCCGCACTGTAGCGACGCGGTCGTAGAAGACAACGCGTTCGGTCCGGCTGGTCAGTCAGACGGGACGTGGGCCGACGGCATCTCGCTGGCGTGCTCGAACAGTGTTGTCCGCCAGAACGTCATCACCGATGCCACCGACGGAGGTATCGTGATCTTCGCCGCGCCTGGCTCGATAATCGAGAACAACGTGATCCGCGCGGACACGCGGGTCCTCCTCGGCGGCATTAACATGGTGGATTATCCCGTCTATGGGGGAAATTACACGAACACCCGGGTGCGCAACAACGTCATCGACGCCGCCGGCGCCGTTATCCGCATCGGTATGGGTATGGGATGGCGAGTCTGGGTTTGCTTCGACCCAAACAGTCCCGACGACCCGACGATCTTCGGCGCCCTCGTGACGAACAACACGCTGCAGGGCGCTCACATGCAGTACGGGTTCGCGGTCGACGGCGTGCGCGACTGGACGGTGACCGGTAACGTCGACATGGCCACGCACTCCGGCACGCCGACGGTCGCGTGCAACGGGCAGCCGGCATCGCCCCCGACGGGATTCCAACTCTATCGCGCTCGAGCGGACGGGGTCTTTCAGTCCGAGTTCACCGAAGCGTTTATCGAATTGGCGCTTTGGGCGGTTGAGGACCCTCGACCGACACCGGGGAGGTGAGTCCGGTCATCATCCGCGGCTCTTCGACCGCCCTATCCCTTTTGGTCTTCCCCCGGTTTCGCGGACACTTCTGAAAAGGCTCATATTGGGCCAGGCGGAGTGTCATGGGCACGCGGAGGAAGTTCACAGCCGAATTCAAGCGGGAGGCCGTGGCGCTGACGGCCCATCCGGACGTCAGTGTGGCGCAGGTGGCCCGCGAGTTGGGCATCGGGGCGAATCTCCTCGGGCGGTGGCGTCGGGAGCTCGAGACCGATGGGGCCAAAGCGTTTCGCGGGCATGGCGTCGCCCGGGATGAAGAAATCGCGCGGCTCAAGCGGGAATTGACCCGTGTGCGCCGTGAACGCGATTGTTTA
>CAMYLY010000023.1 GCA_947259405.1 uncultured Gemmatimonadales bacterium | reverse complement strand
CGTCCGTCCGCTTTTTCACGGGCGGTTAGCTCAGTTGGTTAGAGCGCTACGTTGACATCGTAGAGGCCACAAGTTCGAGTCTTGTACCGCCCATGGCAGCCGGATGGGCGGACGGGTGGGCAGGCGGACAGCACCGACCGCCAGACCGCCTGACCGCCAGCCCGACTGACGTCGCGCCCATAGCTCAATTGGATAGAGTGCCTGACTACGGATCAGGAGGTTAGAGGTTCGACTCCTCTTGGGCGCATGAAGCGGTAGGATTACGTAGGGTGAGGGTGGGGCGCTTGCAGGATCTGAGTGGTTCCCTCCCTCCCATGCTCTCGCGAGGACGGGGCGTAGCGCAGCCCGGTAGCGCGCTTGCTTCGGGAGCAAGAGGTCCCGGGTTCAAATCCCGGCGCCCCGACTTCGGACCCGCCTGGCGGCGGGTCACTCGGTCGTGACACCGCGATCTGCGCCTACATTCGTATCGGCGTCAAATCCCGGCGCCCCGACTGGAACAGAGGATTGTCATTAGCGGGGATAGTTCCCCCCCTGTCTCCGCTATCCCCGCTTCAAGTCATCCAGCTTCTCCTCGACGTCACTCGGCACCAACAGACCATCAGCGATCCCCGCAATCTCCTCGGCCTCCTTCCAGTCCAACTCCAACAGCGCGAGATCACCCTCCAACGCATGGCGCTCGTTCTCCTCGTTCGCGGCGATCTCGATCGCAACCCGCGTCGCGAGTGGCAGGTTCGCCACGTTCTTCTGCCCGGGCGCCTTGAACTCTGCGACGTGCGCGGCCGGCAGGAGGTACTGCGTCACATCGTCGAACGGATCGAGCCGGCGTAATGCCTCGCGAACGGTCCGCTCGGGCGCGCCGCCGATATTGATGCGTGGCGTCAGCATCGCGAGCGCGTTCATAGCCTCCGCACCCACCAGAACCTCATCGCCGGCGTCATGGGACAGGGCCAGCTTCCATCCACCCTCGACGTCCCGGTCAGGCATCACTCGGACACGGTCGAGGTGCTCGCCACGCACGGTGAACGGCTCTCCAGTCCACCGTGGGATCCGGGCGATCAGCCGGTTGCGACGGCGCTCTTCACGGCGTCGTTCGATGTACGGATAGAGCGCGACCGCCCCAACCGAAAACGCGCCGACGGTGAGGCCACCGACAATCGCGGCCGCTCCCAATGTTGCCACGCCCGCAGTCTTCAGCCACCGACTGCGACCGCGACGTCCGAACTGATCGCCATAGCGCCACGTCGCGAGTTCGCCGCGAAGCGGGTCGCCGATGCGCACGAGTTCCAGCCCTTCACTCAGCCGAGCTAGGCCGATGTTGTCGCGGGTGATCCGCTGGCGTTCGTCGCGAAACCGGCGCTCGCACTCTTCGATGGCTTCCCACCGCTCGTTCAATGGCGTGAGATTCCATCGTTCACAATTGGTGCAGACGACCCAGAGACGCCCTTTGTCCGCATCGAACGCCAACCGGCGGCCAACGGGGAACTCTTCGATGATCTCGTTCGCGCCGAGGTGGACATTGCAGTAGAGGCAGGTGGCGTACATCAGTGGATAGTTAATAGCGGGGACAGCGAGGATAGCCAGTGCGGACCCTGCTATCCCAGTTATCCCCGCTATCCCAACGGCCGTTTACTATCCCCGCTATCCCCACTATCGTCTAAGTCCTGCAGTCGTGCGCCCGTAGCTCAGCTGGATAGAGCGCTGCCCTCCGGAGGCAGAGGCCACAGGTTCGAATCCTGTCGGGCGTATTTGCCTACTCCTCACGCATGAAAACCGGAATCGAAGTCCACGCCGCCGGCATCGCGACGATCCTAACGGTCTGGGGCGCGCCGGCGGCCGGGCAGCAGATACCCGACACCGCCTTCACGCCACCGATCGACCAGCCGGCGTACGACACAGGCACCGGTCCACGGGTCTTCATTGACGCGGCTCATTTCAACTTCCACACGGCGGACGGCCGGTACTACACGTTCGCGCAGTTGCTCCGTCGCGACGGCTACGTCGTCGAGTCCAACGAGGTGTCGTTCAAGAAGGCGGTGCTTGACCGCATGGACGCGCTGGTCATTTCGAACGCGATGCACCAACAGAGCGAGGCGGACTTCGCACCGCTGCCGAACCTGTCAGCGTTTACCGACGAGGAGATCAAGGCGGTCGAGGCGTGGGTACGTGATGGCGGTTCACTGTTGCTGATCGCGGACCACATGCCGATTGCAGGCCACGCCGAGGCGTTGGCTGCGGCGTTCGGCATCCGATTTCAGAACGGGTTCGCGTTCGACGCAGCGGGGAACGGTCTCACGACGTTTCGTCGTTCTGATGGTTCGCTGCCGGCAAGCCGAATCGCTGACGGTCGAAGCTCAACCGAGCAAGTGGATTCCGTCACGACCTTCACGGGCCAGGCCTTCCGTCTGGATCCCAGTGTACGCGCGGAGCCACTCATGCTCATGCCCGAGGGCTACACCCTCTGGCTTCCCGAAGTCGCGTGGCAGTTCGACGAGTCCACACCACGCATCCCGGCCGACTACCTGCTCCAGGGCGTCCTGGTCCGACATGGACAGGGACGCGTGGCCGCATTCGGTGAGGCGGCGATGTTCAGCGCACAGCTTGCCGGCCCTGACCGCAGGCCGATGGGAATGAATGAACCCCGCGCCGGCCAGAACTACCGGTTTGCCTTGAACGTCATGCACTGGCTCACCGAATCCGACTGAGCCTACCCCCTGCGCCGAACTCGCAGCGACAGAAGGGACAGAAGGAACGACGGTTGACGGTCCCCTCCGTCCCATCTGCCGAGCGCCCGGAGCTCGGCAGGAAAGCGAGGCCCGGTTCCGCCTGGTGTGGGACGGTCTAGTTTTCAGAATCGGAGGAAGTCGTCGGGCAACTAGGGTAGACGGGTGGGATGGGACCATGCTGGTTTACGTGGTGATTGCCGTTCCTGCCACAGCACTCGGCTTGTGGTGGATGCGAAGGAATTACCGAACGCTCGGTCGTCTGAGTCTGCCGGGTCTGTCGGCGCTCCTCGTGATGTTCTTCATTCCGCATCTGGCACTCGACGCCGCCATCGAATACCGACCACTCAGTTCTCCGATCGCCCTGGTAGGGATCACGCTAGCGGCGCTCGGACTCGTCGTCTGCGGCTGGGCAATCGTGGTCTTCCGTTCCGTGAAGAAGATGTTCTGCCTGGACCACGGCGCGTTGACCACCGCAGGCCCGTACCGATGGAGCCGCAATCCCCAGTACGTCGGCTACAGCATCTTCCTTCTGGGATTTGCATTGATCGGCTGGACACCCGAATGCATGATCGCGCTTGCGCTCTATGCGACCATCGTGCATGCCATGGTGCTGACGGAAGAACGACATCTGGCCCGCGTATTCGGCGACGCCTACACCGTGTTCCGAAACCGCACGCCGCGGTACCTCGGATGGCCATTCCCCGCTGGACGCCAGCGAGCAAGGGATCGATCCCAATAGGCATCGACGGCACAAGAACCGAGCCCGCTGAGCTCGCAACATCCCCCTCAACGTCGCAAGCCCATGACCCACCGTCACTTGTGGTATCCCGGTCTGGGCACCGCAACGCAACTGCTTTTCCGGCAACAGGATACAGACATTTGTGACGGGCGACACTGAGCCTGATCCGCAACGCTGACAGGGTGTGAGCACGCGGCACCGAGTCCCGCACGTCCTGTGCGAATCTCGGTGCGTTGTCGTTGTAAACACCACGTAAGCTCTCACAAAGGAGATCGCTTACATGTTTGAGTCGATGCAGGCATTCGTTCCCTTGGAATGGCGCGGTGCGTTCAACTTGTTGACGGCACCCATCGCCTGGATCCCCGATTGGCACGCGGGCCTGGTGAACTTCGCATGGTACGGCGGCTCGTTTGGCGAGATGACGCTGAAGCGCGTCTTCCTGCTGGCGCCGATCCTCGTGCTGCTCGTTGCCGTGTGGACAACGATGATTTCACTCTACACGCTGCCATTCCGGTCGGGCCGCGCGAACTTCATGACGGCCACCCTGATGTCGTACTGGGATTCCGCGCGCAGTATCTGGCTCTACTGGGCCGGATTTCTCCGACTCGGCGTCGTGTTCGTCGGCTGGGTGTGGGGTGTACTCCGCGTGGGGCTGGGACTCATCGTCGCGGTGCTCAAGGGGACGGTGAAGTCCCCCATGATGTTCCTCGACTGGACCACGCGCAGCTACTTCAAGCCAGGCATGCCATGGATCGCTTTCATGGCGCTGCTCGTTTGGTCGGCCGTCGAGGCAACGATCTTCATGTACACCCTGAGCCCGACGCTCACGGAAGTGCTGTCCGGCATCACAGGGTACGAGCCGAACGTGTTCCTCATGGCTCCGATCCTCTGGATGTTCCTGTTCTTCTTGGTACTCGGAAGCTTCGCGTGTATCCAGGTACTGACCGAGGCCATCCGCGCCCGGCGCGTCACCGAGATCGTGCAGATGTCCTTCGTGGAATTCTTCGTGATGTTCTTCGAAGTCATCTTCCTGTACCGCGAACTCATCGACGCGATTACGCCGTGGATCGCGCAGACCACCAACGAGGGCGTGCAACTCGGCCTGTGGTCGACGTTGGCCCTCGCCTCGTTCGGATGGATCGGTGTGCGCGGCATGACGTGGTTCCTGTTCGGTCGGTTCGGTACGCCAGCGATTCTCGCCATTCTCGCGCGAGACACCATTCGCGAGGGCGGTACGCCGTTGGCACCGATGCCCGCGACACCGAACTTGCTGCAGGCGCCCATCGAAGCGCTCAAAGCGGAGACGGCGTGGTTCCGGAAGGAAGGGCGACATGTGTTCGAGTTGGTGACGCTTCCGGTGCTCCAGCTCCTGGCGGCGGCAGTCAACTCGATCGTCGTCGTGATATCGGCCAAGCCGGTCTTCAAGCTTCCGTTCGAGAACGTGAACGAGGCATTTGCGGCCACACCGTTGTGGCCGAAGGCTCGGAACAACAAGAAAGCCTCATCGGCCGACACGCGGTCCATGAGTCCGACGCCGCTGGCCGAAGGAGGTATGCGATGATCGCGCGTCGCCTCAGAGCGTCGCTCGTCACCGCGGTTGCCGCGATAGCCGTCGTGGGGTGCTTGCGCCCCTCCGACGGCAGTCGCGTCGCCAAGTCGACGCTCGTCATTGGCATCGACGTGAGCGGATCGTTTCGCGGACATTACGACGACGCGATCACGTTCGCCGCGCGTTACCTGTATGGTCACCTGCACGGGTATGGCGACTTGCGTGTACCGTCGTCCGTGTTCGTGGGATCGATCGGAGGAGGGAGACCTGGCGAAGCCAAGTCCTTCCAGCCGGTGCACGCGTTCCAGGGCAAGTCGCCGGACGAGATCGAAGCGTATCTGCGGGAGCTGTATCCTCACGAAGATTCCTTCACGGACTTCAACGTGTTCTTCGACCGCGTGTCGACACTGGTCAAGCGTCAGAACTTGATTTTGGCGCCGCTCAACATCGTGATGTTCTCGGACGGTGTCCATGATCTCAAGGGCAACACCACCGGGGAGGAGAGCCCGTACGAGCAGATTGATCTCGGTCCGCTGGAGTACCTCTCTCGCAACGTGACAGTGCGCCTGCTGTACGCCGCCCCGACCGTCGCGGTCGACTGGGAACGTCGGGTCAAGCGGCAACGCGTGCGCGTCTGGACCGTTGACGCGCCCGTGATGCTGGGCTGGCGCGACCAGGTGAGCGATGGCGTCTCACATGAAATGCAGGACGACTTCTGGAAGTGGGTGGAAGACAACGTCAACTTCCGGGTGAGGAGCCGACGGCTCTAGCGTCCGACCGGAGCCGACGCTGGGGCGCATGCGCCCTGGCGTCGGCCTACCGGATTCTCCCCATTCACCCCCACAGTCCAGACTCTCTTCCCTTCTCAGCTTCCTCCACGTGCCACGCACCCGCAGCCGCACGCGTTGGAGAACCCCACCTGACCCTCCTCACACCTGAACCGGATCCTGGCACATGCTTCCGGATCCTTGTTCACGTAGCGAACGCCCGGTGCGTTCGCCTCCGGGCATCCCGGGCCCTCCTGCCGACATTGATCGCGCTCGTCCGGAAGTAACAACTGAATCGCAGCCTGATCTTCACCCACGGCGGCCAGGAACACCGCCTCGTCTCCCGGTCTCCTGTGACGAAGTCGGTCATGGGCCGCGAGCACCAAGTTGGTGATCTGGGACGAGAACTTCTCCGTGAACCCAACGAACGCTCGATCGCCACAATTGCTGCACCTGCTCTCGACCGGCAAGTACGGATACGCATCGCGGTTGTCCGGCACGCCGTCGTCGTCGTCGTCGGGATCCGCCGAGTTGACGATGCCGTCCCCGTCGAAGTCCCATTCGGTGTGATCCCCGCAAAAGTAGTAGCACTCACCCTCGCCCGGACCACCCGGCGGGGGAAGGTACTCGACCGCGATTTCCGCAGGGTCCTTCACCGGGACGAGGACGATCTCCGGTGGCTGTGCTCCTGCACCGGCGTCACCGCGAAAATCTCCGACATAGGGAAGTGGAATGCGGTCCATGAGCCACCCGGTGGTGAATGCATACGCAACGAGCGTGCGCGATCCGCCAGGCCGGAGGTCGGCCGCGACGTCCAGCAGATGGAGTACGTCGACCGGACTCACCCAATAGCCATCGAGCAACGCGACCGGCGGATTGTGACGCAGTTGGCGACGGATCTCGGCTCGGCTGACTGTTCGGACCTCGGGCCGAGCCAACGCGGCACGGTAGGCGTCGAAGACATTGCAGTCGTTAGCCGAAAACGGAACGGCTTGGCCGGCGGCGGGCGGTGCAGCCACAATGATCAGGCCCAGAGCCATGCCGGTAAGGCCCAGGCCGCGCAGTTTGATTCGCTTCATGTCACGCCTCGCATAGAAACACGACTCGAGGTCGTGGTGAGGCTTACCGCCGATACGTGACCAACTCCATCCGGACGCCATCGCCATCTTCATCGTTGAAGGTCACGGCGAGCGGTAGCGCCATATCGGGGTCCACACAGGCCTGGAGCCGGACGTCGTCATTCACTTTCATCACTGCTTGCCTGCCGTCTCGACCGGCGTAACTACAGGTGCCGGTCACGTTGAACGAGAACGACTCATCTCCTTGTCGCATTTCCCACTTGTCACCCGCGTTGAACGATCGGCCCATGAACCAACCCGACAGCGGCATGAAGACCGCCATCATGACCGGGGCCATGGTCATGCAGCCGGTCCACATGTGCTGCGGCCCTACCTGCCCCCGCTCGGCACTCATGCTGCCGGAACACTCCATGTCGTCGAGTTTGCCCTGCACATCAATCTTCAAGCCGTCACCGGACGGACGGACGGAGAGCGAAAAGAACCCGGTGGCTACCTCTCCATCTTCGGTGTGTCTGATGTCGTAGCGAAATTCTTCATTCTCGCGGAACTGAAATGGACGCCAGTCGTCCTGCGCGCTGGCTGGCACGGCGATAACCAGCGCGAGTGCTGCGGGCGACCAACGTGGACCTGGGGTAGACATGATGATTCCTCCCCGTGTAATCGACACTGCAAAGTGTCCCGAGGCTGGATCTTGGGCCTTCGGCCATAATACGGCGTGGTGGTGATGGTGTAAACACGGCCTCGTTGGCTGGAGGTCCATCAGCTTTCAGCCAGCCGCTATTGGCTTCTACTTATCTCTCAGCTGCCGAATCGTGTCGAGGTGCTCGCGATACGAGCGTGAAAACACGTGCTGCCCGTTCTCGGCGGCCACGAAATAGAGGAAATCCGTCTCCTCTGGATAGAGCGCCGCTTCGATGGCGGCGGCCGACGGGCTGCTGATCGGTGCTGGCGGAAGGCCTTCGATCTGGTACGTGTTGTAGGGTGAATCCAATTCGTAGTCTGCGTTGAACAGGCGCCGGCGCTGCCCGAGCGCGTAGACCACCGTCGGGTCCGCCTGGAGACGCATCCCGTTCTCGAGGCGATTGTGGTACACCGACGCGATGAACGGAAGGTCCTCATCCACACCACCCTCCCCTTCCACGATGGACGCCAGGGTGATCAGCTCGTCTCGCGTCATGCCGAGCGTGTCCAGGCGGCGTGTCCACGCAGGCTGCCATTGGCGTTCGAATTCTTCTAGGAGCACGAAGACCACTTCGCGCGCGGTCGCGCCGACGCGAATGCGGTATTCACCCGGGAAGAGATATCCTTCGAGTGACACGCCCGTAGCACTCACCTGCGCCACGACGCCAGAGTCGTACACCACGGCATTGAAGGAATCCGCGGCAACGCCGAGCTGGCGTTCCACGTACCACGCCGTCTCGTTGACCCACGATCCGTCGGGAATGAACAGCGTCTCTCTGAGTGGCGCGCCGGCTAGGAGTTCCTCGAGAATGGCGGCCGGTGACATGCCGGCGTGCAATCGGTACGTCCCGGGTTTCAGCGAGTTGGTCGCGCCGTTGAACTTGGCGAACCATCGGAATGACCCCGGCGACGACACGAGCTGATACGTGGCCAACGACTCGGCCACGACCTCCACGGACGCGCCGTGTGGGATCGTGACCCAGACGGGCTCGTGGCGCTCGAGTGGGCCGCAGGCGGTTAGGACACCGGCGGCGACGGTGATGGTACGGAGCATTCGCATGTGGCCAGCTTAGTCACGTGGACGGATTCGGGAGGTGATGTGGATTACAGCCCGTGAGGGCCCCCATTCCTGGTGGGGAATCGGACTACCGACGTGCTACGCACTGCGCGAAAAAGGATTGCTGCTCGCAACGCTTGGATTACCACCCGCGCCGAGCGTAGCTTTATGGTGGAGCCGGTTCAGCCCTGTGGAGCACCGCGATGCCGGCCCCAGTCAAGTTCTCTGAGAAGTTTTATCGGACGTTCGGTCACGACATCGTGGATGAACTCGCGGATTGGCTGGGCAACATGGATCTCACCTACCGTACCGAGCTCCGCGATCTCAACGACCGCAACGTCGCGCGTTTCGAGTCTGTACTCGGGAGACGTATTGGTGAAGTGCGCACAGAGTTCCGCCAGGAAATCGGCAAGGCACGCGCAGAGCTACAACGGGAGATCGGCGAGCTTCGCTCGGAGATGAAGGCGGGATTCGCGGAACTCGAAAGCCGGCTGGGGATGCGGCTGATCCGCTGGATGTTCCTCTTCTGGACGGGGACCACGGTTACGATGCTCGGCGTGCTGCTGGCGATCCTGCGAATCGGATAACCACCGAGCCCCGCGCAGTACCTACGGGTTCTCGACCAGTACACCTCGCTCGCACACCGTGCATCGCAGGATCGTCAACGACCCGCGATGCCCGTCGCTGACCGCTTCGCAGCGTCCATCACACTCCGGACAGCGGATCTCTCCCGACCCCGAACGCCGCGCCCGCAACAGCAGCGCCACGTCGTCCAGCGAAAACCGACGCTCCCTGGTACAGGGACGGATCCTGACGATCATTTGAAGCCCTTTTGCTCCCGTACGTGTCCAGCCTCACGGTAGCACACACCGGGTGAAACTTCCGTGAAAAACGTGTGTGCCCCTCCCGGTTGCGCCCCCGACCCCGCTACTTTGCCATCCATGCTTCACCGTGCGGCCAACGAAATCCCGACCATCCCGGACCGACTTCGCGACCTCGCGACGTTGGCGTCGAACCTGTGGTGGAGTTGGAGCCGGGAGGGTCGCGGCCTCTTTCGCGAGATCGATCTCCTCGTGTGGCGGCAAACCCGCCATAACCCCATCGAGATGTTACGTCGTGTCGACCCGGAACGCCTCGCTGAATGTGCCAACGACCCAGCGTTCGTGGACCGGTACGACCAGGTCATGGCGGAGCTCCGCGCCACGCTCGATCGGCAACATACGTGGTTCGGCACCACCCAAGGCGACCTCGCCGACCGAACGATCGCGTATTTCTGCGCCGAGTTCGGCCTGCATACCTCGGTGCCCATTTACTCGGGAGGCCTTGGACTGCTCGCTGGAGACCACTGCAAGACAGCGTCGGATCTCGGCGTTCCTCTGGTCGGCGTTGGGCTGATGTATACGCGTGGCTACTTCGACCAGCGCGTGGGACCGAGTGGGTGGCAGGAGGACAGTGATGAGGCACTGGATCCGGCTCTCACGCCGCTCGTTCCGGTGCTCGACGCGGACGGTGCACCTGCGCTCGTGACCGTGCGCGCCTTCGGGCGCGACATCGCCGTCGGGGCGTGGAAAGTGATGGCCGGTGCGGTGCCCATCTACCTGCTGGATACCGACCTCGATCGCAACGATCCGGACGACCGCGGCCTGACCCATCGACTGTACGCCGGCGGCCCCGACCTGCGACTACGGCAGGAATGGTTGCTAGGTGCCGGAGGTGTCCGCCTCCTCCGTCGACTCGGCATCCACCCCGCCGCGTGGCACGCGAATGAGGGGCACGCCACGTTCATGCTCGTCGAGCGGTTGCGCGAGTCGATGGTGGACGGCATGACGTGGGACGACGCGCTCGCCAGCGTGCGGGCGACCAGCGTCTTCACGACGCATACACCGGTGGCCGCGGGTCACGACCAGTTCGCACACGACGAGACGGCCGACTGCATCGGGCCGGTCTGGGAAGAGATGGGCGTCGACCGTGACACCCTGCTGTCCATCGGAAACCATCCCGAGGATGGCCAAGTGTTTCACATGACCGCAGCGGCCATTCGCCTGAGCGGTCACGTGAACGGGGTCTCACGATTGCACGGAGCCGTCACGCGCGACGTGTGGCATCACGTCTGGCCTGATCGCGACCGCGAGAACGTCCCGATCCGTCACGTGACGAACGGTGTGCATCTCGCCACGTGGATGGCCAACCCGATGATGGATCTCCTGGACGGCGTGATCGGCCCGGACTGGGGCACCAGACGGCACGAGCCCGACGTGTGGCGTGGCATCTTTCAGCTCGACGACGAGGCACTCTGGAACGTGCATCAATGGCTGAAGCAAGAGTTCCTGGAATACGTGCGCGAAGATACCCGGCGCCGCTGGCGCGATCGTTGGCCTGAACCAGCCCGCGTCGCCGGGGCGGGCGTGCTCCTCGGTCCTCACGCGTTGACGATCGGCTTCGCGAGGCGGTTCGCCACCTACAAGCGCGCGGACCTTCCCTTCCGCGATGCTGACCGGCTCCGACGCTTGCTCACCGATCCGCGGCGCCCCGTGCAGTTGGTGTTTGCCGGGAAAGCCCATCCGGCAGACGACCCCGGAAAGCACGTGCTCCAACGCGTGTACCAGTACGCGAGCGATCCGGCCTTCGAAGGGCGCGTGACGTTTTTGGAAGACTACGAAATGCACGTGGCACATCGCCTCGTGCAGGGGGTGGACCTCTGGCTCAATCTGCCGAGGCCTCCCTTGGAGGCGTGCGGCACGTCCGGCATGAAGGCAGCCCTGAACGGCGTGCCGCAACTCGGAACGCTCGACGGCTGGTGGGCGGAGGGCTTCACCGGATCAAATGGATGGGCTATCCCGCGCGTGCCGACCGAGAATGACGACGTCGACGCGCACGATGCTGAACACATGTATCGCGTGCTCGAGGAAGAGATCGTTCCAGCGTTCTACGACCGGCGCGAAGACGGCGTCCCCAGTCGATGGGTGGACTACATGAAGCACGCGTTGGTCGAAGCGGGGCAGCATTTCTCCGGGCAAGCGATGATGCAGCAATACGTGCAGGACTATTACGTTCCGTGCATGTCGTCAGCACGTCACGCGTGGAGCATGGGCCGGGCGGATGGGAACCGCAATTCAGCCGGCGGC
Source organism: uncultured Gemmatimonadales bacterium (assembly GCA_947259405.1). Lineage (GTDB taxonomy): Bacteria > Gemmatimonadota > Gemmatimonadetes > Gemmatimonadales > GWC2-71-9 > CAMYLY01. The sequence continues at coordinate 11,740 of CAMYLY010000023.1, read as the reverse complement.
TGACCGCAGCGCGGACCTGGGCCGCGTCGTCCACCTGACAGCGGAATATTGGCCCTACGTCAGAACAGGTGGCCTCGGCGAGGCCGTGCGAGGCTTAGCGGAATATCAGGCTCGTGCGGGTATCCCCGTCACGGTTGTGCTTCCGCTCCACCGGGCCGTGGTCCACAGCGGCACGCCCTTGGAGCCGATGGGCGATGCATTCGAAGTCCGAACGCGAGGCCATCGGGACAACGTCCGGGTCCACCGAGTGGCAGGACCCTCCACGAACCCGGAGGTTTGGTTCGTCGAGCACCAGTCATTCGACCGACCGGGCGTGTACGGCGACACGACTGGCGATTATCCGGACAATCACTGGCGCTTCTCGTGTTTCGCGCACGCGGCACTAGCAGGTCTCCCACGACACGCCCCTGATGCCGCCGTGGTGCATGCGCATGACTGGCACACGGCCGTCGCGAACGTACTGTTACGCGAAACGTTTGGAGGCGACGCCTTCTACGACCGCCTGGGTGCGGTGTTGACCGTCCACAATCCCGCTTTCCAAGGACACTTCGAACCCAAAGCCCTCGCGGAAGCCGGCCTGCCGGCGCACCTGTTCGATTGGCGATTCTTCGAGTGGTACGGGCACGTCAATTTCATGAAGGGTGGGATCGCCTACTCCGACATGGTCACGACCGTGAGTCCGACGCACGCGTGGGAACTGACAACACCCGACGGCGGGTTCGGGCTGCACGATCACTTCAGTTGGTTGGGCGACCGCTTGGTGGGCATCCTCAACGGCATCGACGTGCGGCGCTGGGATCCCGTCACCGACCCAGACATTACGGCCCGCTACTCCGCCTCCGATCGCGAGCCCAAGACGCGGTGCAAACGCGCCCTCCAGCGCCAATTCGGACTTCCGCAGCGCAAACGCACGCCGCTCATGGTGATGAGCGCGCGACTCGTGCAACAGAAAGGCTTGGACCTACTGCTCGACGGAGACCTGTTGGCTCGCGCCGGTGCACAGGCCGTCATCCTCGGTCGCGGTCAGCCGTCGTACGAGGAGCAGCTCGCGGCCCTGGCGCGGAAGGCGCCTACCCTCCTTGCCGTGCCGCTCGACTTTTCGGAACGTTTGGAACACCGCCTCATCGCGGGCGGTGATCTCCTGTTGATGCCGTCACAGTTCGAGCCGTGCGGCCTGACGCAGATGCGCGCGCAGCTCTACGGCACGTTACCCATCGTACGCCGGGTGGGCGGACTGGCCGACACCGTGCAGGACGGTGCAACTGGGTTCACCTTCGACGCATTCGATGCGGTGGAGTTGGCGGACGCCATCGACCGCGCGATTGAAACTTTTCACGACCGGCCCGCGTGGGACCAGATGGTGAGCGACGCCATGGGACTCGACCACTCGTGGACCAAGGCGGAACTGCAGTACCGCGACGTGTACCGCCGCGCCCTCGCGGCCCGAGGCTGATCGTATGGATTTCGTGCTCACCCTGCATTCACATTTGCCCTATGTGCTAGGGCACGGGCGCTGGCCGCACGGGAGCGACTGGCTGTGCGAAGGCGTGTTGGACACGTACCTCCCCTTGCTCGAAGCGCTGCGCCACTTGGACCGTGACGGCGTGCCGTCACCGGTCACGCTCGGCATCACCCCGGTGCTGGCCAACCAACTCGCCGACCCGCGCCTGGATGAGGAGTTCGAGGTCTTCCTCGCCGAACGCGTGCGGGCCGCCGACACGGCACCAGAAGAGCTTGCCCAACGTGGAGAACACGATCTGATCCCGATCGTGGAGTTCTGGCGCGCGCGACTCCACCGCATGCGCGCCCTCTTCGACGACATCGACGGCGACCTGGTGAGCGCGTTCCGGTCTCTACAGGAATCGGGACGCATCGAGTTGATCAGCTCGGCCGCGACACACGGGTACCTGCCGCTGCTCAAGCGCGTGGAGAGCGCGCGACTCCAATTGCTCGTCGGCGCCAGCGAACATCGCCGGCTGTTCGGCACAGCGGCGAAAGGATGCTGGCTGCCCGAGTGCGCGTACCGTCCGCGACAACGGAAAGGACCCGACCACGCGCCTGCTCGCCCGGGCGTCGACGAACTGGCGGCAGAGGCCGGCTTCGGATTCTTCTTCGTCGATGCGCATCTCGCGATCGCCGGCGAACCGCTCGGCGCGTACCCCGATGCCCCCCTCGGGGCAGAACGCTTCGACATCGATCGCCCGCTCCTCGCGGCCGCGGCCGCGCACCGCGCCCCCGAGCGTTCACCGTACCGCGTGTACCACGTGTCACCGGCCGGAAGCTCACCAGTGCACGCGTTCGTGCGCGACCCGGAATCGTCCCGCCAAGTCTGGTCCCGCGACCGTGGCTATCCGGGAGACGAAGCGTACCTGGAATTCCACAAGATCCGTTGGCCAGGAGGGCTCAAGCTCTGGCGCGTGACGGGTCCAGACGTGGACCTCGGCGCGAAGCTCGCGTACGACCCGACGCACGCCCGATCGCGCGCCGTCGAACATGCGCGCCACTTCCGCGAGTTGCTGGAGCGAGAAGCCACCGGTGAACCGCATCGCGTCGCGGTCGCCCCGTTCGACACCGAACTCTTCGGGCACTGGTGGTTCGAAGGCGTCGACTTCCTCGACACCCTCTATCGACGTCTCGCGGACGCGAGCGTCGTACGCCCGGTTATGGCCTCGGAACACCTGCGGCACACGGGCTCACCGGAACGGCTCCAGCTCGCCGAGGGCTCGTGGGGCGCGAATGGGGACCATTCGATGTGGATGAACGACGGGACGAAGTGGACCTGGGATCGCATGTGGGATCTCGAAGATCGGTTCTGGGCGGCCGCACGGTCGGCCGTGTCCGACGGCGCGCTCGCCCCAATTCTCGCACAAGCCGCGCGACAGCTTCTCCTCGCCCAAGCGTCCGACTGGCAGTTCATCATCTCTACGGGCGTGACGGCGGACTACGGGAGCAAACGCTTTGTCACCCACTGTGACGCGGCCGACCGTTTGGTGGCGGGGCTGGAACCGGGCGCGACCCCGCACCAGGTGGAGGCGGCACACGCCGAGGTGCGCGACCTCGCTCAGCGCGACATGCTGTTTCCGGACGTGCTGTCGTCCGTACGTGACGTAATCGAGCGTACACCACTCACGACGAGCGGATGAACGGCCCAGCGCGTTCAGTCATTCTCCACGGGCACTTCTATCAGCCGCCACGCGAGGATCCGTGGTTGGGTGACGTACCGATGGAGCCATCCGCCACGCCGTTTCACGATTGGAACGAGCGCGTTACGCACGAGTGCTATGGGGCCGTCGTCGCGGCGCGCCTTCTCGACGATGAGGGTCGCATTTCGCGCATCGTCAACACGTTGATATCGATCAGCTTCGACGTGGGTCCGACGCTCCTCGCGTGGCTCGAACGCGAGGCACGACCCACCTATGAGGCGATGGTGCACGCCGACCGTGCCAGTCGATTGACGTTTGCCGGACACGGCAACGCCATGGCGGCGCCCTACCATCACGTCATCCTTCCCTTATGCTCGCGTCGCGATAAGGTGACCGAAGTCCGCTGGGGCATCACGGATTTCGAGCGCCGTTTTGGGCGAGCTCCGGAAGGGTTTTGGCTTCCCGAAGCTGCTGTCGACGACGAGACGTTGGACGTCGTTGCCGCCGCCGGTATCCACTATACCATCCTTGCGCCGCACCAAGTGCACGATGCCCCCCCTGACGGGTCGCCCGGTATATATCGCAGCGTTTCCGGTCATGACATCGCCATCTTCGCGTACGACGGCCCGCTATCGCATGGTGTCGCCTTCGACCGACATCTGGAAGATGCTGAGGCATGGGAGCACGCGATCCTCGGCACACCGAACCGGCTGCTGTCTCTGACCGCTACCGACGGCGAGACATATGGGCACCACCATCGCTTCGGGGAAATGGCGTTGGCAGCACTCCTGCATCGACTCGACCGGCGACCCAACGCTCTCCTAACCAACCCAGGCCAGTATCTCGCTCAACACCCGGCACGCACGACGCTGCAACTGAACGCGCCGAGTTCGTGGAGTTGTTCCCATGGCGTGGAGCGGTGGCGTGCCGACTGCGGATGCTACACTGGAGGCACCGGCGGAGGGCAAGCGTGGCGGGCGCCACTCCGGAAAGCCCTCGAATGGCTGGCGCATCAGCTGCACGACCGATTCTCGAATGAACTCCGCCCGTGGTCCTTTGACCCCTGGCAGGCACGCGACGCGTACAGTGCTGTCGTGAGCAACGGGTCGGAGGGCCTCGAACTGTTCTTCCGCACGCACTTCGGTGGCCTGGCCGGGGACGAGCGCCACCGCATCACCGAAATGCTGGAAATGGAGCGGGCGGTATTGCGAACGTTCACGTCCTGTGGGTGGTTCTTCGACGACCTCGACAGACTGGAGGCCCGACAGATCTTGCGCTACGCGGGGCACGCGCTCGATCTACTGGGTGCCCGAGGGTCCTCCATAGAAACATCGTTCTTGGATCGACTCGACCAAGCGCGCAGCAGCAGGACGGGGAAAACGGGCCGCGACCTATACCTCGAGGAGGTTCGGGTCGGTCACGATGTGCCCCCCCTCGTCGCAGCCGCCTACCTCGCTGCGCAGACGGTCGGTTTACCCCCCCAGCAAGCGGTGCCGACGAACTACGTCGTCGTCGAAGACGGGGATGGCGTGGACGTGACCGACCGGATGACGGGTCGCGTGACTCGGTACACCGGCAGCGTCAGCTCGCCGGGCGCCGGGCTGATCGTGCAGGTGACCGGCGATTCCGAGGATCCGCACGGCGTTGCACTGGACCAAATGCCTGACAGGGCCCGCCGCCTCGTCGCCACCGCACTACGCCGCTCGATCGCCGACGCGTGGATCGAAAGCGATGACACGCGTGCCTTGCTCGGTGGCGAACCACCGCTCATCGTCTTGACTGACGCGATCTGTCGGACGTTGCAGCGCCTGACCACCGACCCCAATAGCATGGAGGCCGACCGCGTGTCTGCCATGCTTGAGTACGTCCTACTTCTCGGGGAGGGAATGCCTCTGGAGATACAAAAGACGTTCGCCGCCGTTCGCGAGGATCTCGCGACGCCCATCCAGAACGAACTCGCCTCCCGGTTGGGGTTCGCATGAACCGACCCGTCCAATTCGTGTTCGGTGTCCACGTCCATCAGCCGGTGGGGAACTTCGACCACGTGTTCGAGGAACACGTGCAACGCGTGTATCGACCGTTTCTGCGCGCCCTCGTGGAGCGCGACATCGGCCCGGTCGCGTTGCACGTGTCAGGGCCATTACTCGAATGGCTATCCACCAACGAACGTCCGCTCATCGACATGATCGGGACGATGGCGTCGGACAGAAAGGTGGAGCTGTTGTTGTCGGGGTTCTACGAACCGATTCTCGCTGCGATCCCGAGGGCCGACCGCGTGGAGCAAGTCCAGTGGATGCGCGACGCGTTGCGGTCCACGTTTGGTGTGGAGGCGACCGGACTTTGGCTCACCGAACGGGTGTGGGAACCGTCACTGGCCAAGGACCTAGCTGACGCGAACGTGGAGTACCTGTTCGTCGACGACCATCACTTTCTCGTCAGCGGCTTCGAGCGACATGAACTCCACGCCCCGTTTCGCGCCGAGTCGGACGGCTCCACGGTCGCCGTCCTGCCTATCGACGAGCGGTTGCGGTACCTCGTGCCCTTTCGCCCTCCACAGGAGACGCTCGACTACTTCTTCAACCTGCAGAGCCACGGCCACGCGCTTGCCGTGCTCGCGGATGATGGCGAGAAGTTCGGTGGGTGGCCGGGCACGTACGAGTGGGTCTACGAGCGTGGCTGGCTCGACGAGTTCTTGACCGCGCTGACGCGTGGCGTCCACGAGGGTGTGCTCGAGTTACGACGGCCGGTGGAAGCTGTGCGATCCATCCCGTCGGCGGGCCTTGCGTATCTCCCGACGGCGTCGTATCGCGAAATGGAGCAATGGGCGCTGCCGCCGGCGGCGGGCGGGCGACTGCGGGAGTTGGAGGATGAGCTGACCCACGACCGCATGCGCGGACCCGAAGGGGCGTTGGTCCGCGGGAGCCATTGGCACCATTTCTTCGTGAAGTATCCGGAAATCAATCGTTTGCACAAGAAGATGGCGCGGTTGTCCGCGCTCACCCGTGAGCGCGGCAATCCGTCCGAGGCGCGGGAAGCCATTGGCCGCTCGCAATGCAACGATGCGTACTGGCACGGCGTGTTTGGTGGATCGTATCTCCCGCACCTGCGCAACTCGGCGTGGTATTGGCTCGCGCGAGCCGAGGGCAGCCTCCGTCGGGGCGAAGGACTCGAAGTTGAGACCGCCGATCTCGATCTGGACGGCCACGACGAGATTTGGATTCACTCGCGTGCGTTCTCGGCGGTGATCGCCCCGACACGTGGTGGCGCGCTCGAGGAGTTCACGACGTTCAGCGACAATGTGAACCGAGCGGACGTCCTCACACGGCGGTTGGAGGCCTACCACCTCGTACCGGCCGGCGATGCAGCCGCCACAGCTGAGGGCGGAGGCACGCCGAGTATTCACGACCTCGAGCGCATGGCCGCGCTCGACGATCAGCCGCCCTTCGACGCCGCACAGCGCGGCATCTTCGTCGAATACGTGATCGGATCCGATGTTGCGGTCGACAGGTTCAACGCCGGCGGTCACTTCGCTGTACACCATTCGCGTGGGCTGGGAGGTGTGGCAAAGATCGCGCAGGAGGCCGATGCGGTCACGATCACGATCGCCTTCCCCGACGATTCGTGGCTCGTGTCAAAGACGTATCACATCAACGTCACGGGCAATGGTACGCTGACCGTTCGTTGGCATCCCGATCGAATGCCGGAAGATGCACGGTTTGCCACAGAGTTGTCGCTCGCGAAGGAGTTGGAACTCTCGGTGTCGCATGCGGAGCGGTGGGACTATCCGATCAAGACGCTCATGCGATGGGAGGGAGGGTTGGAGGAAACCACCCAGGGCAACGCTGTGGTGCTTTGTTGGCCGGGGACCGACGGACGCGCTGATATCGAATGGCAGGCACCGGGCCACAGCTGAACGGCCCTGTGACCGTATCAGTTGCTGGTCTTGGCCTTCAACTCTTCAAACCAGTTCTGCACTAGGATCAATTTGACGGCGTCCGCGTCTTCGAGATCGCCGAGCCCCGCAGGGCGCGCGAGGAGGAACCGCTGGTCGTCGGCCGTCACATCGAAGTAGCCGGACGCCAGCGTCTCGTTCCCCAGATACCCGGGTGCCAGCCGAAACAGCACGCGGCGTTCACCGACCGACAGACGTGTTCCGGAGACGCCGATCCGCGCTGCAATCATCTGGTCCTCCGGGTCGCGATAGAATAGCTCGGTGCCGCTATGTGCCCAGACCGGAGCGTGACCGCCACCGGTTGAGATCTGCCACCGCCCTGATTCCACATCGGGGAACGGCCGGATGTATACCTCGTAACGACCTGTCTCATTAGAGATGTAGGCCAACCAGTTCCCATCCGGAGACAGCGCCGGCGCACTTTCGTCGAAGTCCGCGGCGAGTAGCGGCGTCGGCACGCTGTCGACGCCCAACTCGACTGCGGAAATGTCCCGCCCCCCAGCGATCCCCGCCACGCCCGCGGTGCGTAGGATGAGCCACCGTTCATCCGGACTGACGACGGCGGATGCCAACCCCACCTCATGCTCGTACACGAGCGACGCGATGCCTGTCCCATCAGCAGGCTTGGAGTACAACGCTCGAGGCCCATCGCGATCGGACAGAAAGAACAGGTTTCTCCCGTCTGTTGACCAGCGGGGCTTGCGATCCTCCTCGACCGCAAACGTCAGACGAGACAAGGGACCGTTCGGCAGTTCCTTGATCCAGACGTTGAGTCCGGCCTCCGTTCGTAAGCGAAGGGCAATCCTTGTCCCGTCCGGTGAGATGGTCCACCCGGCGTTCCCTCCCCCTGCATCGAAGGTCCAATCTCGATCGACCGCGGTAACGCCACCGTCGCGGTCGATCCAGACCAACTCGTGTGCCTGCGCGGACCCAATGACCGGCCCCACGCGGTACAACGCTGTGCCGTCCACAGCCACCGTGAATTCGGACGGTCGAACATCTTCGATGATCGGGATGGCGGGACCCGTCAACTCGAGCGCCTTGGTGTCGAACGCCGCGGCGAACAATCCACCTGCTCGACTGACGTAGAGCACGTGCCCCGTTGGTGCATACCACACGCCCTGCGCATCCTCGAAGAGCTTGGTGGCGGTGTCACGGGCAATGTCGTACACGAAGACGTCGCTCTGCGGACATCCCGACAGACACGCGGTAAACAAGATCCCGCGCGCCCCAGGCAAACCCCAGACATCGGCGATGAACCGCTGCTCTGCCTGTTCGCGGCTGACGAGAATCTCGGCGGAGCCCCCAGCATCGCTCACCCGGCGGAGGTTGAAGCCCACATCAACAAACACGATCGTACCATCATCAAGCCATGCCCCCGCCGGCGCGAGCATCGTCGCGGAATCGGCCAGTGTCAGCGAGGCTCCACCTCCCGTTGGCACTTTGCGCACGGTGCTGTTCGAGATGAACCCGATCCACGCTCCGTCCGGCGAAAAGAACGGTGAGATACCCCCCTCCGTCCCTGACAGTGGCACGGTGATCACCTCGTCGCGTGGCTTGAACAGCAGCCGATCGTCGAGCGTCGGGCCTTCACTGAAGACGAGCCCTGACCCGTCGGGGGCGACGGCTGCCTGCAATTTGAACGCGTTCGTAAACATCGTGTCCGCGCCAAACACGATTTGGTTACGGACCAATGGCACGGACGGCGTCGGCCGCGTCCAACTCCAGGCCAGCAACGCGACCGTGGCAACCGCAATCCCCACGGCACCGTACGTCAGGCGTCTCGACCGAGTTGCCGCCGGAAGGGGGACCACCTCGGCGGCACCCGTAAACGGCGGCAGGGTGAACGACGTGTTTGTCAGCGCCTCGGCGAACTGGGCCGCCGTCGAGAAGCGATCGGCCGGCGTCTTGTCTAGCGATTTGCGCACGGCGGCGTCCACGTGTGGCGGAACGCTGTGACGATGTTTCGTGAGCGGCTCCGCGTCGTCCGTCAGGATTTTGGCGACCACGGCCTGGACACTTCCGCCCAGGTGCGGTGGTTCCCCCACGAGCATCTCGTACACCATCGCGCCGAGCGAGTACACATCACTTCGCGCATCGAGCTCGCGATCCCCGGTCGCCTGTTCCGGACTCATATAGTGCGGCGTACCGAGTGAAAGGCCCGTTTCGGTCAATCGCGTGCCGCCGGCGTGGCTCACCGCGAGTGCAATCCCGAAATCCGCCACTAGCGCTTGCCCACGTTGGAGCAGGATGTTCTCGGGTTTGATGTCCCGGTGCACGATCCCCTGTTCGTGCGCGTAGTCAAGCGCACCGGCAACCGACTTGGCGATCTCAATCGCTTCTTCGACACCCAACTGCTTCTCGCGATCCAGCTTGTCGCGCAGCGATTCCCCCTCGATGTATGGCATGACGTAGTAGAGGAACGTGTCCGCCACTCCCGAGTCGTACAGGGGAAGGATATTCGGATGCTGCAGGTTGGCCGTGACTTTGATTTCGTTGACGAAGCGTTCGCCCCCAATGATCGCGGCCAGTTCCGGCTTCAGCACCTTCAGGGCGACCTTACGGTCGTGCTTGAGATCGTTCGCGAGGTAGACGGTGGCCATGCCGCCTTCACCAAGGTGGCTTTCGAGCGTGTAGCGTTCGGCCAGGGCGGTCTTGAGCCCTTGGGGGATGTCGGACATGGGGCACTAAGCTAAGGATTTCGCGGAGGAGCGCGAGATGGGCGCGCGACCGTGGGTTTTCTCCCACTGGCGCGTCTTAACCAGTAGAGTCACGTGGTACGTGTCGTGGACTTGGAGAGAGCGATCGGTGCTGACCGAACCGGAACTGACCCAGATCTATCGCGAGCACACCAGCCCGTTGTACGCGTACGTCTCACGCCGAGTGGCCGGCGACCGCGCCCTCGCCGAAGACGTCGTGCAAGAGACGTGGCTACGCGCGGTCGCTACGTGGCCCCGCAAGGGGGTTCCCGAATCACCTCGGGCGTGGCTGCTGCGCGTCGCCCGGAACCTGTTGGTCAGCCATTTCCGCAAGAAACGGCCGCAGCCAGTCGACCCGGCCGAGCTCGATATCACCGACGATCGCGTCAATCCGGAAACCCCGTCGGCGGCGGCACTGGTCGCGTGGGGCCTGGCCCGACTGCAGCGGCGCCAGGCAGCGATGCTGGAAGCGTTCTACTTCGAAGGAAAACGCACGCGACAAATCGCCGAAGAAACCGGCCTGTCCGAACGCGCGGTCGAAGGACGACTGCGGCGCGCAAGACAGACCCTCGAACAACGACTCCGACCCTACGTCAGCACCACGGCGCCGTCTCCTGGTACGCCGACGGCACCATTGGACCTGCCTGAGGAAGTGAGGACGAAACATGTCTGATACGCATACGCCCGATCCACGCTTCGTGGAAAACCTCGAGTGGCAGCTCGGCCGCGAGCTGCGACGGAGTCGCACGGGGACCACCCCGCAATCGCGATTCCGCGGTCTGAAGATCGCTGGCCTCATGCTCGGGTCAGTTGCGCTGGGCGCGGCCGCTATGGAGGCGACCCAGCAGTTAGGGGAGTCATGGCGCAAGGAACTCCTGGAAGCGCGGCTGAGCGTGCAATTCGAATTGGCGCAACAGCGGCTCCAGATGCACCAGGAGACGGAGGCGCAGACGCGTGAGCAAGTGGACGCGGGGCTTCGTGGCGAAGAGGAGCTCTGGTATCTCGAACTGCAAATCACGCAAGCCGACGCAGACGTACGGCTCCGTGGCCTCGAACTCGAGGAACTTCAGGCCTCGGGACGTGAGCCACTCGACGAGTTGTCGTCCCCACTGGTGGACGGGCGCGACTTCGTGACCGAGAGACTCCAGATACAGGCAGACATCGCGCGTCGTCATGTCGAAGTCTTGCGCAGCGAAGCTGAGCGAGAAGAGCAGCGCGCAGCGGTCGGCGTGGCGGCCCAGCAGGACGTGCAGGGCCGCGACCTCGCGGTGGCCGAGGCGGAACGTCACCTGCGCGATCTCACACAACAGCTCCAGATCCGCCGTGCGTATCTGGATGGCGAGATCTCGGCTGTCGAGGCCGAACTCAAACTGCTTGAAGCAGAAGCCCAGAACCGCGTGGCCCTATTGGAACAGACGCGTGGATACTTCGAGCTCGAGTTGGAGCGTGCACACCAAGCCATCGACCTCGGCACGCTGAGCCCCATCGTGGCCACGCAGATGGAGACGCGGCTCGCCGAGTGGGAGGCGCAAGTGCGACTCGCACGAGCGGAACTCGAGATCGTGCAGCGCGAGTTGGCGCGTCAGGCAGAGCGGCGGTGAGGCCTGGTAACCACTGTCGATCACTGGGGTACTGCGCACCCTGAGTTCCTCTGGTTGAGGCGGGCGAGGAAAACGTGCGCCGTCGCCTCGTCGAGTACCTGATCTACTTGGACGACCCAGCCAAGGCCCTCGCCGAGATACCTCCCGACGCGGACTGGCATACCTGGCGCGGCGCGGCAAACGCGTTACTGGGAAATCGGGAGGCAGCTTTGGCAGCGATCGATTCGCTGGAGCTGCGAGCGAGTGAATCTGGAGACATTCCGTGGGCTCAGGCACGCGTCTATGATGCGCTCGGAGAATGTGACGCAGCGGCTGAAAAAGTCGAACACGCGCTTCGAACGGGGG
>CAMYLY010000022.1 GCA_947259405.1 uncultured Gemmatimonadales bacterium | reverse complement strand
CGCCGCCTGTCAGGCCCCCCCTCAATGGACCGACGGCGCCGGCTATCGCGCCCGCCCCCTCCAGGTCCCCACCCGCGGCAAACCCGGCTTCACCCTACTCGGCCCCTCCGACACGCGAATCACGTTCGAGAACAACGTGACGGAGGAGCAAGCACTGGACAACGAACACGTCTTCAACGGATCGGGTGTGGCGGCGGGCGACGTCGACGGCGACGGACTCACCGATCTGTATTTCGCCGGCCTGGACGGACCCAACGTGCTGTATCGCAATCACGGTCGCATGCGGTTCGAGGACATCACGGAGGCAGCCGGAGTGGCAGCACCCGACCGGTTGTCGACGGGCGCGGCCTTCGCCGACGTGGACGCCGACGGCGACCTCGACCTTCTGACGACCAGCATGGGCGGGCCGACGTCACTCTTCATCAATGACGGCACCGGCATGTTTGCGGACGCGACCGAGGCGTCTGGTCTCGCCGCCGGCTTTTACGGAACGACCATGACGCTAGCGGACGCGGACGGCGACGGCGACCTCGATCTCTACGTCGCGAACAACAAGCTCAAAGCAGTGCGCGACCTCTATCCCCCCGACCAGCTTGCCTTTGACCGCGTCGTGGTGGAACGAAACGGCGCGTTCGAAGTTGCCGAAGAGTTTCGTGACCACTACACGGTTTCACGTCAGGGGACTCGGTTGGCCCGCTTCGAATTCGCTGAGCCTGACAAGTTCTATCTCAACGACGGTGAAGGCCGTTTTCAGGAAGTCTCGTTTACGAGTGGGCGATTCCGCGACGCGACTGGCATGCCACTCACGCAGACGCCGCGCGATTGGGGTCTGAGCGCTCGCTTCTACGACGTGGACGACGACGGCGACCCGGACCTGTACGTGTGCAACGACTTCGAGAGCCCGGACCACTTCTGGGTCAACGACGGAACCGGGAGCTTCCAGATGATTGCCACCGAGGCGATTGGCGCCACGAGCAACGCCAACATGGCGATCGATTTTGGCGACATCGATCGTGACGGTGACGTCGACATCTTCCAGGTCGACATGCTGGACCGCAACACCGGCAAACAAAAGACGCAACGCCCCAACGCCGTGCCGGAAGAGGGGATGCTGGCAGTCTTGGGCAACAGACAACAGATCCCGCGCAACGTGCTCCTCGTGAATCGGGGTGACGACACGTTCGCCGAGATCGGGCTCTTTGCGCGCGTGGAAGCGTCCGGATGGTCCTGGGGCATTTCCCTCTTGGACGTCGACCTCGACGGATGGGAGGATATCCTCATCGCCAACGGGCACGCGCACGATTTCCTCGACGTCGACACGCGAATGCGGTCGCAGAACCTCCGAACCGATGACTGGCGGACCGCACGCTTCCTCTACCCGGAACTCGAGCTCAACAATGTCGCGTTCCGGAACCTCGGTGATTGGCGATTCGACGAGGTTGGCAGTGAGTGGGGATTCTCCAACGAGCCCGACATTGGTCACGGACTCGCGACCGCCGATCTCGACGGGGACGGAGACCTCGACGTGGTCGTGAACCGACTTGGACAACCGGCCGCAGTGTATCGGAACGAATCCAATGCGGCCCGCGTCGCCGTACGCCTTCGAGGCGCGGCCCCCAACACGGCCGGCGTCGGCGCGAAGATCCGTGTGCGGGGTGGCCCAGTACCGATGCAGGAGCGAGAGGTCACCCTCGGCGGCCTGTATGTGTCCAGTTCGGAGACACTCTACACGTTTGCCGCGGGCGACGCCGACAGCCTCACGATCGAGGTACGCTGGCGTTCAGGCGCCGTCACAACGATCCCCAACGCCACCCCGAACACCTTGTACGAGATCCGAGAATCGGAGGGTCCCATCCCCTCTGTCCCCTCTGTCCCATCTGTCCCATCTCTCTTTTCTGACTCCTCCCACCTGATCGACCACCAACATGTCGATAACCCCTTCGACGATTTCGGCCGCCAGCCGATGCTCCCGAATCAGCTGAGCCGCCTGGGTCCTGGTGTGGCGTGGAGCGATCTCGATCGCGACGGCGACGAGGACTTAGCCATCGGTGCCGGAGCGGGAGGAGACGTGGTGGTGTTTCGCAACCGAAACGGCGAGTTCACACCCTGGTCGCGGTACGCCACGGCGGGGTTGGACGCGACCGCGATCGTCACGGTGGTGGCCAACGGTCGACCAGCCCTCGCCGTCGGGCGATCGAGCTATGAATCCCCCAGCCCGGGTGCCGCGCGGCAAGTCCCTCTCGCATTGGTGGGCACGAGCCCGTTTCGCGCTCAGCCGTTGGCGCCAGCGCCGGAGGACCTCAATGCGACGGGAGCCCTCGCCACCGCCGACATCGATGGCGACGGCGATCTCGACGTCTTTGTCGGAGGGCGCCTGCGACCCGGCCAGTACCCGAGGCCGGCTTCATCAACCATGTATCGACGGCAGGGCACCCGCTTCATCGCCGACACTGTCAATCGCACCCTGTTTGCGGACCTCGGGCTGGTCTCGGGTGCGGTGTTCTCGGATATCGACGACGACGGGGATCCGGATCTGCTCTTGGCGCGTGAATGGAGTTCCATTGCCGCGTTCCGCAATGACAGCGGGCGCTTCGTCAGCGTCGGCACGGAGCTTGGGTTCGCGGATTATGCGGGGTTCTGGAACGGCATCACGACCGGTGACCTCGACAACGACGGCCGCCTCGATGTAATTGCGACCAACTGGGGGCAGAACACACGGTACCGGCCAACGCGCGAGCGGCCGATCGACGTCCACTACGCCGATCTGGATAGGGATGGCGTGCTCGACATCGTGACCTCGCAATTCGATCCGCGGCTTGGCGCACCAGTGCCACTGCAGGGGCTCGACCGTCTTGGCGAGGGCCTGCGATATGTCCGGCAACGATTCCCGACCTTCCGTAGTTTCGCCGACGCGACCCTGACGGACGCCATCGGGCCGGCCATCGCGGACGCTGAGTCGCATTCGGTGACGACGCTCGACCACATGGTCTTCTTCAACCGGGGTGACCGATTCGAGGGACATGCGCTACCGGTCGAGGCACAACTCGCTCCTGCATTCCATGCCAGTGTTGCCGACTACGATGGCGACGGAAACGACGACGTGTTCATCTCCCAGAATTTCTTTCCAACGCACGAGGACACGCAGCGCTGGAACTCCGGGCGCGGCCTGCTCATGCTGGGGGATGGTCGCGGGAATCTCGCACCAATGCCAGGAGATGAATCGGGCATTCGCGTTTACGGCGACCAACGCGGTGCTGCGACGGGAGACTTCGACGGCGATGGCCGCGCCGACCTGGTCATCGCGCAGAACCGAGGCCGCACGGTGCTGCTCCACAACACGGGAGGTCGCCCCGGGCTGCGCGTCCGACTCGTCGGGGAACAGGACAACCCGGACGCCTTTGGCGCGTCAGTGCAGATCGTCTACGCCGACGGCGCCGGTCCGGTCCGCGAAGTCCACGGTGGATCCGGCTACTGGTCGCAAGACGGTGCGGTGCAAATCCTCGGCATGCCGCAGCAGCCCACCGCCGTGCGCGTGAAGTGGCCGGACGGATCACGGATGGAGGTGCCGTTTGAAGACGGCATGACCGAGGTCGTAATCCGCCGGCGTTGAACGTGAGCGAGGCGGCCGGACCACCCCATCACGTTCGGCTTCAAACCACTACTGTTTTCTCCCGGCCCGTGTCACAATCCGCGTTAAGTACGTCTCTTGGAACTCCCGTGCCGCTGGCGAATCCGGTTGCCACTCGCCATCCGCGTACGGGTAACTCGGCATGGCGTGGAATGGCAGCGGTTCCACCATGTTGCCCGTCGCCGTGTTCAAGTCGGCATCCTTGATCCATCCGTCGGTATAGATCAAGAAATCGCGTGTCCACCCGTTGGGGAGCGGCGGTAATGCGGTGGCGTCGAACGACACGGTCATCTCGTCGCCTGGCGCCATGACGACGTATTGGTCGTCCGACCCGCCGAGCAGGTGCGTAACGTCCCCGAACCGCGTGAACGCACCCTCGATGGTCTGCCACGGCGACGTTGCGGTTACCCTCTCGTAATCGAACCAATGCGGACCGAAGCGACCGCCTTTGCGGAACACACGCGAGAAGCCTCGATAGTGCAGGTCGGCTTCGACAGGTTCGAGTGTCGTGACGCGTGCTTGATCATCGACCAGGACCGCCGCGAACGCGTGATCCCAGTAGATCTCCATATTCGTGCGGATGCGCACGCGATGATCGCCGGAAAGAAACTTTCCGCTGAGATCAGCAATTACCGTCTTGTCTTTCCCCGACGGGAACCCCAGATCCGGGATCACGGTTTGCCAGCGACCGTCTCGATCGAGCACCGCCAGCGACGGCGCGAGAGCGGCCAACGCATCGGTCTGTGACATCGCCACGTTGATGCTCGCGTCCGTTGGGAAGATCCAGCCCTGCATAAACAGCGCGACAGAATCCGCATCCCCAAGATCGCCAAAATCGAGCACGAGATCGTGCGTCTCGACGATCCCTTGGTGCGCACTCGGCGTGAGCGTCGTCACGTACAGGTCGTCCTTTGCTTGTAGCTCCTCAAGCACTTCGATGCCGTAACCGTCCACCGCGCCGATGAGCGGCTGGCGTTCCCCGCTCAGGAAGAGCTCGAGTGACGTGGGGGTCGGTGGGATGAATCGCTCGTTCACGAATACATCGACGTCTGCGGGCCGGTCCACCGCGAGCAGTTCCACCTCGTCCATGTAGGCGACTTCCCACAGCTCTTCAGTAAGCTGCATGACGTACCGCCCGTGGCGTTCGCGGAGCACGTCGCTGGGGATCTTGATGAATTCCTGCGAGGCAAAGGCGGGAGCGAACGCACGGTTTCCGCCCGCCATGATTCCTATTGGCATGCCGAGCGCTGACTTCCACATCACGTCCTTGACGAACACGAAGGACTTACCGTCCCAGGTGTACAGGAAGGCACAGGATCCTTTGAGAATCTGCTCTTCGACCAGGTCTTGATCGCCGCCCGGGTAGAACCGGTTCTGGGGAACACCATTGGTCCACAGGATCCGGAGGACGTCCGCCTTGAGCCGCGCCCCGAGGCCGAAGTGCGTGACCGGACTCGTTACCACGCGCGCCTGGTACAGTTGTCCGGCGCGGGCTTCCAGCTTGGCGCCGATCCCGAAGTGATTGTTCTTGCCGCTTCCGGCGCCAAGCCCCACGAGCTCGACAGTGAACGATTGGTTCGCGTTGCCACCGTCGTTCCGCAGCAGGCGCAGTCGCCCGTCGGCCGTCCCGATGAACAGATCGAGGTCGCGGTCTTCTCCGTAATCGGCGATCGCAACGTGCGAGACTGCGGGGACGTCGGGAGGCAGGAGTGTCGTCAGGTCGTCGAACTGTCCCGGCGCAGCGTTACGAAAGAGGCGAAGGCCGGTGCCATCAGAGGCGACACCGGCGACGATGATATCGAGCCATCCGTCATTATCAAAGTCCATGAACTGCACGTTCGACGCCTCGAACCCCTCCAACGCCTGCAACATCGCGGCCGGTCGCGCGTCCGCCTCGAACGTCCCATCACCACGGTTGCGAAACAGTTGATACGTGCCGTTGGCGCTTCCACCAAAAAAGAGATCGAAGAACCCGTCGTTGTCGTAGTCACCAATTGCGAGGGTCTGCGCGGCGGCGGCGGCGGCGAGTCCCGTAGCCAGAGAGTGATCTTCGAAGCGACCGCCCCGCAGGTTAGCGAAGAGCTGCGGCGGGCCATCACGGTTTGCGATCACGAGGTCGATGTCGTCGTCGCCATCGAAATCGGCGAAGCCGACGTCGCGGGAATCTCTGGCGCCCCCCAATCCCCATTGGGCGGTCAGTTCGGTAAACGACCCGTCGAGGTTGTTGCGGAAGAGTGCGTTGGGTCCGCTGCCAACCTCGAGCAGGTCCAGGTCGCCGTCGTGGTCCGCGTCGACAAACACCTGGCGATGATTCCCGACCGTAGTGAGCTCAGCGACTCCCGCACGATCACGAAAAACGCCGTCACCCGAGTTCTGGAACAGGTAGGTGCGATCGGGTCCAACGAGATGCAGGTCCAGCTGTCCATCGTTGTCGTAGTCGGCAATCAGGGCGTTCCCAGCCCCTGATACATCCCCGATGCCGCGGTCTTCCGCGACCTCGGCAAACGTCACTCCTTCGTTCTCGAACAAGTGCCCCCGTCCGCCTACCACGTAGTAGACGTCTTGGTCCTTGTCACCGTCGAGGTCGCCGATTGCCAAGGCGTCCGTCTGCCCCGACGACCGCAGCGCCTCAAACCCAGCAAAATCCGTGATGTCGGTGAAGGTCAGGGCGGCGACAACTTCTTCCGGGTCCGGCGCCTGAAGCGTGAAATCCTGGCTGAACGTCACCAGCGGTAGCCCGATCAGCGCGCCGCCCGGACCGCGGACGTCCTGCAGTCCCGCCTGATAAACCGGCGTCACGCGAAGGACGTTGTGGAACATGGCCGCGGGTGTGGCGGCAGCCGCCGCGTCACCGCCGCGGGCCGACCGCAGCGCCACGTCGAAAAACTCGTTGGATTGCGGCGGTAGCTCCGGCACCTGGCGTCGGATTTCTTCCAGTTGGATGGCGGCGCCGTCGGCCTGCCCCTGCCCAAGGAGCGCATCCATCAGTTCGAGCCGCGCGGCCACATTCGCCGGGGCCGCGCGCACGATCCGGTCAAGGTACCCGGTGCGTCTGGAGAGAGCACTGGGGTCGCCGGGCCGATCGAAGAGCTCCGCAAGTGCGAACAGCGCCTTGATGTTCGTGCTGTCGAGCGTGACCGCTTGGTCGAGTTCTTCCTCCGCACGATCGACGCGATCCGTCAACTCGTACACCTTCGCGAGCATGAGCCGGATCTCGGGGTCGTCGGGATTGAGTTCCCGGGCCCGTAGGATCTGCTCTTCCGCTTCTGCGTTCCGGCCTTGCCGTAAATACACAAGCCCGAGATTGGCGAAGCCCAGCGGTTCATCGGGCACGAATTCGGTGAGCTTCAGGAACTCCGCCTCGGCTGCAGTCAGGTTGTTTTCTTCGAGATATGCCAGGCCCAGCGTGCGAATCGTGATGAGTTCGCGTGCCGACGGGGGTTCGCGATCCGGTGCGCATGCCGTCGCGCCAATCAACCCAAGTATGATGGCAACGTGCCACTTCATGGTGTCTCCTGCGTGACCTGACCGGCGGCGTCTTCGGCGACGACGTACCGCATGCGGACCTCGAGCGGCCCGATCACGTCGCGTCGGCCCGACACCGGCCATTCCACCGTAAGGCTGTCGACCTGCGTGTGTTTACCCATCCCGAACACCAGCGGTTGAACCATCGATTGCGACAAGTATGATGAACCGGTACGTACCATGCGGCGCTGCGTCAAATCGCCCGCGAAGACCGTTACCACGGCACCGATCGCCTGCCGGTTCGGTGCATTCCCCTTGGCGTGCACACCGATCCAATTCGCCTCCACCGGCAAATCGTTGCGGAGCAACACAGGCTCGGCGCCGTTCGTGGTCAGGAGCACGTCGAGGTCGTTATCCCGGTCGTAGTCCGCGGTGGCGATCCCCCGAGCCACGAGCGGTTGTGTGAAGATCTCAGACACGGTGGGGCCCACGTCGTGGAACCGGCCCTGTCCGTCGTTGACGAAGACCTGTGGTGGCTGGGCGAACGTGATGTCCTGTTGCACCGTGTTGATGTCCGGTTCGATGTGCCCATTGGCCAGGAGCAGGTCCTGTGCGCCGTCGAGGTCGAGATCCGCAAACAGAACGCCAAAGGTGAGTGGAAGAAGCGTCGACCGCGTCAGCCGTGCCGCACCCGCTCGATCTTGGAACAACTCCTCACCGATTTGTGTGTATAGCGAGACCGGTTCCCGAGAGAAGTTCCCAATGGCAATCGAGAGGTTGCCATCGCCCATGACGTCCGCAACGTCGACACCCATACCGGCGCGCGCGCGGCCGAATTCATCGAACCCCACACCGGCGCGCGGTGCAACGTCGACGAACGTGCCGTCCCCATTGTTGAGATACAGAAAATTCGGCTGGACGTCGTTCGCGACCACCAGGTCTGGCCAGAGGTCGCCGTTGAAGTCGCCGACGGCGACTCCCAGAGATTTGCCTTCGTGGTTGAGCACGCCCGCCGGTTCCGTGACGTCGACAAACGCCCGACCTCGCTCGTTACGGTACAGCCGGCAGGACTCGCCTTGGTACTGTTGCGGGGTGGCGTACGACTTGTTCACGCCGTCGAGCGTCGTGAAGAGATCTGTCTCTGGGGTCCATTGGACGTAGTTGCACACGAAGAGATCGACCCAGCCGTCGCGATCCACGTCGACCCAAGCGGCTCCCGTCGACCACGCGCGTGGCGACCCCGCTCGCTCGCCATTGCCCGTCACCCGCATCGCGTCCGTCACGTCACGAAACACACCGCCGTCGTTGCGCATCAGAACGTTGTCGCCCACCGCCGTGAGATATACGTCGGTGTCACCGTCGCCATCGTAGTCCGCAAAGGCGGCGCCCATCCCGTAGAGCGAGATGTCCAACCCCGCCACACGCGTGACGTCGGCGAATCGACCATCGCGCAGGTTCCGGTACAGGCGCGCCGTGGCGGCAGCCCCGGTTTGGTGGCCAGACCATTCCGCCCCGTTGACCAGGAAGATGTCAGGCCAGCCGTCAGCGTCGTAGTCCAAAAAGCCACCACCGCTCCCCATCGTCTCCGGCATCCACTTCTCACCGAAGGCCCCGGTCACATGGGTGAAGTCGATGCCGGCCTCGGCCGTAACATCGGTGAAGCGGAGTGCTGTCTGACGACCACTCGAATCGAGCTGCGTGAATGACGGCGGTTCCACGTATCCCGGTGGCACGGGCGTTTCCGTCTCACCCCCGCACCCGCACGCGACCAGGGCCGGCACGACCACCGTACGTCGGAGAAACGTGGACCGACCGGCAGGCATCGTCACACGTGCCGCCACCTTGTCTTGTTCAGAGTTCATTCGGGATCCATGCTGCAGGCTCACCTCGCACCGAGAGGCCGCGTGGCGCTGCCTTGTCCTCGCGTGCTCCGCACCTACACCCATCACGCGATCAAGTTCATCAAGTCCCACACCTGACACAAGCGCATGGCCGTATATTTCCTCGCCTTGATCACGATACCCACGCGGAAAGTCCGCACTCGTCGTCGCGCTCAGCCGAGCGGGGCCACCGCCACGATCGTGCTGTGCGCGCTCGTGGCGTGCGGTCCGCCCGAACAGCCGGCCGAGTGGACCGACGCCGGCGATCATCGGTGGCGTGAACTCGCGATACCCACACGAGGCGGCCCCGGATTCACGTCACTCCGCCCTTCTCGGACCGGCGTCGACTTCCAGAACATCGCCGACAGCGAAGAGGCCATTCGCAATCAGAACCTCGTCCTGGGGGCGGGCGTCGCGCTGGGCGATATCGACGGCGACGGCTTGGTGGATATCTACTTCGCGCGTACCGAGGGCCCAAATGTTCTCTATCGGAACGTGGGTGGCTTCCGGTTCGAGGACATCACGGATCAGGCCGGGGTCGCAGCCCCAAATCGCTATTCGTCGGGTGCGGTCTTCATCGATATAGACGCCGACGGTGATCTGGACTTGCTAGTCACGGCGCTCGGCGGCCCGAACGCGCTGTTCATCAACGACGGCGCTGGTCAGTTCACCGATGGCACCGCCCAGGCCGGCCTCAGCTCCGATCGTGGCAGCACGACCGCTGCGTTTGCGGACGTGGATGGCGACGGCGACCTCGACCTTTATATCGCGAACTACAAGCTCATCAATGCCACCGACATCTTCACCGATGAGGAGCTGATCTTCGACAACGCCGTCAGGCAGATCGGCGAGGACGACTGGGAGATGGTGCCGAAGCTCCAGCCGCACTATCGCTTCGAGCGAGTCGATGGCGAATGGGAGCGTACGGAGCTGGCCGATCCGGACTGGTTCTATCTGAACGACGGAACCGGACGATTCACCGCACTGGAGTTCACGACGAGCCAGTTCCGCGACGAAGACGGGCAGCCGTTGCGTCGCGCCCCGCAACTGTTCGGTCTCGCTGCACGGTTCTACGACGTCGATAGCGACGGTGATCCGGATCTGTATGTCTGCAACGACTTCGAACACCCGGATCTGTTCTGGCTGAACGACGGCGCGGGGAACTTCCAGGCCGTGCCGCGCGTCTCGCTCCAGACCACGAGCAACGCCAGCATGGGCGTCGACTTTTCCGATATCGACCGCGATGGCGACGTGGACTTCTACGTCGTGGACATGCTGAGCCGCGATCGCGTGGGCCGGCACATGCGGTCGCTCGCGCACCGGCCAGTACCCAAGAAGCTGGGAGTGATCGACCAGCGTCCCCAATGGCAGCGCAACACCCTGTTCAACAACCGCGGCGATGTCACCTTCGCGCAGATCGCCGAACTCGCGAACGTCGACGCGTCGGATTGGTCCTGGACACCCCTGTTCCTCGATGTCGATCTCGACGGGTTCGAGGACCTCCTCGTGCCCAACGGCTACCCCTGGGATGTGTACGCCATCGATACGCTCGAGTCCATTCGGATGGCGTTCCCCAATCTCGGCTGGCGCGAACGCCGGCTCCTGTTCCCGCCGCTCGAGCAACGCAACGTGGCGTTTCGCAATCGCGGCGATCTCACCTTCGAGGACGCGAGCGACGCATGGGACTTCGGTGAGGACCCGGATATCTCACAGGGCATCGCGACCGCCGACTTCGACGGTGATGGCGATCTCGATGTCGTGATCAACCGGCTCGGGGCACCAGCACTCATCCTGCGCAACGAGGCCACCGCCAGCCGCGTCGCAGTCCGATTGCTTGGCAACACACCGAATCCCGCGGCGATCGGATCGAAGATTCGTGTCATCGGTGGCGTGGTCGCGGCGCAAGAACGCGAAGTCACACTGGGCGGCATCTACCTGTCCAGTTCGGAACCCGTCAACACCTTCGCGACCGGTGATGCAACCGAGATCGAGATCGTCGTAGAGTGGAGAAGCGGAAGACGGACCCACATCGCCGAGGCCGGGGTCAACCGTCTCTATGAGATCTCTGAACCGACCGACTCTTTTCCATCTATCCCTTCTATCCCTTCTATCCCCTCTCTCTTCACCGACCGGTCTGATCTTCTGAATCACCGCCACCACGAAACGCCCTTCAACGACTTCCAGCGCCAACCGACGTTGCCGCACCAATTGAGCCTGCTCGGCCCGGGCGTAACGTGGTACGATGTCGACCGAGACGGCGACGAGGACCTGCTCATTCCGGCCGGTCGCGGCGGCGCGCTGGCGTACTATCGGAATGATCGAGGCCGTTTCACGATGAATGAGCTGGGCCCACAAGCCGCGCCCTTGGATCAAACGACGGTCCTCGGCGTTCCCGACGGGCGGGGCGGGACCACACTGCTGCTCGGCCAATCGAACTACGAAGCCTCGACGGCGGACAGCGCCCTCGAAGCGCCGGCAGTCCTTGGCATCGATCCGGCGAGCGGCCTCGCCGCGACGGCCGCTATCCCGGGTGGACGCAGCAGCACAGGCCATATGGCAACCGCCGATTACGACGGCGACGGCGACCTCGATCTCTTCGTCGGTGGCCGCCTGATCCCAGCGGCGTATCCGGTTCCGGCAAACGCCAAGCTGTACCGCCAGGAGAACGGACGGTTCGAGTTGGACGCCGCGAACGAACGCGTGTTGTCATTGATCGGCCTCGTATCGAGCGCGGCCTTTTCTGATCTGGATGCCGACGGCGACCCTGACCTGGTGATCGCTGTCGATTGGGGGCCGATCGTGGTGCTGCGGAACACCAACGGCCGATTTGCCGACGTCACCGAAACGTTCGGGTTGGAGGAGTACACGAGCCGCTGGAACGGCGTGGCCACCGGTGATCTCGACGGCGACGGTCTCCCGGATATCGTGGCCACCAGTTGGGGGCGCAACACCAAGTACCGCCTCGATGACGCGGGGCCACTCACGATCTTCTTTGGCGACATCGATGGCGGTGGTCCGTTCGATGTGCTCGAGGCCGTGTTCGACCGCGACCTACGTGGATTCGTCCCTCTCGCCGAGCGCTCAGCGGTCACCGCCGCCATGCCGATCTTGGTCAGTGTTGCACCCACACAGGCCACCTTCGCAAACGCCACGATCACCGACTTGCTGGGCCCTGCCATGGAGAACACGTTTCGCCTCGACGCTCGCATGGTGGAACACACGGTCTTCCTGAATCGTGGATCGACGTTCGAGGCGGTGCCGCTCCCCGTCGAGGCACAACTGGCCCCAGCCTTCTACGCGGGCGTGACCGACTTCGACGGCGACGGGCACGAGGACCTGTTCATCAGCCAGAATTTCTTTCCAACGGATCCGATGACCCCACCCTACAACACGGGACGCGGACTTCTCCTGCGCGGCGACGGTACCGGCGCCTTGACCGCGGTCCCGGGGCATGAGTCGGGCATTGCCGTGTACGGCGATCAACGCGGCGCCGCCTTCGCGGACTACGACGGCGATGGACGCATTGACCTGGTCGTCACCCAGAACGCCGCGGAAACCAAGCTGCTGCGTAACGTCGGGGCCGTGCCGGGGATCCGTATACGGTTGGTCGGACCGGCGGCCAACCCCCATGCGATCGGGGCGATGATTCGACTCATGTACGACGGGCGGCATGGACCGGCTCGGGAGATTCAAGCCGGATCGGGGTACTGGTCGTCGAACGGTGCCGTGCAGGTGTTCAGTTCAGCCGGCACTCCGACTGGCGTGTGGGTGCGGTGGCCCAGCGGTGAGGAGAGTGAAGAGGCAATCCAGCACTCACAGCGCGAGGTTGTCCTCCGACATCAGGAGTAAGGCGACGCGAGGAGTCCCGAACACTCAGCGGCGTAGCTCGATGGCCGGTCGTTCTACTACACGGACCGTGTCCACGCCCTCCTCGATTTCGATGAACTGATCGACCGCGACGTCGCGGAACACCTGTCGCGTTCGACCGCCCGGCCAAGTGACCGCCAGCTCATCGATTCGTGTGCCGGTACCGAGCCCAATCTCTTGTCGCAGGCTTGACGCTCCGAAACTCCCCCCACTCGACACTTCCGCATAGATGCGACGCGTCCCGCTGTCGGTCCGAACCGTCAGGGCCAGTCGCGCCCCAATTGCCGGCCGGTTGGAGGTGGTGCCCCGCAGGTTGATAGTAATCCAGTGGTTGGCATTGCCCGGGTTCACGTACAAGGCGTTCGGTGACTGGTCGCTTCGGTTGAACCCCCCGGCCTGCAAGTAGATGTCCTGGTCGCCGTCGTGGTCGATGTCCCCAAACGCAATCCCGTGCCCCTTCTCCAGGTGTCCGACCCCGGCGGCCATCGTCACGTCCACGAACCGTTCACCGTTCTCGTTGCGGTACATCACATTGGGGACAACGGTTTCCATTCCCGGATCCCCGGTGCCCAAGTAGATGTCGAGCCACCCGTCGTTATCGATGTCACCGAAGTTCGCTCCCATGGGAAGCTGGAGCTCGTACAGCCCGACAGCCTCCGTTACGTCTTCGAACCCGCCGAGCCCGTCGTTGCGATACAATCGAGGCCGAACACCCGTGCCTTCCAGGCCGAGATGATCCAACGCCATGGCATGGATTTGGGTCGAGTATCCAGCCACGTAGATGTCGAGCCATCCATCATTGTCGAAGTCCCAGAACCAAGGCACGAAGCTCCGGTCCGTCGGCTCCTCCACGCCCAGTGCCTCAGCGACGTCCGTAAAGGTCCCGTCGTTGTTGTTCCGGTAGAGACGGTTCGCACCGATGTTGGACACGTACAGATCTGGATCGCCGTCGTTGTCGTAGTCGCCCCAGGTCACGCCTTTCGCCATCCGGTCGTTCACCACTCCGGCTTGCTGCGCGGCGTCCGTGAATGTCCCGTCTCCGTTGTTGCGAAAGAGCTGGCTTGGGTAGTGCACGGTCTGGCTTTCGGCCTCATTGCCGACGAAGAGGTCGAGGTCCCCATCTCCGTCGTAGTCAGCCCAGGCGCCGGCTTGGGTGGGATAGGCTGGATAGGCCAGTCCCGCATCGTCGGTCACGTCGCGGAACGAGCCGTCCCCGTTGTTGCGCAACAAGGAATTGCGCTGGCGACCGTAGTCGCCCTGCCACGCGCCGCGCAGAATGAGCACGTCTAGGAAGCCATCATTGTTGTAGTCCGTTTGAACCGCATTGAAGCCACCGAGTTGGTGCGTCAGTCCGGCAGCCGTCGAGCGATCGGTGAAGCGGCCATCGCCTCGGTTACGGAAGAGGATCGCCGGCGCACAGGGATCGTATGCCGTGGTGAAGAGATCCAGGAATCCATCGTTGTCGAAATCGTCCATAATGCTGGCGCCGAGGACGCTCACCGGGGCAACGCCGAGGGTCCGCGCCTTGTCGACAAAGCGAGGCGCCGTTGCGTCGGCCCCGAACGTCTCCGGAGGAATGAGGAAGGCAGGATTCACTCCATCCGGATAGGAGCCGGCGCGCGCGTGCGCCATGTTGAGCAGCCAGCGCGCGTTGTAGGCCTCTGGGTTGAGGGCGAGCAGCGCTTCCAGGTTGCGTATGGCCTCTTGCGCGTGCGAACGGTCGCGGGTTCCCCCTCCCCCACCCAGTGTGCACGCCTCGGGGTCGTCAGGGCAGTTGAGCACGCTCGTAGCTCGAAGACGCGCGACGGCTGACGCGAGCAGGATCACCGTTCCCCGTCTCACCGCGTCACGGTCGCCGGCATCGATTGGGGGCGTGACCTGCGCCGCCTGATCGATGTGGTGGAACGCCCGCTCGAGGTCACCGGATTTGGCCAGTTGTTCCGCAAGGGTGAGGTGCAGTGCGGGTGCGTCAGAGGATCGGTCATTGGCCAAACCCGCGCCGTACCTCGCCTGCACGTCACGGAGGGGGGCCAAGCTCAGTGCCGGATGCCGGCTCGACGGTAACGCGACGCAGATCTCGGCTAGGTCACGGAGCGACGCGTCGAGCACCGAGAAGTCGTTGGCTGGAGCAACCGCCTGAGGGACAATCGGGAAGCCTCTCCCCACGACATTGCGAGCCACCCAGAACGCAACCCCAAGCACCACGACGGCGACGACCGTGCTCCCGATTCGCCGTACTCGGACAGATTTGGGCCGACTACTCTCCGACGGTGCGTCCTTGGATCCCGATTTCATCGCAATTCCAGTCGGTGAGTGCGAATGGGCTGCGCCATCAGGTTCGCCCCCGGGTGCTCGCGGCGAAACTGCAGCGTGACTTCCTGAGCCGACTCATCGATCGAATAGTACGCATACGCCGCGGCGGCCTGATCAGCCTCCGCATCTCGGCCGAGGGCGCGCAGGCTCAACATACGGTGATAGTGCGCCACGCGATCTTCCGGATCGATTTCAAGCACACGCCCCAGCGCCTCGAGCGCCTGTTCATACTGTTGATCGAGATAGTATGTGCGGCCCAGACCGCGCCACGCCGCCCGGTCGGCGGGAAACTCCTCGAGCACTCGACGGTACGCCGCGACGGCCTGCTCGTAGCGTCCATCCTCCTGCAGGGCCTGGCCCCAGACCCACGCCGCTCGCGCGTTCCCGACCTCGACGGCCTCCACATCCTGTAGGCGGTCGAACGCGGCGGCGAGATTGCCGTCTCGCAGTGCGGTGCGAGCGAGGTTGAGCGGCCCCTCGATGAGGTCCGGCCGCAGATCGGCCACGCGCTGAAAGGCCGCGGCCGCGCCACGGGTGTCGTCTTCCAGCAGTAACCCAATCCCATAATCGTTGAAACGCATCCACTCGGTGCCGTCGATGTCGGGCGATGCGGTGGCACCCGCGCGACCATCGGTCACCTGCAACGTGACTTGATCGGCCGCGATCTCGGTAATTGGGAGTTCGGGAACGCGGTCGTAGCCTCTGAATCCCTCGGGATTCATCGCGTACGCGAACGTCGTGTACGCTCGATCGAACTTCCTCCACAACAGGCGTGCCGTCACCGTCAGCGACTCCCCACGGAACGACGGTGGCACACGAAATTCGTAGTGCGCCACGTCCGCTGTCCCGGGTCCGATCACGTTCGCGAACACCGTGGCGAAGATATCCTGCGCATTGCGCTTGTTGATCGGATTCCCGTCGCGATCCACGATCAGCGCCTTGAAGACATGCGCCTCGTCGTCTACGAAACCCGAGTCGTCCACGAATCCACTGATCGCAAGCTGTTGGCCCGACTCATCGGCGATCGAGACCTCGAGCCACCCTTCATTCGAATCGTTGGTCCCACCGGGGAAGGTGTGGCCAACGCCTTTGTTCCGAACGACCACATCGACCGTGACCACGTCGCCCACGGCCACGGCGGGAGCTGTGTGGTCGATGGCCATTATTGTCGTGCGCAACGACTGCGAGCGTAGGGCGAAGATGTCGACGGACAGTTTCTCGTCACGCAGGAACGCCTCGATGCGGCGCAGCGTGGCCGTATCCCCTCTAATGAATGGCAGCGCCGTGTTGACGGCCGTGAACCGATGGGAACGCACCATCCCGTCTTTGGCGGACAAATCACCCAGGGGTGCGGGCTCGGGAGGCATGTGACAGTCCTGGCAGACACGCCGTGTCTCCGGCAGGTAAAACGTGCGCGACGCATTATGGGACACGCCGCTGTCATCCCAGTTGTCGAACTCGTTCTGCCCGCGCAGCCAGCGGTAGTTGTTCACCGGAACTGTCAGGCTGACCTTGTGGCACGTGGCGCAGTACTCGCTCTCCTTGAAGAAGGGCTGAAGCAGGAGTCGCTTGTGGACTTCCGGCCGGGCTTTGAGCGCCGCGTCATGCAAGAAGGCGCCGACCGATCCATCAGCCGCTTCCGCGAACACATACGGATCCTCTTGTTCGTCTGCGATGTTGTAATTGCCGTTCCCCGAGCGATCGTGAATGGCGTCGATGGCGTGACAAGCGAGACACGTGAGTCCGGCCTGCGCGGCCACGGTCGCCCGATCCACCGTCTCACTCATCTTACCGGCCAGCATGAGCGCGGGGTCATGGCACCCGGAACACCACTTGCTCTTCACGATACCGGCACCCGTCGGGCTGTCGATCGCCGCAACGTGCTGCTCGATCCACTCGTTGGGCACTGTGGCGCTGTCACGCAGCAAATTGACGGTCGCTTCATAGAACGGGTTGTTGAACGACGCAAAGCGATGAGCGGACGCCGCCCATTGAGCCGTGATGTCCTGGTGGCAGCGTTCGCAGGTCTCGGCACCGATCAACGCCTCGGTGACGAACCCTTGTGTTTCAAGTTCAGCCTGCACGTCCGCATCAGTGGTGCCGAGGTGGCCCCGCGTGATGATGCGTGACGGCAGGAAACCGCCGGATGTGGTGGTGGCCGGCGACGGAAAGAACGGACTCTGCGGCGGAACGAAGCCTGTCGGAATGAAGCTCGCATCGAGGTATTGTCGGACGTCGCGCGCCCGGCTTCCCGGCCCCGTCGAGAGCCCCACGGCACGAGCCACGCGAGCTTCGGCCGTGAGCACGACCTCGCGATTGGAAAGGCCGTGCCCGATGACTAGCAGCAACATGCCCACCCCGACCACCGCGAAGTA
The DNA here is from genome assembly GCA_947259405.1 of uncultured Gemmatimonadales bacterium. Taxonomy (GTDB): domain Bacteria; phylum Gemmatimonadota; class Gemmatimonadetes; order Gemmatimonadales; family GWC2-71-9; genus CAMYLY01. The sequence goes on along the minus strand of CAMYLY010000022.1, from coordinate 11,660 downwards.
CCGCGCGAACTTGACCCTGCGCGGTCGCGTGTAGCTCACGATCCGGTGCGCGACATAGCCGATAGGCACGGTCGCTGCCGACACGACGTGGACCCACCACGCCCAGCGGTGATCGCGGCTCGCGGCCGCCGTGAGAATGAAGAGGCCGGTGATCAACAGGGAAAGGGCGACCGCTACAATGCCGATGCCTGACCAGACACTGGCAGGGTGAACTCGCTTCCACACGATCGGAAGGTGGAACGCCACGAACGCGATCACGGTGACAGCCAAGAGGAGCCCGATCCCCGTGTGCGTGAGGATCAGGATCTGGAACAGCCCGGGCAGCGAGGTCTCACCGGCAGCGAAGAACGACCATCCAAGCACGTCGGCCAACCGGTTGGCCAGCAGATAGAGCGCGTTGGCAAGCATGAACGCAGCGAGAACCAACACGACACGAAGTGCGACGTGCAGCCAAGGCGGGAGGATGGATTTTAGCGGCGGCCGACGCCCTGTCGACATCGCGCCGTCGGCGTGGTCAGGACTCATCGTTGGGATCCGTCCAGCGGGCTCTTCACACAAACGGCCCGCGGGGTTCAGCGTGTCTTGCGTGTCCCGCAGGTACCCCTCATTGCGGGCTCAAGTTCACCAGCCGCGTGACCAGGCACAAGGGAAAATCGGCACCTTCGCCTCCACCTGGGGTTACACGGACCATGCGACCTCTCAGACGACTACTTCCGATCGGTACCTGCTTCGTGGCGCTGAGTTGTTCCGAACCCCTCACCACGGTCTTCACGTACGACGCCGTGGATCCCAATGGCGACCTGTTCGGTCGTGTGGAGATCGACGGCAATGTGCGTATCTACACGATCCACATCCCGGCCTCCGTGAGCGCGGACGAGCCAGCCCCACTGATTGTCGCCTTTCACGGGGCAGGACAGAATAACAACAACTTCCGGACGTTCACCAGTCTCGATAGCGCTGCGGACGCGCGTGGCTTCATCACCATCTACCCGAAGGCATTCTCCATCTTCAACTGGGCGGTTGGCTCGATCACGCGCGCCGACTCAGCGGGCATCGACGACCTCAAGTTCGTTCGCACCATTCTCGATCAGGTCACGCATGACTTGAACATCGATCCCGGGCGGATCTTCGCGACCGGCCTTTCCAATGGTGCGGTCTTCACGCACCGGCTCGGCTGCCAACTCGGTGACCGCTTCGCCGGGATCGCCAGCGTCGCCGCCACGATGCTCGAGAACATCTCCAATGGTTGCGACGCGAATCCGGCGGTAGCTGCACTCTTCGCGCACGGGACTGACGACCCGATCTTCCTGTGGGAAGGCGAGACGGAGGCCGACGGTCAAGTCGTCCTGTTGTCAGCCGACGAGACCGCCGGCCGGTGGGCGGCGCGGAACGGGTGTGCGGCATCGCCCACGATCGAGATGCTGCCGGACACGGCGAACGACGCCACGACAACTGAGCGTCGGGTATTCGGAAACTGCTCCAGCGACGCCGAGGTCGTGTTCTACGCCATCACCGGCGGCGGCCACACGTGGCCGGGACTTCCTCCCGCTCCCACGTTCGGTAACACCAGTCAGGATTTCTCGATCAACGAGGCGATGCTTGATTTCTTCCAGTCAGTGAACCACCGCTAGCCGTCAGCGTTCACTGGCGGTGAGGTTGAGATCGATCCTCAGCACTCGATCTGGAGTCGGCACGGCCCGCGACCCGGTGCCATCGTCGATACGTGCCACCCCATGTTCCAACTCGACCATGAGTGTCGCAGCCGTGTAGTTGTCGACGTCTGTGGTAATCGTCAGGCGGCGCGCGCTCGGTACCGGGCACAGGGTGAACGCTCCATCCTCTCTGCTGCGCGCCCGAAGGGATCCGTCGCTCTGCCCCGGCTCGTTCGCCCACAGCGCCTCGATGGGCACGTCGTCGATGGGTAGTCCCGTTTCTGCATCGTGAACCATGCCCACCACGATGTTCTGTGCGGCGGACAGCCCACCACTCCCACAGTGGTAGCGATACACCGTTTCGAGCGGAGGCACCACCACCACGACCTCGGCCGACGTGCCGGGTTCGAAAGGCAATCGGGCTCGCCCGCGATCAAACCCAAGCGAATCCAGCCGTCCCAGCGAGATCTCGTACGGCCCGCGCAGTAGAGTCTTGAAGAGAAACCGACCCGCCGAATTGGTGTTCGTCGTGTAGCCCGTGCCGGCAATCGACACCATGTGATCGGCCAGCGGTGCCAACCTCGAGGAGTCGTACGCCAACCCACTGACGATCACGGTGTTCGGCGACGCATACTCGACGCTCCCATCGCGCGTCGTCGACTCGATCACGGCCCCACCGACATGGAGCAGCCCGGCCACGACCTGTCGCGCCCCGATCACCCCGGGTCGCGCCATCCGTTGCTCGACGCGGACGACGGGGGTACGGATCTCCCACCGCGACAGGATCCATGCACCGGATTCCAGCCGCTCGAAGTGTATCGACCCCCCGATGCGATCGTCCGTGAAGTCAAACGGAATCTCCGTGTATTGATACTCGATCTGGCGAAGCTCGGCGCTCTCGGCGTCCAACCATAAGGTGCCGGCGATATCCGCAACTGACCGATCACGTACGGGACGAAACGAGAGACCGATGAGCCCGCCGAACTCATCGGCACCTCTCCTCGCCCAGAAACAATGCGTGTCCTGGAACCCTTCGTCGAGAAGCACGTTGGCATCCGGCCCGTAGTACCGGCGACGGCCACCGATGTCCAGGATGTATCCGGACGACGCGAGCCGGTCCGGCGCGATGGCCGCAAACGGCTGCGTGGCTTGACCCGTGAGATGCCACACATCCTCTTGACGGAGTGGCGCGCGGTCTGATTCGACCCGACGGAATCGATGGAGTTGGTGCGCGTACTCTTGACGGTTCGCCGTCCATGCCGCCGCGCTGAGCGCCTTACTCGCTTCCTCCCACACCGTGGAGATGTCCATAGACGCCTCCATCGGATCACACCGCTCATCACCGATTACCTCGAGCACCGACAGCCGAACGGGGACTCGGTGAATGCGGAGCGTCACCTCCGTCGGCCCTTCCCCGAAAACGTCGAACGGCGGCGATTCCCATGCGCGGTAGGCGATGACCTCGGAACGGAGGCGGTACCGACCCGGTCCTGGAGCGCGAATGGAAAACGCGCCGACCGCACTACTCAGTGTGCGGACGACTTCATTCCGATTTGCGTCGATCAGTACGACAAAGCCCCGGCCGACCGGGGTGCCGGAAAGGCTGTCGACGACCTGGCCTTGCACGATCTGTCCATCCACTGGAGTGGTGATCGCGGCCGTAGCAAGGACCATGAGGGACAGCAGTCGACATGGAGCGGTCATCGCCCCAACATACCCTGCTGCCGACGATTTGTCGGGAGAACAGGGGCCGACGCCCACTAGAATGAGAGCGCCGGCCCTTCAACGGGCATCGAACCGATGGCTAACGTCCGCCGTTACCCCGTCGCGGAAGCAAGGGGCACTCGAAGTAGGTATCGGTGGAATCGAAATCCGCCGGGTCCAAGTCCTCGGCACTTGATGCGTTGGCGTACTTCGCGGGATCCACCCCGGCCTTGAGCACGTTCAGGTGCCAGCGTCCGCCATTGTAATCCTGATCTCCAGGCTTCGAGTCCGAAATCAGGGGCACCCCATTCAAGAACCCGTTGCCACCGGCGTAGAGTTCATCGAATGGTCCGTGCGGATTATCAAAGGTGGCAGGTGGAACGATGGCGTCGAACAACTGGCCGTCGACCCACGCAGTCGGCCGACCATGAGGGCCTCCGGCGCTCAGGAGCGGAGCGAGATTGGCATCGATGACAGGCGGAGCGCTGGTGTCTGAGGCGCATCCCACCAACAGCACACATGTCACGGCCAGTAGCGAAGATTTGAGTGATGTTCCTTTCATGTTGCCCTCCCAATCGTGACGAAAAAAGTGACGTAAGCATTGTCAGCGACACGAGGGACGAGGGCAACGCAAAACCGCGCGACTTAGAGCTTTCTCATGAAGCGCTAACGGGGGCACTTCATTAGAATCTTCTCATACAACGCGGCGAGCGTTGCAGGAGAAAGTACGGCGATCCTACCTTGCATGCATGCAAATCCTGCTAGTCGAAGACGATCGCAACCTGCGCAAGTTCCTCCGGAAGGCGTTCCGCGAAGAGGGGTACGCCGTCGACTATGCAGAGTCGGGCGACCGCGGGTTGGCTCGTGCATTGGATACGGATTACCAGTGTATCGTCCTCGACGTCATGCTCCCGGGTCTCGACGGGTTCCAGGTCGTCCGCGCTTTACGGGACCGCGGGGTCGTTACTCCCATTCTCTTGCTCACGGCCCGCGATGAGCTAGACGATCGGGTGCAGGGCTTGGAGGGTGGGGCGGACGACTACCTCGCGAAGCCGTTCGACCTGCCCGAGTTGATGGCGCGCGTACTGGCTCTCATCCGCCGATCCCAATTCCGTCAGCAAGACACCGTGCTCGCGGTTGGCGATCTCCGGATCGATCCGTTGAAGCGCGAAGTGGTCAAAGGAACATCCATTGTGGACCTCAGTCCGCGCGAGTTCGCGCTGCTGGTCTTCCTGGCGCACAACGCGGGACGCACCGTCTCACGGTCGCGCATCGCCCAGGCGGTATGGAACTATCAGTTCGATCCCGAGACAAATGTCGTCGACGTCTACGTGAACTACCTGCGCAAGAAACTCAAACTTGGCGGTGACGGTGCGACGATCCGCACAGTTCGCGGTGTGGGTTACCGGCTGGAGGCCTCGTGACCGAGATCGGACTGGGATACCGGATCACCAAACGCGTGGGGCGGTTACTCTGGGTCGTTCTCGTCGCGTACGCCGTCGTAGTCGTCACCGCGTTTGCCGCGCTCAGCGAGATCGCGCTCGGGCGTTCGTTGACGGAATCCGCCGACCTCATCGAATCGCTTCTCACACTCTACGCCGATCCAGAAGGTGAACCAACGACGGTTGCCCCGGCGATGCTCGCGGATCAGCTCCTGGGAATGGGTGGTCGCTTCGTGATCATCCGCGCGGTCTCCACCGACAGTGGGCAACGAGCCCTCTATCACCTGTCCCCGAACATGCCGGCCAAGGAGGTGCAGCCACCTCCGGGGTCGTCCGCGTCCGTGGTTCGCGAGCACGTCGCGCGCGTCATTACGGATCGGGGACGGTGGCGATTCCGCGTCCTGCACAGACCGTCCGGAGACTTCGACATCTTCGTCGCGCAGAGTCGGCGCCCGGCGGTCCTGGCCGTCTCAGGCCTCGGTGTGATCGCCCTCCTTCTCCTACCGCTGGCCGCGCTGGTTGCGCGTCGTGCGACAGACCAAGCGGTCACCGGTGCCCTTCTGCCCTTGGTGCGTGTTGTCGCCGAGACCAAGACGATCGGCCCCACGGACCTCACCCAGCGCGTCGAGGCGGAGACCGGCGTGAGCGAGGTTTCTGCCATTGCGACGGAGATCAATCGGTTGATCGATCGCCTGGAGCGATCGTACCGCGCGCTCGAAGAGTTCACCGCTGACGCGAGCCACGAGTTGCGAACGCCACTGACCCATCTCCGCGCTCAGGCCCACTGGGCGCTCGCCGACGACCGGTCCATTGCGGACAGGCGTGAGGCCCTGTCTGCCATCGGCAAGGAGGTCGATCAGACTGCAAAGATGGTCGACGACCTTCTTCTCATTGCGCGAGGAGAGAACCGGCAGTTGCCGGTGGCGCGCGATCTCTTCGATCTCGGCACCGTGATCAGCGATGTCGAGGAAGTAGCAGAGGCCATGGTTGCCGAGCGCGACGTGGACATCCAGATCGACAGTCCAACACCGAGTTGGGCTCTGGGCGACAGTGACCGTACCCGCCAGATCCTGCTCAACCTGGTTTCGAACGCCGTCCGGCACACGGAAGCCGGAACGATCCGATTGGCACTCGAGCGTGATGATGGAATGGTGGGGGTCGCGGTATCGGATACCGGCTGTGGGATCGCCGAAGACCAGTGGGATCGAATATTCGATCGGTTCTACCGCGCCGAACGGTCGCGGAGCCGCGCGCATGGAGGGGCAGGCCTCGGGCTCACCATTGCGCGGCTCCTCACGGAACTGCAGGGTGGGCACATCTCGATGACCAGCGAGCTGGACGAGGGGAGCACCTTTACCATGTGGCTGCCGGCCGCGTCGGCAACCGACCGCGAAACGTAGCAAGGGGTCTCCCGTTCCGTACGCGGGGCGGTCGTGTTGCGCCGTCCAGACCCATGGTTAGTGTCGATCGAGACCGACGATCAGGGACAGTTCTTGGCCAAGATCCGCGTCGCGCAGCTCGACGTGCCACCCGATTTTCGAATGCAGGTCCCAGTCTCCGTGGAGCTCGCCGATGGCCGAGTCGTGCAGCTTGCCCTCTTCGTCACGGGGCGCGTGACCGAAACGGAACTTCCGGCGATCCCCGTCGAGCCGACGAGGATCCGACTGGACCCAGACGGCAGCGTGCTAGCTGAGGTTCGTGAAGTCCAATGGCCATAGGTCGCTCCGCACGGCGCCAGCGCCCGCCAGGGCCCTATGCTCGTGCCACACTACTGGAGGACGATGGTCTCCAAGTGGGTCGGCGGTATCACCCTAGAGTCCGGTGAAATGGTCGCCACCGCACTGACGAACGGAGCGATGTTTCTGGCAACCCCCGCTTCCTGAGAAAATCCATACGGCAATCGAAAATTGTCCCAATGTGTGGGTATGATGATGGGTGGATTGCCGGTGACGTTCAGTAAGCGTTGGTCATACTTGTAGAGGCCCAACCTCGAGCCGTTGACCCCGGCCAAAAGCACGTCGGGGTCCAAGCCCTCCAATTCTCGTTCGACGAAATTCATTGAGCCCATTGTCAGTACTGTGTGTCGATCGAAGCGGGCCAAGAACATGAGCGAGCCACCCTCGATGAACTGATTGATTCTGAGCGGCGCGTCTAGATCGGTGTAACGGTCGTACCGCCGACTATCGTGGTAATGCTTTTCGCCCAAGGCCGAATGAATGGCGGGCACGACGCGAACGGAAAAATCGTCAAACTGATAATCTTCGCCGCCACTGACGGCATACAGCTGATCGTCCGGAATACCGTAGGCGCGCAATATGGTCATGGTCGTTTCCGTGCCGATCACTTTGGCACCGGTCTTCTCGGCGATATAGGGCACGTCGCCCAAATGATCGAAATGCCCGTGATGCACCAGAATGAAATCGGCACGAGTGATAATGCTATCGATCAAGGTGGTATCCGATTGGGCCACGTCATCGCGCGCGAATTGGGGGCGATCATCGTCAGGATGGCCACCGCCGCCATACTTCAGGCGCGAGATATACGGATCGATGAGCACCACCACGTTGCCATCCGATATTTCCCAACCAGCCGTGCCCAGGTACTTCAACTGAAGGGGCGTGCTCTGCCCGTCGCCTTGCCCTCCAGCCTGCGACGTCCATAGCACCGCCACCAACGCGGCACCAACACCCAAGAGCAATCTGTTGACACGTTTCATAGCATTTCCCTAAGTCTCGTCCTTGACGATGCGTTCGGTTTGTACCTCGTCACCTACCCTCGGTCGGACGAGGATCAGCAAAGTACACGACATTCGGTGCGCCGGATCGTGCGACCGCGATATCAGGACCACCGTCTCGGTCGAGGTCGGCAATGGCGAAGCCGTACGCCACCCCCTGGTCGTCGCCGAACTCCACAGGAGTGAAGTGTCGGCCCGAACCATCGTTGAAATAGACCCTCGACGGCGCTTCGACGTGCCCAACGATGATATCGATCGTACCATCGAGGTTGAGGTCGCCGCCGGCGAGGGCATACGGGACGAGGCTGGTGTCGCCGACCGCGACGCCCGGTGAAAACATCGAATCGCTTTGACCGAAATAGACAGCGACACCGTGCTGCTGGTCGATCGCGACGATATCCAGAAGACCATCACCGTCGAGATCCGTCGCTTCGGCCATCCGAATCGCCGCGTTGGGCGGTCCAAACGCAACCCGCTCGCCATCGGAGAAGCCGGCGTCGCCGGCGTTTACGTAGACATAGCTTTGGCCACCATCACGATGGGGTACGACGAGATCGATCAGCCCGTCACCATCGAAATCCGCGGCCGTGATGGTCGTGGCCGATCCGGTGCTGAACGCGGCACAGTCCACAGCGAACTGGCCCTCACCCAGGTTGAGACAGACGTAACTCGGACCTCCACGGTTGGCGACGACGATGTCGGGAAGTCCGTCGCCGTTGAGGTCTGCAACACTGGCGTTTCTCGTAGACCACTCTGGTCGGCCATAGGTGGACCCCACCCGAAAGTCACCTGCCCCGTCATTCAGGTACACTCGCTTCGGATCTGGCCTGTCGTTGCTGATGACGACGTCGAGATCGCCGTCACCATCGATGTCCACCAGTCGACCCGAGTATGAACGGTCCGATGCCTCACCCAGATCGTGCGCGAGCGGAAATCCGCCGTGGCCGTCACCCAACAGCACCCGGTTCACGAGAGGCCAATGCCGCCCTTTGGCCAGCACTATGTCCAGATGGCCGTCGGCATTGAGGTCCCCGATACTGACGTTGGCCGACGTCTCCGAGGTTCTCTCAAGCAGCACCATACGGCTGAACTGCGGGAAGCTTGTCGTGTCGGCCGCCACCGCATCCTGCGCCACCGGACCGTTGAGGTAACACGCCGGGAGCGAATGAGGTGGGATCACGACCAGGCCAGGGACGAATGGGATCCAGTAAGGCGTCAGGCGCACTTCGTCACCTCGTCGCGGAAAGCATCGATAGTGATCTCGGGCATGGATGAAAAGATGGGACAGAGGGGACAGAGGGGACAGAGTTGACGGGGCCAGGGGCACGTCGCACACCGGTCTGGTCCTGCCTCGCCGGGATGGGCATACTCTGCTGATCACATACTCCGTGCCGCGTGCTACCCGAAAAGGGGCGTCTGTGACCGCCGTCTTGCCGCTCGACGAGATCAAACCGCTGATAGCGATCCCGGAACTCATCCTGGATATCGAGAAGGGGTTCAGGCTCTACTCCGAGGGGCTGGTGCAGGTCCCTCCAGTAGGATTCCTGCACTTCGATGATCCGCCCGGCGATGTTCACATCAAGTACGGAGCCGTGAACCATGGCGCGTCGTACGTAATGAAGATGGCCTCCGCATTCCCAGAGAACGCCGCCCGAGGGTTGCCGGTGGGCAACGGGGTGATTCTTGTCTTCAGTTGCGCCACCGGAGTGCTGGAGCTGGTGTTGCTGGACGAAGGCTGGCTCACCGACATGCGGACCGCGGCCGCCGGAGCTGTCGCCGCGAAGTATCTCGCTCCCTCTGCGGTGGATCAGATCGGGATCGTCGGCTCGGGCGTTCAGGCAGGGCTCCAGCTCGAGCTGCTGCAGCATGTTGTGGAGTGTGGCACCTGTTTGATCTGGGGACGGAACCACTCAAGAGTCAGCGCGCTCATCGAGCGACTGTACGCCAATCCACAGATCCGTGAGTGGGGGATCGCGATCCGGCCTGCCCAAGATCTCGACACGCTGCTGGCCCAATGTCAGCTCATTGTCACGACCACATCGGCCACGGCGCCGTTGATCCAGGCGGGTCGGGTGCAGGCCGGGACACACATCACCGCGATGGGCTCCGACGACTACGGCAAACAGGAACTCGAGGCAGCAGTGCTTGGCGCCGCCGACATCGTCGTTGCTGATAGTATCAACCAGTGTGTGGATCACGGCGAATGCGCCCATGCTATTCGCGAGGGTCGGATCGACCGGGCCGCCATACGCGAGCTCGGGAAGGTCATCCGCAATCCTACGCTGGGCAGGACCGATGACCAACAGGTCACGGTCGCCGACTTGACCGGGGTAGCGGTCCAGGACGTTCAGATCGCGGCCATGGTCACGCGTGCCTTTCGCGAAGGAAGGACATGACAGCGCCACGCATGGACGATCCGCCGGAGGTTCCGCAGCTGGTGCTCGACGCCGAGGAGCGTTCTCGCCCGTACTTGGTCGAAACACCGGTCGAGTATTCGAGGAGCCTCAGTGATCTCATCGGTGGCCACGTCTGGTTGAAACTGGATCTCGTCCAGCGGACCGGATCCTTCAAGTTCCGTGGTGCCGTGAGCAAGATCATGGCGCTTTCCGAAGAGGAGTTGGATCGCGGCGTCCTGACGGCATCGACCGGTAACTACGCCTTGGCGGTTGCCGAGGCGATGCGTCTCAGGGATCGACGCACCACGATCTATATCGCGGAGGATATCGATTCCGAGCGGCTCGAGGCGTTGCGAGCGCACGGCCTGGACCTCGAGATCTTTGGGAAGGAGGCAGGTGATGCGGAAAAGGAGGCCCACCGTGTCGCCAAGGAAGAGGGGAAGATCTATGTCTCTCCGTACAACGATCCACTTGTCGTGGGTGGCCAGGGCACCTGTGGACTCGAGATCTCTCGGCAGGTCCCTGAAGTGGACGTTGCGGTGCTTGCAGTGGGAGGGGGAGGGCTGATTTCCGGGTCGGGAGGGTGGTTAAAGTCGTTCAAGCCGGACGTCACGATCGTCGGAGCCTCGCCGGCAAACTCGCCGGTCATGTACGAGTCGCTCGAAGTCGGTCGTGTAGTCGAGATTGACACCGAGCCGACACTGGCCGACACGTGTGCAGGCAACCTCGACCTGGATAGCATCACCTTGAGGTTTTGCCAGCAGTTCGTGGACGAGATTGTGCTCCTGACTGAAGACGAGATCGCGCGGGCCATGCGCTTCTTGTTCGAGGAGCACCGACTCGTGGCCGAAGGTTCCGCTGCACTGAGTGTCGCAGCGCTTCAGAAGGCTCCCGACCGATTCCGGGGACGGTCGGTCGTGCTGGTTGTCTGTGGTCGGAACGTCGGCGTCGAATTGTTCAAGAAGATCGTTGCCTGACCGTACCTCGTCGCGCTGGCGAATAGCCAAGCGCACAGAGCACGCCGTTCAGGCGTGCGACGGTGAACCCAGGACCTACGGATTAAAAGTTACCGCCGGGGATGTTTCGTTGAGTGTCGATGACAGCCGGTCAGCACTGACGAACGGCAAATCGTCGCAAGCCGAAGCGCTGAGTAGCGGGGAGATCGGTTGAAGCCTGCGCAGTTGGGGTACTGTTTGGGGCCCGATCCTTAGTTCCCCACCCTCGTCTTCAACTCCTCGAAGAAGTTGAGGACCACGTGCAGCTCTGTGGCTCTCAGTGAAGGAATATCCACAACCTCGCACAACAGGATCCGGCCGGCCGGCAACGGCGGGTGGTGGACGCCGCAAGCCTCAATCGCGACGGACGCTAATCCACTACGGGCACGAGACGGTTGGGTTCCAGTCCTCGAACAGGCCTGCAGGGTTGTGATTCCAGAGCCAGACGTGGAGCTGCCACACGCCGTCTCCAGTGTTCGCAACGAACTGCTGACCGAACAGGGTCGGCGGAGCAGGGTCGTCCCAGAGGGGGAATGGCACAATGTACTCGACGGCCCCCAGCTGCAATTTGCCGTTCTGCTTGGGCGCGAACACCAAGATTTCGGGCTCGAGGATTGTGGGAGCTGCGCCGTCGATACGGCTCACGTTTGCGTAGTGGTAGCCCATGCCGCCGACTGGTGGGTTGTCCCGGCAGTCGGTCACCAGAACGTCGAAGCCGGCGGCCATGGCCGCCTCGA
>CAMYLY010000021.1 GCA_947259405.1 uncultured Gemmatimonadales bacterium | reverse complement strand
AAGGGCGGACACCCGAGCGCGTGAGCGGTTGGCGTGTCCGGCCGGCGCGAAGGCGGAGGGACCGTGACGCGACGCATCGCGTCGTGGAATGGGCCCTGGCGGATTCGAACCTCCGACCACCGGATTATGAGTCCGCTGCTCTAACCACTGAGCTAAGGGCCCTTGGTGTTGTAACTGCCGATTCCAACACGGCCTACAATTTAGTCGTGCCGAATCTTTTTGCACGCGTGGGGTGACCGTGGGACTAACGGTGGGACGGGTCGCCCTGAACACCCTAGGCCGTCATCCTGGCATTGTCGAGCACGTCACCGAGGACTTCGGCGTTCATGCCGCGGTCGCGCTGTTTCGCATACCGTCGCGTCATGGTCGCGTCAGCGTGCCGCATCCCCACGGCCACCCGCGCGGCACCAGCCTCTGAGCCGTTCGCTTCCTAACAACACCACACCATTGAAACACGACGAAAGCAGTCGGCGTTCGCCGCGTGATTCATGAATATCTAACGGTCGTTTCACGCACGAGGGGACGCATTGCAGAATTAAACGGTGGCCTTCACGGCCCCGCCGCCTGACAGACGCCGTTGTAAGACGCCGTAGCTTGACGCCGCAGTAAGACGCCCGCCCGACGACGAGACCCCCGAGCCACTCCATCGACTGTTCTCGGAGGTCAGCATATAAAGGACACAAAGAGGGGCGGACTCCGCCGCATCGCGTTGCTAGTTGTTGTTCCCGCATTCGCGACACTGTTCACCTCCTGTGGGGAGGGCGGCACGACCGGACCGAATGGAAACGGGAGAGGACTCGATGGGCGGTTCAGATGTCGCTTTTTGGTGATTTGACCACGAGTACGAATCCACCGTCGGTTAGCCCCGCGGCACAGCGCTATTTCGGCAGCACAATATGAGCAGCGTATCACTCAAATGCAGCCACGAGGGTACGGTGATGGCAAGCTTCACTGTTCTTGCACAGCGCGTTTTGGCATTGTCTCCTGTGACTCTGTTCTTGTTGGGTGGCTGTTCGGGAGATGCAACCACCAGTCCCGAAGAACAAAACCCGCCGGTGGACGAACTTCCACTGGAACGAACCCAAACCATCGGTCCGGAGGGAGGCAGTCTCGAGGTCCAAGGCTTCTCTCTCGTTGTCCCCGCTGGTGCGTTTGCTGCGGGCAATGAGCTTACAGTCTCTTCGCTCGCAGACGACGGCACGTTTGGCGACAATGCTGTATCTAGGACGTTTCGCCTGGAGGGCCTTCCAAGCGAGTACTCGCAGCCGCTCCGCGTCAGCGTCGAGTACGAGGGAACTCTTACAGAAGAGAGCTTTATCGCCTACGGAGAAGCGTTGGATGACGGGGGCGATACCACGGTTGCCTACCTCTTGATGTCAGCCACCGGCTCAGCGGGATATCTCGTGAGTGAGCTTCCTTCCCGAGGGTCCAATGCAAGCGCCACTGCGCCTAGCTCTAATCTACTCGAATTGACCGCCAGTGATCCCCTTGATTGGCTGCTCATGAGGGGATTGACTGACATGCGATCCATGGTATCCCCGGGAAGTTTCTTTAAAGTCTACTACCCAACGCGTCTGGAGGTCCAAGCCGATGCAGTCATGGGCCTCTTGGAAGACAGCTATGATACCATTGTAGATGATCTGGGATTCAGTTTCTCCGGCTGGAGGCTTTGGGAATGGCCCATACAAGTGAACGTGAGGAAATGGGAACACATTCCAGGCGTGCCATTCCCGCGTGCCGCCTTTGGCTTAACGAGTTTCCTTACCCCAGACGACGCATGGTCGGTCGAGGAGCCACAGGCAAAGGTGGTTTACGTCAGCAGTACTAGCATGGAACAGTTGCGGTATGCGGAGATCCAACAGGCGGCGGGACCCGTGCTCCTGGGTTTCGCATTGGAGACCTATACTCCTCAAGACGAGGACTGCTTGGGCGTTTATCATTGGCTGTGCCGCGCGGTCACCGATTGGTCTGAAGAGCACTTCACGTCCAGTTCCAGCTACCAATACCCCGTATCTTTTCCGGACCATGAGATGGAGCCATTTCATGGGTTGAGGTTGTCGGACCTCGAGTCTACAGGAGACGCGGACCGTCAGGGCCATGGCATGTCGGCCGTGATCAAGTATCTCGTTGATTTCAGGTTTGGCATTGAAGGCCTCGTGGGTACGTATGACGAGATCTGGCCGGGATCCGGTCCCATCGTGGCGTTGCTCAACAACGTGGACGCGCTCGTGGCGGACTGGTGGCCGGACTTTTTCCGCAAGTATGTAGCTGGTGAGATCTACAACGTCAGCAGTGCCATCTTCACAGCGCCCGAACACTTGTCGGGGTCCTGGGATATTAACGGTGACTCGGATGCGTTGAAGGTGTTTGCGTCCAGTGATCCCGGCGTCGGTACGTATCCAGACCTCTCTGCCAAACTGTTTTTGATCAACCTCAACCATGCCAACATAGACGCGTCGGCAAATATGGTTTTAGCAGCCTCTGGGGATGTTACAGACGATGCCTTGACCACGATTGCATATGTACTCAACGGTAGCTCTCTGGAGTTCTTGGGAATGGCGAATGCCAGTACGGGAGGCCTGGAGATACCGGGACTACGAGACTACATAGATCAAGGTCTGAAGCAGTTCCTCGTCGTAGTCGTCAATAGCGATCCTTCGTCGAATGCAGGAGAATCGGATATTGACTTGAAGGTTGAAGTTGAGGCAGGCGAACTGACATATAATCGTGGCCTTCTCAGAGTCTCTCTCTATGGGCATTATCGGGAAGTGATTGGTGACGAGACCAGGGAATATGACGACGAGATTTCTTGGACTCATTTCGAAGCCGTCGGCGGTTTCTCCGGCAACACATTTGTCGGTCATTACTCGGAGTTGGGCTATACGGGTACTCTGACAGCGACATTGAGTGATGCGCACGATAGGGTAACAGCCGTAAGCTGGACACAAACATACCAAGATGGTGGGTCGACCAGTAATCATGCTTTTAGCGGTGTTGATATACCGGTTGTCGAATCGGTTCCCAGTGTTTTCAAAGTCGAGGGAGAAGCAACATGTCTTCATGTGCCCTCGGTGGAGTATAGCTCGAGCACGGCAACGGCCGAGGTTACGCTTTTGGGACACAGCTGCACGAGCTTCAGCTACGTAACCGTTAGCTTTCGTAAGCAATAGATGAGGATCTGGTGCCCGGGTCGACGGGATGTGTGGCAGGGTACACGACTTTCAGCCCGGTTACAGCACACACGCGGCCGAGTAGATGTCGCTCCGTCCGTCAATCGCGTGTTCCGCGCCTGGTCGAAGTACTGACAATCAGCATCATTATGGCCGCCGTAGTCCGCTGCTCTAACCACTGAGCTAAGGGCCCGACTACTGGGAACGATCAAGATACAAGTTTCGAGTTCAGGACGAATCTACCATGCGCCCGCACAGCTCGAGGTGCGCGTCGACCATATGATCCATGGTATAGTGGGCGACGACCCGCGCACGGCCTGCCTTCCCCATCGCCGTGCGCATCTCCGCATCACTTGCCATTCGATCCATGGCGCCACGCAACGCTTCCGCATCGCCTGGAGGAACGACGAATCCCGTCTCGTCCGCCACGTTCACCTCCTCGACACCCGTGCCGAGGGCCGTCGAGATCACCGGCGTCTCGCAGCCCATCGCTTCCAGCAATACGATGCCGAACATCTCCGCCGGCGAGGTACTGGGCAGAATGAAATAGTCTGCCGCACGATAATACGCAGGCATGTCGCCGTGCGTGGGAGACCCCGCCAACATGACCTGCCGCCCAAGACCCATGCGGCGAATCTCTTGTTCAAGCGTTGGTTTGAGCGGACCACCGCCGGCGATGACCACACGATGCCGTGATCCAGCCACAGCGCGGAGCAGGACCTCGAGCCCTTTGTACGACACTAACCGCCCCACAAACAATCCGACCGCACCATCTTCGGGATCTGGGAACGCCTTCGGCCTCGGCGTCACGGGGTTTGGCCTGAACCGGCCGGGATCGATCCCGTACGGAATCACCTCCGCCTTGGCACGGCCCGTCTCCCCAAGGTCGTTCGCGAACCGAAGGTGCGACTCGGTCGCGACAACGGTGGCGCCGGCCCGAGCCGCCACACTCCTGGCAAGCGGCGCGTACAGCCATTTCGCAAGCTTCTGCCGCTGCACATCCGAGTGGTGAAACACGATGATGGGTCGCTTCGGACCACGCTTGATGGCCAGGTCCGCCAAGGGATGCGGTCGGTGCACGTACACGACATCGGCCGGCCACCGCGCCGCGTGCACGTACCCCGGCGCCCAGGGCTGGGACCAATACACACCTCGCGTCGGCAGACGCACCACGACCACGCCCTTGACTGGCGGCTCGGTGATGCGGCTCCCAGGATCGCGCACCCAACTGGAACCGGTCGCCGCAATCACACGCACCTGGTGACCGCGGGCCGCGGCTCCGCTCGCCAACTGCGCCACGACCTGCTCCAACCCCCCGGGGTCGGGAGGATAGAACTTCGACAGGTGGAGGATCTTCACGCGACGGCCACCGGTGGTGCGATACGTTCTGCTGCTTCTGTCAGGGCACCCTGCACGAGTTCGATCATCAGGTTCAAATCCACCAGGAGCTCCGGCCGCCCCAGGCGTCGACGCAGCACCAGTTCGCCCCGCCACCCATCTCCCTCAAATGGGCACACGACCTCCCATTCGTCCGGTCGGCGCGGCGGCCAGTCTTCGACGAAATCTCCGTCACGCATTCGCCACCGCGTCGTGTTGCCACGCCGGTCTGCCCCGACGCTCACCGAGAGTAACACGTCATCGAATTCGGAGCGCTCCATGAGCATTACGACGCCGGCCTTGAGATCGTCGAGCGTCTGCGCGGTCGCCAACCGTTCGGTTCCCCGCCGCAACTCGACATTATACCCGATCGCACGTGGTCCTCGTGCCCCGCGGCGCGCCATACGCGCAAGCTCATTGAGCTCATGCAGCCGGAGAAACCGCGCGGCCATCCACACACCCGCGCCGAGCACGACGAACGCGACGGCGACGGACCGTACCGACGGATTGATGAACACCATCGCGACGAGCGCGAACAGTGCACTCGCGCCGTAGATAACGCCCGCGACCTGGCGAGGCGATAGCCCGGCACGCCCCAGGACGTGATGGACATGATCATGATCTCGCGCGAACACAGAGCGCCGCGTGACCAGCCGGCGGAAGATGGCCAGCCCAGTATCGAAGATGGGAACACCAAACGCGAGGATCGGAACCGCGATCGCCAGTACGGTTGGTCCCTTTGTTGAACCTTCGACGGCAAGGCCCGCCAGCATGAACCCGGCAAAGAGGCTGCCAGAATCTCCTAGGAAGGCTCGTGCTGGGGGGAAATTGTAGGGGAGGAACCCCAACAGGCCACCGGCCATGGCGGCCGCGACCAGACCGATGGCAGGGTGTCCAAGCGTGACCGAAACCAGGAAGACAGCCGCAGCCGCGAAGAACGCGGATCCCGCCGCCACGCCGTCCGCCCCGTCCAACAGATTGAACGCGTTCGTGATGCCGACCAGCCAGATCACAGTTGCCACCACACCAAAGCCCACCCCCAGATCCACGGTACCAATCGGCAATGACAGCAGATCGACCCGAACACCGGCCAAGTACACCGCGAGCGCGATCGCAATCTGGATGGAGAACTTGATCCGCGCGGGAAGGGGGTACGCATCGTCGATTACCCCCAGCACGAGGATCCCGACCCCACCGAGGGCGACCGCGTTGATTGACTCGGCCGTTCCGAGGAGCGTGAGCGCCGTGGGAAGGAGCACGAGTGAAACGAGCACGAGCGCCAAGACCGCTGCCCCAGCAATCACCAATCCCCCAGCTCGTGGCACCGGCGGGTCGCGGGTGTCGTCGAGTGCCCCAAGACGGTGGGCCACCACGGCCATCAGGGGGGTGATGACCCCTGCGATCACTGCGGCGACTATGAAGACGACTAGATAGGATCCCACAGGCTTTGTCTGGCCGGGTGTGGCCACACGCTAACGCTCACGGGCTCGAAGCGAAAGTGCGCCAAACGCTTCTCCAAGAGCCCGGTGCCTTCTACTTTACTGCAGTCGCCCCGATGCGATACCTCGTCCTCCTGGCCCCGTTCCTCGCGGCGTTCATCGCGCTTACCATGCGCACCCGGACGCAGGCCCTCGTTGTCCTCTTCATGTACCTCTCCGTCGAGGGCCTGCTCAAGCTTCTGTCGGGATACCACCCCGTCGTGCACATCGGCATGGATATCACGCTGATCGCGGTGGTGGGCTTGTGGGTTGCCGGTGCCTTTGCCGCCCGCGAAACCTACCTGCCGAGAGTCCCGTTCATCATTGTGCTCACGCTGCACGTGTTGTGGGTCATGCTCCTCGTGTTCAGCCCTTACACGGCGAGCGTGTTTGTCGGCATCGCGTCGTGGAAGGTCCACATCACCATGATCCCACTGTACTTCGTGGGCTACGTCGTGGCAGCCGACGAGGATGCCCCCCGGGTCTTCATGCGTGGGCTCACGGTGTTCTGGTGCTTCGCGTTTCTCGTTACGGTGATCCAATACACGGGTGGGCCCGGCGGGCCGTTCGACCTCGGCGAAGTCTACATGCAACGCCTGAGCGGGTACCACGACTGGCGCCCGTTTGGCACCACGGCACTCCCAGGTGGCGAGGCGGTGTTCGCGTTCATCGCCCTCCCCTTCGCCCTGTCGCTCGTCCTTCGCGGCGACTATCGACTCAGTGATCCTTGGATTCTCATCACGATTCTGGGCAGTCTCGTCGTCTTCTTCATCTCAGGGGGACGGCAGATGTTCCTGGGCAGCCTCATCGTCGTACTCACGATGGTGGCGCTCCAGGTATCGCGCGGACGCGGTCGGGCTCTACTCGTGTTCCTCGGCTTGTTGATTGCGGTCGCCGGCTCGTGGATCGTCGTCAACGAATACGTGCAGCCCGCAGCAGATCGGGCCATCGCGCAAGCGGACGTACCGGAGATATGGCGTCAACGGAATGCCGTCGAGCGGTTTGAGGAGCTGCTGGATACCAGGGTCTATCGCACGGCGCGCGCCGGTGGAGTTCGGTTGATCACCGATCGAATCAAGGCGTATCCATTCGGTGCCGGGCTCGGGCGCACTGGGTCTGCGGCCGCGGCGTTTGAGGACGAGCTCACGAAAAGCCCGCTCGGCAGTGTGATTCAACAGCGGTTCGGATTCGCCGACAATTTCTATGCGGCCATGCTCGTCGAAACGGGCGTGCCGGGCACGATTCTGTTGACGACCGTGTTGTTCGGGTTGCTGCTCCTCGCCGTTCGGCTTTCGCGACGCGCGCGCTCGGTGGCCGACAGCGCTTTCGGAGCGCTCGTGGCAGGGTATCTGGTCGCCATTGTCGTCACGTCGTGGGGATCGCAGCCACTGCTCGCCAATCCGACCCAGGCGTTCTTTTGGCTCCTGGGAGGCATGATGGCACGGCGCTATCACACGGCGGTGTCGGACGCGACCGAGGAGGAAGCCACGGTGGTCGCGGACCCGGTCCCGGCACCCGCTTGAGCACCAACCCAACGTCGAATGGACAGCGGCGGCGCATCGCGCTCGTCCTTTCCTCACCACCGCTGCCATTCAGCGACGCGGCGGGCCGATGGTATCACGTCTTGCTGCGAGGTCTCGTCGATCGCGGTCATGACGTCGAGACGTTCGTTCCATGCGCCACAGCGATGCAGGCGGAATCGGTTCGCGAGGCGTTTGACGCGTCACAGTACGCCATCTCGTGCTTCCCGTATTGGGGACGCCGTGGCTTGCGCGCGAGGTGGGAGTCCTTCCGGCGCCCGTCCTCATACCTATACCACGACGACCTTCGGGCCAAGCTGGACCGCGTCATGACCGACCCGTCCGCGATTCTTCACCTCGAACACAACTGGGCAGGATGGATCGGAACCGCGTACAAGGACCGTGCGGTGTTGTCCATGCTCTCGCTTTATACCGTCGATCTCGAAGGTACGTCGCTCGCCGCCGTCAGCACCCATTGGGCGGAGCGGCGATTGCTACGCCGGTACCGATTCATCACGACGGTTACCCCGGAGCTTGGGGAGCGGGTGCAACGCCTCGTCCCTAGCGCGACGGTGCGCGCCGTCCCCCTCACCTTCGACACATCGTTATACCAGTTCGCCGCGACCCAGCAAACACGCGAGTATCCCGTGGTCGGTCTGATTGGCTCCTTCCATTGGGCACCATCCTTTCTGGCGGCGCGTCGACTCCTGGACACCCTCTGGCCGGCTATCAAGCAACGGGTGCCCGACGCACGCCTACTCCTCGTGGGTCGGGATGCCAAGAGCATCCTTGAGGCCGATGTCGGGCGACCGGACGTGGAGATTCTCGAGAACGTCCCGGACATCACGCCGTATTTCTACGCCATGGATGTCATGCTGTACGCGCCCGAGCGAGGCACCGGCATGAAGATCAAGGTGATCGAAGCGTTCGCGCTGGGGACACCCGTGGTCACAAACGAATCCGGCGCCGAGGGAATCCCCATCGTGGATGGCACGCACGCAGGACTCGCAAACGACAACCAGGGACTGGTTGACCGGACCGTCTCGCTCCTGGGTGACCCGGACCGTCGCGAGCAACAGCGCATCGCCGCGAGACAGCTGATCGAAACGCAGAACCGACCCGGTGAGTCACTCGACCGATTGGAGGAGATGTACGCACTGTGCGCGTAGCGTTCGACGCACGCTCCCTTTCGGGCGACGCGCTGCGTGGCTGGGATCGGTATACTCTCGGCCTCGCTCGCACGTTTGCGGACCGTGAGGTCGACCTCCTGCTCGTCGGACGTTCTGGCGCCCCGATTCCACGCGATCGTCTCGATGACGTCCGGTGCGAAATGCACAACCTCCCCTCGGGCCGCGGGCCGTGGTGGGAGCAAGTGGCCCTTCCCCGTGCACTCCGAAGACTGGGCGTGGACATCTACCATGCTCCCGCGGAACACGGAATCCCGTTTCGCGCTCCGTGTCCGACCGTGCTCACGCTTCACAGCGCCACGCGGCAGAGCTACGAGCATCTCGTCGCTTCCGGCAAGCTCCCGGGACCGGTCAATCGCTACGTATCGGGTCCTTCCGGACTCCGGCATCGCTTCACCAGCGTGTATTGGCGTGCGCAGGTGGACCGCACGGATTTCGTGATCGCGCCATCCGAGTTCGCCCGCGACGAGATCGTTGAATTCCTACAAGTCCCTCCCGAACGTGTCCGTGCCATACCGCTCGCGGTCGACCGCCAGTTCACGCGATCTCGCAAATCGGACACCGATCTGGTCACGAGCTGGGACGCGCTCCGGATTCAGCGCCCGTACCTGGCGTACGTCGGTGGGTACGAACCGCACAAGAACGTTGAAGGGTTGCTCACGATGTTCAAGGACGTGCGGCGCGCAAGACCGGACTATACCCTCGTGCTCGTGGGAACCGGAGAGGTGCCCGTAGATCTCCGTACGCTCGCCGGCACACTAGGCGTCGCCGATGCGACGACCTTTCTGCATGACCTCGGCACCGAATTGACCGATCTGTACGACGGCGCGTCGCTCTTCGTGTCGATGTCGTGGCGCGAGACCTTCTGCCTGCCGGCACTCGAAGCGATGACGCGTGGCGTTCCAGCCGTGGCCAGCGCGTGGGGCGCGACCCCGGAGGTCATCGGCACCGGCGGGCGCGTCGTTGACCCACGGCACCCGGCCCGTTTCGCCGAGTGCGTGCTGGAGATGATATCCGCCGACGGGGACGTGGCCCTCTCGACGGCCGCGCGCGAGCGATCGAGTCAGTATTCATGGGACCGCACGGCGGACGAGACCCTCGCGATCTACCGCCAGTTGGCGCCGCGATTCAGGGGCGGTGCTGAAGCGTGACGCCACCAATCATCGGGGTGTGCCTCTCGACCGGTCGGGCCGGCACAATGTACTTGGAAGCCGTTTTGGTACAGACCTACGGCGACGTGGCCACCATCCGCCACGAAGACATCAAGGACCGACAGTCCAAGCCGAACGAGTATCTCTGGCTATATGACAGCGAAGATGTGGAGCGTATTGGCCGGGACCGGGACGTTGCGGCGTATCTGGAACACGTCGACCGATCGGCAACAGACCAGCCGTACATCGACGTCGGGCATGGCAACGTCCCGTTGCTCCCGCTGTTGATCGAACGGTTCCCGGATCGCATTCGCTTGCTCCATTTGGTTCGGGATCCGGTTCTCGTGTCGGCCTCGAACGTCACGATGGGTCAGTATTGCCCGGACGCCGCGTCAACGGTTGGGGAGAACGTGGGCCTACCGCACCCGGGGCAACCGCGCTGTGCGCACCCCGAGTTCGCGGAACAGTGGAACGTGATGACGCCGTTCGAAAAGAACCTGTGGCGATGGGCCGAATACAATGCCTTTGGCGTGGAGTTGCATCGCCGATATCCGTCGGTTCCGTATCTGCTCGTCCCAGCCCAAAAAATGTTCGGCAACGCAGAACAGATCCGTGAGATCGCTCGGTTCTACGAGCTTGCCGATCGTGATCCTGCCTTGCCGCGAAAAGAGGTGAACGCAGCCAATCCCAACCTGACCACGATGCACTCGGTCGGAGATGAGTGGCGCCGATACGTCGACTACCCCCATGTGCTTGAACTCGCAGAACAGTTGGGGGCGCCGGTCAAGTTGGATGGGCTCGACGTGCGCATGCGGAAGTACGCCAAACCAACACCGGCAGAGCTTCGCCGGTTTCGATGGCGCCAGCGTCTCACCGTCCACTGGTTGGTGTCCAAGCTGAGGGCCCTGTTCCGCCAAACCACGTCCCGGAACACGTAACCGAGTGGCACGCGATTGAGTCGCATCCGCCGATCGAGTCTCACGTTCGCCTCAGGCATCGGCTATACCGCGATCACGGTGGTCGTGGGGTTCGTCGCCGTTCCGTTTCTCCTCGAGTGGCTGGGCGAAGAGGTCTTCGGCGCGTATCGAGCGACTATCGATTGGTTTGGGCACCTGCTGTTGCTGGAGCTCGGGATCGCAGGGGCGCTCCGTCCCATGTTCGCCCGCGCACTCGCCCAATCCAACGACGATGGGGTGCGGAGTGCGCTGCACGCTGGTGTGCGAGCGTACGTCGGCGTGACCGGTGCCATGATCGCCGTCGGCGTTCTCCTCGTTGCCGTGATCACGCGACTGGTCCCGGTTTCCGAGCCGTTGACGGACGACCTCCGGCTTGGGGCTGCGATCGTGACGGTCGGGTTCCTCCTCACGCCGCTCGCGCCGTTCCGAACACTCGCGGAGGCACGGCAACGAGGGTACCTCGTGAACAGCTTGCTCTTGATCCAGAGTTTGCTCACGACCGCGTTTGCATTGCTCTTCGCTTGGCGAGGATTTGGCATTGCCGGACAGATGGCCGCAATTCTCCTGGGCATGGCAGCCTTTGACCTTTCGATGTACGGATCACAACGGCGAGCGGGACGCGACCGATGGATGACATCGATCCGCCGCGCCGCTGATCCCGAGGCGTGGCGCGAGTTGTGGCAGCTGAACACGCCCACTCTGATTCGACAACTATCCGGTCGAGCGAGCTTCATGTCGGACCGGATCATCGTCGCGGCATTCTTGGGTCCACGTGCTGTCGTGCCCTTCTTCATCACGCAGCGGCTGGCCGACCTGGCTCATCAACAACTCCAGGGCATCGGGATGGCCTCGTGGGCGGCGTTGGCCGACCTCCACACCAAGGGTGATCACGACCTCTTCAACCACCGGCTTGTGCAGCTCACACAATTGACAACGGTGCTGGCGGTGGCGGCGCTGGTCCCCATCGCCGTGTTCAACGAGAGGTTCGTCGCTCTCTGGGTGGGGTCTACTCGCTATGGGGGAACTGGGGTGACCGTGTTTGCCGCCGTGCACGCCTATCTCCTCGCGCTGTATGCGTTGTGGAGTTGGTGCTTTGGGGCAACCGGGCACATCGGCCGCCTCGTACCTATGAGCATCGCCGTAACGGTCGTGAATGTCGGTGCGAGTATCGCGCTCACGATGACCATCGGCCTCGTCGGCCCGTTGGTGGGCTCCGTTATCTCACTGGGGGCCGTCGGCTTGCTCGTGTTACCGCGGCTGCTGTTCACGACGTTCCACACTGAGCCAACCCGCCTCGTGGTGGCGGTCGGCATCCCGCTTCTTGTCGGCATGCCCGTGGCGTTCGGTGCCTACTGGATCTACGCGGCTTCTGCCCCGGTCGGGTGGATAGGCCTTGCCGCCCTCATGTCGCTTGTCGCAATCGTGTACTTGATCATCGCATGGATAGCCGTGTTCGACGCGGAAGACCGCGCCGCCTACACGCAGGCCCTGCGGTCTCTGAGGGGCGGGGGCGCAGCCTCGTGATCGTCGTCTCGGTCGTCATCCCCACACATCGCAGGCCTGACCTCTTGCGACAGGCCCTCAAGGCTCTTGTAGCGCAAGCCTACCCGCTCGAACAAATGGAGGTGATCGTCGTTGCGACGGAAAACGACCCCGCGTTCTCGGTGGTAGAGGAGATCAACGCAACAACGCCCGTAGACGTGAAATGTGTCAGTATTCCGAACGATCCGACGGCCGGCAAGAGCGCCTCAGCCAAACGCAACCATGGAGCACAATTGGCCCAAGGCGAATGGCTCGCGTTTACCGATGATGACTGTGTCCCAGACATTGAATGGATCCGCCTCGCATCTGCGCAGTTCGGTGACGCACGCGTCGGTGGGATCGAGGGCAACACCATGATCCCGCCGGCCGATCCACCCACGCTGACCTACAAGGGCATGCTCCAATTGGGCGTGCCGGGCGGCTTCCAGACGTGCAATATGTTCTACCGCCGCTCCGCGTTTCTGGAGGTTGAGGGATTCGATCCGCGATTCCCCTTTTATCTCGAGGACACGGACCTCGCGTGGTCCGTCCAGAATGCCGGACACGAGATCGTCCATAACCGAAACGCGTCGGTGACGCATCCCTTGCTCCCCCCGCGACCATGGCGGCTGCTGGACGATGCGAAACGAACCAAGCTTCTCGCCCTGCTTCGCGCGAAGCACCCAGACCTCTTTCACGCCGCGGGTATGAAACCGCTGCGCCCGGTCCACGTCCTCTTCCTCATTCTCTACGGCGGGGCAATGCTCGGTTTCCTCGTAGCCCCAGCCTTCTTGTGGCTGTCAGTTGCCGGCCTAGCTCTCCTGACCGTGGCACACGCTGCGCGGCTCTTCTGGGGCTGCCGAGTCGAATTCGAGGAAGTCGTCGTGACGACGGTGCTTCTCCCGATCGTGCCCGTCGTGAGACTGGTCCAATACCTCCGGGGCCGGATGCGTTACCGGAACGAGCCGCCAGCGCGGAGGCCTTCGGCGGCATGACCACACGCCCGCTTCGCGTCCTGACGCTCGGGCACTCGTACGTGGTCGGGACCAACCACGCCGTTCCCGCCGCCCTCGCCAGCACGCACGGCGTTGAGGTAACGGTCGCCGCACCCGCGTACCACCACGGTGACCTCCGGCGAGTTCACCTCGAACAGCCGGAAGGGGCACCGCACACCGTCATCCCGCTTCCGACCAAGTTGTCGCGCTGGATCCATGTGTTCTGGTACGAGCACGGCGCTCTCCGCCGAGCCGTTCGGGGGTCGCCATACGACGTCGTACACATGTGGGAGGAGCCGTACATCTACGCTGGGTACCAAATCGCCAAAGCCGTGGCGCCCACCAAAGCCGCGTTTCTCTTCAGGACCGAACAGAACTTGGTCAAACGGTACCCATGGCCGTTCTCGAGTTTCGAGCGACGCACACTCGAGCGTGCCGATGGATGGGTGGCAGGCGGGCGCATCGCCTACGAGGCCATGATCGAAAAAGGCTGGTCTTCAGAGCGCGGCCGCATGATCACCTTGGGAGTGGATACGCTTCGGTTTCGCCCCATCTCGGATACCGATCGTAACGCAGTGCGGCAGGAGCTGGGGCTCGACCCTCCAGTGATTGGGTTCATCGGTCGGCTGGTTGAGGCAAAGGGTCTTCCCATACTGATGCAGGCGCTCGAGCGCGTGACCGCACCGTGGAGTCTCCTCCTCCTCGGCTCCGGTGGGCTCCATGAACGCATCGAGTCCTGGGCCGATGCAAAGGGCTTTGGAGATCGTGTGCGCATCATGTTGCTCAATCACGACAAAATGCCACGCTATGTTGCGGCCATGGACGTGTTGGTCGCCCCATCACAATCCACGCCCCAGTGGACTGAGCAGTTTGGCCGGATGAGTGTCGAGGCGTTCGCCTGTCGCGTTCCGGTCATTGGATCCGATTCCGGGGAGATCCCGCACGTCATCGGCGACGCCGGGCGCGTCGTCGGAGAGGCAGACATCGAGGGATGGTGGCGCGCGATCCAAGATCTCCTCGAGAACCCTACGGAACGGGCGCAGCTCGCACAGGCGGGTTACGAGCGCGCGCAGTCGACCTTTGCCATCGACCGTATC
This sequence comes from uncultured Gemmatimonadales bacterium, assembly GCA_947259405.1. Taxonomy (GTDB): domain Bacteria; phylum Gemmatimonadota; class Gemmatimonadetes; order Gemmatimonadales; family GWC2-71-9; genus CAMYLY01. The sequence continues at coordinate 15,881 of CAMYLY010000021.1, read as the reverse complement.
GCTGAGCAGTACCTCGAGCTGTACGAGTGGATGCTCACGCATCGGCGCTCGTGACGTCCAGCGGATCAACGCGCCGAGTGGCCTACGTGTTTGCCCGATCCGACTTGGGTGGCGCTGAGATCGCGACCCTACGCCTCATGGAATCGCATTCCAGGGACCGCTATGTACCCGTCGGTGTGCTGATGGAGGCCGGAGCCGTGGCTCGGCGGTTGGAGGACACGGATATTGAAGTCGTCATCGCACCAGCGCTACCTCGACTGTCGAGACGGCGGGAGCGTGAGGACGCACGCGCCTGGCTGGGCACGCAGCTTCACAAGCTCCGGATCGACTTGCAGCACGCGGTCATGGCCTGGACCCAGGTGCTCGCCGCCCCGGCGGCTCGAGAGGCCGGCGTGCCCGCCGTCTGGTTCCAGCACAACCGACCCAAGCGTTCCAGCGCCATCGAATGGTTGGCGGCCGCAAGTACGTGTGACAGAGTGTTGGTCAATTCGCAATTCACGTTGCGCGGGCAGCGTCGCCTGAACATCAGAAGGCGCCAACTGGAACTCATTCCGTTCCCTATCGACGTCGGCGTCCCGAGTAACACGGATCTTCGACGCGAGCTCGGGCTGCGCGACGAGTCGGTGTTGGTGATCCTCCCGGGTCGTCTGGTACGTCTTAAGGGGCAGGATGTGGCGCTTCGGGCATTGTCCCTGACCCCGGACACCCTCCACCTCGCACTCGTCGGCGACACAATGTTCGGACTCGAGCCAGACTACCGTCCGCACCTCGAGTACCTTGCTGAGAGCCTCGGCGTTCAAGACCGCGTGCACTTTGTTGGATTCCGCGACAACATGGCCGACGTGTACGACGCCGCCGACATCCTGCTCCACACGTCGCGACTTCCGGAGACGTTCGGGCTTGTGGTCGCCGAGGCCAAGGCGCACGGCTGTGCCGTCGTTGCGCCAGACTTCGGCGCCGTTCCAGAGCTCATTCGAGATGGTGAGACGGGAGTGCTCGTGCCTCCAGAAGACCACGTCGCGCTCGCCAACGTACTCGCTCGCCTTGGGCAGGACAGCGGTTTGAGAGACCGGCTTGCGGAGGCGGCGCAAAAAGACCACGTAGTGACGCGCGGCGAAGCCGTCGAACGACTGGAACAGGTGTACGACACTGTCATCGACCACTAAAGGGCTGCGCATCGCTTTCGTCGTGCACGATGCACGGCCTGGGGGTGGTCAGGATCGGTACGCCCTTGCCTTGGTTAATGGCCTTGCGCGCCGCCACGACGTGACGCTAGTGGCATGTTCTGCGGACGGACTGGATCGCGACGTGACGTTCTCGCCCGTGCGCGCGCCGCGGCGTCCCCTGGTCTGGCGCGCATCCGTCTTCGCCCGACGCGCGGCACGCAGGCTCGAGGGGCACAAATGGGACATCATTCACACGATCGGTGGAGCGGTTGCTTCGGCATCCGTGATCACCGCCCAATATTGTCACGCAGCATGGCTCGAGACTCAACGCGCGATCCCCAGCAGCCTGGTGGGTCCATTGTCCAGCACGTACCGTGAGTGGGAAGCCCGTGCGGTCATGCGCCAGGAACGCCGCGCGGTGCGTTCGTCGGCGTGCCGTGCTCTCATCGGTGTCTCCGAACGTGTGCAGCGTGAGTGGATCGACGGGTACGAAGTCCAACCATCCATCCTGGCAGTGATTCCGAACGCCGTCGACCTCGATCGGTTTGGAACCGTCCCCTCCAACACTCGGCAAGAGCTGCGCAGGCGCCTCGGTATCGACGGCAACGCGTTCGTGCTCTTGACCGTCGGCACGCTCGTACGCAAGGGAATCGAAACCGCGATCGCGTGTTTGGAGAGGCTCCCCGATGGGACGCATCTCGTTGCCGTCGGCGCGGGGCCACACGAGCGGGTGCGAGCCATGGCCGGCGGCGGCGGCGTTGCCCATCGCGTGCACCTCGTGAACCCTGTGCCGGATGTCGAGCGGTACTACCACGTAGCCGACGCGTTCCTGTTTCCAACCCGCTATGAACCTTTCGGCATGGTCATCGCTGAAGCGTGGGCGGCGGGATTGCCGGTGGTCTGTGCCGAGTGCGCTGGTGCGCTCGAGTGGTCCACGGATCGAGAGACGGCTCTCCACGTCGCGAGGGCGGACGATGCACCGGGTTTTGCAGCCGCCGCGACGCGTGTGATGGAGGATCTGATGCTGCGGTCGCGCCTCATCGAGCGTGGCCGCGACCTCGCGAAATCCCTTTCGTGGGACCGTGTCATCGCGGAAACGGAAGCCGTTTACGAGAGCGTCGTCTCGCACTCGAGGTCGCATACCACATGAAGGTGCTCTTGGTCCCGGACCTGCCGCTCGAGCGCTGGCCGTCCATGGACCGATACGCTCATCGGCTGGCTCAGGGACTCGATGAGCACGTCCGCGATGTCGCCGTCACGGTTGCTGGACGCATCGATCCGCTGACGGTTGACCCCACCGGCGACGACGCGGCACTGCCAGCGTCAGGTCTGGGAACGTCGCCACCCACATCCGTATGGCGCGAGCTTCGCCGGTACGCGGCGCGGTATGTCGCCTACCCTAGGCACGTGCGCCGACTCCCGGGTGATGTCCTTCATGTGCTTGATCACTCATACGCCCATATGCTGCTCGCCGACTCCAGCCGACCAACCGTGATCACGGTTCACGATCTCCTGCCAGCGTTTTCCGTCAAGAAGACTGCTCGTGGGGTGAGAGAGCGCTTGCGGAACCGTCTCCTCAATCGGGTCCTGACGGGGTTGCGCCGAGCCGATGCCTACATCGTGGCCACCGACTGGATCAAGGGTGAGCTCGCTGATTTCCTGGGAGACGATCATCGTATTCATCGGGTGCCGTACGGCGTCGACGAGGCGTTCTTTGGTCAGTCTCCCGTTCCGAGAGCAGAGTTCCGAGAGCGGTTTGGCATCCCCGAAGCCGCCTTCGTGATTCTGCACGTCGGCAGCGTCGGCCCGCGAAAGAACCTGCCCATCGTGATCCACACGCTCGCAGCCTTGCGGACTGCAGGTGTGCCCGCGTGGTTTCTTCAGGTGGGCGGAACGCTCACCAATGCGCAATCCGCGGACATCGACGCTCGGGGATTACAGGGGTCAGTGACGTTGGTGGGAGCGGCAGGAGAAGACGTCTTGCGGTCCGCGTATCGTGCCGCCGACGTACTGTTGTTCCCGTCGCATTATGAGGGGTTCGGCTTCCCCGTCCTCGAAGCGATGGCCTCCGGCCTCCCCGCTGTGGCGTCGGGCGCCGGTGCGCTGCCCGAGGTGGCGGGGGACGCCGCCGTGATCGTGAACGGCCGCGAGGTCGAGCCGTACGTCGCCGCGGTCCAGCAGATACTCGACAACCCGTCGTGGCGTGATCAATTAGTGTCTCGGGGATTGGACCGTGCCCCGACGTTCACGTGGGCAGCGGCGGCAAGGGATACGGCGGAGGTCTATCGAACCATTGCCTGAAGACGCGCAAACTAACGTCACGGCCGTTGCGGCCGCCGCCCAGCTGGGCGGCACCGAGCGCGTGCTGCTCGACTTCGCCAACTTGGCATTCGAGCACGACATCGCATTGCGCGTCTTGACGCCATGCGATGGACCACTCGTGGAGATCCTGGGGAAGATCGGCATCGAGAGCGATGTCGTACCTGCATCGCGCCGCCTCCTCCGAGGATCGCAACAACCCGGCGCGCTCAGCTCGATCCCCGGTGCGCTCGTTGGACTCTACGCGTGGTCGCGTCGACTCGCCCGGCACCCGTTTCTGCGAAGCGCGGATGTCGCCTACTCAGTCGCCTTCAAGCCCCACATTGCCTTGGCACTGCAGCGCGTGCATCCAGTGGTGTGGCATCTCCATGAGTTCCCTCCGTCCACGACGGGGCGCCTGTGGCGCTCCCTCGCCCGCCGGATCCCCGAAGGCCTGGCGGTGAACAGCACCGTGGTGGCAGACGCCTGGGTACCGCCAACCGATCGCGCGTTACGTGATCGCACGACTGTCGTCCACAACGGCGTGAACTTGGACCGCTTCCGACTGCGACCGCGCACTGGATGGGTGCATCGCGAGCTCCAGGTGCCGGGGGACGCGCGGCTCATCGGCATGCCGGCGGTGTTTGCGCGCTGGAAGGGACAATTCGAGGTCATCGACGCGTTCGACTTGATCGAAGATCAATTCCCCGAAGCACATCTCGTGCTGGTTGGTGGATCGATCTACGACACCGTGGCCGAAGAGCGGTACGGGTGGGAACTCAAGGCGCGCGTTGAGCGGAGCAATGAATCCAAACGCATCCACCTGCTGCCTTTTCAGCGGGAGATCGAATTGACGTACCCTGAGTTCGATCTCGCCGTGCACTACTCGCTGCGACCGGAACCGTTCGGCCGCGTCATCACCGAAGCCATGGCGTGCGGCGTTCCCGTGATCGCTGCCGCCGAAGGGGGACCGGTCGACATTCTCGGCGAAGGTATCGGCCCCAGGCGCGAGGCCGGCTGGCTGGCCGAACCGCGCCACCCTGAGACACTGGCGCAGATCCTGTCCTCGGCGCTGCGTCTGCCATCCGAGCTGTTGCAGTCGGTCGGCGCCGCTGGGCGACGACGCGCCGAAGACGTGTTCTCTGCGCGGCGCTTTGCTCGAGACTTGGCGACCGCGTTGAAGGGGATCGCGAGGCGTCACGGCGGTGGGTGACCCGGGGTTAGGTGCAAGGGGAAAGGTTCTTGTCACGGGGGGGACAGGGTTCATTGGCCGGCGGCTGGTCGAGCGGTTGGTCTCGGACGGGTGTGCCGTGAGAGTATTGGGCCGATCGGCCAACAAACCGTTCCCACTCCCCCCTTCCCCTTTTCCCCCCCAGTTCATACCGGCGTCGATCACGGACGCACCTGCGGTCTCCCGGGCTGTGGCCGGCGTCCACACGGTCTTCCACCTCGCCGGGTGCGCCAAGGCTTGGACCCGCACCCCAGACGAGTTCTACGACGTGAACGTACGGGGAACGGAGCACGTGATGGCAGCCTGTCTCGAACACGACGTGAGACGCCTCGTGCATTTCTCCACCGCACTGGTCGAGTCCGAGAAACCGCTGACCACGGAATACCAGCGTTCGAAGCGCCAAGGTGAGCAGGTCTTGCGCGACGCTGTGGGTACGACCACTGCGGTCATTGTCCGGCCAACCCGGGTGTACGGACCGGGTCTCCTGAGCGTTGCGAACTCAGCCACCAAAGTGATCGATCTCTATCGGCGAGGCCTGTTCCGTATCCGGATCGCCGATCGTGATGCCCGTGCAAATTACGTCCACGTCGATGACGTAGTCGAGGGTACTGTGCACGCAGCTGACTTTCGACCCGACTCACCTTCTGTCGCGGCTTTCGCGTTGGGGGGTGAGGATGCGACCATGCGGGAATTCCTCGCGGCGATTGCAGAGGCAACCGGTCAACGGCGTTTCGTCGGCGTGTTGCCCAAGACCTTCGCGAAAGGACTGGGCTACCTTTCGGTCGGCGTAGCTCGGCTGGGCGTGGATCCCCTTATCACCCCCGAATGGGTGGACCTGCTGGCCATGGATTGGCCCGTCTCGTCGGACGCCGCGCGTCATGCGTTCGGATACTGCCCACGGCGATTGGCCGACGGTGTGCGCGACACGGTCGACTGGCTGGAACGCGGCTACGCGGCGAATTCTTTGGCATGGCAATCATCGTAGGGGACGCCCCCGCCGGACGATCACGTTGGGTGTGGATCGTCGCTGCCACACCTGCGTTGCTGGTGGTGCATTGGATCGGTCACCAGTTTCCGGCACCGCTGTCGTTCACGTTCGCCTTTACGTTGCTTGGCCTCGTCCCGTTTTCGCTGGCGGCAGCCTTCGGGTTGCGTCACCGCGAACTCGGACTTGGCCTCGGCAACGTGAAGCTCGGCTTGATTATTCTGGCGATCAGCACACCATTCGCGGTTCTTGGCGGGTACGTTGGAGCCCAAGACGATGCCATCAGGCAGGCCTACCCGCTGGATCCCAACCTGACACTAGGCATGCTCGTGTTCGGAGCGCACGCCGTCATGTATCTGCTGTACTACGCGGGTTTCGATTTCTTCTTTCGGGGCTTCCTGCTGTTCGGTTTGCTTCCTCGCTTTGGTCCGCTCGCGTCCAACGTGTTTCAGGCCGGTCTCGCGACACTCGTGCACGTTGGGAAGCCAACGACAGAGCTCGTCGCGGCGTTTCCCGCGAGCCTCTTGTTCGGCTATATCACGTTGCGCACGGGTTCGATTTGGTATGCGGTGATTGGGCACTGGGTAGTAGGGGTGACAATGGATTGGGTGCTGCTCCGGTGACCGGGCCGCGAAAAGCTCAATGACGCGGACAGGACGAGCGATGCAGGGACACTGTCGGGACGCTTTGGTCGCCAGCCGCCACGGCAGCTGGTCCACGTCGGCAACACATCCACCCAGTAGCGTCGCGCGCCGAGGCGGCGCGACCAGGCGTCTCGCGGTGTCCCTGTATCGCTCGCTATTCGCACGCCTCCGAACTTCATTGCTCACACTCGTGCTCGGCGCGGTTCCGGGCAGCGCCGTGTCCCAGACGGATCCCTCCACGCTTCACGCCACCAACGCCGACTGGGTCGAGCACACGTGGCTGCTACTGCTAGACGGCGGGGCCCCGGCCGACGGGCGACTGACAGATCGCGGGGTGCTGCTTCGTTTCCACCCGAACATCGACGAAGAGTACTGGATCGACTTCGTCTCGTCGCAGCCCGGACTCACGGAGCAGTATGAGTGGTGGAATCGAAAGAACGGTGCCCGATACTGGGGCGGGAGTGTCAACCACCTGCGCCTCGTCGCGGGCGGGGATTTCAAAGCGCGCGCGCCCTTGGGCCGAGGCTGGACCGCGCAAGCCAAATTCACCTACGCGGATTACGAAGAACTCACCCGAGCCCTCGTCCGCATTGGATTTGAGAAGCGGTGGCGATCCGGCGCTTTCACGTTCCTCCATGGTACGCTCCCGGCGGTGAAACCCGAGATGGACCTCGAACTGGGCGTCGGCATCAGCCGCAAGGCCATTGCGGCGTCGGTATCGCTGACGGCATTGGATGTGTTCAACGATGTGATCTTCGAGGGACTCGACGTGTTCGAGGGATTCGCCGACACCGCGGTCGCGTACCGGCAGTTCCCGTGGGCAGTTCGCAGCCGAGTGCGGTGGTCACCCGTATCTCGGATCCGCCTCGAGGCAGACGCTGCAGTGGTCGTGTCATCGTCACTGACCGCGTTTCGCCAGCTGGCACCGGACACCGGGTTCACGCAGGAAAAGGAGTTTGCGTTCGTCGGACTGCTTGGCGAGTACGCGGTGTCTCCCCGGGTTCGGACGGGAGCCTTCCTTCAGTGGGTGCGAGCCGAGACCGACCGCGCGCCCCTGCTGCAAGGCGACCCGCTCGTCGACTACCTGCTGACCGAGCGTACGACGCGCGCGGGGGCATACGTACTCGTGGACCTGGGCGACCGTTGGCGCAGTGAGACATGGTTGGTGCGAGAGCTCAGACCGGAAACGCGAATCGATCGATCCGGGCCCGGCGGCGACGTCGATTACGAAGATCGCTCGTGGCTGGGCTCGACGACGGTTGAATACCGGCCGCGGGGCGGGTTCAGGGCCCACGCGGCGTTCGAGATGGACGTGCGAGAGGTCATTCGCGGAAGCGGCCAAGTACCGACCCGAGGGCAATTGGGTGTCCACAACTTTCGGCTGCGCTTCGACGTTGGATGGCAATTTGGCAGACGTTTCCTCCTGCTCGGTGGATACCGGCTCGATCTGGACACTGACCCGCAGATTGCCAACCGGCCGGGGTTCGACGGCGCCCACGGGAGGTTCACGATGTACTGGTGATCCGGGGCAACACTCTCTCGCCCTTCGACTTGCGTCCTGCCTAGACCCTCTCCCCGATCCCCACTACCTTCCGTCCGTGCGGATCGCGCTCTTTTCCGAAACGTTCCCTCCGCAACGCAACGGTGTGGCAATCCTCGTCGATCGCCTGGTGCGGCACCTTGCGGCGCTGGGTCACGAGGTTTTCGTGGCGGCACCGGACGCCGGTGCGACCGACGATCCCGAACTTCCGGAGCAGGTGGAACTAGTCCGTGTGCGCGGCGTACCGCTTCCTCGCTATCCGGATTTGCGGATTCCGCCGCCGGTGTCCCTCCGTGTGCGAGACCAGGTGCGTCGGTTTGCTCCGGACGTCGTTCACGTTCTGACCGAATACTCGATGGGCCTCATTGGGCAGCGGGCGGCTAGGAAACTTGGCGTGCCGGTCGTTGCCTCGTTCCACACGAACATTCCACGGTATCTGCCGTACTATGGATTCGGGTGGATGAGCGGCGTGGCCTGGCGGTATCTGACGTGGTTTCACAATCGGGCGGCCGTTACCTTCTGCCCATCGGAGACGACGCGGACTGTACTTCTCGATCGCGGCATCAAGAACGTGCGTATCTGGGGTCGAGGCGTGGATCTGGAGCGGTTCAATCCGACCCATCGCAACGACGACGTGCGTCTATCCAACGGGCCGGCCGATGCCCTCCACCTCCTCTATGTGGGACGCCTGACCCCAGAGAAAGATCTGGCCGTCTTGTTTCGAGCGTACGAGCAGTTGTGCGCGAGTGGTCTCCCGGTACACCTGATACTCACCGGCGATGGAGCCTACGCACCGAAGGCGCGCGCGTCTGCCCCGGATGGCGTCACGTTTACCGGTCACTTAGAGGATGACGCGTTGGCACGCGCCTACGCGTCGGCTGACTTGTTCGTGTTTCCGTCGCGGACGGAGACGTTGGGGAACGTGGTGCTCGAAGCTCAAGCATCCGGCTTGCCCGTTGTCACCGCAGCCGAGGGAGGCGTGCTCGAGAACGTGCGCGATGGAGAGAACGGCGTGGTCTGTACCCCAGGTGATCCCTCTTCACTGGCCGACCGGATCGCGCAACTCGTGGACGACCCCGGGCTGCGGGCTCGCCTTGCGTCAAACGCGCGATCCTGGGCGGAGCAACGCACGTGGGACCACGCGTTTTCCCCTCTCCTCGAGGGGTACCACGAGGTCGTGAACCGCTGAAGCTCCTCGACGTCACCGAGTTCTACTCGCCGACCGGCGGGGGCGTCCGGACCTACCTCGAAAACAAGATGCGCTGGTTAGCGGCGAATGCGGATGTTGAGCACGTCGTTGCAGTTCCGGGTTCCCGTGACGGTCAACAGCCAGCAGTCGGCGGTCAGTGGCATTTCATGGCTGGTCTGCCGGCGCCGTCGAGCCCGGGGTACCACCTCCTCACGAGCGTGCGACGGTTGCGCGACATCATCGGCGCCGAGCGGCCCGACGTCATCGAACTGGGCAGTCACCTCCTGGCACCCTGGGTGCTGCGGCGTGCGCTCCGCGGTCTGAACATTCCAGTGGTCGGGTTTCTGCACACGGATGTGCGCGGGTATTACATCGAGCATGGGCTCAGAGGTGCGCTGGGCGAAGGCCGACGGGCGGCGGAGCACGCGCTCAGATGGTATATGCGTAAAGCCCTTGGTATCTGCGAGGTCGTCATCGCCCCGTCGGAGTATGGGCGGGGGATCCTCGAATGGGCGGGGATCACGAGCACGGCAGTAGTGCCTCACGGGATCGAGATGCGCGAACGAAGGGCGGAAAAAAGTAGAAGCGTACCGGGCGCACCGATCGTCCTGTACGCTGGCAGACTGTCGCGCGAGAAGGGATTAGATACGGTGCTCAGGGCGCTCCCTGCCCTCTGTCGACAATCCGGCGCACGCGTTGTCATGGTGGGAGACGGACACATGCGAGCGGAGCTCGAGGCGTACGCGGCCAGCCATCCGACCCTACTGACCGTCCTCCCTTACGAGCGCGATCGTGCGCGCATGAACCAACTCTATGCGGCCGCCGACGTGTTCCTCGCACCGTGCCCCTATGAGACGTTTGGATTGGCTGCGGTCGAGGCGATGGCGATCGGGACGCCAGTCGTTGGTGCGGACGGGGGCGCGATTGGGGAGTTGATCAGGCAGACCGGTTGCGGCATCTCCTACGAACCACGCAATCCCCGTGCTTTGGCTGATGCAGTCAGCGAAGGCGCGCTGCGGAGCGACGAGCTCGGCACCTTGGCGCGGGATGCGGTGGCCCAACGCTGCGCATTGGACAAGACGATGCCGAAACTTGTTGAGGTATACAGAGAGAACGCGCTCACATAACTCACCTATCGTCCCGCGCGGCTCTCTAGCCCCTTCCGTCCCTGTATCCCAGCTTTCCCCCTAGCCCTGTTACCCGCCGCCTCTCATCGGAAAGTCGATTCGCGCACCGATCTCACCGGCTCCGGTGAATCGCGATCGGTTCATGCCGTCCACATGGTTTTCATTGCGGACGAAGTTCTCACCGACATCAAAGGCCACCCACAGAAACCGGAACGGCTGGTACCGTCCGCGAAGGCCAACGCGAACCGTCGTTTCCTTGACTCCAAGGAAGATGTTTGGGCTCGCGAAATAGATCGGGTCCGGCGGGATGGAATCGCGGAAGTCGCCTTCGCCCTGCCGCTGAATCTGGATCAACGGGGATAACTCGAGGCCACGGACCCCGGGGTACACATCGGCTTTGAGCGTGATCCTATCGTAATCCGAGAAGTTCTCGCCGAGTCCGCGTTCCAAGAAGCTATAACGGTCGTTGACGTTGGGAGTGCGGTAGACCCACGCTGACACTTGTTGGTATTCGGCGCCGACTCCGAGCCATTGAGATACTTCAGGGATTCGGGCGCCGAGGGTGAACGCATACGTCGTGGGCTCGGCACCGTCGCTCCTTCGTACATCGATGTCGTCCAAATACCCTTCACCAAACAGCACGAACTTGCCCGTCCGGAACCACACTTGGGCGTCGATTCCCACGTTGACTCGCTGGTCCGTGGGCTCAGTATCGCGATCGAAGTTGAACGCCTCAAGCGGGTTGAGGTAACGAAGGGAGAATCCACCGCTATTGGGCACGAAGACGACGGACTCACCAACGGAGACGGTAAAGTTGGGCTTAGAGTAGTCGAGACGATGCGCGGCAAACCACCGCTTGGCACCGTCGATCGTCCCCAGCTCGCCTACCAGCGAGCGCAAGGTGACAGGGCCAAGGTCAACATTGAGACTCAGCTGGGGATAGCTGAATGCGTGGTCGGACACGAGAAGCCCCTTCGTGCCAAACGTCGACCAGTTCTGCCGCAGCCGACCAACGGCAAACCATCCGAACGGCGCGGTGATCGACAGGTATGCGTGGTCCGCTCGACCTCCCAGGCGTTGGCCCGGATCCAGACCATCCGGGTCGTCGTCCCAATACATGTCTCCCGTGATTCGAACTTCTCCCGCCAACGGGCCCGTCTCCCCCCAGAGTCCGACCCGCCCACGACCCCAAATGTCCTCGTCCCCAATCGGCCTCAGCGGTTCGAGGCGTTTGCTTGCCGAGGCGCGTGCGTCGCCAACGACGTACCCACCCCAGTTGGGGGCCTGCGCATCTGCGACACGGGCTGATTCCACCCAGAACTCTTCCTGCAACAGCGCCATCCATTCCCGAACCTGAGGAGGCACTGAATCGGTATCGACATCGCGTAGCGCTCTAGCGACCTCGATGCGGCTGTACGGTTGCACCAGCGGGTTCAGGTGGCCTAGATACCCGCGGTCACGAAGGCGACCGATGTACTGGTTCGCCCAGTGATCTGTCGGGATTAGTCGGGATGAGCTCTGTGCCTGTGCCATCGTTGCTACCACCATGGTCAAAAGGCCCACGGCGATGGCGTATCGACCATTCATAGCGGTTGTATCCGATGTCGGGTTGGTTGCAGTATCCACGAACCCACGTGCGCGCCTCGTCGGACCAAAACACCCGCCCCAATCAACGCACCAACCCCGATCGTGAGCGCTCGCCACGCGATCAGGATCGACGCGACCGTCGCGGCGTCCGACAGAGGACCCATACCTGCCACGAATCCAGCCTCGACAACCCCAGCCCCCGACGGTGTTGGCAACACCAGCTGGCTGTAGAGCAGCGCAAACGAACCCAACGCAGCGATCCCCCACGAGTCAGCTAGCAGCGGCCAGGCGAGAATGGGGAGGACCGCCGTTCTTAGCGCCATCGACGTTATCGTGAGGCCGACGGTGGCCGGCAAACGTCTCAACTCACGGCCGATCGCTCGGACGCCTCGTGGCTTCGGATGGGCTTTGTACGCACGTCTGCCTGCCCACCACCAACTCACACCCATCGCGGCGATCAGCATCACCGCCACGGCGAACCAAAGAGGGGTTTGCAGCGTTGCAACGCGGTCTCCCATCCCCTCAATGACTTGGGGACCCATGAACAATGCTGCAGATCCCAGCACCGTACCGATCAGCAGATAGTCGACGACCTTTTCCGTAACGAGGGTCGCCATGATCGCTCGAGTGCCATGATCGAGTCGTTTGAGTTCGGCAAAGCGAGCGGGTTCTCCCCCGATGCGTGCCGGCGTGACGGCTGACGCCAGCTCTCCAACTTGGTTGGCAAAGACCGCATCTCGCAGCGCGATTCTCCGCCCGAGTAGCTCGCGGAGCCTGAGGCCGCGCACGACGACGTCAGTGAGGACAACAGCCAACGCGATGGCAGCCGACCCCCAGGTCATTCGGTAAGGGGCCTGCGCGCCGACTGTACTGTTTCGGCCAGTGCGGCGTCATCGGCGAGTCGCCCCAGTCGTGCTCGCAACTCGTCGATCTCACCATGGGCCGCGCTGACGTAGGCAGTGTAGTGAAGCTGCTTTCGTGTCGCCTCTCGGAAGGCCGGGCCTTCGACACGGTCCATCTTGTTAAACACGTGCACGACCGGAGCGTTGGCGACGTCGAGGTCGTTCAGTACGTCGTTCACGACCTCAACATGTTCCTGCCAATCCGGATGGGACGCGTCGATGACGTGCAGCAGCACGTGGGCTCGAACAGCTTCTTCGAGCGTGGCGCGGAAGCTCGCAACCAGATCGTGGGGAAGCTTTCGAATGAATCCCACCGTGTCGATCAACCGAATCCGCGTCGGCGGACGATGACTAGCGCCGCCGTTGGCTGAAGGAATGGCTGTTTCGCGTGTCAGCGTGTCGAGTGTGGCAAAGAGGCGATCCTCGATGAATGGTTGGGCGCCCGTCAAGGCTCGTAACAGGCTCGACTTGCCAGCGTTCGTGTACCCAACGAGCGCGGCAGTGAGTATGTGACCCCGTCTGGCGCGCAACACCTCCCGATGCCGAGTGACCCGGTCCAGATTCTTCTTGAGTTGGGAGATCTTCCGCCGGATCATCCTTCGGTCCGTCTCGAGCTGCGTTTCACCCGGACCGCGCAAGCCGATGCCGCCTCGGATGCGCGACAGGTGCACCCACATGCGAGCTAAGCGCGGCAGCAGGTACTCGAGTTGCGCGAGCTCCACCTGCATTTTGGCTTCCTTGGATTTGGCGCGGGACGCAAAGATGTCGAGAATCAGCTCCGACCGGTCCATGACCCGGAGGTCGAGCGCTCGCTCGAGGTTCTTCCCTTGACCGGGCGACAGGTCCTCGTCGACGATCACGAGGCTTGCCTCGGTCGCGACAGCGAGGTCCTTGAGTTCATCGAGCTTGCCGGATCCTATGAAGAACCTGGGATTGGGGGCAATGACCTGTTGAATCAGGCGCCCAACAACCGTCGCGCCCGCCGTATCGGCGAGCCGTTCCAGCTCGTCGAGATGATGCTCGGCGCTGGCCGCATCGCGAGATCCACGGCGGGGGGCGCCGATGAGGATGGCGCGCTCTTCTGGGGGCTGGATTTCGATGAGTCTTGAAACGAGGGACTCCTGGATAGATATCGACGAAAGCTATTGGCGTCTAACCAGATAGGGCAATGACGCCCTCGGTCAGCCCCGTCTGGGCCTCCAACAGACCAACGACGACCACGACCGCACGAGCCGCCTGTGGGCAGCGGACGCAGGGGGTACGTCGCACAACCCCTTGACTCACTTCTATTTAGCCAGCATCTTACCCCCCGCTGGCATAAGAGATGACCAAGACAGAGTACTTTGCATCTTAAAGCGAGTGGCCTTTGATCATCGGTAGTTCCCTCATTCGCAGTTTCAGAGTCCGTCTCCGTACATTCTTCGTTGCGGTACTCGTTCTGTACGGGGCACCGTCGACAACTGCTGCGCAGACCGCCCAACAGCTTGAGATACTGCGGCAGAATCCCGCGCTCGTGCCGCAGTATATCCAGCAATCAGGATTCACGTCGGAGCAGATCCGCGCGCAACTCATGGCCAGAGGATATCCGGCAGATTTGCTCGATGCCTTCCTCGCCGACTCGCGGTCAGGCAGCCAGGCTCAAGTCACATCGGCGACGTGGCTCGGGCTGCAGGCGCTGGGGTTGGATTCCGCGGTCGCCGAAGGTCTCGAGGATATTCAGGTCCAAGCCGGGGTGGTGAGTGGTAGAACGGTATCGCAGCGGGATGCGGGTCTGCAGTTGTTTGGGTTGAACGCGTTCCGCCGGTCGACTGTCTTTCAGCCGGTCCTCAGTGGACCTGTCCCGCCCAACTACCGTCTAGGGCCGGGAGACATATTGGTGCTGGTCCTCACCGGTGACGTCGAACTCGCGCACGAGCTGGCCGTAACGCGGGAGGGCTACATCATCATTCCCCAGGTCGGCCAGTTGGCGGTCAATAACCTCACGATGGACCAACTCAACGGGTTGCTGAGGACCCGCCTGGGACGTTCGTATTCGGGAATTCGCACCGGTACGACGCGTTTTGACGTCACGGTCGCTCGTCTGCGAACCAACCAGGTGTTTGTCAGTGGTGAGGTGGGCCAACCGGGTTCGTACCAGCTTTCATCGGTGGCAACGGTCCTCAATGCGTTATATGCAGCTGGAGGACCTACGTCTCGGGCCAATTTCCGTCGCATTCAAGTGCGGAGACAGAACCAGACGGTCGCCAACCTTGACCTCTATGGGTATCTCCTTCGAGCCGACACCGAAGCCGACATCATGCTCGAGCAGGGTGACATCGTCTTTGTGGCGACCCAGGGCCCAAGAGTCAAGGTCACGGGTGCTGTAATCCGGCCGGCGATCTATGAGATTAGAGGGGACGAGACGCTCACCGATCTCGTGCGAATGGCCGGGGGATTCCGGGCAACAGCTGAGCTGAGTCGGATCAGTGTCTTCCGGACGCTTGCTCCGGAAGACCGTCCGTCAGGCCCGGCTCCGCGGGCGGTCATCGATGTCCCACTTTCCGCGGGGGCAGAAGGCGATGAGAACGCGGTAGGCCGCGTTAGCGTGCCTCAATTCGCGATCGAGGATGGCGATTCGGTGGCTGTCGATTACATCACTTCGGTCGAGCGGTCCCTGACCGTTCGTATTGGAGGGATGGTAACGAAGCCAGGTGAGTACCCCTGGCAGGATGGCATCTCGCTTCGTGACCTCGTGCTGCTCGCTCGCGGGCCGCGGGTCGGGGCCGACCTCAGCGAGGCCGAAATCGCGAGGCTGCCAACGGACCGTTCCCAAGGGGAACTGGCGGTGCGGTTCCGCGTGCCGCTGGACTCGTCGTATCTGTATGAACGAGGACCCGACGGACAGTACGTGGGTCCCGCGGGGCTGACGTTCCCTCCAGCTGGTACCGCCGCGGAGGTCCCGCTAATGCCATTCGACGCCATCACGATCTTCAGGCAGCCAGAGTTCGAACTGCAGCGCACCGTCTGGATCACGGGTGAGGTCTTGTACCCAGGACCGTACGCTCTCACCCGAAAGGACGAGCGGGTCTCGGAGCTCGTCGACAGAGCCGGCGGTTTCTTGCCGACCGCGTACCTCGATGGCGCCCGATTCTACCGCCGAGGTGAGGTGGCGTTTGGCACTGTAGATCCCCAACAGGTCCGGCGGGTCAACCTGGAACTCGCCATGGCGACCA
>CAMYLY010000020.1 GCA_947259405.1 uncultured Gemmatimonadales bacterium | reverse complement strand
GACAGCGGACCGGGCATCGGCCGTGAACACCACGATCGCATCTTCGAGCGGTTCTATCGAGTGGACAAGGCTCGCTCGCGGGAACTCGGTGGGACCGGCCTCGGACTATCCATCGTGAAGCACATTTGTCGTGCACACGGGGGATCGGTAGAGCTCGAGAGCGAGCTGGGTCGAGGGAGCACGTTCCGCGTCGCCATTCCCCTCGCGGGCGTCCTGCCGTAGTCGCCACAAATCTTATCTCCTCTTTACAGTCCCTTAACAACACCCGGCTATCTTGCGCGTGGAAGCACCGGTGTGCGGTGCACAGGAAGTCCGCAACGACCGTATCACGATGAGGTCACGGTACAGAATGCCAGGGGGAGAGTCGCATGAGACGGTTTGTAGGTAGTGTCGCGCTCGTTGGGTTACTCGGCGTCGGGTGCGGTGGTGGTGGCGAAGGTGGGTCGACAGAGACCGCAACGATCAGGGTCGACGGGTCGAGCACCGTGTTTCCGATCACGGAGGCGGTCGCTGAGGAGTTCCAGCGGGAGCATCCGGATGTTCGCATCACGGTCGGATTCTCGGGGACCGGCGGTGGATTCAAGAAGTTCCAGGTCGGCGAGACGGACATCAACGACGCGTCTAGGCCAATCAAGGACTCTGAGGTCACGACGTCGGAAGAGAGCGGCATTGGATTCATCGAACTGCCAGTCGCGTTCGATGGGCTGTCGGTGCTGGTCAACCTCGAGAACGACTGGGTGGATCATCTCACCGTCGATGAGCTCAACGCCATCTGGCGTCCGGGCAGCACCATCTCATCCTGGAACGAAGTGCGCTCGTCGTTCCCAGATGAGCCGCTCGTCCTCTATGGCCCCGGCACGGACTCCGGCACGTTCGATTACTTCACTGAGGTCATCAACGGTGCGGGGGGAGCCTGTCGATCAGATTTCACGGCGTCCGAGGACGACAACGTGCTCGTTCAGGGCGTGGCTGGTGAGAAGGGCGCGCTCGCGTTCTTCGGATTCGCCTACTACATGGAGAATCGCGAGCGTCTACGGGCCGTGCCGGTCGACCCTGGCACCGGACCTGTCGCACCCTCGGAGGAGACCATCAATAACGGCACGTACGCGCCGTTGTCGCGTCCGATCTTCATCTACGTGAGCACGGTGGCTGCCGAACGGCCCGAGGTCCAAGCGTTCGTCCGGTTCTACCTCGAAAATGCCCCGACGCTCGTGTCCGAGGTGGGCTATGTCCCGCTGCCGGATCAGGTCTACGAAATGGCGCTCGAGCGCTTCGAGAATCGCGTCACGGGTTCCGTGTTTGGCGGTGGTACGATGGGGCGGACGATTGAAGAGATCATGGGCACCGACTGACGACCTTCGCTGCGGGGTCGGCCTGGGCACGGCCGGCCCTCGGTGCTCCAAAATTAACCCAGGGGGAATTGAGTAATGCGACCACGCATGTGGTGGTATGCGGGAGTGACGGGCTTCGCGGCGATCGGGGCGCTCCTGCCTGCGCGAGCAGATGCGCAAGTCGAGGTCCGGTCACGGGCCATCCAGATCAATCTGACCGGGCGCCTGCACGCCCAGTTCAACCATACGTCGGTGGCCGGTGAGCCCGGTTCGGAGTTTCTGATTAGACGCGCACGTTTCACTGCAGACGTACGAATCAACGACTTCGTGAGCGGTCGGGTGCAGCCGGACTACGGCGAGGGCGAGATCACCCTCAAGGATGCTTACGTGCGCTTGGCGTTCACCCCAGCGTTCCGAGCCACGGTCGGTCAGTTCAAACGCCCGTTCGATATCTTCGAATTGACGAGTTCGACGCAGATTCTCGTTGTCGAACGTGCGGGCGGCGTGCGGGGCGTCGATACCTGTAGTGGCCCGGGTGGGATATGCTCGTTCAGCCGATTCACCGAGAAGCTCCAGTACTCAGACCGTGACATTGGCGTGTTGATCGACGGGCAGCTGCCGTCGGCCCCCGTGGGGTACGCGGTGTCGGTGACGAACGGTACCGGTGCCAATACGGCCGACGAGAATGGCGGGAAATCGTACACCGGTCGGCTTTCGGTGGAGGCAACCGACGGCATCGTCCTCGCCGCGAACGTTGGGCTCCATGACTATCTCGACGGAGCGTCTACGGAGACCGCGGTAGCGTTTGGGGGTGACCTTGAGATCGGTGATTTCAATGAGGGGTTACATGTGCAGGCCGGATTCGTTTCTGGCGACAACTGGCAGAATCTCGGCGCCAGCGGGCCGAGCACCTTCATGTCGGCGCAGGGTATCGTGACGTTCAAGGTCCCCGTTCAGGACAACAGATTCGTCGCGGCCGTGGAACCGGTCGGTCGGGTGAGTTGGGGGGATCCGGACACGGATGTCAGTGATGACGAGGGCCTCCTGTTCACGCCGGGGTTCGTGGTGCACTTTGTCGGCCGCAACAAGATTGGGATCAATGCTGACATCTGGTCCCCGTCAGCAGGCGATTCGGAGTTCTCTTTGAAGGTGCAGACGTATCTCCATTTCTAGCGCCGGCAGTTCGGCGAGAAGAGTTGATTGGTTTGGATGGATGTAGCCGGTAGCGGTCTACAGCGGAAACCGTGGGGCCGTTGGCACGAGGAGGGCATCAAGGGAATCATGTTCCTTTGTGCCCTCCTATCCGTGGTGGTCACCATTGGCATCATCGCTGTGTTGGCGACCGAGGCCTCGACGTTCTTCCGGGAGGTCCCGGTCTGGGAGTTCTTGTTTGGGACGCGATGGACGCCGCTGCTGCTTCCGCGGTCTTTTGGCGTGGTCCCCCTCATCGGTGGAACATTGCTTATCGTGGCCGGATCGGCCGCCATTGGCATTCCCATCGGACTGGCTTCGGCTATCTACCTGAGTGAGTACGCGACCAAGCGTGCTCGCGCGATCATCAAGCCGATCCTCGAGATCCTCGCGGGTATCCCGACGGTGGTGTATGGGTATTTTGCGCTCACGTTCATCACACCCCTCCTGCGGACCGTCATACCAGCGACCAATATCTTCAACGCCGCCAGCGCGTCCATCGTGGTGGGCATCATGGTGCTGCCCATGGTGGCTTCGCTCTGCGATGACGCGCTGCGGGCCGTGCCGGACTCGTTGCGGTTCGGTGCCTACGCCCTTGGCGCGACACCGATGGAGGTGGCGACGCGCGTCACGGTCCCCGGTGCGCTTTCCGGGATCGTGGCGTCGTTCGTATTGGCGCTGTCGAGGGCCGTAGGTGAGACCATGGCGGTCACGATCGCCGCCGGTGCCACACCGAATCTCACGCTGAATCCCCTCGAGAGCGTGCAGACGATGACGGCGTATATCGTGTCGGTGGCAACGGGCGACGCGCCGGCTGGTACGGTTGAATATCAGACGCTGTTCGCTGTCGGGGCGCTTCTCTTTGTCATCACTCTTGCGGCGAACCTGATTGCGATTCGGATTCTGCGGCGTTTTCGTGAGGTCTACGACTGATGACGGGTCCAATAGCCGAGCACCTGCTTGCGACCCCCCAAACGCTCGCGCGACGACGGCTCTTGTCGAGGGCGTTCAAGGGCCTGTGTATGGCCCTCACCTGGCTTTGCCTGGTCTTGCTGGCGGTGCTGGTGTTTCACGCAACCCGGCAAGGCATCGCGTGGTTGGACCTCCAGTTCCTTCGTGAGTTTCCGTCGCGGTTCCCCGAACGTGCCGGGATCAAGTCGGCACTCTACGGAACGCTCTGGTTAATCAGCCTTACCGCACTATTCTCCATACCCATTGGAGTGGCGGCCGCCATCTATCTCGAGGAATACGCGAAGCCTACGCGCTTGAATACCATTGTCGAGATTAGTATCGCTAACCTCGCGGGCGTCCCGTCAGTTGTATATGGGATTCTGGGCCTCGCGGTATTCGTGCGGTGGTTTGCGCTGGGGCCGTCAGTCGTCGCCGGCGCGCTCACGATGAGTCTCTTGATTCTGCCGATCATCATCGTGGCTTCGCGTGAGGCGTTGCGTGCCGTGCCCGATTCGATCCGGCGTGGGGCGTTCGCGCTTGGGGCGACGCGGTGGCAGACGGTGCGCCACCACGTGCTACCGTCGGCCCTGCCCGGTGTACTCACGGGGACGATCCTGGCCTTGTCCCGCGCGGTGGGCGAGACGGCGCCTCTGATCTTAGTGGGGGCGGCGGCCTTCGTGGCCTTCGTCCGAACTGGCGGCGGCGGCCATCGTCGTGTTGCTTACCGTGCTGTTGCTCATGAATGCCACAGCGATTCTCATTCGGAACCGAGCGCAGCGAGATCGATGACCGACCCTCCGGTACCACCTACGGACCTTGGGGCAGCGAGCGATGCCTCGTCCGACGGAGAACCGATCCTCGAGACGCGGGATCTGGTCATTCGCTACGGCGACAAGCCGGCGATCAAAGGCGTGAACCTCGCGGTGCCCGAGCGCAAGATCACGGCGATTATCGGTCCGTCCGGGTGCGGCAAGAGCACGTTGCTGCGCCAGTTCAACCGCATGAATGACTTCGTCCGCGTGGCCAACATGGATGGCACGGTCCTGTATCGCGGGGTCAACCTCTACGATGAGACCGTCGATCCTGTCGAGGTGCGTCGCCGCATCGGCATGGTGTTCCAGAAACCCAACCCGTTTCCCAAGACCATCTTCAAGAACGTCTCGTGGGGGCCCGTCATCAACGGATTCAAGGGCGACCTCAACGAATTGGTCGAGTCGTCGCTCCAGAGGGCAGCACTATGGGACGAGGTGAAAGACCGGTTGAACGAGTCCGCGCTCGCCTTGTCCGGTGGACAGCAGCAGCGGCTGTGCATTGCGAGGGCGTTGGCTCTCCATCCGGAAATCATCTTGATGGACGAACCTGCGTCGGCGCTCGATCCGGTCTCGACGGCGCGGATCGAGGACTTGATGTTCGAACTTCGCAAGCGATATACCATCGTTATCGTGACGCATAACATGCAACAGGCAGCGCGCGTCTCGAACTTCACAGCCTTTCTCGATGCCGGCAAGTTGATCGAGTTCGGCGAAACCGATCAGGTGTTTACGAGACCAAACGAGAAGCGCACCGAGGACTACGTTTCCGGACGGTTTGGCTAGGGGACCATGGCGAAACATCTACAGCGGGACCTCGATTACTTGAAGAAGGCACTCCTCGAGGTTGGATCGAAGGTCGAAGAAGCGGCGAACAAGGCCATCATGGCATTGGTGGAACGCCGTCAGGACCTCGCCGCCGAGGTGATCGATCACGATAACGAGATCGATCGCGACGAGGTGCTCATTGAAGAGGAATGTCTGAAGGTTCTGGCACTCCACCAGCCAGTGGCGAGCGATCTGCGCTTCGTCGTTGGTGTGATGAAAGTCAATAACGATCTCGAACGTATGGGCGATCAGGCAGTGAATATTGCCGAGCGGGCGGCATTCCTTGCACAACAACCTCCGCTTGGTGTCCCGCTCGATTTCAACCGCATGATCGAGGTTGTCCAGAAGATGGTGCGAACCGCCCTCGACGCTCATGTGAATCTCGATACCCAGTTGGCCAGGACAGTGGGCGGCATGGACGATGAGGTTGACGAGATCCATCGGTCTATGTTCGAAACGCTCCAGGAGCGAATGCGAGTCGATTCCGAGTTGGTTGACCGCGCCGTCGCGTATCTTTCTGCCTCACGGGATCTCGAGCGGATCGCCGATCTGGCCACGAACGTGGCAGAGGACGTGGTGTTCATGGTGGACGGTGACGTGATTCGTCACCGCGCGAGCGAGCAACCGCAGATGTAGTCTGGGCCCAAGGTTCGCGTTGGGTGCTCCGCGTTGCGCCCGCACCCCCCTTCCAGCAGATTCCCCGGCCACATGGTCGCCCAGTCTTCCACCGTCACCGTCTTCGTCAACGAGCAGGCGACGATCGTCGACCGCGGCGCGACCGTGCGTGAGGCTGTCGAGCATGCCGCGCCGACGCTCCAGGAATCCTTCGCGCGTGGCACGGCCTACATCACGGACGGCGTGGGCCGGAAGATCGACGACACCCAGCACGTCACCCGCGGGGCGATCTACCGCGTCGTTGTCTCGGCACGGCATCACGATGATTCTACGGACCACGCGTGACCCTCACCCGCGCACACATCCATCAACTCCCCAAGGTCGAGCTCCACGTGCACCTCGATGGGTGCATTCGCCCGAGCACGATGCTGGAGCTTGGGCAAGGACAAGGCGTCAGCTTGCCAGCCTCGGGTCCGGAGGCTCTCGCCAAGGCCATGCTCGTCGCGCATGCGGACAGCTTGGAAGAATACCTCGACCGGTACCGCTTTACCGTAGCGGTGATGCAGACCGCGGCCGCACTCGAGCGTATAGCCTACGAGTTCGTGGTCGACAGCGCGGCGGAGAACACGCGATACGTCGAGGTGCGCTACTGCCCGGCCCTCCATATGCCGGCGCTCTCCTTGACGCAGGCCGTTGAGGCTCCGTTGGCGGGTATCCGGCGCGGCGAAGCGGAGACCGGAACCATGGCGCGCCTAATCGTGTGCGGGCTCCGAACTTTGGATCCGAGCGTGTCGCTCGACATGGCCCGTGCGGCGGTGGACTATAAGGGTGATGGCGTGGTCGCCTTCGACCTCGCCGGGTCGGAGTTCGGACACCCTGCCGTCGACCACGCGCCAGCCTTCGAGTTCGCGCTCGGCCATGACCTGCCATGTACCTGCCATGCGGGTGAAGGTGACGGGCCGGACTCGATCCGACAGGCGGTGCATGTATGCGGGGCGCATCGCATTGGGCATGGCACGCGACTCCGCGAAGATCCCGACCTGGAGAAAGAGCTGATCGAGAACGGCGTACCACTCGAGATCTGTCTGACGTCTAATCGACATACGCACACGGTGGTCGATATTGCGCAGCACCCGGCTCGACGCTACTTCGATCTGGGCGGTGTGGTCACGCTGAATACGGACAGCCGTCTGATGGATGCTACGACCATCACGGATGAGCTGCTGATCGCGCACGAGCAGCTGGCATTCACACGGAAGGAGATCGATACGTTGATCCTCAATGCGGCGGACTCAGCCTTTTTACCCCAGGGTGAAAGACAGGCCCTGCGTGCGTCGCTACTCACCGAGTTGGAGGCAATCTCGTGAACACCCTGTGGGCGCTCCAGGCTGCGCAACAGCTTTCGGATCTGCGTGAAGGGCTCGAAACCCCGTTCCTCATGCGACTCACCGGTGTTGTCGGGATCGCCGTCATCCTGTTGATCGCCTGGGCAATGTCCGTGGATCGTGGGCGCGTCAACTGGCGCTTGATCGGTTACGGCGTGGTGCTGCAATCGATCTTCGGGTTTCTCGTCCTCAAGACGGGGATTGGTCGGGCGCTCTTCAGAGGGGCCAACCGGGCGTTCACGGCGTTGTTGTCCTTTGCGCAGGATGGATCGTTCATCATCTTCGGGAATCTGGTGAACAACAACGTACCGGTCGGAATCCCGGAGGCGGGACCACCCGAGGCGGCAACGCTCACGAGCGCGGAGCTGTGGGCCAACACCGGCTCATATTTTGCGTTCACGGTGCTGCCGACCATCATCTTCTTTGCTTCGCTGATGTCCGTCCTCTATTACCTCGGCCTGATGCAATGGGTAGTCCGTGGCCTCGCATGGATCATGCAACGGTTCATGGGGACCTCGGGTGCTGAAACGCTCTCGGTGGCTGGGAACATCTTCGTCGGTCAGACCGAAGCGCCGCTACTCGTCAAACCGTTCGTTGGCAACATGACCATGTCGGAACTCAATACCGTCATGGTCGGCGGATTCGCGACCATTGCGGGCGGCGTCATGGCGGCGTATGTGGCCATCCTCACACCATACTTCTCCGATATTGCCGGTCACCTCCTGACGGCGAGCGTCATGAACGCGCCGGCGGCGTTGGTGATCTCGAAGCTGTTAGTCCCAGAGACGGGCGAGCCGGTCACGAGAGACACCACCCACGTGACCGTCGAGCGCGAGGACGCGAATGTCATCGACGCGGCTGCTGGGGGTGCCGCCCAAGGTCTCAAACTCGCGATGAACGTGGCGGCCATGCTCATGGCGTTCGTCGCCTTGATCGCATTGTTGAACAGTCTCCTCGCCCTTCTCGGCGGGCAGATTGGTGCTCCACATCTCTCGATCGAGTGGCTGTTGGGGTGGGTGTTTCGTTGGATCGCGTTGGCAATGGGGGTGCCATGGGCGGAAGCCGGGGATGTTGGAGCGCTCATCGGCGTCAAGACGGTGTTGACGGAGTTCATTGCGTATCCGCAGCTCGCCGGGAACCTCGCATCTGCTGCTCCGCTGTCACCGCGATCCGCCGTCATCGCGACTTACGCGCTCTTGGGGTTCGCCAACCTACCGTCGATCGCGATCCAGATCGGTGGAATCGGTGGGATCGCGCCCGAGCGTCGGAAAGACCTTTCGCGGCTGGGCCTTCGAGCGATGATTGGCGGCAACCTCGCCGCGTTCATGAGCGCGAGTTTGGCGGGGATGTTGGTGTGATGAGAGAGGGTGGAGGGTGAAGGGGCAGGGGGGTGAGTGTTGATGGCTGAAAAAGTTGAGCGAGTTGTGCATCAGGCGGCCGACGCGGTCCGTAAAGCGCTGGGCGACCGAAGGCCTGAGGTCGCGATCGTGTTGGGCTCGGGTCTCGGTGGGCTCGCCGATGCCGTGTCCGACCCGATCGCGATTCCCTATTCATCTATAGAGGGATTCCCGGCCCCCAAGGTCGTTGGGCATGCGGGGAAACTCGTGGCCGGCGTGCTGGATGACGTTCCGGTCTTGATGCAAAGCGGACGATTCCACCTGTACGAAGGGCATGACCCATCAGTTGTCGTGTTGCCGGTTCGTGTCTTCGCGGAACTTGGCATCGGCGCGCTCATCGTCACGAACGCCGCCGGTGGCGTACGTCCATCTTTGCCGGTCCCCGGGCTGATGCTCATCGCGGACCACATCAACCTCATGTGGCGAAGTCCGTTGCTCGGCCCTGTCTTCGATAGCGAAGAACGATTTCCCGACATGTCCGCGCCGTACGATGGGGCGTTACGGAGTGTTGCTCGGGAGACTGCCCTGCAGGCGGGCATCGCGCTCGAAGAAGGCGTGTATGCGGGTGTGCTCGGACCAAGCTACGAGACGCCCGCCGAAATCCGCATGCTTCAGCGGATCGGCGCCGACGCTGTCGGGATGTCTACCGTTCCCGAGGTTATCACCGCCGCTGCCCGAGGCCTGCGCGCGCTTGGCATCTCGACGATTTCCAACTACGCCTCGGGGATCTCCACCAAGCCACTGTCGCATGAAGAGGTGCTCGAGGCGGGCAAAGTCGTCAGTGGAGATCTCGAGCGCCTGGTGCGGGGTATCGTCCGTCACAACTCTGTAAGTTCTTCCGTAACAACGCGTTAGCTTTGCGCCGGCCGACAGGCCGCGGCGGTCACCCTCCCGAACGCAACGCTCTCCCAGCACCTTGTGTCTACTAACCAGAACGACCCACGCAACTCGAGGGATGGGGTGGACGAGCAGACGATTGTGGCCGGTGTTCGCACCGGCGATTCGGCGGCAGAACGGGCGTTATATGAAGCGAACGTGGATATGGTCTACCGGCTTGCGTATCGAATGGCGGGTGACGACGACCAAGCGCGTGACTTCACGCAGGACACGTTCGTGCGGGTGTTCGAACGGATCGAACAGTTCCGCGGCGATGCGGCACTGAGTACTTGGATACGAGCGATTGCGATGACCGTGATTCTCAACGGCTTGAGAAAAGTGAAGCGGCTCCGAGAGCGGGAAACCGACCTCGACGTTGCAGCTCACGTCGGGTCGCCCGACCGACAGGCCGAACCAGATCTCAAGCAGCGGCTGCGCGAAGCGGTCGGATCATTGCCGGAGAAGTATCGGGCCGTATTCGTACTACACGACGTGGAAGGGTACACGCACGACGAGATCGGCACGGTCCTCAAAATGCCGGCCGGAACGTCGAAGGCGCAGTTGTCACGGGCACGCGCCAAACTCAGGCAGTCGCTCGCGGAGTTTGCGGGGGAGGCGGCCATATGAACGATGAACGATTTGAAGGGGTGTTGGAGGAGATGGCCAAGGACTATCACGAACCTCCGGCGACACCGAGCGACGAGATGTGGGCGCGGATCCAGACGCTTCGCCTTGCACGGGCTCGGCAGAAGCGTAGCCGTATCATGCGATTGAGTGGGTGGGGGATCGGGATTGCCGCGGCGCTCGTAATCGGCGTGGGCATTGGCCGCCGCAGCGCGACGGAACAAGCGATCAACCCCGACAGCGCCGTCGCGGCGACCGATGTGCCCGCGACGGATGCGAACGCGTTGTATCAGTTCGCGGCCACGCAGCACCTGGCACAGGTCGAGTCGTTTCTGACCATGTTCCGAATGGATGCGGCCATGGGTCGTCCGATCGACGAGGTTGGCGCATCCGCCACGGATCTCTTGTCGACGACACGACTTTATCTGGATTCGCCGGCGTCGGAAGATCCGCAACTCCTGACACTACTCGAAGACATCGAGCTCGTGCTCGCGCAGATCACGCAGCTCACGCGAGATGATTCCGACGAAATGACCTTGATTGATGAATCGATCGAACAGCGAGGCGTGCTGCTTCGGCTGCAGTCGGCGGTGGGCGCCGACGCGCTGGCAGGCGCACAAGGAGCACTCTAATGAAGAAGAAGATGACGACACTTGGCGTTCTGGCCCTCATGGGGATGGCGGGGTCCACGGCAGGGCAGGTGCCGGAGCCGGTCGCCGAATCGCCTGCTCGAGTGCCGGCCGCCTCGGCGCCGATGGCCGTTCTCGCAACCGAGATCGCGTTGGTCGCGACGCCACAGGACACGATCGAGGCTCTCTACCAACGTGCCCGGCGCGCGCTCAATGATCGCTCGTACAACGAGGCCGCGCGCATGTTCATGGCGATCCATGGCAATCACCCGCAGCACGAGCTCGCAGCGAGTTCGATGTACTGGGACGCGTTTGCCCGGTACCGCACTCACTCGATGGAGGAACTCGAGTACGCGCGCCAATTGATGGATCGGTTCGAGCAGGCATACCCGAACGCGCGTGAGCTGAGCGAAGCTCGGTCGCTCGCCGTGCGCATTCATGCGGAGTTGGCACGTCGTGGCGACGCAACGGCCGCTGAGCGGGTGGCCCGCGCTGCAGCGCCGCGCGCCGACATGCCGCCGCGCCCACCCCGTCCGGATCGTCCGCAGAGGCAAGAGAACGACGTGCGAGTGGCGGCGATCAATGCACTGATGCAAATGGATTCAGATCGCGCGATTCCGATCCTCAAGCAAGTGCTGGAGATGCGGGAGGAGGGATCCGAGAACCTGCGCAGGAAGGCCGTGTTCATCCTGTCGCAGCAGAGCTCGGACGAAACGGCCGACATTCTCCTGGATGTGGCACAGAACGACCCCGACACCGAAGTGAAGGAACAAGCGGTGTTTTGGTTGTCACAGGTCGATGATCCTCGGGCCGTGGTGGCCTTGGATTCGATCCTCAGGCGCTCGACGGACCGAGCGGTTCAGGAGAAGGCGATCTTCGCGCTGTCGCAACACGATTCGGATCGTGCGGGTGCGGCGCTCCGGGACTACGTCGGACGGGCAGATGCGCCGGACGATCTGAAGCAGAACGCCATCTTCTGGCTGGGGCAACATGAGGCACCGGAGAACCAAGCGTTCCTCCGTGACCTGTATGGGGAGTTGGACAACCAGGAACTCAAGGAACGTGTGATCTTCGCGGTGTCACAGAGCGATGATCCACAGAACGGGCAATGGCTGCTCGACCGGGCAATGGATCGGAGCGAGTCCGTCGAGTTGCGGAAGCGCGCGTTGTTCTGGGCGGGACAAAGTGATGTACTCGAGGTGCGCCGGTTGGATGATCTGTACAGCTCGATGGACGATCGCGAAATGCGCGAGCAGATCGTGTTCGTGCTCTCGCAACGGGACGAGCCGGAAGCGGTCGATGTCTTGATGCGGATCGCGGAAAACGACCCTGACGACGAGCTCCGCACCAAGGCGATCTTCTGGTTGGGACAGGTCGACGATCCACGAGTCGCCGAGTTCTTGTTGCGGCTCATTAACCGGCCCAACGGATGAGGGCGCTCGGACTCGCGGCCAGCGTTGGGCTGGCCCTGGTGACGGCGGTGGACTGGGCGACTGCTCAGTCCATCGCGTCGCGCGTGAACGAAGTTCGCGATGGTGTCGCGCTGATGAGTTTCGCGGCGCGCGACGGCGTCTGCGGCGACGGGCGGAACGTATCCATGCGGGAAGTACAGAACCGTTACTGGGAACGGGGCTGCGAGCCGGGCCCCGTTCGCGTGATGATCACAGTGCGGAATGGTCGACTGGCGGATATCGATACCTACGTTGGAGGACGGTGGCGCACCGGTATGTCGGACGTCACCGATCTGGGGACCGTCAGCGCACTCGAGGCGGTGGAGTACCTGCTGTCGCTGGTGACACAGGTGCCGGGTGTGGGCAAGGACGCCGTCTTCCCGGTGATCCTGGCAGACAGCGTCGAGGCGTGGCGACCGCTCCTCGATATCGCGAAGGATCGAGACGTCCACCGTGACGTCCGAACTGCGGCAGTGTTTTGGGTAGGCCAAGCAGCCACGGAAGAAGCGGTGGCCGGCCTTTCGGATATGGTCGACGATGAGGCCGAAGACCTGGAGGTCAAAGAGCGGGCCGTCTTTGCACTCTCACAGCTCGACAACAACGAGGGGGTGCCGATCCTCATCAGACTCGTGCGCACGCACGAGAGCCCCAGCATTCGAAAGAAGGCGCTGTTCTGGCTGGGTCAGAGCGAAGATCCGCGGGCACTCGGTCTCTTCGAAGAGATCCTCCTCAAGAAGCCCTGAAACGTCGATTGAGCCGACTTCTCAGGGGCCTCACCGTGCGTGAGGCCCCTTTTTTTTGTTGCGGTCGTCCCTGTGCTAATTTTCTATGCATCACCGACAGCGAGTTCACATGCGCCGCCCGTTCCGAATTCCGTTTCTCGCCCTTTCACTTGTCCTCCTCCAGCTGAGCTGTGCGGTCAACCCCGCCACGGGCAGGAGAGAATTGATGCTGGTCTCGGAAGGCCAAGAGATCGCGATGGGACAAAGTGCGGATCCGCAGATCGTCGGTGCATTTGGGTTGTACCCGGATTCGGGAATGCAGCGGTACATCCGCGGGCTCGGCGAACAGTTGGCCAGGCAATCAGAACGCCCCCAGCTGCCGTGGACGTTCCGTGTGCTGGACGATCCGACCGTGAACGCGTTCGCGTTGCCAGGCGGCTACAACTACGTGACGCGCGGCATCATGGTGTATCTCAACTCCGAGGCAGAGCTCGTTTCCGTGATGGGGCATGAGCTTGGCCATGTGACTGCACGGCACGGTGCGCAGCAGATGAGCCAGATGCAGCTTGCGCAGGTGGGTTTGGTGGCGTCCGCGGTGTTGCTACCGGAGAATCTCCAGGGTCTGGCCGGAGCCGCCTCGGCCGGCCTTCAGCTCCTCTTTCTCAAGTTCTCGCGCGATGACGAGAGCGAGGCGGACATGCTGGGGCTGCGGTATATGTCGCAGGCGCGGTACGACCCCAATCAGATGCCCAACGTGTACGCCATGCTCAACTCGGTCAGCATGGCTGCCACGGGCGGCGAACGCCTTCCGACCTGGTTGTCCACGCACCCAGATCCGGTCAATCGACAGGAACGCATTCGGCAGCTCATCCAGTCGCTTCCGCGGCCGCTCGGGACGACAGTCCGGCGTGACGAATACTTGAACCGTCTCGATGGCATGATGTTCGGGGACAACCCGCGCGAAGGCTTCTTCCAGGACCAACTCTTCCTCCACCCAGAGATGGCGTTTCAGTTGGCGTTCCCGGCTGGGTGGGCAACCCAGAACCAACGGTCGGCCGTGGCGGGACAGAGCCCGGAAAAGGACGCGATCTTCGTGTTGACACTGGCGGAGGGTGCGACCGCGAGCGCCGCCGCCAGCACGTTCGCAGCGGAAGAGGGCATGCAGGCCGCAAGCACCCAGCAGCGGACAGTCAACGGTTTCCCGGCGGTGTCGCTGGAATTTCAGGCGACCTCTCAAGACGGGTCACTCTCGGGAGGTGCCTACTTCATCGAATTTGGCGGGCGCGTCTTCCGGGTGCTTGGGTACTCCACCACTGCCAATTGGAACTCGTACCGAAACTCCTACAACGCGTTTGCGGGATCGTTTGATCGGTTAACCGACCAAAACGCCCTCAACGTGCGACCTCTCACGCTCGACATCATCACCACCGACCGCGTCATGACGCTCTCGCAGTTCGCCTCACGCTATCCGTCGCAGGTCGACCTCGATCAACTGGCACTCCTCAACCGAACGGACCCCAGCGAGCGGATTCCCGCCGGAACCAGGCTCAAGCGTGTGGTCGGCGGTCCGATTCCCTAGACCTCCGCTTCGAGCTCGACCGCTACCCCTCCTACGAAGCCGGCGATGATGTTGTAGAACCAGCACGCGATCGCCGTGGCAACCCACCCGAATGCGGCGTAGAGCGGAGGCAGGAAGAACAGGAACGCGCCGCTGAACACGCTAAAGTCGGTCGCGCCGTCGCTGGGTAGCATGCTCCCAATGAAGACAAACGGCAGGAAGACAATGATGGTCATGACGAAGTACATCACGGCCGCCATGTTCGCTGTCTGTATCACGCCGAAACGCCGCACTCGATGCATGGGATGACCTCGTAGATGGAAAGTGTGCTTAAGATGGGATGGCACCGTTCAACGGCGCAAATATTCAGTCGCCATCCTCCTCCGGCGCGAGCGTGGGGATCATGTCGTGCGGCAAGGTCCCGCGAGGAG
Source organism: uncultured Gemmatimonadales bacterium (assembly GCA_947259405.1). Lineage (GTDB taxonomy): Bacteria > Gemmatimonadota > Gemmatimonadetes > Gemmatimonadales > GWC2-71-9 > CAMYLY01. The sequence continues at coordinate 24,894 of CAMYLY010000020.1, read as the reverse complement.
CTCGGAGGTAGATGAACGGGGTGTGATTGAGAAAATTCGACACGCGTGAGGTGTAGATGTCCGCCCATCGTTCGACCTGGCGTGCCAAGTAGCTCTTGTCGTTTCCCGCCCGCATGAGCAGGCCCCAGCGGTCGTTACTCAGTCGCCCCGACTCCGATGCCAGCGGCGCGATCTGTTCATCCAGGGCGGCAATCTGTGCGCGCACGTCGGCAAGCCGTCGCTCGACGTCACGGGGCTTTTCTCCTGCGGCCCGGGTGCGTTGGAGCGTCAGCCGCAGCTGATAGGAGTCGAACTCGAGCGCCGTCTTGTCCTGCATGAGGGTGCCAAGTTGCTGCTGCTGTGTCTGGAAGGCCCGCATGTGCTGGAGTTCCGCTTCGAGCTCGAACAGGATCAGCGCCGTTCGCCACCGCAGCACGTCCTTGGTCACGTGCACATCGGTATACATGTGGTCGCCCACGTAGAGAATCTCGTCGCCCGATAGCCCGAGTCGCTCCTCCACCATGCGGGCGTTCCCACCGAGATAGATCCCGTCGTCCAGAATTCCCGTCGGAGCGGGGCGGAGGAGACCGGCGTCGTCGGTGATGCGGAAGACCGGTCCCTGCTGAAAGAAGAAATCAGGCTTACGGGCGGCGACGATCACGAGGTCGAACAACTCGCGCCACGTCATGCCCCCGGGCAGAAACCGATCGTACGCGTAGGTCATCATCGCCTCCGCGTACTCCCATTCCGAGTTCGTGATCAAGAGCAACTTCTTCCCGGCCGCCTTCTGGTCGAGCAGGGCGCGGGGGCCTTCGGCGTCGAGCTGCACGAACCGTTCGGGGTCCTCGATGACCTTGGCCTTGAGATCCCCCTCCAGATGCGCTTCGTCGATGGAGGCGCGCACGATTCTATAGAGGTCGCGATAGCCAATCGTTCCTTCAATGGCACCCTTGTCGAGGAGGTCGACCAGTTGGCTGTACATACACGTTTCGGAGAGCGAGAACAGAGTGTTCAGGAACACCCATCGATCCTCTGCAAGATCCACGAGCGTTCGACCGTAGAGGCGACGCTGCTCCTCGAACGGGATACGCTCCGTCCCATGGTAGGCACGCTTCACGTACCCGAATCGGTTGGCCTTGACGATGTTGCCGTGCTCGAGATCGATAATGAGCCCGCGAATCACCAACGCGGGATCAAACTCCAGCGTTTCCACCGGCCAGCCAAGTGCCAGGAGCTTTTCCTTGAGATGCTGATAGGCCGCGCGTTCCCACTCGTCGATACGATAGTGGACCAGCGTGTAGTCCATGTCGTATCCGATCGCGCGGATACTCCGCATGTTGAGGGTGCGGTTGCAGTAAAGCCCTCCTTCGGGAGGCGGTGGGTCGAAATGCTTGCTCGTCATGGTTGCGGTCGATGAGGGATGGGCGCCAGATGGTTGAGCGGACCGTGCCCCTGGCCTAGGTCCGGCGCGGTCGCGATGGCCTGATGGACGAAGTCGAGCGCATGCTCGACGGCGGTGACGAGCTCCTGCCCTAAGGCGAGGCTGGCCGCGATGGCCGCTGACAGCGTGCATCCCGTGCCGTGCGTGGAAGAGGTCTGCACACGCGGATGTTCGAATCGATGCACGTCGTCTTCCGTGACGAGGAGATCGATGACCGTGGGGTAGTCGAGATGACCGCCCTTGATGAGTGCTGCCCGCGCGCCGCGGTCCACGAGGGCTCTACCTGCCTCCGCCATGGCCGACTGATCGGACACCGGACGCCCAGCCATGACGGCTGCCTCGGGTGCGTTCGGGGTCACGACCGTGGCCAGGGGCATCAGATACTCCGTCACGGATCGTTCGGCGTCTTCCGCCAACAGTCGGTCGCCGGACGTGGCAATCATCACTGGATCGAGCACGTAGTTGGGAAACGCACGTGCGCGGAGACATACAGCGACGGTCTCCACCAACTCGGCTGATGCGAGCATGCCTGTCTTGCACGCGTGCGGGGGAAGGTCGTCCGCCACGGCGGCGATCTGGTCCCGCACCATACCTACGGGGACGGCATGGACGGCGGTGACGCTCTTCGTGTTTTGCGCCGTAACAGCCGTGATCACCGATGTTCCGAATACGCCGAACTGATGGAACGTCTTCAAGTCGGCTTGGATACCGGCGCCGCCCCCGGAATCGGAGCCGGCAATCGTCATCGCTATCTGCATTTCGTGATCTTCAAACTCAGGGTAACATAGACGCGAATGGCTTCCAATCTGCTATCACAGGCACGTGATCTCCAACGGCGCAAAGCGAGGCGGCGCCGGGCGGCGACCGTGATCGAAGGTCTGCGTCTGCTGGAGGAGGCGTTGGACGCCGGCGTGCCGGTGCGTGGAGCGCTGGCGGTCGGGACGTTTGGAGACCAGCCGCGCGAGGCGGCGCTCCTCCAGCAGCTCGCGGAGCGCGCCATTCCAGTAGACGAGGTTTCGCCCCGGCAGCTCGTCGAAATTGCGGACACCCAGACACCACAGGGCATCGTCGCCATCGTCGAGGTGGCCCAACGCAGTCTCCGCGACCTGGAGCCCAAACCGCACACGGCGGTGCTCGTGTTGGACGGGGTGCAAGATCCCGGGAACGTTGGCGCGCTGCTCCGCACCGCGTGGGCGCTTGGGGCACCGGGTGTGATTGCGCTGGACGGCACCGCCGACATCACGAGCCCCAAGGTGTCGCGCGCGGCAATGGGGGCCACCTTTCACCTTCCCGTGGTCACGGCGGCGTTGGGAGAGCTGGTGGCCTGGACGCGGGAGCATGACACCGCGCTGTGGGTCGCCGATACCGAGGGGACTCCACTCGGACGCCTTACTCCGCCTGATCGGTTGGTGCTGGCTGTCGGGAACGAAGGGGCGGGCGTAAGGCCGGAGCTTCACGAGCGGGCGTCCGCGAGGGTGGCGATTCCCCTGGCTGGGGGCGCGGAATCGCTCAACGTGGTGGTTGCCGCTGGAATCGTGCTGTACGAGGTCGCCCATGCCTGAGTGGATGCGGCTGGTCCTGGCTGGCCTACTTGGTGGGGTGGTGGGCAGCTTCCTCAACGTCTGCATCGTCCGGCTGCCGGCTGACGAATCGCTCGTGTTTCCCGGGTCGAAGTGCCCGAAATGCGGGGCCCCCGTGGGGTGGTACGACAATATCCCGATCCTCTCGTGGCTTGTGCTCGGTGGCCGATGCCGGGCGTGCAAGGATCCGATCTCGATCCAGTACCCCATCGTGGAAGCGTTGACGGCCCTCATCTGGATTGCGGCCGCCTGGTACTACGGGCTCACAACGGGCGGTGTCGCCGCAGCGCTGCTCGGGACGATCCTCCTGGGCATTACCGTCACCGACGCTACGCACATGATCATCCCGCACGAATTCACGTTTGGCGGACTCGCGATCGGGATCGTGCTGGCTGCGCTCGACGGATGGCCCGGCCTGCGGTTCGCCCTCATCGGCGCCGCGGCCGGATTCGCCCTCATCTGGGGCGTGGGCACGGTGGGAACCTGGGCGCTCAAGAAGGACGCCATGGGTGGCGGCGACCTCTGGATGATGACGATGGTCGGAGCCTTTGTGGGCTGGTCAGGAGTCCTGCTGACGGTGTTCCTGGCCGCCTTGCTGGGGACGCTGGTCTTCGGGCCCATCGCCCTCGCGAAGAGGCAGCAGGGGCTGCAGCTCCCGTTCGGCGTCTTCCTGGCCACGGCTGCCGCCATCGCGTTCGTGGCCGGGGACGCCGTCTGGGCGTGGTATCTCGGTCTTCTTGGGGTCTCGTGACCGATCTCAACCTTTCAGCTCCCGTCACTATCCAATGAGGTGCATGGACACAATGGGCAGCGAGGAGTGGACGCCCTGACCCGGCGTCCGGTCTCCACGGCCAGCGACGCTGAGACCGCGGATGTCGCGCTGGCTGCGGCTGGGGACGCGCGCGCCTTCGAACGCCTCTACCGCGCGCATTTGGCCCGTGTCAACTCGCTCGCACGGCGTATCCTCGGTTTCGATGATGCCGACGAGGCGACGCAAGATGTGTTCGTCCGTGCGTGGGAGAAGCTGGGCACGTTCAGGGGCGAGGCGGCGTTCGGGACCTGGCTCCACCGGCTGGCAATCAACGTGCTGTTGGCGAGTCGAACCAGCCGGAGCAAACGCGAGGGTCGGTTCGTGGGAGACGAGGGAATGGAGCACCGCGCGAAGGGCGCGAGTGGGTCGCCGGAACTGCGAATGGACTTCGAAGGGGCCCTGCGAAAGCTACCGGACGGAGCCCGTGAGGTCTTCGTGTTGCACGACGTGGAAGGGTTTAAGCATCGAGAGATCGCGGAGATGCTGGGGGTGACGGCGGGCACCTCGAAGGCGCAGCTGCACCGAGCGCGCATGAGTCTCCGCGGGCACCTCGCTGGATGAGGAGTCGAACATGACTGACGAATGGACGAGCCAGCTGTCAGAGTACCTCGATGGCGACCTGCAGGTCGACCAGGCGCAGTTGCTCGAAGCGCATCTCGCAACGTGTGAGGCGTGCACGACCACGCTCGACGAGCTTCGGGCCGTGCAGGAGCGTGCCGCGTCGCTCGAAGATTCGGAACCGTCGAGAGACCTGTGGAGCGGGATCGCCACGCGTATTCGCGCGGCCCATACCGGTGAGACTCCCGTCGTAGACATCGAGAGTCGTCGTCCGAGGAGGCGGTTCGCATTCACGGCGACGCAGCTGCTGGCGGCGGCCGCGACACTCGTCGTCACCGCCGTCGGGTCGACCATGCTCGCGACTCGCTCCGAGTCACCAAGCCCTGGCGCCGCGACAGTGATCCCAGTGGGGATCGCGGCGTCCGACGCGTCTTATGACACTGCCGTCGATGAGCTTGTCCATGCGCTCGATGAACACAGGAGCCAGCTGGACTCGGCGACCATCGTCGTGCTGGAACAGAGTCTGGCCACGATTGACCAGGCGATTGCGGAAGCCGTGCAGGCGCTCCGCGAGGAACCGAATGACCAGTTCTTGAATTCGCATCTCGCGCATACCAAGCGACAAAAGCTCGAACTGCTCGCGCAGGCTGTTACGTTGGCCACCGCGGCGAGCTGAGGAGAAAGACGATCCAATGTTGACTGTTTTCGCCCTTGCTGCGGCGATCGTGGGCCAAGACACGGATACGACGTTCACTGTCTCGCCTGATGCGCGGCTGCATATCACGGTGATGCGTGGTGAGGTGACTGTCCGAACGTGGGAGCGGAGCGAGATCAGAATCCTCGCCGACCACTCCCGGTCCGCAGGCCTTGCCGTGAGTTCGTCGAATGCCGGTGTCCGAATCAGGATGCGCGACGGGACGGGTGGCATGTCCGACGTCGACATGGAGTTGACGATCCCCGCCACGATGCCGCTCATGATCGACGGAACGTTCGTCGAGGCTGACATCCGTGGCGCGTCGAGCGACGTGTCCGTGGAGACCGTCCAGGGCGACGTGCATCTCACGGGCGGGAATGGCCGCGTCTCGCTCCACTCAATCCAAGGCGACGTGGAATGCGAGGGGAGTCAAGGCCGCATCGATGTCAGTTCCAGCAATGGGGATGTGACCGTCATCGATGCTCGGGGCGAAATCGTTACGGAGACCGTGAATGGAGAGATCGACCTCGAGAACGTCCGGTCCAGTAATGTGGAAGCCACGACGGTGAACGGCGATGTGACGTATGAAGGCACGATCGAAGGCAGTGGCCGCTATGGCTTCACGACGCACAACGGCGACATCACGCTGGCCATCCCGAGTGATATCTCCGCAACGGTGTCCGTGTCGACGTTCAGCGGCGACTTCGAGTCGGATTTCCCGATTACCCTGATGTCGTCTACGGATTCGGGGAAACGGTTTGAATTCACATTAGGCGGAGGGCGGGCCCAGATCGCGCTCAGCTCATTCGGTGGCACTATTAGTCTGGAACGACCGTAAGGATCTGTGACCAGGTCCTGGATCCTCCAATGAGGTATGGAACGATGAGATTCTTCCCAGTATTTGCCGTGTTGGGCGCCATTGCCTACACCGGGTATGTCACCGTGGGGTCGTCTGGAACGACCACCCAGGCCCAGCAAGGCGATTTCGAGTGGCAGGGGCGCCTGTCATCGAGCCAGGTGGTGCGCATCCGAGGTGTGAACGGCCCCGTCCGGGCCATGCTCGCGAGCGGATCCCAAGTCGAGGTGAGGGCGGTGAAGCGAGAGGGCCGTCGGGGCAATCCTGCCGACGTCAGAATCGAGGTCGTCGAACACGATGGCGGCGTCACGATCTGCGCCCTGTACCCTTCGGAGAACGAGGATCGACCCAACGAGTGTCGGGCTGACGGCCGAGGCCGGAACAATGTGCGCAATAACGATACCAAGGTCGAGTTTACGGTCCGCGTACCCGCTGGCGTCAAGTTCGTGGGTCGCACGGTGAACGGAGATGTCGAGGCCGAGGGGCTCGAGAGCGAGGTTGACGCCGGGACCGTGAACGGTGACGTCACGATCGCGACCAGCTCGGCGGCGCAGGCTCAGACGGTGAATGGCAACATCATGGCCCGACTCGGCAGCATGTTGAGCGCCGACCTCGAATTCGAGACCGTCAACGGCCAAATCACTGTCGAGCTTCCCGCTGGAGCCCGGGCCGATGTGCGAGCCGCGACGGTGAACGGCCGCATCGAAACGGATTTTCCGCTCACGGTTCGTGGCCGCTGGGGTCCGCGCGAGATGAGTGGCACCATTGGGGGCGGTGGTCCCGAGCTCAAGCTCGAGACGGTCAATGGGAGCATTCGGTTGATCGAGGGATAGCCGGACACCCTGCCGATCACCGCTTGGCGGCGCTGCGACGAACGTAGCGCCGCCTTTTCTTTACCCCATCTCGTTGAGCCAGCATCGAGTTGACGACCGCACTTCGCCTCAGTTCCTTGCAGGTTCATTCCTCGAGGGGTGTTTCGACTAATGGGGCGAATTCGTGTGATGGCATTGATGTTGGCGCTGACGACACCCGGGTGCTCCCGTGCCGAACAGCGGTTCGAGGCCGTGGTCGACGCGGCGGCGGAACGCGTCATTCCGAATGTCGAACGGGCAGTTGGCCTCACGTTCAAGACGCCGCCTGATATTCAGATCCGCACGCGCGAGCAGTTGGTGACTTACCTCCAGACAAAGATCGAAACCGATTTGCCCTCGGAGCGCGTGAAGGGGATCGAGGCGGCGTATCGGTTGTTCGGGCTCATACCCGAGGACCTGGATCTTCGTGAAATGCTGTTGCCGCTGTACTCGGAACAGGTGGTCGGGTTCTTCGATCCGGATTCCAATGCCCTGTACCTCATCGAGGGCACGGACGAAGTGCAGGTCGGGCTGATCCTTGCCCACGAGCTCGTGCATGCACTCCAGGCCCAATACACGCCTCTCGATTCGCTCCTTACTCCTGAGGGGGCCAACGACGTAGTGATTGCTGCTCAAGCCATGATCGAAGGGCAGGCTACCCTGGCGTCAATCCACGCGTTGCTGCCCAATCAGGACCTCGACGCGATCCCTGATTTCTGGGAGACGTATCGGGAACAGGTGCGACAGGGCCAGGAACAGATGCCGGTCTTCAACACCGCACCGGCCATCATTCAGGAAACCCTGATCTTCCCCTATTTACAGGGCGCGATCTTCAACCATTGGTTTGTCAAGAACTTCCCCGATACGGTTCCATATGGTCCGCGATTGCCGGTCTCCACTGAGCAGATCCTTCACCCGACCAAGTACCGCGAGGGTGACCGTCCGCTCAGCCTGGCCTTTGATGACACGGACGCGCTCGTCTACCAGGATGGCCTTGGAGAATTCGAGATGCGAATCCTGCTCCGAGAGCTTTCAGGAAGCATCTCCGTAGGAACGGCAGGCGCGCTTGGATGGGATGGTGATCAATACGCCGTAGTCGAGGACGGCGAGGATCACGTGTTGGTCTGGTGGACCGTGTGGGACAACGAGCCGCTCGCCGACCGCTTTCGCGATCTTGTGGAGGCGGAGTGGTCCAAACGGGTTCGGATTGGGCGCCGGCTCCAGGTGGAACGCGCGACCATGGCCGGACAAGGCGCTGTCAGACTCATTGATGCTCCGGAAGGCTGGTCGGGGTGGTCCAACCCGCCACGGGTGATTGTAGCAACGAATTGACGCTACGGCAGGATGAGCGACACGCCGTACGCAACCGCACCGACGAACGCACCGAGCACGTATCCCAGTCGCACGATGAGGTCGAGTTCGCGCTGCGTTGTCGCTCGGACGATCTGCTCGATCCGCTCCAGCGAGAATCCCAAGACTTTGTGCTCGACCATTCCCTGAACATCGATCTTGCTCATGACGTCGGGGATCTGTTCCTGTACCCATTGCCAGAGCGCTGGAGCCAGTTGATCGCTCAGGCGGTCTACGGTACCCTCGGGAAGCACGTCGGCCGGCCGACCAATGGGGCGGTCGACGAGTGCGTGTAACGCGCTTCTAATTGCGTCGGCTAGCCATTGCTTGAGCCGGGGTGTCTGGGCGAGGTCGGCGAGCCATCCGGATGCGCGATCAGGCGGGAGGTACTTGAGGATGTCGCCCCACGTGCGCTGTTCCGCCGACAGCAGGGCTCGGTCGAGCTGTTCGATGGCGTATCCGCGGGTGGATTCGTCGCGCAGTGCGGCGACGATATGGCCCGCAGCGGTGTCGGCGATACCCGCCACCCGATCGGGTCCGAGTCGCTGGAAATGCTCTGCCAGAGGCCGTCGGAGGAAATTCACCACGGCGTCATTGATGCTCTTCGCGACCTGGGCTCGCATCTGAGGTTCGTCTAAGAGCGACGTCAGTTGATCGACACCTTCTTCGTCGACCTTGTCCAGAAGTCGCGACAGCGTCTTCTCCGTCACGACGAGGCGCGCGACGATTCGCTCGTGAATGACGAGATCTTTGACGTAGCCTTCGAACAGTTTGTGGAGCGCCCGCTGGATGCGGCCACGGGACTCGCGGTCGCGCAGCAGTCGGGCGAGTCGGTCCAGGGCGACCGGCAGGTAACCGGCCATTTCCTGTTCGACGGCCGCCACGAGGTCGGGCGGAAGCCGGTCGAGCAACGGGGTTGGGTCACCGGCCAAGCGGACCGTCTGACGGTCCATCCATGACCGGATCGTGCGTTCGAGTTCGGGGCTCTGCGAGGCATCCGCAACCCAACGTTCGACGCGGTCGCGGATCGCTTCGCGGCGTGCGTCGGTCAGGACATCCGAAACCGGGCGGTCGGCCAGGTCGCGGTGGGCCTTCTCGAAGAATTGTTCGACCGAGGGGCGGAACTGCTCGCTAGTGGCCCAGTCGCCCACGCGCGCAGCCAGGGCGTCGGCCACCGCGTCCAAAATGGTCTCGAGCTCGTCGATGACTCCGGCGGGCAGCTCGTCCCGCAGCGACCGGCGCTCTGTATCCAGCACTTGGGTGACGAACCCGCGGACCGCGTCGTCGAACGCCCCCCGGGTTGCGGTGTTACTAAGTTGACGACTCAGGTCTTCAGGGCTAAGTAACCGCTGCCCCACGGTCCGCCCGATGGTCTTGGCCAACCGGGCCTTGTTCTTGGGGATGGCCCCTTGGATCTTCAGTGGTCGCGGGCCACGTGGCTCGTAGGGGTGGAACAGCATCCAGATGGCGACGGCATTAGTCGTCCCGCCGGCAAGGGCCCCAAACAGTACGGTCACCGCCGCATTGACGGCGCTAAAATCGGCCATAGGCTACGCAGGCTCGCGGAGGTGGCCGGTCGTGTCGGACGCTAGGCGCATACTTATGAAACTGTACACGAAAATCTCCATCGGTCTCGTTCTGGGCGCTGTCGCCGGCATCGCGGCCAACATTCTCGCCGTGCGGACGGGCACCACATGGCCGCAAACAGCCTTCAGCGCGTTGTCGCCGGTTGGGGATGCGTTCATCAACGCCATCACCATGATCGTCATTCCGCTCGTCGTGGCAAGCCTCATCGTTGGGGTTGCGAGTCGGGGTGACCTCCGCGCGCTCGGGAGGGTGGGAGGCAAAACACTGGGGTACTACCTGATCACGACCGCCGTTGCCGTGTCGAGGGCGGCCAGCGTTGCGGGGCGCACCCAACCTTCGAGCGGCCTACGCTTTCGGACCGATCGGACAACATGAGGTGGGGAGAGGGTTGGGAAAAGCCCGGCGCCCGTAGCGGTGCGGACACACAGGGCGCTCTGGCTTGGCGGATGTCGTGGCGACCGTCTATCTTCGGCGCGACGACTCCACCGTGAGCGTCTCACCGCCTTTGGATAGGACAACCCCCATGAAGCACAATCCGGACGCCCCCTGGTATCGCCGACTACACTGGCAGGTGCTCATGGCCATGGTGCTCGGTGCGTTGGCGGGAGCCGTGTTCGGCGAACCGATGGCCGACCGCGTCGGGTGGATCGGGGACCTGTTCATGAAGCTGCTCCGAATGATCATCGTGCCGCTTGTGTTCACGTCGATCATTTCGGGCGTGGCATCGGTCGGCGGGGGCCGCGCCCTGGGGCGCTTGTTCAGCAAGACGCTGGGCTACTACGTGCTCTCGAGTTTCTTCGCGGCCTTCGTCGGACTCCTGATGGTCAATCTCATCCGTCCTGGCGTAGGGGCGAACCTGACGGGCACGGATCAGCAGACGCTTCCCGAGCTATCCACGCCCGATTCGCCGGTCCAACTCCTTCTGGACATCGTTCCGGAGAACGTCATTCATGCCGCCGCCGGTGCCGACATGCTGGCGCTCATCTTCTTCTGCATCGTCTTCGGGGCTGCGCTCACGACCCTTCCCGACAAGACCCGGGAGCCGGTGGTGGAGCTCTTCGAGGCGCTCTTTCATGTGATGATGAATCTCACGGCGGGCATCATAAAGTTCCTGCCGATCGGAGTGTTCGCGCTGATCGCGCGGATGGTGGGTACGACCGGTTTTGACGCCTTCCGGCCCCTCGCCCTGTACGCGCTCACGATCGGGTCGGGGGTAACGATCCACTTCCTGGTGAGCCTTCCCATCCTGTTGATCGTTCTAGGGCGGATCTCTCCACGCATCCACTTCGCCAACATGCGTGAGCCGCTGCTGATCGCGTTCTCGACCAGCTCTTCGGGGGCTACGCTACCCGTCACGATGAACGTGGTCGAGGAGAAGGTGGGCGTATCCAACAAGATCGCGTCCTTCGTCCTACCGATGGGGGCGACGGTCAACATGGACGGCACTGCGGTTTTCGAGTGTGCCGGCGCACTCTTCATTGCACAGGCGCTGGGATTCGATCTGACGATCATGCAGCAGGCGATCGTCGTTCTGACGGCGCTCTTGGCGTCGATCGGTGCGGCGGCAGTGCCGTCGGCGGGGCTCGTGGTGATCTTCATCGTGCTCGAGGCGATCGGCCTTCGCGGCCCGGACGTAAACGTGATCGTCGGCTCGATGCTTGCGATAGACCGGCCACTCGACATGTACCGAACCGCGGTCAACATCTTCAGCGACTCCTGCGGTGCTGCTATCATCGCTCGTTCGGAGGGTGAGACCGGGGTGGATACGGAGATCCGGTAGACTTGCGGGACTGGGTGGCGGAATGGGCCTATGCGACCCGCAACCTGGGCAGGAGAGTGACACCGTAAAGTTCAGGGATCTTGCGAGCAGGATGCCACTGATCGTGGCGGTATTTTCAGGAATCACGGCTTGTTCCCAAGAGGTTGAGCAGCCCGTGGAGCCGGTCCCGTTCGTCACGCGCGATCCCGGATTGCGGGCTGCCATGCTCGAGGAGGAGTACGCTCGCGGCTGTGGAGGGTCGGGGATCGAATCCCGTCGCTTGGGCCTCAGCGCGCCCGAGACCGAGCTTCGGCGGGTGGCCGTGCGCGCCATCGGACGCCGAGAGGATCGCGAGGTGGAGGCTGCGGGGCAGGAGGGCGCACCCGAAGCGGCACTGGCGGGGTAGCTCCCCCCCCCCAAGTCGCGGGCGCCACGGCCCGCCGCCGAGGTCAGTGCCCTACCCCTGAGGGGCGTCCCCCATCTATTTTGTAAGGCGATGTTCTCCGGGCTTTCTGAGAACCTGTCTGCGGTGCTGCAACGCCTCAGTGGGCAGGGTGTTCTCACAGAAGAGGCGATCAAAGAAGGCCTCCGAGAAGTACGTCGGGTGCTGCTCGAAGCGGATGTGAGCTATGAGCTCACGCGGGATTTCGTCGAGCGGGTTCGAGAGCAGGCGGTGGGCTTGCCGAAGATCAAGGCGGTACGACCCGGTCAGCAGCTGGTCAAGATCGTACACGATGAGTTGGTCCGGCTGCTCGGTGAGGAAAAGGTGCCGGTGGGATTCGCGTCGATTCCGCCCACGGTCGTCCTGTTGGTCGGCCTGCAGGGATCGGGCAAGACGACCACGGCCGCCAAGTTGGCGTACCGGCTGAAGCGCGAGCAAAAGGCGCCGTTTCTGGTGGCGGCGGATGTATACCGCCCGGCCGCCGAGGAGCAGCTGCGCCAGCTGGCGGAGAAGGTTCAGGTTGGGGTGTACGGACCGGCGGACCGGCGGACGGGCGACCATGAGGACGTCGTCGAGCTTGTCCAAGAGGGGCTCGTCGCGGCCCGGAAGGCCAAGGCGCGCTCGGTGATCGTCGATACGGCGGGCCGTCTGCAGATCGACGATGCGATGATGGCGGAGTTGGAGCAGATCAAGGACGCCGTCAAGCCCCACGAGGTGCTGTTGGTGGCCGACGGAATGACGGGTCAGGATGCGGTCCGAATCGCCTCTGGGTTCAATGACGGGGTGGGCGTGACCGGTGTCATCCTCACCAAGTTGGATGGTGACGCGCGCGGCGGGGCGGCCCTGTCGATGCGAGGCGTCACCGGCGCCCCGATCAAGTACGTGGGTGTCGGAGAAGGCGTCGATGCACTGGAGCCGTTTGATCCGGTTCGCATGGCCGGCCGCATCCTGCAGCGTGGCGATGTGGTCGGGTTGGTCGAGCGCGCACAAGACGCGGTGTCAGTCGAGGACGCCGAGCGATTGGCGCGGAAGGCGACCTCGAAGAAGGGCATGGACTTGGAGGACTTCCTTTCGGCCATGCGCCAGATGCAGAAGATGGGACCGCTCAAGAACCTGTTGGGAATGCTTCCGGGTATGAACCCGAAGATGCTCAAGCAGGTCAATGCGGATCCGAAACGGATCAAGTACGTGGAGGCGATCATTCTCTCCATGACGCCGGAAGAGCGGAAGAAGCCCAAGGTATTGAACGGGTCGAGGCGAGCGAGGATCGCGCGCGGGGCGGGCAGACCGGTCAGTGAAGTGAACCAGCTCGTGAAGCAGTTCGAGCAGATGCAGAAGATGATGAAGAAGGGCAATCGCGGGGGGTTCCCGCCGATGATGCAACAGTTTTCAAGGTAGACGTATGGCAACTCGCATTCGCTTGCGACGGGTGGGACGGAAAAAGCACCCCGTGTACAGGATCGTCGTGACAGACAAGAGCGCAGGTCCGGGTCGCTTCATCGAAACGATCGGGCAGTACAATCCGCGGACCGAACCGCAGACCATCAACGTCGACATGGACAAGGCGAAACGATGGTTGGAGAAGGGCGCGACGCCGTCCGACACGGTGCGGTCGCTCTTCAAGAAAGCCGGCGTGTTCGCGGGCGAGACGGCTGCTGCACCAGCCTCGACGGAGTAGTCGTTTGTGGCGGAGAGCGCCTACCTCGCGGTAGCGCGCGTCCGCAAGCCACACGGACTCAAGGGTGATGTGGTCGTGTGGTTGCTCACGGACGATCCGGAAGCCGTGTTTCAACCAGGGCGCCAACTGGTGCCAATCGATGATGACGGGCAGCCCGTTGATCAGCCGGTGACGATCGAACGGTCGCGACGCTATCAGCGGCAGTGGCTGCTCAAGTTCGAGGGAGTGCAGGACCGCCCTGGGGTCGATGGCTGGCGGGATCGGGTGTTCGGGGTGGACGCGTCGGAGCTGAGGCCGCCCGCGGACGACGAGTTGTACGAACATGAAGTGCCCGGGACCGACGTGGTGGTGAAGGGCGAAGTCGTGGGAACGGCCCTCGGGTTGGTTCAAGCACCCGGCGGGACGTTGTTGGAGATCGAGGTTGGTGAACGGACGCTGTTGGTTCCCTTCCGCCGACCGATCGTGAAGCAGGTGGATCGACGGCGCGGTATGATCGAACTCGATCCCCCTGAAGGCTTGTTGGAGCTGTAACCCGTGCTGCGTATCAACGTTGTCACGTTGTTTCCGGAGTTGTTCACAGCCCCGGTACACACCAGCATCATTGGGCGCGCTGTCGCGGCAGGCCTGGTCGAGGTGAACGTCGTGGATCTTCGCGACTTCACTGAGGACAAGCACAAGACCGTCGACGACTACCCGTACGGCGGTGGTGCGGGGATGGTGTTGAAGCCCGAGCCGTTCTTTCGAGCGGTGGAAACGCTCGACGTGTCGGCGCCGATCGTGTTGCTGTCAGCACGCGGGCGGCAGTTCGGGCACGAAGCGGCGGTGCGGTACAGCGTGGGAGCGGAGCTCACACTGCTGTGCGGTCATTACAAGGACGTGGATGCGCGCGTGGCGAGTATCCCGGGTGTGGAGGAGGTGGCGCTCGGCGACGCGGTGTTGTCGGGCGGAGAGTTCGCCGCGATGTGCGTGTTGGATGCCGTGGTTCGGTTACTGCCCGGAGCATTGGGCGACCACGACTCGGCGGCAACGGATTCGTTCTATGAAGGATTGTTGAGCCCGCCGAGTTTTACCAGGCCGGCAGAGTATCGCGGAATGGCAGTACCAGACGTATTGTTGAGTGGAGATCACGCACAAATCGAGGCTTGGCGTCAGGCAGAGGCGAAACGCCTCACCCGAGAGCGCCGCCCGGATCTCTGGGAGCGACACGAATCGACGACACCGTCGATGGAAGAAGATTGACGAGGTTGATCATGAAACGCTTGGAAGCCATACGAGCCGAAGGCTTGCGAACAGACATTCCCGAGTTCCGCCCGGGTGATACGATTCGGGTCGCTGTCCGCGTGCGGGAAGGGGAAAAGGAGCGCCTGCAGGTGTTCGAGGGCGTGTGCATTGGACGTCGCGGCTCAGGGAACAACGAGACCTTCACGGTACGGAAGGTCTCGGCGGGTGTCGGCGTGGAGCGCGTGTTCCCGCTGCAGTCGCCGGGTGTTGCCTCGGTCGAGGTCGTCCGACGGGGTCGCGTGCGACAAGCCAAGCTGTACTACCTGCGGCAGCTGTCCGGAAAGGCCGCGCGCATTCGGGAGCGGCAAGAGCGCTAACGTGGATACCCCGACGCTGGAGCGCGAGCAGGCGCTTTGGGCGGCGGGATACCGGCATGTCGCCGGTCTCGATGAAGTCGGACGCGGGCCCTTAGCGGGGCCCGTTGTTGCAGCGGCGGTGGTGTTCGATCACGCGCAGTCTTCTATCGAAGGGCTACGCGATTCCAAACAGATGACTGCCAAACAGCGCATCGAGATGTACGACACGGTGTGTGGAGCGGCCGTGGCCTGGGCCATTGGGGCGGCCTCAGTGCGAGAAATCGATCGGTTGAATATCCGGCGAGCCACCGCCCTCGCGATGCGGCGAGCGGTGGCGCGCCTCGCGGTTGTTCCGGACTACGTGATCATCGACGGGAAGGCCATGCCCGAGCTCAAGTGGCGACACGACGCTGTGGTTGGCGGTGACGCCACATCGCTGTCGATCGCCGGCGCCTCCGTGTTGGCGAAATGTGTCCGCGATCGTCTTATGCAGCGGCTCGACCGGCGGTATCCCAAGTACGGGTGGGGAGACAACAAGGGGTACGCAACGGCCAGCCACATGGCAATGTTGGATGACGTTGGGCCGACACCGCACCACCGGCGTTCGTTTGCGCCGGTGATACAGCCGCGGCTGCTTTAGGAGTTCGACACCTCCGCTCGCCGCTCCTCCATTGCGTCGGCTCGCGCCGTCGCTCCCATCCGTCGCCAGGTTTCGGCTGCGGACGCAAACCGCGTCAGCGCCTCACTGGTACGTCCGGCGGTAACAAGTGCCTCGCCCAAGTCACGGTCGATCTCGGCAGTCGTCCAGGCGTGGTCGAGCAGTCGGATCGCGGACTGGGCAGAATTACCGAACGCAATCGCCTCATCCGCATTGCCGCGTAGGCGCTCGATCACGCATTGAACGCGCAGGGCATCCGCTTCGTCCACCGGGTTCACCTCGGTGGCGGCCAATCCTTCAGCGCGCTTGGCTTCGATGACGGCGACCGCGAAATCACGCATGTGCGCGTGCGTCTCGGCGCGTGTAGCGAGTCCTTGACCCAAAAGTCGCTGATCCTCTTCCGACTCGGCGCGCTCGACGGCGCGGTCGCCCGCGACGAGTGAGGCATCGAGGTCGCCCATCTCGCGAAACACGATGCTGCGGTTGAGCCAAACTTCCGCGAGGCCCCGTCGCCAACCCGCGCTTTCGAAACTCGCCTCGGCGAGCCGGTAGGACGACAGCGCCTGTGCGTAATCCGCGAGATAGTATGCCACATTGCCGAGGTTGTTGGCGCACCGCGCAATCATCAGATCATCGCCTAGCGTGTCCGCGTGCCGGAGGGCATGGGTGAACCCCAAGCGCGCCTCGGCCAGGTTGCCGAGTGCGAAGTCTGCGGCGGCTGCCACGTTCTCACTGCGCATGAGGCCGTCCGAGTCGCCACGCGTTTGAAATGCAGACGACGCCTGGCGCGCGAGCGACGCGCTGCGCGTGTAGCCGCCGGTACGCCAGAGGGCCATGGCTTGGAACAGCATGGCATCCGCCGTCGCTTGCACGTCTCCGGGGAGCTGAGCCAGCGTTTCGAGCGCATCAGCGAAGCGTCCCGCGAGGACGGCTACCCGCACCGCTTGCAGGCGATCGACGGCCGTCATGATGCGCTCCCGCGGTCAAGCAGTCGCTGCAACCTCGAACGGGACACGCCCAGGAGACGCGCCGCGGCGCTCTTGTTGCCCTCCAGCTTGGTCACCATGGCCTGCGCCGCGGCTGTGGTGATTTGATCGAGGGTGGCCGGAAATGGTAGCACGCCAGAGGATCGAGCTGCGGGTTCAGCGTGTGTGACCAGATGCTCCGCCTCGAGCGTGCCCTCCGGCGACAGCAGAATGGCGCGTTCGATGGCGTGGCGCAGTTCGCGCACGTTGCCCGGCCATGTATGCGTGCGAAGTGCGGTGATGACTTCGGGTCCCATCGTCGGAACCGGCATGTCGTACCGCTGTGACAATGCCTGCGCGAAATCCCGTGCCAGCAAGATGGTGTCCTCGCCGCGGTCGCGGAGCGGCGGCAGCGTCAAGCCGACCACGTTCAGGCGATAGTACAGATCCTCTCGGAATTCACCGCGCTGAACAGCGCCCTGTATGTCGACGTGGGTTGCGGCGATCACCCGGACATCGACCGTCGTCATCTTGACGCTTCCCAGGCGTCGGATACGGCGCTCCTCCAACGCGCGCAGGAGTTTTCCCTGTAGTGGAAGTGGAAGATGTCCGATCTCGTCGAGGAACAGCGTACCCAGGTGTGCTTCCTCGAACAGGCCGGGCTTCGAGGCGTGTGCGTCCGTGAAGGCACCGCGCTCGTGTCCGAACAACTCGCTCTCCATGAGCTCGCGCGGAATAGCGGCACAGTTGATGGCCACAAACGGCTTGGTGGCACGGGGTCCCTCGTCGTGGAGCGCGCGGGCGATCAACTCTTTCCCGGTCCCCGTCTCGCCGCGGATGAGCACGGTCACGTCGCCGTGCTTGGCCACGCGGCGTGCGGCATCGATGACGGCGGTGAACGCCGAACTCGAGCCCTTGAGTGACGCAAACGGGTCTGTGGTGGGGGCGGCCGTCGGTTGGCCGAACTGCTCCAGTACGCGACCGATGCTCCGTCGACACAGGTCGACGTCATCCGGCAGGGCAAAGTAATCCAGGGCGCCTCGCCTGAGAAACTCCACGGCGAAGCGGTGTGATGCCTCGGCGCCAACGACAAGGATCGGCCGGACCGTCGCGGAACGCAGTACGTCAACTGCCTCGAGTGCCCGTTCTTCTTCTCCAGCGGCCGAGACGACGCACACTGCGATATCGGGAGTCGGCGTCTCGCCGGCCGCGAGCCGAACGACCGACGCGTCGAGTTCAGCAGCCCATTCGTCCCACAGGGACGCGAACGACTCGGAGAGCTGGAGCACGCCAATCCCGGGCATGGTCATGACAGGCTAGTCGTCTCGCCCGTCGCGGTCGTCGTCTTCAAAGGCGTCGAGCGAGTTCTTGATGTTCTCGGTCACGATGCTCTCGTTCACACCGCCCTTGTTCGCCGTCGCTGGATCGATCAGATCGCCAGCGAGTGTACGAAACCACGTATCGGTATCGACCCGGACCGTCACGTTTACATCGATACCTTCCGAGACCGTGAGTGCCGGGATCAGGTCGATCTCCTGTTCCTCGTTCAGGTCCGTTTCGAACACGAAGGCTTGGCTGTTGAACGTGCCAAGCACGCGAATGGACAGGCCGTCGAAATCCGGGTGCTGGAGTAGGAACGCGTCGTCACGCGGGTCACCCGCTTCGACCTTGTGCACCTCGAAGTCGATCCTCGAGTACATCCCGGCTGGAATGTCGACTCTGAAACGCTGCACCGCGCCCGGTGTGAGCGGCAGGTCCACCAGCTCGGGTCCGAGCTCGATTTCTTCGCAACCCACGGGTTCGGGCTCGACGTCACAGTCAGTCGTTTCGACGGCCTTGAGTTCGATCTCACGCAAGACGAGCTCCGCCGACATGATGATGAGCGTGTCGGAGCCCGTGACTTGGGTATCCACGATGGCGGCCGCG
Source organism: uncultured Gemmatimonadales bacterium (assembly GCA_947259405.1). Taxonomy (GTDB): domain Bacteria; phylum Gemmatimonadota; class Gemmatimonadetes; order Gemmatimonadales; family GWC2-71-9; genus CAMYLY01. The sequence continues at coordinate 6,182 of CAMYLY010000020.1, read as the reverse complement.
AGCAGCGGCACGGGGGCTGGCGTGGACGGGTCCTGTGTGGCGAACGAGACTGCCACGCTGCCACGTAATTCCGTCCGGGTCGTCTCTTCGCAGCCCAGCGCCACGAGGGCAAGGAATCCGATGGTGAGATACTTCTTCATGCCTACTCCTTTACTCCGGTATTCAAGCAACCACCAATTCTATCGAAATCCAATATCAACAAGTGGTGGAACAAATGTGAGCCGGCCCAACGGACCGGCTCACATTTCACGGCTAGAGGCTATCCTCGTCGGAGTCATCTCCGTCCCGGTCGTCGTCTCCAAAAGCTTCGAACGAATCCCGAATGTTGTCGCGGATCAGGTTCTCGTTGACGCCGCCCTTGTTCCCGGATTGTGGGTTCAGGAGGTCGCCGTTGGCGGCCCTGAAAAACGCGTCGAGGTCCACGGCGATCGTAACGTTCGTACTCGTCACGCCATCCATGATCTCGAGCGGTGGAACGAGATTGTACTCTTGGTCCTCGTTGAGGTCTGACTCGTAGGTGAACGGCTGACCATTATAGGTCCCCTGAATGCGCATGCTCTTGTCGACCATGTCTGGATGATCGGCGCGGAACTGCGCATCTTCGGGATCGTCGTTACTCACCTTGTGGAGTTCGAACTCGAGCTCGTCATACGTGCCCGTGTCGACGGGGATCGTGAACTCGGTCATGACGCTGCCATCGAGTGGCAAATCCAGCAGAATCGGTCCGGTGGAGAACTCTTCGCAGAGGTCGTCGTCACCGAGCAGTTCGTCACAGGCGTCGTCACTGACGCGTTCCAGCTCGATTTCGCGTAGCACGAATTCTGCGCTCGTGATGATGAGCGTGTTCGTGCCGTCCCCAAGTGTGTCATCGGCCGCGGGGGCAGCCGCGAACGGGGCCGCGGGTGCCGGCCCGGCCGCGCGCGACGAGAACGAAAGGGACACGGTCGATCCCTGCGGGCCGCCGGTATCGCTGCATCCGACGAATGCGAACGCGGATGCGATCGCCCAGGTGAGTGTACGGCGCTTCATGGTTCCAACCTCCAGTAAACGTGTGTGGTGTCTGTGTTCACGCTTGCTGGAAGGGCAAGGCGGGTGCCGGGCGGGAGGCGATACGGGCGACGTGGGCAATCGATTGGCAATGTGGCAGTTACGGGCGTGCGTGAGGAAGGTCACATTGCGGTCGGGTGCATCGTCGTGAGGCAGGGTGAATCGATTCGAGGCGACCCCTTGGGGGCCGGCGAGCGCGCCGACCCCCCACCGGGCGGGGCTGGTACTGCACCAACGTGTGCTGGTCCTGCAAGTCCTACGAACTTCCCAACTGGCAAGGTGCGCCGTTCGGACTACTTGACGTGTCTGTTTACCAACTTCGTCATCTCGAACATGCTCACCTGTGACTTGCCGTTGAAGACCTTCTTCAATGCCGCGTCCGCATTGATCATACGACGGTTCTTCTTGTCCTGCAGCTTCCGGCGCTTGATGTAGGCCCACAGCTTCTTCGTCAGCTCGGTGCGCGGCAGCGGCTTGCTGCCCACGACGGCCGCCAACTTGGCGTCCGGCTTGACCGGCTTCATGAAGGCTGCGTTGGGTTTCCGTTTCTTTCTCTTCTTCTTCGCAGCCCGCTTCTTGGTGCGCCGCTTCGCGGTGCGCTTCGCTGCTTTCCTCTTGGTCTTCCTCTTGGTTTTGCGCTTCGTGGCTTTGCGCTTGGTTCTGCGCTTGGTGGTTTTGCGCTTGGTTCTGCGCTTGGTGGCTTTCCGTTTGGTTCTACGCTTGGTGGCTTTGCGCTTGGTTCTGCGTTTCGTGGCCTTGCGTTTGGTCTTGCGCTTTGTGGCTTTGCGTTTGGTGCGGCGTTTGGCAGTGCGCTTCGCTGCCTTCCGCCTGGTCTTCTTCTTCCGTCTCTTGGCTGCCATTGTCACCTCGGCAAGTGATTGTGAAAGGGGTAGAACCCAGCCCCAGCACGCTCACAAAGTACAAGCTTCTCTCTGTAGAACAAGCCTTTTTGGGGTGCTTTTCAGAGGGAAAACGCTCAATTCCCCCTCTAGGGACACTCAGGAACCTTGCGGCATGGTGTTTTCCCCTCTGTGAGCGCACCATAATGTCGGGTCTTTTCCCTCTGAAATCCCCTGCGGAACCGCCTCGAGAAAGTCTTCCACAGAGGGAAGACGAGTGTGTTCCCTACGACTCAAGAAGGACAGGTGACTGATCTAGGCCTTTAAGGGGGAGTTCGGGGCCCGCGCTGGTTAGGTGTAGCGCGGACCCCGTCGCGAGGGATTAGTCGTTGTTTCCTCGTTGCGCCGCAGAGCGCAGCAAGGCGTTCATCAACTCGGTGTGCTCCGGCATGGTAAGGCGACCGGGATTCGAAACGGCGTTCCACAGTTGCTCGTTGGTCATTTCCCGATGACAGCCCATGCACAGGCCAGTGCGCTGCAGCCGCGATCGCTCATCGGCATTCAGGGCACGTGACAACGGCCAGTGCGTACCGACCGTCTGAACCTGGTTTCCGGCGGTGTCGATGATCGTCGACCAGTCGAAGTACAATCCCGGGATCGCTTCAATCTGGATCTGATACCGTTGAGGAATGACTTCTCCCGTCCGTTGGTCGATCAGGTCCTCCACGATGGGCTCCGCGTAGCGGGTCTGAAACACGCCGCCTGCGATACCATAACCGAGTGCTTTGGGATTGTTGTGACAACTCTCGCACGTGCGTGCTTTCCGCTGGGCGGAGTGGGGCTGCACCGGCGCCATGTCGATGCCAAGCGGCACGTGGTCTTGCCCAACGTCGGCAGCCTCATCGGGCGCCCGCGAGATCTGGTTGACGGTGCGCATCGCCCCGTCGCGACCGACCACCGAGAACACGACCTGACAGCCCGGCATCAGCGGGGTCACGCGGCCTTCGCCGTTGATCCCGAGAACTGGTTCCTCCCAGCGGAGATACGATCGTGTTTCGGATACCCTGCCCGGACTGCGGATCCCACCCGACCCGAGCACGGACTCCGATGTCTCTCCGTCGGAGGTGCGCTCTGAACCCGACGCGATCCAATCCACATCCGTGAGCTGGGCGCCGTCGTCGTCGACGCCGTAGTTGACCTGCACGTGGCAACCATAGCACTGCGGTACCCACGACGCGTGACAGGAATAGCACTCCAGGCGTTCGGCATGCGATTGCACACTCGCCATCGCGACTTCGGCGTTTTCACTCGTCCACGTGTCCGTCTCGGAAAGCTGCCGCAGCAACGGAATGAAGAAGTCGTTTCCGGTCGCGGAGTGAAGGACCGCTTGGTTGCCGCGCCGCACCACGTTTCCGAATGGATTCCCGCGTGCCGTGAGGAGGTATCCGTCCTCGGCATCATAGAGCGTGGCAAACCCACCGGCTGCGCCTGGGCTGTCGGTGAGGCCACGTGGTGCCGTGCTGAGGGCACGGTCGAATTCCTCTCCAAAGCCCAGCGGAAGCTCCCACGGGTATTGCTCTGGTGTGCCGTGGCAGTCCGTGCACTCGATTTCGACCTGCGCCAAGGTCGTGCCAAAGATGTTTCCGTCTCCGTGCATCCCAATCGAGGTGTGGCAGTCTTGGCACAAGAGCCCGCCTCGCGGATTCTCCGCCCGGCTCTCGATTTGATGATGCAGGTCGTCCGAGATGAACAGGTATTGCTTGGTGTGGAGCGGAGGCTGTTTCCCGCCTGTCGGCGTAAACGGGGAGCCGTACTCGAACTCCATCAAGCCCTGATACGTGACGCCGATCCGCTTACCGCGGTTGTGGCAGGAGTTGCACGTTTCCACGGGGATGCCGCCCCCGGCCTCGCGGGTCCCGTGCAGCTGGTGCGTCAAGATGTGACCCTGCTGCTCCTTGTCGACGGTCGGGTCGTTCCCCTCGTAGTACCCCTCGTTGCCGTACAGCATGTGGCAGGCGGAGCACCCCATGCCCCTGTAGTCGCCACGACGCTCCCGTCCGCGGACGGCGACATGGCACCGTTGACACTGTTGGCGTTGATACGTGTAGCCCGCCAGTTTGGGGTCGTTCTCGATCTCGCGCACCGATGGTTGCGGGATCTGCGTCAACTCGGTGGGGAACTGGTCCGGGTGGCGGTCGACCATGTTGACCATGTAGTCCTTGTAGGTCTCTGTGCCCTCCATCGGACGAGTGCCATCGGTGTCTTCGACATCGTAGTTCCCCCAGGGCACCTTGTGGTTCATCACCTCCTCGATACCCCATGTGTCGAGGTTGCCCTGGATCTTCCCCGCCTCCGTGTTCATGAGTGCACGCTCGAGGCGATACGCGTACCCCTGGTGACATTGGCCGCAGGTCTGGTCGGCAACCCACATGCTTCCTGGATCGCGATAGAATTCGAGTGGCCCGGTCTCGGGCATCGTGGCGGGTATCCCCTGGTGTGCATCGGCCATAGTGGTCGCAGTCGGGGTCCCACCGTGACAGACGACGCAGCCACCCGGATCGCCGTGCGGAGCACCCATGCCCTCGATCGTGAGCAGCATGGCGCTGTTCTCCTCGCGGATCTTCTCGATGCCCTCGTGACACGACTGACACCCCATCGACTGCGCGCGGTCAGCCGTCGTTTCCACGAGACTGGCCGGCAGCTCGCGGTCAGTACCAGGGACGGGGACTGACTCTTCGGCGCAGGCGGAGACGAACGCCCCAGCGAACGCCACCCAGAGCGCGGGACGCAGCTTAGAAGTTGACCTGAGCGGTGATACGCGTGCGAACCTTGGTCGCGTTTTCATTGTGGACCACCCCGCCGTTGGAAGCCAAGTTGACGTTCACTTTGCGCTGGATATAGGTGTCCCAGACCAGCGCGGCACCGCTCGGTAGGCGAAACCGGAACCATACCGGGACGGTGTGCACATTGGTCTGCTGGAAGTCATCACTGTTGAAGACCGCGATCACGGCATCGGCCTGGATCTGGAAGTAGCCGGCTTCGACGGACCAACCCCATGGCACGCTGTGATCGCCGTAACGGATGAGGGTGCCAGCTGCCAAGTTCTCCTTGTCCTCGAATCCCGGGCCGAGTGCCGAGTTCGACTCAGCGCCGAGGTTGATCGCCACCTCCGCACTAATACGCCATTTGTCTTTCGTGGCTCGCGCAGCGAACTGCAGCGTGCTGAAGTCCGAGAAGTACGCGGCGGGATCGGCGGGATCGAAGCGATTGGTGCGGAACTCGCCGTTCAGTTCCCCGTCGTCGATTGCAGTCGCGATCGCATCGGGTCGGTTGTAGTAGTAGTGCGATACGCCGACCTGCAGCGGGCCATGCACGACGGATGCCCCGTTGATGAACAGAAATGCGGCCTCGCGATTGTCCGGTCGCGAGGTTCGCACCTCACGGAGCATGTACTGCCCAGTCACGATTCGCAGCTGTCCGACGTTGAAGATTTGCGTCAGACCAGCGGGGGATACATCGTTGTCCCACACCAGCTCCGACGCCCGAAACGCGGCGTTGTCGTCCAACCCGAAGCGCAGTTCGATCTGATCACGTGGCTGGAATCGAATGAATGCACGGTCGAGCTGAATGAGATCCCGTCGGAACACGTCGTTCATCGAACTCCACGCGGACGACGGGAAGTCGGACGACCCAGTGGACAAGCGGAACCCGGTACTGACCGACTCAGCCAGCTGGTACCGCGCCCCGAAACGGACGCGCACGCGGAACCGAACTCGGTAGTTGTCTTGAGCGACGGTTGGTGTACTGGCGAAGTTCTCGTTCGCCATGTACTCGGCTCTGGTGCCGACGTTGCCGAAGAACACGAGCGAGGGGCGTTCTTGCGCGAAGGCCTGTACGGGAAGGACGATGGCTAAGGCAAGGGTGGCGGCGAGCCGCATGGTGTGTCCTTGAATGGATGAGCGGGATTGCAGGCAAGCTTGCCCGCCAGCCCACACGCCACGCTGAAGGCGCTCTGACGGCGTCTTCAGGGTGGGGCCTATCGGGTCCTCGGGCGAAGGCCGCAGTTTGTTAAGTTGCATCCTTCGCTCCGCCGTAAGTCGTTAGTTTCAAACGCCAGACCGGGTAGCTCAGTTGGTAGAGCAACGGACTTTTAATCCGTAGGTCCTGGGTTCGAGACCCAGCCCGGTCATAGACTTACAAACCGGCCTCGTTTCCACTGTGGGACATACCGTGGAACAGGCACTGCATTTATGCACCCCGAGCAGCGTCCGGCCGCCGAGGAAACAGAATCTCATC
>CAMYLY010000019.1 GCA_947259405.1 uncultured Gemmatimonadales bacterium | reverse complement strand
GAACGTGCGGCCAGCGTCATCGGAAACGGCGAGCTGCGTCCCCAGCACATAGATGCGGTCGGGATTCGATGGATCAATGCGAATCTGCGAGTAGTACATCGGCCGCGGGTTGGTGTTGGACATCTTCTCCCACGTTTGCCCACGGTCGAGCGAGCGGAACGTGCCACCCTTGCGTTGACCACCGCCTCCCCCACCACCAAACCGCTGACCAGGCTGGCGCGGATCAGCTTCGATCACCGCAAAGACGATATTGCCGTCGCCGCGGAAGACGTCGGCACCGATGCGGCCCTTGTCGCCGCCTGGTAGACCGCCAGTCAGCTCCGTCCAGCTGTGCCCGCCATCGAGCGTGCGATAGAGCCCGCTTCCGGGGCCGCCACCGTTGAACCCCCACCCGGTTCGCTGTCGCTGATACATCGCCGCGAAAATCGTATTGGGATCACCGGGATCCATCACGAGATCAATCGCACCCGTGTGTTGGTCGATGTACAGCACCTTTCGTTCGGCCCCCACAGGTGCCCGACCGCCGCCACGTAGACGACGTCAGGGTTCCTTGGGTGAATCAGGATGCGTCCGACGTGTTTGGTGCCTTCAAGACCCATGTGCGTCCAGGTCATGCCCGCGTCCGTTGACCTGTAGACGCCGTGTCCGTAGGGGGAGGACTGCCTGTTCTGCGGCTCGCCGGTGCCAACCCATATGAGGTTCGGGTTCGTCTGGAAGATCGCGATGTCACCGATCGACGACGTCGCCTGGTCGTCGAACAGCGGGGTCCACGACGTGCCGTGATTCTCCGTTTTCCAGATACCTCCCGTGGCGGCGCCGACGTAGAAGACCTGGGGTTTGGATTCGACGACCGCGATGGAGGCGATGCGGCCGCCCATGTTCGCGGGGCCGATCTCGCGATACTCCAGGCCGGCGACCGTGGAGGCGAGGTCCTGAGCGGTGGCTGACGGCGTGGCCGCGAAGACAAGGACACCAGCGGCGGGAAGGAGGATGGCAATCTTCATAATTGAGTTTCCGAGTCAATCGGGTTTCCGTTACACGGCGAACAGGGAAGATGCATTCCGGGACATGACTTAGGGAGGGAAGCAAGCCTTCATGGCGACCAATACCTATAGCATCATCGTCAATCGCCCCTTGACCGAGGTGTTCGCATACATGGATGACGTCTCACGGGAACGCGAGTGGCAACCGGCAATCAAGAGCGCCCGTGTCGAACCGGAAGGCGCCACCACCGTTGGAACCGAGAAGCATTACACGAGTGAATTCATGGGACGCGAGGTGAGGAACACCTACGTGGCCAAGATCTTCGAAAAGAATGCCCGTGTGGTGTACGAGACGACATCGAAGTCCGCGATCAGCGCGACCGCATCGTTCGCCTGGGACGAAGTCGATGGCGGCACGAAAGTCACGATGTCGATCACGGGTGAACCGAAGGGAATCCTCAAACTCATTCCGCGGGGCGTGCTCGACAAAGTCTACGAGCAGGAGATCAAAGGCGCGTTGCGGCGGTTGAAGGAGCGGCTCGAAACCGGATGAGGGACAGCCGCGGAGCCACGCGCTAGTTGGGATACCGCACGAGGGACTTGATGCGACCCTCACTCTCAGCACGCGTCGTGCGCGCGTCCTTGGGAATGTAGAAGGCCCAGATCGAGTACTCCACGCCGGTCCCGGCACCCGATGCAGAGCCCAGCACCGCCTCAGTTCCCACTCCGCCGTACGTGTAGATCCGTCGCTGTAGCAACTCGAGTTCCTTCCCGGGCGGTGCGAAGTGAAGCGGCGTCCCCTCCACGAGCCCTTGATGGTGACGAATGGGATTGCCCACGTGATCGAACCCACCCGGCACGCCGGCACCGTCCGTCGACCCGGGATCGGCCCCGATCGTCGGAGACAACGCCCCTTCCCCGCGGCGGTTGAAATACGCGCACCCGGCGCAGGTGCCGTACGTCTCGATGCGCCGCTCGTAGATGATGGCATCCATCACCTGATCCAAAGTGTTGGCAGGCGTGAGGGGCGGCAGGGCTCCGCGGTTCACTCTAGTTCGGTTGATGATGTCGACCACTTGCCCCGTGACGGTTCCATTGAGGCGCAGCAACGCCTCCGCCTTGTTCAGCTGGAGCTCTTCGGTGAGCAGGTACGGCATTGGACCCGCTTCGGCAAAAGGGTACCAGGCATACCGGCTACCGCCGTACATCGACTGCGGTAGCGGAATGCGCCCATAGAAGCGTGGAAGGCCGATATACCGAAAATCACTACCACCCACGCGTCCCGACGGATCATTCGGATCGACGATGCGCCGATCGGGGTGCAGCTTCATGTCGAAGCCGTCGCGGGCAATGGGTGTCGTGAGGATCCAAGCGTCATAGCCGCCGCTCACATCGTACTGTCCGATAGTCTTGTAGTCCGCCCGCGACCATGTGCTGGTCGTCGTAATGAAGTTGAAATACAGATAGTCAGAGATCCAGCGACTGCCGTCAGCCTCAACCGTGAAATCAGAAGCGATGCCGTTGTCGACGGAGGCGATCACCGCCGCCCAATCGGCCGTCGCTCGCTCTGCGGGGGTCCGCGCAACCTGCGGGATCCACCGAGCGATGTGCGAACGCGCTAGCCGCGCCAAGTCGGACGCCGAAAGTCCAGTTGAAGAGGCTCCAAGCCATCCCGGATGCAGTGACCAGGCACCGCCATCGGCGAGGGTGGCGGCAGATCCAAGATACGCCCTGGCTGCCTGCCATACCTCCGAATAGGGACGGAGCGGCTGGGAGATCTCTTGCCCACGGTCGTCAAACAACTCGATCGACTCGTCCAGGACGAACGCCGAGTCAAACATGAGCGCCAACCACGCATGTCCCACACCCTGCGCGAACTTCGCCCAGGCACGCACCCGATCGCAGTCAATTTCCTGACACGCCAATCCTGTCGTATCGGCCTCGATGGCCCGCAGGCCATCGTAGAGATTCGAGAGTGCAGTGTAGATGTCATACCACGGGTCTTCGACGTGTGGGGCGTACCGATAGTCAGGCGAGTTGTCGAACGGCGTGCGCGGCTCCCCGCTCAAGTTCCGGACCCCGTAGTTGCCCCAACGCAAAGTGATCTCGTCCGCCATCGCCGCGAGCCCCATCGCGGGATAGCCCGACCCATTCGTCCCCATCCAGATCTGGTGGAAGGCGGCGCCCACGAGTCCGTGCTCGATGGCACCCCAAGTGAGGAAGACGTCATCCCGGTCGGGATCGTTCTGATTCTCGACCTCGATATCCGTGAGGCCGCAGGCGAGCAAGGAGCAGAGCGCAAGGAGCGCGATGGGAGCCCGGCAATTCACGGTCGTCTCCTTCCGTGGTTGCGAACAGCAATCAAGTAACCTGCCGGGCGATCCGGCCGATCGGCCGGATACATGAATCTACTAGGTTGACGAGCGGAGGTTCCCTTGAGACAGCGGCGTTGCTCGAAGAGAGGCGCGAAGGCTCGATCGAGCCCGCGCGCCTCTCCCCTACTACCAGTGCAGGTTAGTTCCCACCGCCACCTCCCAAAGGTGACGTGAACAGGTAGTCGTTCGCCCGCACGCCCTGGTGGCAATTCTGGCACCCGGGGAGCCGGCCCTCCATCCCCATCCCGTTCGGCATCTGGTCGAGCGAGCCGTCCGGCAGGTGCTTCGTAAAGAACCAGTCGTTGTGGTCTGCGTTGTAGCCCGAACGCTTGTACATGACCGTGACCGCGGCCAAGGTGCTGTCCGGCATGTAGTTCTCTTTGACGACGATCGCGCCTTCCGGCATCGTGGTCGCCCCCGAGTTGAACGCTTCCATCGCCGCGTCGTTCATGTACGTGGTCAACAGCATCCCGTGCGGCTCTCCGCCCGTGTACAACTGGCCCTTGCCCGGCCAGAGGCCCCAGTTCGCTTGGTAGTCAGACCCCTGGAGATGGGCCCAGATGGCGGCTCCGGTCGTGTCCGGCGCCGGTACCGGCGCGGCGGTCATGGCCGGCATGTCTTCGGTCGCGGAGTCCGTCTCCCCACCGCCGCAGGCCGCGACGGACACCACGGCTAGCGCCGCTACAGCGGTCATGCGTCTGATTCTCATCGACACTCCCTTGCTGGTGGCTGATTGCGATATCGGAGGAACGTGCCCGGGCGTGCCAGGGTTCCCACTCAACAGCATCAGCCGAGGAACGTATCTTCCTGCAGACCTCCCGCAACCACCCTTTCGGAGGACCACGTTCATGAAGGTGATTCGTGCAGGCACGACCCTCGTTGCCTTGGGAATCTTCGCGGCACCGGCCGCCGCGCAGACGTTTTCGAGTCAAGACCCCGTCCTCCAGCGAATCTGGCAGGAAGGGATGGAGCAGTCGCAAGCGTACCGGCTCTCCCAGACGCTGATGGATTCCGTCGGCCCGCGGCTCACGGGCTCGCCCGGACAGAAGGGCGCCAACGACTGGGCCGTCGCGATGTACCAGCAATGGGGCATCGAGGCCCGCAACGAGCAGTATGGAACCTGGCGCGGATGGGAGCGCGGCACTACCCACATCGACCTCATCGAGCCCCGTGTGCGAACGCTCGAGGGGATGATGCTGGCCTGGAGCCCCGGGACCAACGGGAAGGTCCGCGGCGAGGTGACTGTTCTCCCAGCCGTTGGCTTCGAGGCGTGGTTGCCCACCGTCAGGGGGAAGTTTGTCGCGCTGTCGTACCCGCAACCGACGTGTCGCCCAAATACCAACCTTGAGGAGTACGCGACCGAGGCATCCCTAGAACAGTTCCAGCAAGAGCGCCGACTTGCCCAACAGGCCTGGAACGCGCGGATGCAAGCTACGGGACACAGCGGCCGCGACCTCCCCCGTGTGCTTGAGCAGGCGGGAGCGGCTGGGATTCTGCAATCGCGCTGGTCAAACGGGTGGGGAGTCCAGAAGATCTTCAGCGCGCGGACCGAACAGGTGCCGACCCTGGACTTGAGCTGCGAGGATTACGGACTCGTGGTTCGCCTCGCAGAGCACAACCAGAGCCCCGTGCTGGAAGTGGATGCGCAGGCCGAGTTCACTGGAGAGGTTCCCGCGTACAACACGATCGCCATGATTCGTGGGTCCGAGCTTCCGGACGAATATGTCATGCTCTCCGCACACTACGACTCGTGGGACGGCGGGTCGGGGGCGACCGACAACGGGACGGGCAGCATCACGATGATGGAAGCCATGCGCATCCTGAAGACTGTGTACCCGAATCCCCGCCGTACCATCCTGGTCGGCCACTGGAGCGGAGAGGAACAGGGCCTCAACGGATCGCGAGCCTTTGCGGCCGACCATCCCGAGGTCGTCCAAGGATTACAGGCGCTTTTCAATCAGGACAACGGGACCGGCCGCGTCGCCAACATCTCGATGCAGGGTCTCACCGGTGCCGGGCAATACTTTGCTGATTGGCTGGGGCAGATCCCGCGCGAAATCACGCAGCACATCGATCTGAACATCCCGGGGACGCCTGGTGGCGGCGGGAGCGACTACGCGTCCTTTATCTGCTCGGGTGCGCCGGCATTCAGCATTTCGTCACTCAGCTGGGAGTACGGCACCTATACTTGGCACACGCAGCGAGACACGTTCGACAAGATCTGGATGGACGACTTGAAGAACAACGCCACGTTGACCGCCATGCTCGTGTACCTGGCGTCCGAAGACGACCGCGTCCCACGCGATCGGCGTACGGTCATGCCAACGAGCAGGCGCACCGGCGAGCCGATGACATGGCCACAGTGCCGAGACGGGCGACGGGCGTCGGAAGGGTACTTTAGGTAGGAGGGTGTAGGGTGCAGGGTGCAGGTAACCTCCTTCCTGCATCCTGCATCCTGCATACTGCTCACATGTTCCCCGAATTCCTCCTCTTCGCCCTCCAGACCCTCACCGAGTCGCTCCAGCAGCGACCGGTGATTGCGTTGGCAACGCTGTTCGGGGCCGGGGTGCTGACGAGCCTTACGCCGTGCATCTATCCGATGATCCCGATTACAGCCGGGATCCTCGCGGGCAGCAGTACGGTCGATCAGACTCGGTGGCGCACGGTGGGGTTGACTGTCTCGTACGTGGTAGGACTCGCGTTGTTCTACGCGATCCTTGGCCTCATCGCCGGCCTCACTGGGACGCTGTTCGGCACCGTGTCGTCCAACCCGTGGGCGCGATTGGCCATCGGGAACCTTTTGCTGATCTTCGCGCTTGCCATGTTGGACGTGTTCCCGATGTCGGCACCGCAGCGGATACTCAACTGGGCGCACAACCTCGGCGGTGGATCCTATCCGGCGGTCTTTCTGCTCGGCGCCACGTCAGGGATCGTTGCCGCACCGTGCGGGGCACCGGCATTTGCGGTCGTGTTGACCTGGGTGGCAGCGACCGGGAGTGCCGCATGGGGATTCATTTACTTGTTCGTCTTCTCACTCGGGATGACGACACTGCTGGTCGCGGTTGGGCTGTCGTCAGGGTTTCTGTCGGCACTGCCGCAAGCCGGAGCATGGATGGTATGGATCAAAAAGGCTGCCGGTGTGGTTATACTCGCGATGGCGGAGTACTACTTCATTCAGGCGGGAATGGTATGGTGAGAGTAGAGCGCAGGGCGCGGGACGCGGGACGTGGGACGCAGGCTGCAGCGTGCAGGAGCCTCCGTGCTGCCCCCGTTGCGTTTCCATTCTTCCTTTTCCCCTTTCTCATCGCGGTAACAGCCACGCCGCTTGCTGCTCAGACCGACGAGGTCGGGTTGCCTCTGGGGACCGTCCCCGAAGCAGTCGTGATCGAAGACCTCGATGGCAACGACGTCGACCTTGCCCAATACATCGGGGGGAAACCCACGCTCTTTCAGTTTTGGGCACATTGGTGCGAGCAGTGCGAACAGCTCAAACCCGCCATGGAAGCCGCGCACGAAAAATACGGGGACCGCGTGAACTTCATTGCTGTCAGTGTCGCGATCAATCAGTCCAAGCGATCGATCAAGCGTCACCTTGAGAAATCGCCGACCCCACACGTGGTATTGTGGGACACCCGAGGACGCGCTGTACGTGCCTTCAAAGCACCAACCACATCCTACGTCGTCGTATTAGACGCTGATGGGAGGGTGGCATATACGGGCGTGGGGCCCGATCAGGATGTCGATATGGCAATCCGGAGAGTGGTGGACGAGACTTGAAGGGACGAAGGGCGGAGGACCCGCGCGTTGGCCATTCGCCCTTCGCCTTCCTGCCCTTCGTCCTTCGCCCCCCTTTACATCTCCTCCCTCGGCGCGATCGCGTCCAGCGCCGTCCCTAACTCCTCGTACGCCACCGGATCAACCTCCCGGAACGGCGCCATAACGTGCGTGATCCGGCCGGCCGGACCCACCACGAACACCGTACGGTTATCCAGAATGCCCCGATCGCCACGGTCGATGAACGCGCCGTACTGCTGACCCACCACGGCACCAACATCACTGGCGAACAGAAACTGGAATTGATCGTCTTTCGCCCACGACTGGAGTGCGTCGACCGAATCCACACTGATCCCGATCAACACGACATCCTGTCCACTTCTGAAAAGCGTTGCGTACTGATCACGGTACGCATGCATTTGGATCGTTCAGCCGCGCGATCTGGCCCGGTAAAAGAATGCGATCACAACGGTTTTGTCGCGATAGTCACTCAGTTTGATCGGGTCGCGCAGCACGCCGTGCCGGGTGGCACCCGGTAATTCGAAGTCTGGTGCCATGACACCGACCTCGAGCGGCGTGCCAGCCTCCTGGGCGCAGGCGGGAGCGGTGAAGACGCTCGCGACCGCAAGTGTAGTGACGACCTTCAGTAGTTGCATTTCGACTCCTTGTCAGGGTGCAGGGTGCAGGGTGCGGGTGACCTCCAGCCCGCAGCCTGCACCCCTCCAGCAACTCGCCTACGGTTTCCTCGGGACGGCGACAGGCTCACCGGCACTCGGCCGGACCCCGTGCTCATCCAGCATACGGTTGAGCGCCGGCATGCGCTCAGTGATGACCGTATTGAGCTGCTCGATAGCAGTCGGGAGCCGTTCCCACCGCCGTTCCAGTTGCCAGAGCGCATCTGCGGTGGGGCGGCCCGTCCAGCCTTCGAACGACCCGAACCCGCCACCACCGAAGCCGCCGCGTCGGCCGCCACCGCCGAAGCTCCGCTGGATCTCGGTCAACTCGCGGCGAATCGCGCTCACTTCGTCGCGCACCTCGGTCGGCCCTTCGTCATCCAGCATGTCCTGGACGTCGTTGAGCTGTTGTTGAATGCGACGCATGGCCTGCGTGGCCTCATACTGCGGCTTCATCAGGGCATAGGCGCTCATCATCGCCTCTTGTCGCGCCATCAGGTCCGCTTGTGAAATCTCGACCCGGGGGTCCAGCTTCACCTCGAAGTCCGAACTCTGGGTCGCCCCACCCGCGGTAAGGGTTGCCGTGTACGTACCCGGCAACACCTTGGGCCCGTTGGGCGCACCGCCACCGAAGCCGCCAAACGTCTCTGGCTGTTCCTCCGGCACATACGGCGGTTCGTGGCGAAGATCCCAAATGACTTCTTGGATCCCTAGGTGATCGTCGCCTTCGAGCGTGCGGATCACGTCCCCCGACGCGTCGCTGATCGTCAGGGTCACACCGCCATTGACCGCTGTGGAGCCGTCGGCACTGGGCCCGCCATTCGAACTCTCGCCACCGGTCATGGCCGCTTCACTCAGGTCTGCTCCGACGTAATAACGGATTCGCGTGCCTTGTTCCGGGTTCTGCGCAACCCACACGCCGGGTGTCCAACCCTGTGGTCTGTGCACGTTGTAGGAGACCGCGTCACGGACGCTGAACAGGTGGACTGCCGACGCCAGCACGCGACTCGACATCTCTTCGAGCGGCGTGATGTCGTCCATGATCCAGATGCCGCGACCGTGCGTTCCGATCACCAGATCGTTTTCGCGCGCCTGAATCACGATGTCATCGACCGGCGCGGTGGGTAGGTTGCTCTTCAAGGCATGCCAGGATCCGCCCTGGTCGATAGAGAAGTAGACGCCGACCTCATTCCCGGCAAACAGGAGACTCCCATTGCGCGGATGTTCGGTGATACGGTTGACCGACCAGCCATCGGGGAGGCCATCGTTGATGGCGCGCCAGTTTTGCCCGTAGTCCGTGGAGACGTACACGTAGGCCGCGAAATCGTCATTGCGGTGTCCGTCGAACGTTGCGTACACCGTTCCTTCGTCGAATCGCGACGCCCGGAGGGAACTGACGTAGGTACGATCCGGCAAGCCTCGAATGCGGTCGGCCACATTGGTCCACGAAAAGCCACCATCCCTGGTGACCTGGACGTTGCCGTCGTCCGTACCGACATACAGCAGACCCTCATTGAGCGGCGACTCGCCGATGGTGGTGATGTTGCCGTAGGAGGAGATCCCGTCGTTTCGCGACAGGAGGGGCTCGGCCAACTTCTGCCCCATGATCTCCAACGTCTCCCGGTCGATCGCCTTGGTGAGGTCGGGACTGGCCTCTTCCCACGTCCATCCACGATCGCGCGAGCGGAAGAGATGATTGCCACCGACATAAACCGTTTCCCTGTCATGTGCCGATTGCACAATTGGGGAGTTCCAGTTGAAGCGGTACCGTCGGTCCTCTCCATCAACCGGCCTCGGCACCGGACGCATCCGCACAGATTCCCAGGTGTGCCGGTTGCGCACGAAGATGTTGCCGCCCTGTGATTCGCCGAACATGAAGTCAGGATTATCCGGGTCCAAGACAGTGTAGAATCCGTCGCCCCCGCCAATGTTGTACCAGTGTTGGGGACGGATGCCAAGACGGGATAGCGTGTTGCTCGGCGCACACCAGGACCCGTTGTCCTGCAGACCACCGCAGACGTGGTAGGGCCACTGGTTGTCGACCCCCACCTCGTAGAACTGGGCAAGCGGGAGGTTCATGAGCTGTCGCCAGTTCTCTCCACGATCCCAAGTGACGGATACTCCACCGTCACCGCCGAGTATCAGGTGATTGGAGTTCGCCGGATCGATCCACAACGCATGGTGGTCAGAGTGCACCCCCGCAGCCGCATCACTCGTGAAATTGTTCCCACCGTCCGAGGATCGGTACAGGTTGGCCCCACCCAAATAGATCCGCTCCGCATCATTGGGATCGACGCGAATCTGCGAGTAATACATCGGGCGGTTGTTGGTCTCGCTGAGGTGCGTCCAGCTCGCCCCACGGTCGGTCGACTTGTAGACCCCGATCCCGGGACGCGCCTGCACGATCGCGAAGATCACGTTTGGGTTCTGGCGATAGACCGACAAACCGATCCGACCCTTGTCGTTCTCCGGCAGCCCTTCGGTCATTTCCTCCCAGGTGTCGCCACCATCGAGCGTTCGGTAAATCCCACTCCCAGGTCCTCCACCGTTGTACCCGAACCCAGTGCGTTGGCGTTGGTACATCGCTGCGAACAGCGTGTGGGGATCGGACGGATCCATCACCAAGTCGATTGCGCCCGTCATGTCATCGACGAACAACACTCGCTGCCACGACGCGCCACCGTCCATAGTGCGATAGACGCCACGCTCGGGATTGGTGCCCCACAGATGGCCCATCGCCGCGACGTACACGACATCGGGGTTCATCGGGTGGATCCGGATCCGAGCAATGTGGTGCGTGTTGTCGAGCCCCATGTGATTCCAGGTGCGCCCGCCGTCCGTAGACTTGTAGACACCGTTGCCCCATGGAGAGCTCTGCCGATTCTGAGGCTCGCCCGACCCGACCCAGACGATATTCGGATTTGCCTGGAAGACGGTGACGTCGCCGACTGACGCCGTCGGCATGTCGCGGAAGACTGGCTCGAACGTCGTACCGTGGTTGATGGTCTTCCACACACCACCCGTGGCCGTTCCCACGTAGAACACTGACGGGTCCGCCTCGACGACCGCGAGGTCCGCAACGCGGCCACCCATGATCGTCGGTCCGATCTCACGCCACGTCAGGTTGGAGGTGACGTCGCTGAGGTCCTGGGCCACGGCCGTTGTCGCCGCGAATAGGCTCAGCGAGGCCAGCAAATTCGTAATGCGTTTCATGACTCCCACGCTCCTGTTTGTATTCGGTCGTCAGCTCACAGGTAGCCACGAACAGCTAACAAGACATGGAGAAAAGTCAGCGGTGAGCAGTTCGCAGCTAGCTGATAGTCTCACTCGTCGCTACGGAATCGGCCTGTCAATCATGATTCGTGGATACTGCCCAGCATTGTCGTTCAAATCGCGCACGGTGGTATCGAGCATCCTGTTGAACGTCGCCACCGCCTCCGAGGTCTCAACCTGCAATTCGCCCAGCCGAAGCATCTCGGCCTCAGTGGGTCGGGATGCCATACTCGTGATCGACCCCATTAACGACCGGAGCTCCTCTCGAAGTCTGGGACGTTGCCGGTAGCCCATTCGCGGCGGCGGATAGGTCAACCAGTCCTTGAACGCCTCGATTTCGTCCAACGCCGCCGTGCACCTGGCCTTCAACGCATCCTGATCGCCATTCGAGTCGTCCAGAGTGTTCATCAGATTGGTGATCTGCGTCTCGAGATCGTTCGACGCGCCGATCATCATGTGCACATGTGACGTGAGGCCGCGAAGGTCGACGGCCGCGTCCCACTGAGCGATGTAGTGCTGCTGCGGGATGTCGATACGTGGGTCCGCTCGGACCGTCACTGTCGTGGTCAGCTCGCGGCCAGCGGCCCGCATGGTCACCGTGTAGTTACCAGGGACGACGTAGGGTCCGCCACCGCCGAATCCGCCTCTGAAACCCCCACCGCCACCTTCCTGGCCGGAAATCGGATCCGGACCATCGGCGCGCAGGTTCCACACCGAGCGGTTGACCCCGGCCTCCGCGTCGCGGGAACGCATAGTGCGCACCGTGTTCCCCGCGCCATCTGTGATCGTGAACGCCACGGGTCGCTCCGGTTTCTCGGCGAGGTAATAGTGGATGTACGCCCCGTTTGATGGGTTCTGAGCGCGATACGCCCGCTGCCCGAACGATGCGTCACGGTTCCCGGTCTGCCACCGGATGGCAGGTCGCGCCTCAAAGAGGTATACGTCGGTGGCCAGCGCGGCGCTGAGATTCTGCAGCGGCTCAATATCGTCCAGAATGAATGCCCCACGGCCGTGCGTGCCGATAATGAGGTCGTTGGCGACAGGGTGGATCTGGATGTCACGTACGGAAACGGGGGGCAACCCGTTTCGGATATCCACCCACGTGTCACCGCCGTTCCAGGACGCGAACAGACCGCGTTCCATTCCGACGTACAGCAGGTCGCGGTTGCGGGGGTCTTCGCGAATAACCTTCACGTAGTCGTCCTGTGGCAGCCCCTCCGAGAGGTCCGCTGACCGTCTCCCATACTCGGTCGCTCGGTAGACGTGCGGTGCAAAGTCATCCATCCGGTGCTGGTCTACCGCGATGTAGGCGGTCCCCGCGTCGAACCGCGATGCGTCGATCTTGGCGATCCAGGAGAACGCCGGCATGTCTACGTTCCCCGTAATATCCGACCAGTTATCGCCGCCGTCTCGGGTAATCCAAAGCTTGCCATCGTCAGTCCCTACCCAGATCACGCCAGCCTCGAGCGGTGATTCCGCAATCGTCAGAAGGCTCGCGTGGAATTCGGCGGCGGTGTTGTCTTGATAGATTTCCCCACCACTGGTGAGCATCTTCGACGTGTCCTGAGTGGTGAGGTCGGGACTCAACTCGTCCCACGAGTACCCGTAGTCGCGGCTCACGAAGACGTGATTCCCACCGATGTAGACTGTGCCAGGATCGTGCGGCGAGATGTGAATCGGCGCATCCCAATTGAAGCGGTACTTGTGTCCGAGCATGGCGTCACCGGCCGACCCGATGCGGTTCGGGTACGGATGCACGCGGCGAGTTCCCCCAGACCGCATGTCAGTGATCATGAACACGCCGCCCTGGAGATTCGTGTAGATCAGCCACGGTTGGTCTGGAACCGGGACACCATAGAACCCATCGCCACCGCTGATCCGAACCCAGTCATCCTTGAGAATGCCTGAATGCATCGTGCGACTCGGTCCACACCAGACTCCGTTATCCTGGAGTCCGCCGCAGACCTGATACGGTTCCTGAAGGTCGTAGTAGATCTGGTAGAACTGGGAGAGCACGACGTTGTTGATGATGTCCCAGTTTTCGCCGCCGTCGAGTGAAACCTGGTAGCCGCCGTCACTGCCACTGAGCACGCGGTCTGAATCGTCTGGATCGATCCAGAGTGCTTGATGGTCGCCGTGCACGCCGCCACCGACGCTGCTGAACGTCGCGCCCCCGTCGGTCGTCTTGTACAACCCACCGGACAGCGACCACACCACGTCGGGATTATTCGGGTCGACGCGAATGTCGCTATAGTAGAACGGCCGGAAGTTGATGTTGCGCTGCTCGCTCGCCATCGACCAGGTAGCCCCGCCATCGTTCGAGCGGAAGAGCGTACCCTGTGTGGGGGTCTCCGTAACCATGTACACCACGTTGGGGTGACTCTGCGACACTGAGACACCGATGCGGGCCATGGGCTCGGTGGGCATACCTCGTCCTGTCAGTTTGCTCCACGTGTCGCCACCGTCCAGGGACTTGTACAACGCGGTCTCCTTGCCACCGTCGTCGAACCGCCATGGCCGTCGGCGATGCGTCCACATCCCAGCATAAAGGATCCGCGGATTGGATTGATCCATGTCCATGTCGGAACAGCCGGTGTCCTCATCGATATAGAGGACCTTCTCCCACGACGTACCGCCGTCCGTGGTCCGAAACACGCCGCGCTCCGCATTCGCTCCCCACGCATGCCCCAGCGCACACACCAAGGCCACGTCCGGGTCACGGGGGTCGACGACGATGCGCTTGATACGCTCGGTGCCGTTGAGGCCGAGGTACGTCCACTGCTCGCCCCGGTCGGTCGACCGGTAGACACCGTTGCCGTACGACGTGGAGTTCCGCGGATCGCCTTCGCCCGAGCCCAACCACAGGACGTTGAGATCCGACGGAGCGAGTGCTAGCGCCCCTACGGAGTACACAGGCTGATCGGTGAACTGCGCCTCGAACGTGGTACCGCCATTCGTGGTCCTGAAGACACCTCCATCAGCGCCACCGAACCAGAACACCCGTGGATCCCCGGGCACGCCGACGATGGCTGAGACGCGCCCGCCCATGTTGGCGGGGCCAATCTCGCGCCATTCCATAGAACTCAGTGCAGTCTGAATCTGTGTGGGGCTTTGGGCGATACCTGGAAGAGCAAGAAGAGCGAGGAGGCCGAGGGGGAGACCGTATCGGACGACGCTATGCATGGCGAGAATCTCTACAAGTGAGGTAACCTTTCAATATCCCGCATCGTACGGGAGGGCGGTAGGGCGGTACGACGGTGGGGCAGCTCAGGTCCCCGACGGTCCTACGCCCCCGGACCTACGCCCTCGGCCCTCAGCTTCAAGCCTGCCAGCAACGCGAGCATCCCCTTGCGGTACGTCCGGCGCACGAACAGCAGGTCGAGCAGTGATCCCAGCGGGCCCCACTGGAGTCTGTAGTGAGGAGTCACCGTCACCGTCGTCGCGCGCGCCGATTCGTCGAGCGTGAATCGAATGTCCGCGGTCTTGAAGGGGAGGTTGCTATCGACGATGCGGAATGTGATGACGCGATCCGGCTCCCACTCGACCACTCGTTCCTCGAGGAACGCCTGGCCAGGCAACGCGCAGTAGCGACCGGCGCCCATTCCCCCCCGCTGCCCGGTGGTGAGGCGGGACTCGACGACTCCTGGGTTCCAGTCGGCAATCGTGCCGATGTCGGCCAGGGTGGCCCAAACGGCGCTGGCGGGCGCCCGGATGGTTGCGCTGACAGCGAAGGAGGGCATTAGCCAGATGGGACTGAGGGAGCGGATTCGCTTTCCTGTCCGCTTAGCTCCCTTCTGTGCCCCCTGTCCCTTCTATCTCCGATATTTGATCTCCCCCCCCACAATCGTATACACCACCTCGGCCGTCGGAATCTCTTCTTCTGGCACGGTGAGAATGTCTTTTGACAGCACCGTGATGTCTGCGAGCTTGCCGGGAGTCAGCGTACCCTTGAGGTCCTCTTCAAAAGCGGCGTACGCACCGTTGATCGTGTAGGACTCCAGCGCTTCGATGCGGCTCATGGCCTGTTGGGGATAGAACTTCCATCCTTGGTTGGTCATGCGCGAGACGGTCGCGTAGTAGCTGGCAATGGGATCGACGTCTTCGACCGGGGCGTCGGTGCCATTCGTGACAACCGCACCGGTCCGCATGAGGCTCTGCCACACGTACGCGCCCTCGCGCGCGCGTTGCTCGCCGAGTTTTTCTTCGACCCATGGCCCGTCGGACGTCGCGTGGACGCCTTCCATCGACGCAATGACGCCGAGTTGTCCGAAACGCGGGATGTCGTCTGGGTGCAGGTGTTGCGAATGCTCGACGCGCCACCGCATGTCGGCATCGCTCTGATTCGCCCCGTAGGCCGCCTCGAACACGTCCAACGCTTCGCGGTTGGCGCGGTCACCTATGGCGTGGACGCACAGCTGATAATCGTTGGCAGCGGCGAGTTCGGCCGTCACACGCAGTTGAGGAATCGGGCTTGTATTGAGGCCTACACTGGTTGGCAGATCGTTGTACGGCTCGAGCAGCCAGGCGCCATGCGAGCCCAACGCGCCGTCGATCGTCACCTTGATCGCACGAACGGTGAGCATGTTGTTCGCGTACCCAATCATGCGGTAGTCGGCGAGGTTCTCACGCAATCGGTCGTTCGATGCACGGATCATGATCCAGAGGCGCACGCCCAGTTCGTTGTTGTCGACCATGTCCTTGAGCAGATCGATGGTGCCAAACCCCGAGCCCGCGTCCTGGAAGCTCGTGATGCCTTTGGAGAGCACTTCTTCGGCAGCCAGGACTGCTTGGCGCCGCGGGTCCGCGGGTGCGGCATTCTCTCGGGCGGGACCGAGCAGTCCCTGCGCGGTCTCCCGGAACGCCCCAATCGGGTCGCCGTTCTCGTCGCGCACGATCTCACCACCGCGCGGATCGGGCGTGTTGCGATCGATGCCCGCCATCTCCATCGCCCTGGCATTCGCAAACGAGGCGTGGCCGCTGGCGTGGCGCAGAATGACCGGGTTGTTGGGCGACACCGCACTCAGCGCGTCGTGGTTCGGGAGACCATCGATGTTGCCCGGTGGTTCCTTGTCCCACTTCTGCGTTGTCCGACGCGGCCTCGCCGACGATCGTGCGCGACGTCGAGGATGCGAGCGCGCTCTACGTGCTCATGCCCATGCGGGTGTGAGTTGGGTGAGCCGCCTGACGATTGGTGAACTGGACAAACCCAGCGAAAGCCAATGCCGCCGAGATGACCGAAGCCCTGCTCAAGAGTCGAAGCTGCATAATGAACCCTGCGTTCGCGTTGTGGTCGAATACCTGCACCCTCCATCCTGCACCCTTAACATGCCTTCCCAATCCCACCGACGGAAGCCGCACCCGCGGCTGGCTTCCCCAGGCACCACACTCTATCCTTCGCACGGCCCCAACCGTGAGGATCGTTGACGCACCCCAGTCCCGAGCGCATCGCCGCACGTCTCGCGGCATCCATTGACCGCAGTGGACCGGACCCCATGGCGCGTCAGATTGTCGACACGATCTGGCAGGAGGTCATCGAAGGGACACTGGACACGGGCCAGCGCATGCCGACCGTCCGACTCCTGGCCGTCGAGCTCGGCCTCAGCCCCCGAACGATTCTCCGGGCGTATGAGCGCCTGGAGCAGCTCGGCGTACTGACTAAACGCCCCGGCGAAGGCACATGCGTCAGTCTCGCCCCAGCCGATCCGGCGGAACGCGAACGATGGAAGCGACTCGAACGACTGTGCGAGGACACGATCACGCAGGCCGAACAGCTAGATTTCACTGTGAACGACGTAATCGACACACTCAACGATTTCCGGTCGCACACGTAGTAGCACCGAGAGCGAGACAGAGCATGGCGAATTCAACCGATCTCCTGAAGACCATGGCCAAGGCTGGCGTGCCGGCCCGTCGCCCAAGCTCGCCCAATGACACGAGGTTCCCGGTTCCGGCTGTAGCCGCCGGGGTTCTGGGCGGAGCGGCCGTCGGTGCCATCACGCTCGCACTCGCCGTACCGGCTGCCGCGGTAGCAGCCGGCACCGTGGTTGGCCTTCTGCTCGGCTCGGCCATCAAGTTCGCCGATCAGTGGGAAAAGGCAGTGGTACTCCGGATGGGGAAGTACCGCGGTCTCTATGGACCTGGCCCATTCATGGTCGTTCCCATCATCGACCGCGTCTCTTATCACATCGATCAACGGATCCGTACGACGGACTTCGGCGCCGAATCGTGCCTGACCAAAGACACGGTGCCGGTAAACGTCGATGCGATTGCCTTCTGGATCGTCTACGATGCAGAACGGGCTGCGCTGGAAGTGCAGCAATACGAACTCG
Source organism: uncultured Gemmatimonadales bacterium (assembly GCA_947259405.1). Classification (GTDB taxonomy): domain Bacteria; phylum Gemmatimonadota; class Gemmatimonadetes; order Gemmatimonadales; family GWC2-71-9; genus CAMYLY01. The sequence goes on along the minus strand of CAMYLY010000019.1, from coordinate 66,271 downwards.
CTGTCGTGCTCGCAGCGCAAACAGCCCTCCGCGACGCGATTGGGAAGCACGATCTCGCTGAGTTGATTCAGTCACGCAAGGAGCTGGGACGCGGCCTCCAGGAGACACTCGACCAGAAGATGCACGACTGGGGCATTCAGGTGCAGTCGGTCGAGATCCGTGACGTCATCATTCCCAAGGCGCTGGAAGAGGCCATGTCTCGCCAAGCGCAGGCCGAGCGCGAACGGCAGGCGCGAATCATCCTCGGGACGGCGGAAACCGAGATTGCGTCGAAGTTCGTCGAGGCAGCTGAGAGCTACAAGAAGAACCCAACGGCCATGAGCCTGCGCGCGATGAACATGCTCTACGAGAGCATCGTGAAGCGCGGTTCACTCATGGTGGTGCCGTCGAACCTCGCGGGATCGCTCAATCTTCCGAGCGTCATGGGGATGGCTGGGGCGGCGGGACTGAAACCACCGGACGACGGAGAAGAGAGCGACGAGTAGGGGGTGCGTAATCAGCTGTGGGCTGCAGCGCCGAGCAGCACCACTTCTGCAGACTGCGACCTGCGATACTCACACCCCTAGCGCTATGGCTGCCACAATCGACACCGCCCCAAGCGCCATGACGGACAGATAGTACTTGATCACGAACGCGAACCACTGTTCGTAGCCGATCTTCGCCGCAGCCAGAATCGCCATGAGCGCGCCGTTGGTTGGGGTAATGAGGTCGCACATCCCCCCACCCATCTGGTAGGCGAGCACCGTCACCTGCCGGGACAGCCCCAAGAGATCGGACACAGGGACCAGAACCGGCATGGTCAGCACGGCGTGCCCCGTGACGCTGGGGATCGGTATGTGCAATCCGAAGTGGCCCACCATCATGCCCAGTGCAGATAGAGTCACCGGGAGATCAGCGATCGGCGTGAAGATGCCATACACGATCGTATCTACGATGCGGCCTTGTTCGAGGACGATGAAGATCGTCCGCGCGAACCCGATCAACAGGCCGGCGAGGGCCATGGTCTTGAACCCTTCGACGTAGCCCAGCGCGGTACCGTTCACCCCCAGCCGTCCCATGAGCCCCGCAACGATCCCCATGATGAAGAACAGCGCTGAGAGATGGTTGAATCCCCAATCCAAACCGAGGATCCCATACGTCATGATCCCGAACGTGGCGACGACCAACACCATGATGGCTGCATAGCGCCAATCGTGCTCGAGCGAAGCTTCCGCCGCCTCCGACGCAGGCGCAGATCGCATCCGGTTCGCCTCGCGCATCGTGATGGCGACCCAGAATCCCACCGCAATGACGAGAAACACGAACCGGAAAACACCAGCGGATCCCAGCGGCAACTCCGCCAACGTCTGGGCCAATCCGACCTGAAAAGGGTTGATCGGACTGAACGCCGACCCCACGAACGCAGGCCCCACACTCATCGACACGGCGATCATCGGTGGTACACCCAGGCGATGCGTCAGGACCAGAAGCGGCGGGATGAGCGCGATGATCTCTTCCTGCATGTTGTAGACGGCACCGGCCACCGCAAAGGCCAGGCAGACCAGAGGCACCACCAACATCTCCCGTCCGCGGAACTTCCCAATGAGCCACTCCACGCCCCAGCGCAGCGCGCCAGTCTGGTCGACCACGGCAAAGGCACCACCGATGAGGAAGATCAGGAAGACCACCTCGCCCGCGTCGATCATCCCGACGGGAATGGCCACAAAGGCCTCGAACAGATTGACGGGGTCGCGTTCGACTGCGTGATACGACCCGGGAACCACCACGCTTCGCCCCGACTCGGGATCGTCGACGCGGTCGTACTGCCCGGCGGGTAGCATGTAGCTGAGCGCCGCCGCAGCAAGAATGCAACCCAGGAGTAGGGTGAGCGGGTGTGGGAAGCGGAGGCGGGCACCGCGGCCCGGGGAGTGGTCGTTCAACGGCCGGCAGAACCATGCTGTGGGCTACTCCAAAATGCTGCCATAGTACCAAGATGGGGATCGCAATGGGCTTCGGCGACCCTGTGCCTGGTTAGCTATATTGTGCGGGTTCCCGACTGTGGGGATCGGCCTTGGAGAGCTACGACCTCGACTCCTTCTTCAACCTGTCTCTCGACATGCTCTGCATCGCGGGCATGGACGGGTACTTCAAGCACGCGAACCCGGCGTTCTCCCACACGCTCGGCTGGACCACGGAGCAGCTGCTCCAAGCGCCGTTCCTTGAATTCATCCATCCCGAAGACGTGCAGCGAACGACTGATGAAGTCGAACACCTGAGTCAAGGTCGCCCAACGATTTCCTTTCGGAACCGATACCGGACATCAGACGGCACGTACAAGCACATGCATTGGACGGCCTTTCCAGACACCAAGTCGGAACTCATCTATGCCATTGCGCGGGACGAGACTCAAATCGTCGAGGCACGCCGGCGGTTCGAACTGGCCGTGGAGGCGTCACCGACACCGACGCTCCTGGTCGATAGCCGAGGCGAGATCATTCTCGCCAATCTTGCTGCCGGGACGCTCTTTGGGTACGACGAAGAGGAGATGCTGGGCCAACCGGTCGAGCTCCTCGTACCCGAGCGACTCCGCGACGTCCACAAAGCAGAACGTCGCGAGTTCAGCAGAGACCCACACTCGCGACGTATGTCGGAGCGTGGGGAACTCATCGCGCGGCGCAAGGACGGACAGGCCGTCCCGGTAGAAGTCGGACTCAATCCGATTCACACCGAGGAGGGCCTTGTAACCCTCGCCACCATCGTCGATCTCACGACGCGAAAGGACCAAGACCGCAAGCGCGAAATTCTCGAGCAGCAGTTGCGGCATGCGCAAAAGATGGAGGCCCTCGGCCGCCTGACGGGTGGGGTGGCCCACGATCTCAACAACGTCCTCACGGCGGTGCTCGCCAACGCCGAATTGCTCAACGTCACGCAACACCGACAAGGGGCGGCCGTCGAGGATGTCTATGTCTCCGAACTCGTGAGCGCCGCCAAACGCGGAGCGATGATCGTCAAGAAGCTCCTTGCGTTCAGTCGCACAGAGCAGTTGGCGCTGCGACCCATCAACGTTGCCGATACGGTGTCTGATGCGATGGAAATGTTGCGCGGCCTCTTGCCAGCAAGCATCCAGATCGAATCGCATTTGGTCGGCTCCACTGGCATTGTCCTCGGTGATCCCCAGGCCATCGAACAGATACTGGTAAACCTCGCCACCAACGCGCGTGATGTGATGCCTGACGGCGGCACGCTCAGTGTCTCTATCGAGCAGATCACGATGGACGACGTGTTCCTCGAGATGCATGGATGGGGTCGGAGAGGTGAGTTCGTGCAGGTTGCGGTGAACGATTCCGGGCCCGGGATGGATGCGGAAACGCAGTCCAAGGTGTTCGAGCCGTTCTTTACTACCAAGACGGAAGGAGCCGGGAGCGGATTGGGACTCTCGATGGTCTACGGCCTGGTCAAGCACCACGACGGATTCGTTGATGTACGTAGTGCGCCGGACGGTGGAACGACCGTCACCCTGTACTTCCCGATTACCCACGAACCGGCTCCCCGGTCACCGGATGGCGTCCCCATAGACGCGCTGCCACGTGGGACTGAAACCGTTCTCGTGGTGGAGGACGAAGCGGCCATCCGATCGGCTGGCCAACGCCTGCTCGAGAAGTTCGGATATCGCGTGCTTACCGCCGAGAACGGCGAAGACGCCCTCGTGCAATTCCAACGACACGACGGTGACATCGACGTTGTCGTCTGCGATGTCGTCATGCCGAAACTCTCTGGTCCGGCCTTCCGTCAAAAGCTCCTAGAACAAGGAAAGACCGTACCCTTTCTCTTCACCAGTGGATACACGGCCGGTCAATTGAGCGATCAGCTCACCGACGAGGGCAACGGCCTCACTCTCTTGCCCAAACCGTGGTCGGTGCAGGAGCTGCTGCTTGCCGTTCGAACGATGATAGATAGCAGCGGGTGATTCAGCGCCTCACCACCACCCCCGCCATGCCCTCCCGCGCCAACATCGCATTAAAGTCGGCAAGATCCTGACCCACGAGCGCGTCATACGCAGCTTGGGCTTCCGCCAATTCAGCGTGTAGCTCGTCATGCACCTCCTGGTCCTGTTGCGTTGGCGCAAAATCCGAGCTTGCCACGGTACCGATCAATGAACCGATCTGTTGGGCGATGCGCACTGGCCACCGAATCTGATCTTGACCGCGGCCCGTCGTGTACAGCTGTACGAGTTGGCTTTCGACATGCGTGAACTTCGCTTCTAGCTCCTCAGACGCCGCACGAAGATCGGACGCATCATCTCCGTCATACACTCGGCGCATGGCCTGTAACTGCGACCGAATCAACTCAGCGGCGTTTACGATGGTAACTGCACGATCCAGATCGTCGCGCAGCTCGCTCACCAACGCGTGGTTGCGCCGCACGTCGGCCATGCTCCCCTTGGAGTTGGGATCCTTCCGCACCTCGAGTGGCTGTGAGTACTCCTCACCGTTGGCCGTCAGCGTCACCGCGTAGGTCCCCGGCAGGACGAGGAGTGACACGGGGCCGAGTGGTGCCGAGCGCGTGCCGTCGTCGTCCAGCTCCACCCAATCCGCGTGGAGCGGCTTCGTGCGCATTTTCGGTTCGTCGGAGTCGTCGGTGCGCAGGTTCCACCATACGCGGTTGATACCTGCATCCATCGCACCGTGCATGGTTCGCACGGCCTGACCTGACGCATCCGTGATGGTGATGGTCACACTATCGTCAGACGCTGCGGACAGGAAGTAATCGATGGGCGCACCGTAGGGTGGATTCTCGCCGGCGACGGGCTCCTGGTAGGACGCGTACGGCGGTACCGTTCCGCGGAAGCGGTATTCAGCGCGCGGCGCAAAGAGATAGGCCTCGCTCGACACGATCGCAGGCGTCATCTGCTGGAGCGCGCCAACATTGTCCAGAATCCAGAACCCCCGACCGTAGGTGCCGACCACCAGGTCGTTGAACTCTTCCTGGATCACCATCCAATACACCGGCGCGTGTGGCAGATTCGTTTGCAGCGGCTGCCAATCGTCGCCGTCGTTGAAGGAGACAAACAGACTGTTTTCCGTGCCGGCGTACAGCAGACCCTGTCGGACCGGATCTTCCAGAATCGACCGCGTGAAGCTGAGCGGCGTTGCTTCGATCCCGTCGACGATCAAGTCCCACGAGCGACCATAGTTTCGCGTGCGATAGATCGCCGGATCGCGGTAGTTGGCCTGGTGACCGTCGACCGCGAAGTACGCCGTGCCCGCGTTATACCGTGACGCTTCGATGTTCCTGATGGACCCCCAGTCGGGCATTTCCGGCACGTTGCCGGTCACATCGGTCCATGTTTCCCCACCATCGCGCGTGACGTGAATGAGCCCGTCATTCGTGCCGGCCCAGATGAGACCCGGCTCGAGGGGCGATTCCTCGATCGCAAACACCACGCCCGAGTATTCGACGCCGATGTTGTCGGGTGTGAGGCCGCCCGACAGTCCCATGCGGCCCTGGTCATTTCGCGTGAGGTCGGGACTGATCACTTCCCAACTGCTGCCGCCGTTCGTCGTCACGTGCACGTGCTGCGAGCCGGTGTACACCTTGTTGTGGTCGTGCGGCGAGATCGTGAGCGGTGCATCCCACACAAAGCGGTACCGGAGTTCGCCCGCCGGCCATCCGATCGTGCTCTTGGGCCACACCTCCACGTGGCGTACCTGGCGCGACTCGAGATCCATGCGCGTCACGATGCCGCCCACGGCTCCCGCACCGGACGCACTCGACCAGATGATGTTGGGATCTTCCGGATCCGGCGTCGCGAACCCGCTCTCTCCACCACCCACGTCGTGCCAGTCGCCGCGCGGGATGTTGCCGACGGAACCCAAGAAACCCGAGTAGTACGTGCGGCTCGGCCCACGCACCGACTGCCCGTCCTGACGGTTGCCGTACACGTAGTACGGAATCTTCGTGTCGACCGTGACGTGGTACATCTGGGCGACCGGGAGTGCCACCTGCCGCCACGTCTGGCCGCGCGTCACCGATATATCCACACCGCCGTCGTTGGCGACGATCATGCGGTCGGGGTTCTCCGGGTCGATCCAGATGTCGTGGTTGTCACCCCAGGGCGCGGCGCGATCCTCGTGCGTGATCGACGTGGCACCGCCATCGGTCGTCGAGGCGAACGACGCTGCGAGGAAATACGCCTCGAGGTCGTCGTTCGGGGAGGCCTCGACACGACTGTAGTAGTGCGTCCGTCCCGCGAGCTGCCGGTCGTGCGTGATGAGCTGCCACGCATCGCCGCCGTCGTCGGACCGCCACAGCTCGCCGCTCTCGGTTTCCGTCCCGTCCGGCAGCGGCACACCGTCGCCCGTTTCAATCAGGGCGTAGATGCGATTGGAATTCGTGGGCGCGATCGCGAGCGCGACCTTGCCGTGGTCCTTCTCGGGAAGGCCGTTCCCTTCGAGTCTTGTCCACGTATCTCCACCGTCACGCGACATGTAGATCCCGCTGCCGGGCCCGCCACTGAACCGCCCCCACGTATTGATCGTGATCGTCCACATGCCGGCGAACAGAATGCGCGGGTTGTTGGGATCCATGACCAAATCGGACGCGCCAGTGTTCTCATCTACGAACAGCACGCGCTCCCAGTTCCGGCCGCCATCCGTCGTGCGGTAGATGCCACGTTCCTGTTGCGGTCCGTAGCTGTGACCGAGTGCCGCGACGTAGGCGACATCAGGGTCGTTCGGATGCACCTGGATACGGCTCACCCGACCCGTGTTCGCGAGCCCCAAGAACGACCAGTTCTTGCCGGCGTCAGTCGACCGGTATACGCCCTTTCCCATCGAGACGTGGCTCCGGATGTTCGGCTCACCGGTGCCGACCCACACAACGTTCTGATCCGAGGGCGCAACCGTGATCCAGCCGATGGAAAGCGCATCTTCACCATCGAAGATCGGTTCCCAGTACGTGCCACCGTCAGTCGTCTTGAAGATCCCGCCCGACGCTGCGCCTGCATAGTAGATGTTCGGATTCCCTGGAATTCCCTCAACCGCGGAGATCCGGTTTCCTTCGGGGCCGATGTACCGGTATTTGAGTTGGTCGAAGACGTCCGACGAGACTTGCTGGGCCTGGAGCGATGCTATAGGGAAGAGGACAACGGTAGCGAGATACGCGATGCGCATACGTGGACTCCGGACGTAGTTGTGGTTGGGAGGTAGTATGATGCGGGGGAGGCGCTTTGGCGAGTCACCCTATCGGCCCTCGACTACTGGCATCGGCCGCTCAACGCCGGCTCGGTTGTGGAGTACTAGTGAAGCACGCTCTCGGACGCCGTTTGCTCATCAACGAGCCAACTTTGCCTTCACATCCTCAAGCCAGTTGATGGCCAATACGACGTCCCCTCCAGAGATGTCGGCGGTGGATATCAAGATGAAGGACTGATCGTCGGGTGTGACATCGTATGCGACGTGGAAGTTGTCACTCTGGTACTCCGACGCATCGAACAGCACCTCGGCAGCCCCAAAACTGATCATCGAACCCTCATCTCGAACCGCATGTACGACCATCTCACCACGTGCGTTTCGCAAGAAGAGCTCACGCCCCGAGTGGGCCCACCGAGGCTCGACCCCGCCATCGACCGTCACGCGGATCTTCGCACGATCTGCATCCGGGAATGGATGCACGAAGACCTCCTCACGACCGGTCTCGTTCGAGACGTAGGCAAGCCACCGCGCGTCAGGGGATAGTGCAGGACCATATTCGTCGGCGGGCGACGTGATGATCGGACGCGACGTGCTGTCAATTCCAGGTCGCAAGGCGTGGATATTCCTCGTGCTGGTTCCCGTGCCGCCCACCCGCAGCACCAGCCACTCCCCATCACGTGACCACAACGCTTCCCAAGCCGCCACATCCAGATCCATTTGCTGCGGCGGAGCACCACCGTCAGCACGGACACGTGCGACCGTCTGGCCGTCCTGGATGTAGGTGATCATGCGCCCATCCGGATTCCACGACGCGCGGTTGTTCCCGGATCCCTCGAAGGTCAGCGGCTGGGCCGGACCCGTGTCCAGTACCTTGACCCAAATCTGAGTCCCATCAGCCCCTGACATCGTGACCGCAAGTTGAGAGGCGTCGGGTGATAGCGCCACGGTCTCGAACCCACCGGACCAATTGGGATCGATGGGCCCACCATTACCCTGACGATCGACCCGGACGATCCGATCGCTGGCTCCTCCACCACCTGATTGATAGACGAAATGGCCGTTGTCAGATATGTCGAACTGTCCGACGCCGGCAAAAGTCTCGACGCGAATGCCCGTCTCGACAACGACCGGTTCGCCAGTAAATGCCAAGCGGTTTGCGTCGAACGGGCGTGCGGAAAGCGTTCCGTCAAACGTGAGGTAGAACAGATATCCGGAAAGATGGTACTTCGCATTTACGGCGTCTGCGAGCGTCGTAATCTCGCCTGTCTCGAGCGAGAGTACGGCAAGTGACGCGTTTGCGATCGCGTTGCGCCAGATCTGGAATACCACACCCTTCCCATTTGGCAATACCTCAGGCCAGTCGTACTCCATGCCAAGCGCAAACTCGGCGCTATCCGGAGACGCCAGCGTCTCGATTGCGCCCCCTCCCACACGAGCCCGCGCCAGCCGGCCCGAGGATATAGAGAAGTACAGCCAACCGTCGGGACCCCATGACCCACCCCACGGATTCACCGAATCTGCCACTGCAACGATGACTGGCCCTCCCTCAAGAGGCACTGTCTTGAGATCGCCTGGCTGGCCGTCGACGAACCCGATCGACTCACCGTCCGGCGAAAAGAACACACTGTGCGGAAGCTCAGTGCCCGGCAGTGGGCGGGCGTGCAACTCGTCGAGCTCACGAACCCAGATCTGCCGCACCCCACCATCCGCTCCAGGGCCTACGTAGGCGATCCGCCGGCCGTCCGGCGAAACGGCGAACCGCTTGTTGGGGAACCGCTGAATCCGCTGCTCTTCTGCAAACGCAATTCCCAAGCGATACACGTCTGCATCTTGGGGGCGCAGCCATCCCCACAGCGCGACCACCAACAACCCGATCGACACGGCACCGAGAACTCGGAGCGGCCAGGGCGATCGGGCAGTGGCTCGCGGACCGCCAGCGGCGGCGGCCACCGTGAATGTCGTGCTACTCAGCGCGTTCGATAATCCCGCCGCCGTCTGGAACCGATCTGCCGGCAGCTTAGCAAGCGCCTTCACGACCGCAGACTCGACATTGGCGGGCACAGTCTGCCGCTCCCGCGTAACCGGCGGAGGGTTCTCAGTGAGAATCCTGGCAACAATGGCCTGGGCCGACGCTCCATTGAACGGAGGCTGCCCCGCCAACATCTCGTACAACGCGGCGCCCAATGAATAGACGTCGGTTCGCCCATCGAGTTCTCGATCAGCGGACGCCTGTTCTGGGCTCATGTAGTGTGGCGTGCCAATGGACATGCCGGTTTCGGTCATGCGCTGACCGCCGGCCGCGCTCACCGCGAGCGCGATGCCAAAATCGGCCACCAACGCTTGCCCATCGTGTAAGAGAATGTTCTCCGGCTTGATGTCGCGATGAACCACGTCGTGTCGATGCGCGTAGTCGAGTGCCGCCGCGACCGCCTTGGCAATCTCGACCGAGTCCTCGATGGGCAATTGGCGCTCGCGGTCAAGGCGATCACGGAGCGATTCTCCATCGATCAACGGCATCACGTAGTAGAGAAACGTCCGTTCCCCATCCGGGGATTTCGCGGTTCCACTGTCGTACAGCGGCAAGATGTTGGGGTGCTGAAGATTTGCGGTGACCTCGATCTCCTGCACGAAGCGCTCGCCGCCGATCACCGCCGACAGCTCCGGCTTCAAGACCTTGATGGCCACCTTGCGGTTGTGCTTGACGTCGTGCGCGAGGTACACGGTCGCCATGCCACCTTCGCCGATTTCGCGCTCGATGACGTACCGGTCGGCGAGGGCGACCTTGAGCTGCTCGGTGACGTTGGGCATGGTGTCAGGCGGTCGGGTGGATAGGCGGACAGGCGGACGGTCCGGGAGTCGGCATCGGGAGGACATCCGTGAGCATGGACCACCTAAGATGTGGTTCGGACGCCAGCTTCGCGAGACTTGGTGCTGTTCAGCAATGATTTGGTTACTCGGCCGAGCCGAGCGTATACTAGGGTTGGGACAAGCCGGTGACCGTCAAGCTGTCCCGCTTGTTCTACGAACGCTTCGGCGACGAGATCGCGAACGAACTCGCGGAGTGGCTCAACAGCGTGGACGCATCCACACGATCAGAGCTTCGGGAACTCAACACCCAGAACTTCCGGCAGTTCGACGCCAGTCTCGAGCAGCGGACGGGTGAGCTGACCGCAAGGATCGATCAACTCCGCGTGGAGTTCGATGCCAGACTCGAGCAGCGGACCGGAGAATTGGCTGCGAAGATCGAGCAACTCCGCGCGGAGTTCGACGCCAGGCTCGAGCAGCGGCTCGCAGAGACCAGGGCGGAGCTCCGCACTGACATTGCCGCTCTGCGCACCGACCTGCAGGCGTTCAAGGCCGAGTTGCTCAAATGGATGTTCCTGTTCTGGCTTGGAACCGTGGCGACGATGCTGTCCGTCGGCAACATGCTGTGGGGATGACCACGCTACCGAACAAATCGCGCGCCTCGTGCGTATATCCAGCATCAGCCACGTAGGGTCGTGGCAAGAGACTGACTATATCGAGGTGAGGTAACCCCATGAAGAAAGTAGCCTTAGCGTTCCTCGCCGCGGCGTTCATCGCTCCGCTCCCAGTCCAGGCGCAGAGTGCGAACGACTTCCTCGGCGAGTGGGAATCCACCGTCGAGACGCAACGCGGCACCTTCACGACGACGTACTCGTTCTGGATGGACGGAGACATGCTGAAAGGCAGCATGAGCGGCCGGATGGGTGAGACCGTGATCGACGAGGTGAAGTTCGAAGAAGGCAAAATCACGTTCAGCGTCACCCGCGAGATGCGCGGGAACTCGATGACCCTGACCTACACGGCCTGGCTCGAAGACGGCGTGATGCAAGGGACGATGTCGACCCCGAGAGGGGAGCGGGAGTTCACGGCAACGCGCGTCGAGACGTAGAAGAGCTGTCTACACACACCAAACGGCCGCCATCCCCACGATGCGCGGCCGTTTCTCTGTCCCCTCAATCCAATCTATCCCTTCTATCCCCTCTATCCCCTCTATCCCCTCTCCACGGGCAACTCAAACCTCCCAAATGCTCGCCTTCGTAACACCTTGTGCACCTCATCGAAGAACCCCAACGCAATGAATCCCGTCACCGCGAACATGATGCCGTTGATCGCCCCCAGCCAAGCCGGGGGAATGTAGGCCTCGGCCGGGGCAAACCGCATGCGTGTCAGCCCCGTCGTCAGCCCGGAGACATGCAGCCATACGACCAGCGCACCCACACCGACATTCAACCCGATGATTCGACGCCGCGTCGATGGACTCGCAAAGAACTTTGGTGCTGCTCCGTCTCGCGCCTCCATGAACTCCTTCAACAACCAGAACGCCGCCGCGAGCAACACCATGGAATCGATCCCGATGGTCGCGCCCATCGCGTGCCCTGTGACGACATACGTGCCGTGAATCACCGAATTGAGCGGTGGAACGGAAATCAGAATCGACGAAAAGAGAATCGCGAACGTCCACCACTTCGCCGAGTTGAAGGCCGTCTTGGTTGCATTCGGCTCGCCGCTTCCATCCCGCATCAGGCACCACACATCGGTAATGCATCGCGCCAGAATGGTGATCTCCGTCATGCTGACGATAAAGGATATCCAGTTCACGGCCGCGCTCTGTGGGAGGTGATACGAATGGTGGCCGAAGTTTGTGAACGAATTGAGCAACCCAACCGCAAACAAAGCGTACGCGATTTTGGAGTGCCCGTAGGACTTGTCGCCCGTCATCTTCTCGCCGATGTAGACGATTGTGCCGTAGACAAAGAGGTTGAAGCTGCCGACCAGTGTCCCCGTGGCCTTCCATTGCACGCGAAGGTCCTGCACAGGATCCGCAAAGAGCTGCGGTAGCAGATAAGCGTGTTGCTCGAGGAACGTGTACAGGAAGAAGACCATGCCCACGCCCCACATGGTGACGTAGACCGGTTGCTCCCAGAACGATCCGCCCACCACTCTATAGAAATTCCAGAGATAGCAGACCCATCCGACCACGATAAGCACCGAAATGATCGGGTGGAATCCTACGTACTCTCGGCCGGAAGTGATGCCGAGCAGCAGCGTGGCGATCACCCCGGCGCCGGCTGCCGCCCAGCACAAAACCTGCACGCGAAGCCGGAGTCGGTCACCAGGCGTGGCGCGACCGCCGATGTCTTCGAGGAAGCGATAGACAACGGCGGCGCCACCCAAGAAAATCCACGCGGTCGCAAACGTCGTATGGATGGGACGCAGTTGCCGGAGGTCCAACCCAAGGGATTGCATGAAGGGTGTAATCGCGGGAACGCTGTACAACGCGGCAAGAATTCCAGCGGCCAGGGTGACGCCGAGCGCGATCAGTCCGCCCCGAAGGAACGTGAGCGTGGCAAATTGCTTGGCATCGCACACGTCGGTCGTGCCGGTGGCGACCCGCGGTTCCGACGTAACCGAGACGGGGCTGCCCGCCACATCGGTCATCGGTACTCCCACCAGGGGATGTCGCCCCATCGTACGGTCCGGTCGGGTTCGCTCGCCGCCATGTCCTCATCTATCTGGTCCCGGAACTCGTTCATCAAACGAAGCAACGCTACGACCGCGTTCACCTCATCGGACGAGAAGGCCGGCGCCGGAGGTGGCATGCCACCCGCGAGGCGACCTTCCGCGAGCACCGTGCGAAGCTCGGCTTCCGTCATGCGCTCGACCGCACGCGAGAGATCCGGCGCTCCGGCTGGCGAAGCGGCAAGCGGCAAATGGCACGCAGCGCAGATCCGCTGTTGCATGGCCTCCCAACCGCGCCGCGCGCCTGCTCGGTCATTGAGAAGCGGGGTCACGACTTCACCGAACCGAACCCACGGCGTGACCGCGTCATCAGCCTTTGCCAGGCGCAACTGCCCCCAGCCGAGGTCAGGCCGATCCATGGATGCGAGGAACGCGCGAACATCGGCGATCTCACCGTCGGTGAGGGTGAACGCCGGCATCTGGCCACTGCCGATCGTCAGCATCGATCGCAGGCGAGCGCTATCGACTCGGCTATATGCGTTCGTGAGGTCCGGGCCCAGGAACCCTCCCTGACCGTAGAACTGGTGGCACACCTGGCAGCCGTGCTCGTGCCACAGCGTGCGACCGCGTAGCGCTGCCTCGTTAATCGGACCGGTGGGCTCGTCGCTATAGACCAGGGCTGTCTGCACGGCAAACGCACCAACCAAGAACGCCAGCAAGATCTTCTTGGCTCTGGGTGTCACCATTCAGTGTTCTCGGAGATAGGAGGTCGGCTGGAATTGGAGAACCAGAGACAAGAGAATGTCCCTAGAAACGAGGCCAGCGTCAATCAGTCCCGCTGAATCCTGTCAGCTGACTGCTGACTACTCACTCGTCACCGCTTACCGCGGGGCGAGCATCGCGGTTGACCAACACGGTCACTGGCGCATACTTCCGTGCCCCATGCATCCATGACCCACGCGATCGTACGAACCTGGACCGCCCCTCGGGGCGGCGCGCTCTCCACCTTCTACCTGCGGTTGGTGGGGGCACTCGCTCTGATCGGGATCGTCGTCGTTCTCGTGCTCCCACAGTTCGCCGACCTCGTCCCATACGTCGTGCTGGCAATCTGGTTCAATGGCCCGCAGTCGCCTGTCGTACCCGCGGGCTTCGAGCCCGTGCTCCTGCTCTACGGTCAGTTCTACTCTCCGTGGGTGATCGCAGCGTTGGGGACAGCCGGAAACGTTGTCGCAGAAGCCATCAACTACGAGTTGTTTGCCTTGGCGGCCCAACAGAAAGCCCTTCGCAGGCTTCACGACTCACGAGTGGTGGTCTGGCTGAAACGGATGTTTGGCAAAGCACCGTTCGTGGCCGTCGCCGTGTGTGCCGCCGCTTTTCCGTTCTGGATTGCCCGGGTGCTAGTCGTGCTGGCCCGCTACCCGATCGGGTGGCACCTGACGGCTACCGCAGTCGGCCGATTTCCCCGGTTCTGGGTTCTCGCCGCATTGGGAGCCACCATTGGGATCCCGGCCAAGTGGCTCGCGGCACTGGTCGGTGTCTCGCTCCTGGCGACCGCGATCATTCTGATCGTGAGATCGATGCGGTCTCTAACCACCTCAAAAGCGTGACGCTCTGATCCAAACATCGGCACGCGCCCAAGCCTCTTCGAACTGCGCGCGGACACGATCGGCCTCGCCGTCTCTTCCCTGCGCGCGCAACGCCTGCTCGAGACCAAACAAGCTCCATCCGTTGTTGGGATGATCGTCCAGCGCGGCGCGGTACACGCGCTCGGCTTCTATGAAACGATCGAGTTCGAGCAATAGCGCACCTAGCCAGTGCCGCGCGGAAAAGTTGAGCGGCTCCGGTTCATCATAGCGCAGGCCGTCCTCGAGTTCGATGGCACGCTCGAGCGTCGCGACAGCCTCGTCGTACGCCCCTTCATCCCGCTGAATCTCGGCGCGCAGAATCCCTCCGGTCACTCCGAGGAGACTCGACGCTCGATGGCCGCGGAACCGGATGGAATCCGGCGCAGTCGCCGCTGCTTCCTGTACGCGGTCGGCGTAGATGCGTGCGCTGTCGCGGTCGCCGACACGCAAATGCGCATACCCGCGGCCAAACTCCCACAGCCCGCGGAAGATGAGGTTGTCGGGTACCACGTTCAGCTCGAGCATCTCGTCGAACCGGCCGAACCGCACCAACGTCAACGCGTGATAGAACTGCCCACCATTCACGAGCTTGCCGTAATCGCGAGCGGCTTGATTGGCGATCGCCCCTTGTCCACCCATCGAAGCGGCGAAGAGGAGCATGTGCAGGTTGTGCGATGGGTAGATCGCGAACCCCTCGCCGACCTTGGCCTTCATGTCTGAATGCCACGCCTGAATGTTCGCGCGCACGGCCTCATCCCACCGTCCAACCCGGTTATACGTGTGCGACGGCATATGATTGATGTGACTCGCGCCGGGAATGGCATCACCCAAGTGGTCGATATACAGGTGACACGCACCAGGATGCGTGACGTCGAGTCTGAGTACGGATTCCAGGACCCGGTGGATGCGACGCACCTTTGGGTCGTTGATGTCCCACGTGCCGCGTCGCGGCTGTAACAGCATCAAGGCCTCGCCATAAAGCGTCCCGACATTCAGATCGGTGGAAAACTCCTCACTGACGGCTTCCATGGCAGCGGCATACGTGGAATCGAGTGCCCGGCGCGTTGCCTGATCGTGCACCGCGACGTACCGGACAGCCATCGCGTCGATCAATGCGCGCTCGACCGGCGTCGCATGTCGCGCGAGGCGCCTCGCTTTTTGGACCGCCGCGTAGGCTCGCGGCGCGTCTTGCGCGCTCATCGGCCCATTCAAGTAGGGACCCCACGCCCAGGCTTCGCCCCAATAACACATCGCGCAGTCCGGATCACGCTTCTGCGCCTCGATGAACGACCGGGCCGCGTCCTCCGGCGTGAACGCATACTGGAACTGCAGACCCTGATTGAAGAAGGCTTGGGCATCATCGGACGTTGTCGTGATGGGCCAGGCGAGGGACCCTAGCCCCACGGCGTACAAACGCATCGGCTCGTCGAACGGCCTGGGGTACTCGACGTCCTGCGCCACCGCCGAGGCAGTAAGGAGGAGCGCGAACGCCGCACACCCGCATACGACATTTCTGGATTTCATGGCCCTCAAAGATGTAGCAGGAACCGCCCCACCGCGACCTGCACCCCGTCAGTCCTGTCTTCCCCCCTATCCCTTCTGTCCCTTCTATCCCCTCTCACCGTACTTCACCTTCCCCATCGCCCGCTCCGCCATCCGATCCACCATGCCTGGCGCGATGAGCTTGATCCACTGACCTACCTTCCCGCGGGCACTCAAGACGACCTCTCGTTTGCGTTTCGCCGCAGCGGCCAGAATCAACTCGGCGCAACGCTCCGCCGTCATGAACGTCGCCGTGCCAGCATCCAAGGCAAGCCGTTCGCCTTTCGGCCCCAGCACGCGCTCCTTCACCTCCGTGGCCACGAAGTCCGGCAACGCGATCGTCACCGAAACACCATGTTGCTTCTCTTCGATGCGCACGCTTTCGAAGAATCCCATCATTGCGTGCTTGCTGGCAGCATAGATGCTTCGGTACGGAACGCCCGCCCGACCCGTCAGGCTCGATACGGCGACCAGCCGGCCCGCTGACCGCCGAAGATGCGGCAGCGCGTAGTATGTGCAGTACAGGCTGCCAAAATAGTTGACGGCCATCACGCGCTCGGGGAGATCAAGCGCCTCGAGATCGGAGAGGCGCGCCACAACCGAGATGCCGGCATTGTTGATCAACACATCGACCCCACCGAACTCCTCGACCGCTCGCGCCACCAACCGCTCGCACGCATCCCGATCCGTCACGTCCGTGGGCACAGCAACCGCTCCGGCACCGCTTGCTACGCAGTCTCGGGCGACCTGTTGGAGCGGTTCGAGACGCCGTGCAGCCAGCAGCAGGTTGGCACCCTGCCCGGCTAACTGATAGGCCATCACCCGACCGATCCCCTGCGAGGCGCCGGTAAGAATGACCGTCTTATCGGCGAACGGTAGCACTACCGGACGAGATTGAACTGCTTGGTGAACTTGATGATGAACGCACGGTTGACCGGGCCCGTCGGCGTGTCCGTCCGTTGTACTTCGTTATACACGAGGTACAGACCGGTGCCAGCAGTACTCAACCATCCAAACCGGACATTGGCGGAGAAGTCGTCCACGTCCGTGTTGTATTGAAGCAGTCCCTGCATGAAGATCCGAGGTGTGAATGAGTACGCGAGTTTGGCACCGAGCAGCGTGCTCGTGAAACTGCCCTCGGCAAGATCGACATCGTTGTGTTCCACGTTCAGCGCCCCAATCCAGGTCGACCCGATCCGATTGGTCAGTTCACCCACGTACGTCTGGCGATGCCCCGAAAAGAACCCACCGAGGGTAACGTCGGCACTGAGTGCCAATGGCGCACTCGGATCCGTGTTGATGCGCACGCGAAATTCCGTGAAGTCATATGTGTCGGGGGGCAAGATCACGCCCGGTGAGATTTCGAACGGGTCCTTGAGGCCCTCGGTTCGAATGTTCGTGTGGAATGAGAACGCCCCTCCGTTCTCGAGGTCGCCCGCAAAGTCGACATGCAGGTACCGCGTCTCGAGAAACCAATCGAAGTCATAGTAGTTCCGGAACAGGATATGTGGGCGGAACTCACGGATCCAGGAGATCCCAGGTGCTCGCCACTGCCGCTGCAACCGACCGATGAACGCCCGGTACGCCGTCCGCGGGAGAAAGCCGACCTCCGGATTGAAGTCTTCGCCGATTTCCCGGTATTGAGCGCCAATGTCCCAATCACGGGTGACATAGGTCGCGTTGAAACCGAGCCCATGATGACGACCGCTCAGACCGGGGGTCGTCGTGAAAGACGCATAGCCGTCGAGGTTGATGCTGCTGCCGATGCCCCAGCGTCCGTCTACAGCATACGTCAGGTTGTAGTCTCCGGTCGAGTCAGTATTCAACCGTGAGATGAACATCCCGCCGATTTGCGAGCGATTGGGCAGAACCTGCATGAGCCTGGCGGCGGAGTAGTTGTTCGACGCAACACCGAGCGCTGCATCCCGACCGGCTTGAATCGATAACGCGCCGACCGTCACCCCACCGATATTCCCGGTCAGCCGCCCGCCGCCCAGAATGGGGATCTCCTCGCCCGCGTCGCTCAACCCAATGCGCCGACTGTAGAACAGATCCAAACCAAGCTCGGAACCAGCACGTGGAGTGCCCACCGAGAAATTGCCCGCGTTCTCCAGAAAGAACGGTCGCTTCTCCGGGAAGAAAAGGCTGAAACGGGTAAGGTTGAGTTGCTGCTCATCCACCTCGACCTGCGCGAAGTCAGTATTCACTGTCAGGTCCAGGTTGAGGCTGGGAGTGAGCCCGATCTTCGCGTCACCGCCACCCGTGGCGGAGACGTCGACGTCGGAGCCCGCGAGATAATCGCGTTCCGCGGAGCTGAGCGCGTACGGAGTCACGGACACCCAACGTCGGGTGGGGGCTTCGAGGCCGTATAGCTCTCCAGCCTGCGATACGCGGTACAGCGTATACTGACGAGGGACCGGCGCCCAAAAAACTTCCTCGTTCGTGCGCCGCACCGTTCGCGAGATGTTCATACCCCAGACCTGCGGTCCCCCCGCGCCGTACCGTAACGTGGAAAACGGAATACGAAACTCGGCGTGCCACCCATCATCATCGATGGATGTGGCGACCTCCCAGCTGCCGTCCCAATTGAGGTTGAATCCCGCGCCGGTCCCGGGACCGGTTTGGAAGCGCCGCGATACCGTGAGCCCACCCTGCCCGTCCTTCGTAACCTGGCCGTCGTACTCGATGCCCGACGGCGTGGTCCCAAACACGTACGCGTTCTGTCGATCACGATACGTATCAAAGACGAGCAGCAACGCATCGGCGTCCTGCAGATCGGCGTCTCGACGCTTCTCGCCGAACAGGATTCCCGAGGGGGTTGCGTCGAGCATTCGTGCCCCCACGTAGATCGCGTCACGATCGAAGAGGATCCGGACCTCCGTTCGCTCAGTGGCCGGCGCTCCCTCTTGGGGTTCGTGTTGGAAGAAGTCGCTAATGACGGGAGCGCCAACCCACACCGCTTCATCCAGCGTTCCATCGATGGCCGGTGCAGCATCTGTACGGGCCGCTCGCGCGAATAGATCGGCCCCGGCCACGCTGGCCTGCGCGCCAAGATGTTCCGGCATGATTGCCAGGCACACGACGGTCGTGAAGCACGTTGAAGGACTAGCGAAGGCCGGGTGCATTGAACTAAAATGCGCGCCGCTTTCACAAATTGCGACACCGAACCTCGGACGACCATGCTCCGCTTCTCGCTTGCCATTGCCATCACCGTGCTCACGGCCGCCGGCCCGGTATCTGCCCGGCAGACCGGAGAGATCTCCGGCACTGTCTACGATCGAGACGGTGCGCGAGCCTCCGGGGTGACCATCGTCGCGACACACCAGATCCTCGGCGGCAGCAGCTCGACGACGACGAACCCGCTGGGCGTCTATCGGCTGCGGGAGCTCTCCCCCGGACTGTATACGGTCACAGCCAGTGGCGGGGGGTTCCCGGAGGCCATTCGCGAGGACGTCCGAGTTCAAGATGGCGAGACCACTCAGGTCGACTTTGGCCTCGGTGGCGGCGGCGCCGGACGGGCAGTGGAACGCGAACGGCTGGTCTTTTCTCCCCAGATGGCCTATTCCACGCTCAGCGGGCGCGATTCGGGATTGCTCAACAGTGGTTTCTCACTCCAGGGGACCTTGGGTTTCAATCTTGGCTTCATTCAGCTTGGAGCCGGAATCCGCTATTCGGCCCATTCGTTCAGCAACGTCAGCCACAACCACAACATGGTCCTCCCGTTCATCGGTTTGCGTAAGCAGATCCGCCTCGGCACCAGCCAGTGGTTTCCATTTGTGGCAGCACGGGGTGGGGTAGCATTCGAATCGATGTTCGATCCTGGAGTGGGCTTTCAGGCCCAGGGTACCTCATGGGGCGGCACCCTCGGGATTCGTTATCAAACAAACACGACCGTTGGCCTGGAGCTCGGCGCGTCGTATGACTACACGAGCTTCGGTGATTTCAAGGCCAAGGGTGAGCAGGTGTGGCGAGCGTGCATTGACCGTGAGGCCGGAATGAACATGAGCACGTTGCTCCGTACTGTCGATCTCTGCGATAACCCCGGCAATCCGTTCGGTACAACAGACTTCACGACGTACGCAGGCACGGCGCGGACGATGCAACAGCTGCGGGCCTTTGTAGGGGTGACGTTCATTCTCACCAAAGCGGCAGAGAACTAAAACGGGGGCGTGGATCCCGTCCACGCCCCCGCCTGGCGCGCAGCGGCGCCATGGTTGAACCAACCCTAGTACAGGTTGACCCAACTCCGCTCGCGCATCGGCTTCACGACCGACCCGCCGGCCAATGCCTTCTCGATCGCGCAGAACGAGTACCCGATGCTGGCGTTACCGGCAAAGGCGTTTTTTCCCGTGGTCACATTCGCGGCAATCACACCACCGTCGATCCGTGGGGTCTGCCCCGGTGATCCCTGGAAGCTGAGATCTTCTCTGACGAGCACCGGTCCGGCAAAGCGGAAGCCGCCCTGAATATCCAGACTCCCATCGACGATGAGCACGCCTTGGCCCCGGTCGCCATTGATCGTGGCGTCACCGTCGATGTAGATAATGGGGTAGTACCCCTGGCAGGCTGGTACTGTAGTTTCCGGTTCGCCCCAATTGCGGTTGTTACCCGTCGCACAGGCAGCGCCGGCCAGCGTTGGCGCAAGACTGTTGGCGAAGTTCTGGTTGCCGACAAACACGAGGCTCGCGATCTGGCGTAGATCGTTGAAATCGTAGTCCCCGAAGTTGGTCAGCGAGGAGTCATTGATCGACGGATCCTCATCCCACTGCGGATCTCCTTCGACGTCCGCCGTCCCCTTGCCGCTGAGGACGACCTTGATCGCGGACGTGTCGTTGGTCATGATACCAGGCAACGTGTCATCGGGTGCTGCTGGACATCCAAGCCATCCCGGTGGGTCGGCGTTCGCACCCGTAATAGTCGCGTTACCGGTTACCACGACGTCTCCCTGCGTCTGGAGCGCACTGAGGACTTCGATCTCGAGCGGACGCAGCCTGGTCAACATGCCCAGATGCGCCCGTGACGCGCTGTCGCGACTGAAGCCCTCGGCCTCGATGAAGAACACCATGTCGTTCATGCGCCGTACGCGACCCCGATACCAGCCGCTCGAGTCCGGGAGCCACCTGCCAAATGGCGTCACGTCCCCCGGCGCCATCGCGTTGTAGACGACGGCATTCCATTCGGCCAGCTCGGCCTCGATGCCGGTTTCCGCCGCCTGAAAGGCCTGCTGATTCATGATGGCGTTCCGCCCTAGGCGCTGCTCCTGCATGCCCACAAAGAACGCACCGGCGACTAGCGCACCCACGACGACGAGCGCGAAAATCGCAACCACCAGTGCAAACCCACGTTCATTATCGATTCGCATAACCATATTCCTTCCTCAGCCGACCCTCAGTTGATCGGGTTGTTTCGGAGTTTGACCCCGGTCGAGAGGGCCTCGGTCGCATACCCCAGGCCTGACAAGGTGACCACTCGGCCGTCACTGCGGCCCGTGACGGAAATCGCCACTCGGGCAACCTCCGCCGGCGTGGTCGTGGTCGCACCGTCCACGTCGTAGTAGACGATCGACAAGCCTGTCGCGCCATTGATGGGCCCAACGACAGGCTGCAGAGCACTCGTCGACCCTGCGTTGTACAGCTGCTGGGCGCCCAACCACCAATCGCCTCGGGCATCTGCATAGGTCTTGAGCTTCCACATCTGCGTGCTGCGAACGGGCGCGCCGTCCATCACGCCACCCAACAAGCCACCCGTTAAAGGAATGGTGTAGCTGGCCTGCGCCCCCGGACACCCGTTTCCAAACGTCGCCGCGCCGTTGATTCTCGCGCGAATCCACTGGTCGTCACTTACCGTGCTCTCATCGTTCTCCGCGTAAATGAACAGGGAGTCCGTTGCAGAGCTGAGAGACCAGCCGAACCGGGGGAACCGCAGGCTGTCCGCATAAAACACCGTTATCGAATTGACCGCGGGTGGCTGGCAGATGAACCACATGGAGCGCGTGGCTCGGTACACCAATGAGTCGGGCCCCATGGCCACGATGTCGCTGCCCAGCGGGTCGCCGGCATCAAGCTCGAGTAGGTCGTTCCGCAGCACGTGCAGCGTGGTGCGAACCGTGTTGTTCATGTCCACCTGCGCGATCTGACGCTGGTAGGCGAGCTGGTTGTTGCGGAGCACCGAGTAAATGGCGCCAGTCGCAATGCCGAACAGGACCAGCGACACCACGAGCTCGATGAGCGTAAAGCCCCTGCGTTCTATTTCGTATGACATGAGTAGACCGTGTTGAAGGTGTCGGCGCGGACATTCCCCGCACTCAGGGGCCAGCTCACGATGACCTGAATCCGCTCGCCACGGCCAAACGCCGTGATGTTCCAGGCCACCGTGTTCGGGCCGCTCGTCATGCTCCCAGACCCCAGGTTGGGGCAGGTCGTGTCCGCCTTGATGATTTCGATGCGCTCGGATGCCAGCTCGGCAGCGGCCTCAAACCGCTTCGACTGCCCGATCATCCGAGTCACCAGAGCCGAGGTCGACGCCATGGCCAGGAGGCCGATCGTCAGCACGAGGATAGCCACCATGACCTCGACGACCGTGAATCCTTTGTTATTCACCGTGTAATCCTTCCGTATTTCGAGATCTTGAGTGATACCGTGTCCGAACCAGACGAAATCGTGACGGTGTCTTCCGCGTAGTATCCCAGACCGAGATGATTCACCCAGATCTGGTCGTACGGGGCCGAGTTGATGGAAACCCCGTAGCGCGCTCCGACATCTTCGGTGTTACCGGAGAACTCCCACGCGCCCGTGACCGGGTTGAGCGTGAAGATCGTCAAGACACCGCTCTGCAAACCGGCGATCCGCGTATAGCTGCTGCGCTGCATGGCGATGGTGCGCGCCTTGACGTAGATGTTCTCGACAGCGGCGGCCGCGTTCTGCACCCGCTGCTTGCGGAACGTGTCTGCCACGCGAGGCAGGGCGATCGCCAGAATGGCGCCCATGAGCACCACGACGATCACGATTTCTATCAGGGTGAACCCCTGTAGGCTGCGTCGATTCATGTCAGTTTCACCTTTCGTCACGCTTTCTTACTAACACATCCTGTGCCAATCCTAAGTCACAATATTGCAATGACTTAATGATCTCGAAAGATCGGTTAGTGCAGCATTTTGCACCGATAGAGTGCAGAATACTGCACGCATGATCCGAATCACGCGTTGTCGTCTATCGAGTTCCCCCCGCCAACGCCTGCACGATCCTGCGCCGCACATCGGTAGGGGCTCGGTCATATGACGGTGACAGTCTTTCCCAGACGCGTCGGGCACCGCCCTGGTCTCCCAGCATCCAGTGCGCGGCGACCGCTGTTTCCAGCAACAGCGTCGGCTGAATCCAGTCGGCATGGTCATCGACCTCCAGCACGGAATCAGCGCGGCTTGCGATGGCGGCAAAGTCCAGGGCCGCCAGGGCTCGATGGTACTGCACCACGTGACTGACCATGGCCGGTGGATCATGGAGCCCGAGATAGGCCTCGACCACCTGGAAGAACCCCTCCTCGACATGCCCATTCGATCCCGCCGAGCGTTCCTTCTCGATGATCTGAAACTCCTCCACCCAATCCTGCCAATCCGGCGGTGGCGATCCACTTTGGAGTTTCGTACGCCACACTGCATCACGCGCAACGATTCCGGCAAAGTCGCCACTTGCGGCGAGCCCGGTCTGGAGTACGGTGCTCGGCTGACCGTCGGTTCCATCCTCCAGTCCTTCGGGCGTCCACCACCGGGCCGCGGCTCGTA
Organism: uncultured Gemmatimonadales bacterium; assembly: GCA_947259405.1. Lineage (GTDB taxonomy): Bacteria > Gemmatimonadota > Gemmatimonadetes > Gemmatimonadales > GWC2-71-9 > CAMYLY01. The sequence goes on along the minus strand of CAMYLY010000019.1, from coordinate 42,671 downwards.
TCCCGGACGATTGCGCCAGCGCCACCGCTCTCGGCACGTCAGTGACCGACTGCGTCACGCTCGCGGGAACATCGAGAGCGCGTCCGCTCAGCATCGCAGGTACGCTGAACCGCACCGAGCCAAGTGCGCGGAATCCCGCCGCGCCTCGGCTCGCGAACCGTGCACGCTCCGCACCCAGATCCAACACCGGATGGAAATCCGAATTGACCGCATCCGGAGCCTCGAACAAGGCTTCGAACGCACGACGATCGGCTACGCGCATGACTTCCATGTCGATGGGCATGAGTGGCCGCACGCGGCACAGGTCGACGGCATAGGCTGGTGCATGCACAAGTTCCCAATCCGGATCTCGAAGCTCGGAAGTCGAAGCCACGATGAGGAGGTCTGCTGAACTCGTCTGGAAGAGCGTATACGACGGGAACACCTGGTGCAGGGCTGCGAGTACCGTCAACACCAGGTCATCGTTGATCTCGTACAGCTGCATCCATTGCACGAAGACACCGTCGTCCGTCAACGATCGGATCACGTGTCGATAGAACTCGACCGTGAACAGGTGCGATACCCCGCTCACCCACGGATTGGACGGTTCCGACAGAATGACATCGAACCGTTCATCGGTCGCGGAGAAGAATGTGCGCGCGTCCTCGATGGCAAACCGCGACCTGCGATCGTCGAAGACGCGCGCATTGTACGGATAGAACGCTGCGGAACCGCGGATCATCTCTGGTTCTATTTCAACCGTGATCACATCGGGCGCATTCGGATGACCCAGCAACACGTGTGAGGAAATCCCCGTACCATGCCCGACCACCACGACGTTCGAGGGGTCGCTGGCATGGGCAAGCGCAATCAGTGGTGCGAGGATCTGCGTGCCGGCATCGATACGCAGTACGCCGCGTGGAGTCTCTTGCGTGCACGCCTCGAGCCAACTCGTTGGTAGCGAGCCATCCGCTTTGCCATTGGTTGCGATACTGAAGAGGTTGCCGCGTTTGGCGACGGAGATCGTTGCCGTGCGGCCGTCCTCGTAGAACGTGACCTCCGCTCGACGTGCTTCTTCGATGTCACCGAATCGGAACACACCACTCGCCAAGAGTCGCTGGTCGATGCGCCCGAAGATGGAGACAAGCAACAGCACGACGAGGGTGACGGCAGACGCCCCGGCCAACGCAGGGCGGCGGACCGTCTCGGACTGCACGGCTGCTGCAAACAGCGCGACGCCGATGAACATGTCAATGCCGGCACCAATCACCATCATCCGCTCGAGCCCCAACACCGGCAGCAGGATCAGCCCGGCCACCCCGGCGCCGGTAATGGCGCCGAGTGTATTGACGGCGTAGACCTCACCCACGGCCTTTTCGCCGAAGCCGGTCACCAGCAACGTGCGCGTGATGAGCGGCAACGTCATGCCGGCGCAGAAGGTCGACGGCAACATGATGAGCAGACTCACGCCGTACTTGGAGAGGCTGAACCACACGTACCCCGACTCGGATCGCGGTAGCACGTCGAGGAGCAAGGCGGTGAGGTCAAACATCTGCGCATATAACGGGAGCGTGGCGAGTGCGGCGAACCCCATCACCCACTGTACGATCCCGAGGGCAAACAGCGGACGCGTCCACCGATCACTCCGGCGGCGGACCCAAAAGGCCCCGAGTGCCAATCCCAGAATGAACGCCGACAGCATGATCTCGAACGAGTGGGTGGCCCCGCCGAGCACCAGCCCGAGCATACGAAGCCAGCCGATTTCGTAGATGAACGAGGCAACCGCGGTCCCGAATGCCGCCGCAAGCAGGAGCCTGGGTAGTTGCGACGGCGACGGCGCGTCCACGGCCGCCGGCGCTGGTTTGGTCGTCACTTCACCAACCGGGAATGCGCGCGCGAGCCACAGTGCGGTAAGTCCAACCAGGAGGTTCAGCGCACCGGCAGTCTGCACACTACCCGGGAGGCCCACCCACGCCAGCAGCGCAAACCCGGCGAGCAACACACCGCCGGCCGCACCGATGCTGTTGGTGAAATACAACCGGGACAGCACGCCGCCCGGCTGTTGCGGCAGGCGCCGCAGGACGCCGGCGGCCATCAGCGGAAACGTGGTGCCCAACAGAATCGCCTGTGGGAGAATGAGCACTGCCGCAACGAGCCAGAGCGTGACCGTGCGCATCGGGGTCGACGCGATCTGTGGGAGCACGCCGTCGTACATGAGCGTGGACACACCCAAGAAGACCGCGTGGAACAGGATCCCCAGCACCCCAACAGCGAGCTCGACGAGCCCGTATGCTCGCAGGGGATCGGCGATGCGATCGGTGCGTTGGGCCGCAATGGCAGCACCAAGCGCGAGTCCAGCGAGGTAGATACCGAGAACGAGGATCTGCGCGTACGCCGCGTGCCCGACGAGCAAGCCGAGATACCGGGACCAGACGGACTCGTAGATCAGTCCGGCGGCGCCAGACACGGTGAATGCCGTGTACACGCCGACCTGCAAGGTGCGCGTGGAGTCGTGGGATGGGGCCCGAACTTCCGCAGCCGTCGTCAGGTCGTTCCTCACGAAAAAAGGGCGGCAGGGATTCTGCCGCCCTAATCTAATGCTCCCATTTCCATTCTCGGGCTATCGGCTGGCCTCGTACACGATCTGACCGCCCACGATCGTGTATTGCACCTTGGCATCGAGCAGTCTGCCGGGATCGCTGGCGCCCACTTCCATGAGATCCGTGTCAAAGACCGCGATGTCCGCGAGCTTCCCTGCGGTGAGCGTGCCCTTGATATCCTCTTCGAACGACGCCCACGCCGGACTCTTGGTGTACGCCTCGATCGCTTCCTCGATGGTCAGGCGTTGCTCGGGGAACCATCCCTCGGCCGGCTCCCCCGTCAGCGTCTGACGGGACACAGCTGCATACAACCCATAGATCGGGCTCAAGAAATACCGCGCCGCGTTGGTACCCGGACTGTCACTGCCAAACACGAGCACTGCACCGGCTTCCTTCAGATCGCGGAACGCGTACGCGCCTCTGGACCGCTCAGCGCCGATGCGTTCCTCCATCCATCGCATGTCGTCTGAGATGTGATACGGATTCACCTCGGCGACGAGGTTGAGCTCACCGAATCGCGGGAAGTCATCCGGATGTAACACCTGCGCGTGAATGACCCGCCACCGGTGGTCGGCATCGACAAGGTCATGTTCGTTCAACACGCGATCGAAGATGTCGAGGATGATGCGGACGCCTTTGTCACCGATGGCATGGACGTGCGGCGTGAGGCCGGTGGCAACAGATTCGTGTAAGAGGCGCTCGAGGTTGCCCACGCCGAAATCCGTGTACTTCTGACTCTCCGTCATCGACATCCCGGCGCCAGGTTGGGCCTCCGGCAGCATGATCTGCCTCACGTATCCCCGGTTACCGGGATCGTGGTCGTAGTCGCGGAAGAACATGGCTCCGGAACTGCCCATGATTCCGTCCACCCACGCCTTGTAGCCGATGAACTTGAGCCAGTCGTCGCCAAGCCCCTGCGTGATGCCGAGCCCAGCTGTATGCGTCACGTTGTCGAGCGACGGCCGAATCATGAAACGCACGGTCAACTCGCCGCGTCGCTGCAACTCACGGTACGCCTGGAGCTGCTGGGAAGAGGTAATGTCCTGAATCGTCGTGATGCCACCCTCGCGCGCTTCCTGCATCACCGCGCGAACCATCGTGAGCCTCTGATCGAATGGGATCGGCGGGATCGCACGCGACACCAGGCGCGTCGCCGGTCCACGCAGAATCCCTGTCAGACGCCCGTTCGCGTCTCTTTCGATCACACCACCGCTCGGTACGCGGGTATTCTCGTCAACACCGGCCGCCTCGAGTGCGGCCGAGTTCGCGAGATACATCGCACCATCGAAACTCCGCACAAACACGGGGTGCTCAGATGTAACACTGTCAATGAGGTCCCGATGCGGCGTAAACCGCCCGCCTGTCCGCCTGTCTGCCTGTCCACCTGCCGACCCCGCCTCCCACTGCTCGTACGCGCCCCAATCCCCGCGCATAATCCAACTCCCTGTCGGCAACCTCGTCGTCGCACCTTTGACGCGCTCGGCGAACGGCCCCGCCTCGTGTACATCGAGGAGATTCACGCCGGTCAACAGCCCTCCCGTGGATTGCACGTGTACATGCCCGTCATTGAATCCCGGAAAGACGTGGGTGCCGCCAAGATCGATGATGCGCGCGTCCGGACCCGCGTGACGCCGCACCTCCGCGTTCGAGCCGACCGCAACGATCCACTCGCCATCGATGGCGACCGCCTCGGCCCGCGGTTGTGCATCGTCCATCGTGTAGACGTTGCCGTTCACCAGGATGAGATCTGCGGTACCGGGAGGCGCGCAGGCCGTGACGCCCAATGCGCACAGGCCGAGGATCAAAGCACGCATCACACCATCTCCGAATGAGGGACACGCAAAGTATGGTGCTCGGGACAGCAGAGGAACACCACCTCGGACCGTCGCAATTCGGTCGGGTGAGTCGGTAGATTTCGCGTCCCATGACCAACCACTACGACGTGATCATCGTCGGCGGCGGGATCACCGGCCTCGCTGCAGCCCACCGCCTGGCCACCACCGCCCGGCAACTCCGCGTCCGGCTCCTCGAGCGCGACCACCGGTTGGGCGGCAAGATCGCTACCGAACGGGTGGACGGGTTCGTTATCGAGGGCGGGCCCGACTGCTTCCTCGCGATGAAGCCGGCCGGCAAGGAGCTATGCCGCCAGGTTGGACTGAAGCAGGCGCTCCGCGGAACTGATCCGACTAACCGACGGAGTTACATCAAGCGGCGGGCAGCGCTCAACCAACTCCCGGCTGGACTCACAGGGCTCGTACCATCCCGTATCGGTCCGCTTCTCACGACCAAGACGCTCTCACTCGCCGGCCGGCTTCGGTGTGGGCTCGAGTACTTCGTTCCGCGGCGTCAAGACGGAGCAGACGAGACAATCGCCGAGTTCACGACGCGACGATTCGGCCGCGAAGCCTATGAGTGGCTGGTGGAGCCACTTATGGCGGGCATCCACGCCGGCGACGGTGAGCAACTGAGCCTTGCCGCCACCTTCCCCCAACTCCGTCAGATCGAGCACGACAGCGGAAGCCTCTTGCGGACGATGCTCACGCGCCGTCCGCAGCGCTCTACGGGCGCACCAGGCTCCGCATTTCTGACCCCTGAGGGAGGGCTCATCGATATTGTCGAGGCTCTGACCAGGACGATGACAGACGTCGAGATAACCACGGGGACCCCGGTACACGCGGTCACGAACTCAGAAGACGGGTTTCACCTCAACCTGGCCAACGGCACGACTATCGCGGCCCCCAACGTCATTCTCGCTACACCCGCATTCGTGACTGGCGAACTGCTTCGCCGCGCGTCGGAGGCACTCAGTGACACTCTCCTAGCCATTCCCTTCGTGTCGACCGCCATTGTGACCCTCGCCTATGATGCGAAACAAGTTACGCGTCCGCTCAACGGATCGGGATACGTGAATCCCCGCGCGGAGGGCGGCCCCGTTGTCGCCTGCAGCTGGACGTCGAGCAAGTTCACGCACCGCGCCCCCGACGGGCGGGTCCTTCTTCGCCTGTTCATTGGCCGCGCCGGTCACGACGAGATCGTGTCGCAACCCGACGACGCGCTGCTGGACCTGGCGCGACAGGAGGTTGCGGAGACCGTGGGTGCGAAAGGCGAGCCGCTCCTGTCTCGCATAGCCCGGTGGGCGAACGGCCTGCCCCAGTACACGCGCGGTCACCTCGACCGTGTGAAAAGGATCGAGACAGAGCTCACCAACCATGTCGGGTTAGAACTCGCGGGGGCGTCCTATAAAGGAGTAGGGATTCCCGACTGTATCCAGTCCGGCTGGGACGCAGCCGACCGCATCATCTCGCGTTCGAAGGCGTGACCGCCGGTTCGTATTCGCAGAAGGGGTCCGATCCCATGGGGTCACCCGTCATCGAATAGGCGCGCGCCCGCGACCCACCGCAGGCCCAACGGAATTCGCACACTCCACACTTCCCCTTGAGAGCGTCCATATTGCGGAGGTCGTGCAACGACGGTGTGTCGCGGTAGATCTCCGACAGGGGGCGCTCGCGGACATTGCCAAGCAGTGGGTACGGCAGGAAGCCGGCAGGATACACCTCGCCTCGATGCGAGACAAAGATGACGCCGTTCCCATCGCGCATCCCAAACCCCATACGCTTTCCTACACTGGCGAGTTGTTCGACCGGGAGTCCTTCTTCGAGCTTGCGCTGCGCCCAGAACCGTCGGTAGTGCGGTGCCTCGACCGTGCCCACATGGAACGGCGCGTCCTTGGCCGCATCGTACACCCACTGGAACAGCTCTTCGACCTCATGGGCCGTCGGGATACCCAGCTCGGTACCCCGTCCGACCGGGACGAGCAGGAAGAGACTCCACCGGCGCACCGGTGGGGCTGCCGTCTGCAGAAGCTCGAACATTGCGGGCAGATGCGGCAAAGTCTCTGTAGTCACTGTCGTGTTGATCTGTACGGGGATGTGGAACTCGCGCGCCCATTGGAGTGCATCCTGCGAATGCTCGAAGGTGCCGTCGACCCCGCGGAACGCATCATGTACCGCCGCGTTCGGTCCATCGAGGCTGACACCCATGGCTGCGATCCCAAGCTGCTTGAACTGGCGGACCGCGTCCCGGGTGACCGTTGGGGTCGTACTGGGTGTGATCGACGTCGGAACCCCGATCTCGCGGGAGAAACCGATCAAGCCCATCGACTTGATGTCTCGGATGAGCCCCCGCGCCTCGGCAAAACTCAGCTCGAGAGGATCGCGTTCATGGATGGCGTTGGCCCTGCAGTGTTTACAGGCCAGCGGGCAGGCGATGGTCATCTCCCAGTACACGTTACGCGGTGCATCGGTATAGACGTAACCGGGATAGGAGGCGTGATTGCGCAGTTCAGCGTGGGGCATGGGCTCTAATTAAGAAGGCGTTATGCGTAATACCAGTGAATGAATAGTAAGGGTTCCTTTAGGAGAGGGAATAGAGGGGATAGAGGGGATAGAGGAAGCGGTGTTGGTCGCCAGGGTTGGGAGGGAGCTCTACATTCCCGCCATGTTGCATGCCACGATTCGGCGGCCTTCCCTAAGTATCGACGATGCGGCGGGGATCGCCGCTCGGCATTTCGGGCTCGACGGTGAGATTGACGAGTTGCCGAGTGAGCGGGACCGGAACTACCGGATTGTCACGGCCGGTGGTGACGCCTTCGTCCTCAAGGTGTCACGCGAGGGCGAAGACCTCACACAGCTTCGATGCGAAAATGCGGCGCTCATCTGGGTGGCCGACCGCGCCCCGACGGTGCCCGTGCCCCGTGTGCTCAGCGCCGATGGTGCGCGGGACATCCTCACGGTTTCCGGACGCGACGGAACCGAGTACCTGGCCCGATGCCTCACGTATCTGCCGGGACGCGTGCTGGCTGAGTCGTCTCCGCATTCGACCTCGCTCCTCCGGAGCTTGGGGACGAGCCTGGCAGACCTCGACCTGGCGCTCGCGGATTTCCACCACCCCGCCGCATCGCGCGCATTCATCTGGGATCTCGCGCGTGCCCCGACCACCATCCGTGAACATCGTGACTCGGTCGCCGGCCGCGAGCGGAACGCCGTCATCGACCTCGTCCTCGAGCGTTGGACCGAATACGTCGAACCTCACGCGGGTGACTTCCGACGCAGCGTGATCTACAACGACGCAAACGACCACAACATTCTGGTCGATCTCACGGGGTCCGAGCCCCGTCGCGTCACGGGCTTCATCGATTTCGGTGATATGGTCGAGAGCTACACGGTCTGTGACGTCGCGATCGCAATCGCCTACGCGATGCTCGGCAAGGATGACCCGCTCACGACCGCGGCAACAGTGGCCGCCGCGTACCACACTGCTCATCCACTCCGCGACGCCGAGGTCGACGCGATCATCCCAATGGCCTGTGCGCGGCTCGCCACGAGCGTCTGCCTGTCAGCCGCACGACAGGCGGCGCACCCCGACGACGGGTACCTGCGCATCAGCGAGGACGCGGCCTGGACAGCACTCTCGCGCTTGGCTGAGATCGACGCACAGTTTGCCCGCGCCTTCCTGCGTGTTCGAGTTGGGTTGCCAGCGCTCCCGTCGACGGTGGCCCTCCACGAGTGGCTGAACGAGCGCCGTGGTGACTTCGAGTCCGTGGTCGATCCCGATCCCCGGTCGGTGCCGAGCACGGTATTGGACCTGAGTGTCGGAAGTCCCCTGTTAGCGGATCCTGGGCAGTTGGCGGCCACGCCAGCGCTATCGGCGCTGCTCTTCGAAGAGATGGCACGGCGTCACGCGACGGTGGGCATTGGCCGGTACAACGAGCCGCGACTCTGGTATGCCAGCGAGGCGTTCCGCGATCGAACCGTCCACCTCGCGGTCGACCTCTTTCTACCTGCCGGCACACCTGTCCGCGCACCACTCGACGGCACCGTCGACAGCGTGCAGGACAACGCGGCCGCGCTCGATTACGGACCGACGGTGATCGTTCGCCACGAGCCGCGGGACGGCCCACGCTTCTTCACGCTCTATGGACACTTGCATCGATCTGTCCTTGCTCGACTGTCTCCGGGCGACACGATCACCGCCGGCCACCAGTTCGCCGAGCTTGGGACATTCGATGCGAACGGCCAATGGCCGCCGCATCTACACTTCCAGATCATCACCGACCTACTCGGTTTGTCCGGCGATTTCCCTGGCGTCGCACAACCCGATGAGCGAGACATATGGACCGCGTTGTGCCCCGATCCGAATTTGATCCTGGGCCTCGAAGGCGACATCCGCTATCACGACGACGCTACGCCCGTTCTCCTCGAGCGCCGGTACCAGCGCTTGAGTCCGTCGCTTAGTCTCGCGTACGCCGACCCACTCAACATCGTCCGCGGACGGGGAGCATACCTCTATGACGCGGAGGGCCGCGGCTACCTGGACTGCGTCAACAACGTCTGTCACGTTGGGCACTGTCACCCCAAAGTTGTCGACGCCGTACAGCGCCAGGTAAGCGTGTTGAACACCAACACGCGGTACCTGCACGACAACATCCTGCGGTATGCGGAAGAACTCACCGAAATGCTCCCCGCACCGCTCAACGTGTGCTTCTTCGTCAACTCGGGAAGTGAAGCCAACGACCTCGCCCTACGCATTGCCCGCACGGCAACAGGAAGCAACGATATTCTCGTGATCGAAGGGGCCTACCATGGGCACACGAATGCATTGATCGACGCCAGCCCGTACAAATACGCTGGTCCCGGCGGAACCGGACGTGCTAAACACGTCCGCGCCGTTCCGATGCCCGACCGCTATCGCGGGTTGCACCGCGACGGCAACGCAGAGGATTACGCATCGCACCTTGGTACCGCCATCGACGCACTTCGCGATGCGGGGCGGGCACCGGCAGCGTTTATCGCGGAGAGTCTGCTGAGCTGCGGTGGCCAGATCGAGCCGCCGTCCGGATTCTTGCGGTTGGCATTCGACCAGGCGAGGACGGCCGGAGCTGTGTGCATCGCTGACGAAGTCCAAGTCGGGTTCGGCCGCGTCGGCACGCACTTTTGGGGATTCGAAACGCAGGATGCGGTTCCCGACATCGTCACGATGGGCAAGCCCATCGGCAATGGGCATCCCCTGGGTGCAGTCGTCACCACGCGCGAGCTTGCCGATGTGTTTGCGAATGGGATGGAGTACTTCAATACGTTCGGGGGAAATCCGGTTTCGTGCGCTGCTGGTTTGGCGGTGCTGGAGGTGATCCGTGAGGAGCGTCTTCAAGAACACGCGAGAACTGTGGGTCAGGACCTCCTGACCGAGCTCGCAGAGCTCGCGGACCGGCATCCGATCATCGGTGACGTGCGCGGCCGGGGATTGTTCATTGGCATCGAACTGGTTCGCGACCGGGACGCACGCACCCCAGCCCCGGAGCAGGCGGGGTATGTGATCGAACGCATGAAGGAAGAGCGGATTCTCTTGAGCACGGACGGACCCGATAACAACGTACTCAAGTTCAAGCCACCGTTGGTGTTCGGCATAGTGGACCGCGATCGGTTCGTAGCAACATTGGATCGGGTGCTCGGCGAGGACTTTGCGCAGGTCGGCTAGCAAGTAGCAACCAGCGTCACCACAGGATGTTGTCTCACACGACGAATCAGGAGGAAGACATGAGTACGCGTCACCGATGCACGATCACGACCGTTTTGGTCTTGGCGAGTGCGAATCTCCTCCTCGGACAAGAGGTCGGTCCGGCCAACGGGTCGCTCGTGATCGTTGGGGGTGCCATGCGCGATACCGCGATCGTGAACCGATTCATCGAACTCGCGGGCGGACCGGATGCCCCAATCGTGTTGATCCCGACGGCTGGGGGGGGCAACGATTACGATCAATTCTGGGGTGGCACGCGCGCCTTTCGCCGAGCCGGTGCGACCGATATCAGCGTCCTGCACACCACCGACCCGACAGTCGCAAACACGGACGCCTTTGTCGCGCCGTTGGAACGCGCGCGCGGTGTATGGTTCGGCGGGGGTCGACAATGGCGCCTCGCCGATTCCTACCTGGATACAAAAGTCCATGAAGCGCTCTGGGCGCTGCTCGAACGCGGTGGTGTGATCGGCGGTTCGTCGGCCGGGGCAACCATTCAGGGTTCGTACCTCGCCCGTGGCGATACCCGAACGAACACGATCATGATGGGCGACCACGAAGAGGGAATGTCCTTCCTCAAGAACACCGCCATCGACCAACACCTTCTGCGGCGCAACCGCCAGTTCGACCTGCTCGAGATCATCGAAGCCCGCCCGGAACTGCTAGGGATAGGGATCGATGAGAACACGGCCATCGTCGTGCGTGGCGATGAGTTCTCGGTCATTGGGCAGGGTTACGTCGCGATCTACGATGCCAACCGCCAGATCGACTCGGGAGGGCAGTTCTACTTCTTGGCCCCAGGAGATCGGTACGATCTGGCCACGCGGGAGGCTTTTCGGATGGCGCAACGTCGCCAGCCGCTAGACCGCGTTGTGGAGCGCAAGCGGCCTGATCCGCGCTAGTCCAGGGCGGGTAACGGTTCTCCGGGAGCCCAATCCGAATCACTCAATCTTTGCATCAGATCGAGCACGTGATCTCGGTCGGCATGAAGCGGTAGGAAGAGAAAGTCACCGGGCTTTGCCCATGTGAGCGCGCGCCGCACACCCTGCCATTCGGTATCCGCGTGTTCGATGCGGTCGGGTGATGCACCACATGACAAGAGCTCGTCCTCGATCATTTTGGGTATAACCCCCTCCTCTCTTCCGCGCAGGTACTTCCGCATCTCTTTGATCACGACCCGGTCTGGGTGCACCTGCCACAACGCACGCGCGAGACCACGGATCGACTCGTCATCCCGGTCGCCGGCCTGACCGATCAACACGAGTCGGCGGCCTGCCGGGATCTTCGCGACCATTCCTGCCAGTGCATCCATGCCGTGCGGATTGTGCGCGAAATCGACGAGGACCTGCACGCCGTTGAACGAAAAGAAATTGCCGCGTCCCGGGTTTTCACGAGCCGAGCCGCCGAACGATTGCAGTCCCACGGCCATCGTGTCATCCGACAATCCGAGAGCACTGCCGAGTGCGATGGCACTCAACGCGTTGTACACGTTGTGTTGCGCCGCACCCCGAATCGTGATCGGAGCTTCGGCGACCGGAAGGATACGGATATCACCTGCTTTGGTGCGCCGGACAAAGGCGTCGTCGATGACCGTGTAGACCGTTTGCCCGCCGGCGTGCGCCCGCACCAGCAACTCGTGATCGGCGCGCAGGGACATCCACGTAACAGGGGTGTCTAACGCCAAGGTGTGATTGACCAGCGTTGGATCGTCGGCATTGATGACCAGCATGCCGTCGGGACCGAGCGCGCGACGCACCACCAGCTTGGCGTCGGCGATAGCGCCCACGTCCTCGATACCCCACTCGCCCAAGTGGTCGGCCGCAACGTTGGTGACGATGGCGGCGTTTGCTCGGTCGACTCCAAGGCCGCGCCGCAGAATTCCGCCACGAGCTGTCTCGAGGACCCCTATTTGAACGCGTGGGTCGCGGAGGATCGCGCGCCCGCCTCCTGGACCCGACCAATCGCCCGCGTCGAGAAGCTCGCCATCGACGTACAGGCCATCGGTGCATGACATCCCAACCACCTGTCCTGAGGCGCGGGCCATCGCCGCGATGAGCCGCACGGTGGTCGTCTTCCCATTACTCCCAGTGACGAGCGCCACCGGGACGTCGTGCACCGCGGACCAATCCACCGAACGGGGATCGGGTACGGCATGCGCTTCCCACGAGTGTGATCCTGCACCCATGCCGACGGTGACGATGTCATCATCCCAGAGGAACGCGACGTCATGCGCCGCCGCGGCGTCCCTGATCGCAAGGAGCGCGGGGTTGCGCTCGTCGGCGATCGCTCGCCGCAATCGAGTAGCGGCGGCATCGAGCTCGAGTCCTGCTCTAGCCGCGTGCTGCGCAGTTGTGGCTTCCCACGCCCACTCGTTCACCTCTGTTGCCGCATAGAGCACGTCGATTGGCGCGGTCACCACAAGACTGGCGCCGTCGTGGTATTCACGCGCGACAGCCACTTCGTCGCGCCACCCAACTGCGTCGAGAATCATTCTGGCATGCAACTGCCACGCCGATACGACTTCTTGAAGGTCTGACTCGCCCGTCGCGATGTCGATCACCGCACCAGGGCGTTCGGTGATCAGATTAGGACCGGGGAGGCGTCGGGAATCGCGAAGGGTCGGGCCGGGCACGGCGCATCAATCGTCAATGTCACGCGCGAGGCGCACGCCTCGCTCGTCGCGGACCAGATCACCGAGGTCGATGGCAAGATCGGGCAGATCCGGCAATGCAATGGGTGCGGTCGTTGCCGAGGGCGTCTCGACGGGGGCGGTGCCACTGTCGAAGCTCACGATCTGCTTCCACGTGCGTGCAAGCGCGTCAGCGAACAACACAAGCAAGTCACCAGCTTCAGCCATGCGGAGCCCGGCATCCACTGCGGCTGACTCGTCCGGGATGACGCGAATGGCGTCGGCATCGACGCCCTCGTCGCGAAGCGTCTGTCGGAGGAGCATCGGCACTTCATCCGATTCCCGACCGCGCAATGAGTCATCGCGGCGACAGATGTGAAGATCGAAGACACCTGCTGCTAATCGAGCCATCTCTCGAATGTCCTCATCGCGCCTGTCACCCGGTGCAGAGATCACTCCGATACGACGGCCCGGCACGTCCATCCGCTGGACCAGATTGCACATCTGGTGCATCGCGTGCGCGTTATGCGCGTAATCCAACAGCACCGTGAACGGATGTTCACTGTAGATGTTGAGGCGACCGGGAGCCTGGAAGAACGTCGAATCGAACGTACGCAGTCCATGACGGATATCTTCCAACTTCACGCCTTCGCTAAACGCCATCGCCGCTGCGAACATGGCGTTCTGTACGTTATGAATCGCCTTGCCTTCTAGCGTCGCCGGAATGAGGTGCGTCCACAACAGCGGAATGTGCGACCCGTGGTCGTAGATCGTGATCATGTGGCCGTTCATGCCCTCCTCCAGCGCCACGGCTCGGCCACCCGCACGAATGTGCTCCCGCACGAGCTGATGGCCGGGATTCATCGTGACGTAACACACGTGATCGGCCTCGGTGTAGTCGGCCATCTTGAGGCAAAGTGGATCGTCGGCGTTGAGTACGGCCGTGTCTTTCGCTACCTCGATGACCACCCGCTTGACCTCGGAAAGTTGGTCAAGCGTGTCGATGCCGCGCAGACCAAGGTGGTCCGCTTGCACGTTTAGGCAGGCGCCAACATTACAGCGCCGAAACCCGAGTCCGGCCCGCAGCATCCCACCGCGTGCTGCCTCCAGGACAGCGACGTCGACCGATGGATCGCGAAGCACGATGCGCGCCGCGATCGGCCCGGTCATGTCGCCTTCGACCGTGCGCTGCCCATCAATGTAAACGCCATCCGTGGTCGACAGGCCAACCATGTGACCGGCCAGCTTGTAGATGTGTGCCAACATCCGCACCGTGGTTGTCTTTCCGTTGGTGCCCGTCACGACGAGGATGGGAATGCGCGCGGACGACCCTGGGGTAAACAGCATGTCCATCACCTTCCCGGCCACATCCCGCGATTGCCCCTCGCTCGGATTGGTGTGCATCCGAAACCCCGGTGCCGCATTCACCTCGCAGATGGCCCCGCCCGCCTCCTTGAACGAGCGCGTAATGTCTTCGGTCAAGAAATCCACGCCGGCAATGTCCAACCCGACGGCTCGCGCGGCCCGTTCCGCCATGCTGCGGTTGTCCGGATGGATCAGGTCCGTCTCGTCAACGGCCGTTCCGCCCGTCGAAAGGTTTCCGGTCGACCGCAGGTAGACGACCTCACCGTCCCTTGGAACGGTGCCCTTTGTATAGCCGAGTAGCGTCAGCAACCGATTGGCTTGGTAGTCGAACTCGATGCGCGTGAGGATCTTCTCATGGCCGATGCCGCGACGTGGGTCACGGTTTACCTCTTCAACCAACTCCTCGATATTATGCTTTCCATCGCCGACCACATGCCCCGGCACGCGCTTCGACACCGCAACAACCTCGCCATTCACGACCAGAATGCGATGATCGAAGCCCGAGACGAAGGTCTCGATGATGATCCCACGACTGAACTCACGGGCCTGCTCGAATGCCATGCGCACGTGCTCGGCGTCTTGCAGATTCAGGGATACGCCCCGTCCGTGATTCGCGTTGAACGGCTTGACAACCACCGGATACCCAACACGCTCTGCCGCCTCCACGGCGCGCTCACCCGAGTACACCAAATGCTGCTTCGGGACCGGCAGCCCGAGGTCGCCTAGGATCCGATTGGTTTCTTCTTTGTCCGAGGCAACTTCGACGGCGATATGTGGCGTCCGACTGGTGACGGTGGCTTGGATGCGTTGCTGGTACTTCCCGTGCCCGAATTGCACCAGGCTGTATTCATTGAGGCGGAGCCATGGGATGTCGCGCGCTTCCGCCGCGCGCACCAATGCCGCGGTGCTCGGACCGAAGGCGTTACGCTGCGTGAACTTGATGAACGTATCGCGCGCCTCCTCCCACACAAAATCCTTGGGCAGCTCGCTGGGCGTCTGAAGCTTCCCGGGGAGCAGTGACTGGAGGAGTTTCACCGCCAGACGCCCCGCCTCCATGCCGACTCTTTGGTCGACATACTCGAACACCACGTGATACACGCCGTCGGGTCCGGCACTGCGGGTCTTCCCGAAGGTGACCTCTTCGCCAGCCGCATTCTGAATTTCGATAGCCACATGCTCGAGGACGTGGCCGAGCCATGTGCCCTCTTGTTCATGGAGGCGACGGACAAAGCCACCGGGCTCGCCGTATGAACACCCGTGCTCCCGAAGACCGGGAAGCGCGGTCAGCAGACTGTTGATGAAGTCCGAGCCGAGGCGCATGGAAGGCCACTGCTCGAGCTCACCCAGGTCGATCGTGAGTCGAATGACCGGGAAGTGAGCGTACAAACTCGGGCCGAGATAGACGGCCCGTTCGAGCACTCTCACGAGGTTTACGTCGCGGACAGCGCGCTGGCCGGCGTGGCCTCGCGAGTGCCGAGGTTATACGCCCAGCCTTCGATCAGGTAATGGACGCGGATGCCGACAAGGCAGATGGGATCGTGTTGTTTGGCCGAATCCATGGAGGTGAACTCGACCTCGGAAGGATCGACAACGGTCACCGAGCCACTGCCTACCACTTTTACGATCCCGTCGGGATCGATGAACGCCGCCGTGTCCTCGTCGAGGCCAAGCCCCACCACAAAAGGATTGTAGCCTATTGCCGTGAGCAGTCGACCGAGGCGGTCACGTTCGCGGAAGTGATGATCGACAATGACCGTATTGGTGAGCCCGAGCCCGGGGGCCAACGTAACCATATCCGCCCGCGGTGATGCGCCCTCAGCGCCAAAGGCGATCATGTGTTCCGAGAGAAAGCCGGCCCCGGCCGACGTACCGGCGATGTGCACACCGTTCGCACTCATCTCTCGCAACGCATATGCGGCTCGAGTGCCCCCCAACGTCGTTGAGAGCCGAAGCTGATTGCCTCCGGTCATAAACACCCCATCGGCACGCTTGAGGGCTTCGACCTCTGCCTCGTCATCACATTCGTCGCGTGTGGCAAAGGGGAATACACGAACCCCAGCTACGCCGATTTCCTTGAACACGGTCTCGTATCGCGTACCGGTATCATCGGCTTCTGACGCCGTTGGGATGACGGCGATCCTCCCGTCCTTGCTGCCACATGCTCGTACGAACTTGGACAGGATTCTACGATGGCGCATCTTCGCTTCCGCACCACCAATGGGAACGATGAGCCCTTGGCGCACGCCATCGCGCGTGCGACCCGGCGTCGGTACTGGCTTCATTCAAACGCTCCTCGCACGACGGCAGCGCCATCGCGCACATGCCAGGTTCCACCAGCCATAACGTCCTTTGCCCCCGTGGTCGAGTCAAGCACGACGAGATCGGCGTCAGCGCCTTCCACAAGGCGACCCTTCCTCGCCAAGCGCAACAACTGCGCCGGATTGCTCGTGAACGGCTGCACCGCTTGCTCGAGTGACACGCCCGTGTCAACGAGGTCGGCCACCGTCGTCATCAAGCTCCCCGTCTGTCCTATCTCGAACTCGGTTATACGACCGTCAGCATCGAACGAGGGGATGCACCCGCCCGCGTCGGAACTCACGGTGACACGATCATCGGGCGCACCGCGATCCCAATACCGTCGCAGCGCGTCAGCCGCGGACCAAGCGTCCTCGCCGGACGCGACGCGGATAGCGGTGAGGTCGATCGTGACTCCCTTCTCCGCAAGATCCATCGCTTCATCGAACAGCGCCTGCCGCCGGTTCACGTGCGTAGGATGAAAAACGCGGGGTGGCAACTCGGAACGGGCGAGTGCCTCGTCAATCAGCGATACCCCACGCGGACCGTCACCCACATGTAGATGGAGAATCCCGGCCTTGCCCGTCATCATCCCGGCGACATGTGCGTCCGACGCCAAACGCAGTAGCTCCTCGACGCTTGGGTGACTGGAACGGTGATCACTTACTGCAATTTCGCCAACGCCAATAACCGAATCGAGATGCACGATGTCGGTACGCACCGATCCGGTGAGCGTCACGGGAGGAAGGTGATACCCGCCAGTCAGGCCGAATGCGGTGATGCCCTCCTCATTCAGACCGCGTACCGCGGCGAGGAGTGATGCCGTTGTCCGTGTGACGTCATCCGTGCCGAGGAGGCCAACTACGGTGGTGACACCGTGGCGCGTGAATTCCGAGATGGGTAGTGGAGGCACGCGGCTGCGTGCACCCGCCTCTCCACCCCCTCCCGTCACGTGCACGTGGCAGTCAACCAGTCCGGGAATGATGCGCGCACCGTCGAGATCGGTTACCTCGGCCTCGAGGGCCGAGGGCAACGAGGGAAGGCTGGGTCCGATCCGAACTATGTGGGTACCAGCAACAAGCACGTCAGATATCCCGACGTGCTTGGGGGTGTACAAATCAGCGTTCTTCAGGACCTTCATCCCAACCATGCCTCCCGCAGCCTGTAACGATACCCGGTCGGGAAAGCTCCACCAAGGGTGATGCCTAGCCCCTAGAACTCGGTTCGATCGACAACGATGGTCCCGTTGTTCATCACGAGCAGCACGTCTTGATACGCGCCAATGTCATCGAGCGGGTTTCGTTCGAGGACCAACAGGTCGGCCTCGAACCCAACCGCCACCCGCCCCACACGGTCCTCGATCCCGAGGAGTTCCGCGGCGACCACCGTGGTCGACCGGACAGCTTCGAGCGGTGACAGTCCAACGCTCACGAGTTCGATCAGCTCATGACTCAAGCGCAGGACGCTTTCGGAACCATACCCGGTGTCTGTCGCCGAGGCGATCTTCACCCCTCTCGCATGCGCACGCGACGCCATCTCGCGCACGCGGGGCAACATGTGGCGTCCACGAACGTTCAAGACCGCGTTGTCGTAATCGCCACCGGGCATGGTGAGGTCGGCTACGACGGCGATGGTCGGGACCAAGAACGTTCCCCGATCCGCCATCAGGTCGAGTGTAGTCCCACTCAGGTATGTCCCGTGTTCGATGCTCCGTACGCCCGCCACCACGGCCGCGCGTCCACCTGCATCTCCGTGGGCGTGCGCCGCAACCGGGACACCGCCCTTCGACGCTTCGTCGACCAGCGCGACCAGCTCTTCGGTGGTGTAGTACGGCGTGCGTGGATCGGTTTCCGGAAGGCCGGCACGTTCCGTCGCATTCGTCTTGATGAAGTCCACGCCCCGCGAGATCATGAGCCGCGCCATGCGCCGCATGGCCTCTTCGCCTCGCACATTGTCACGCAGATCAACCATCTCGGGCGCGTTCATGAACAGTTGGTCGGCGGGCTGCGGGCGCACATGGTAGCCTGCGGCAAGGATCTCAGGCGCCTCGATGGCACCATCCCGCGCGAGGTCGCGGAGTCCCACATCGACAAAATGCGACACGCCCATGCTGCGCGCAGTCGTGACTCCAGATAGGAGCGCGCGTCGCGCTGCGGCGAAGTCCCCAATATGGACGTGAGCGTCGATCATGCCGGGAACGAGATAGCGCCCATTGAGATCGATGATCGCCGCACCGGCCGGCACACGTTCCGCCGCACCGAGGTACGCAATGGTTCCACCTTCGACGATGACGGTGCGGCCCGCGGTCAGCCCGCTGGTCGGATCGACCACGCTCGCATTGCGGAACACCGTCGTCCCACCTTGTGCGAACGACGTCGAGGTGATGCACAAAACGGCGCCCGCCGTTGCCAGCCCATTGCCGAAACGCATGACCTGCTACTCCTGGAGAGGGACGCTGCGGAAGATGCGTCACGGAAGCCGCCGAGCAAGGGCGTGACGGTAGGTCGTCGGAAACTGGGGGGCTAGAGGTTCCCGCCAGGACCATATCGTTCGAGATACGCGGTCACGCTCGTCTTGCGTCGCGTATTGTCGGACGACATGTAACGGACCTTTCCAAAGATCGGGCGTTCAGGCCCCCACGGGCGGTCGTATCGACCGAGAGTCCAGAAGATCCCGGAATAGGAGTTGGGATCGCGACCGTCCAAAGCGTAGGCGTTGTTCAACTCGATCATGACGTCCGCAGCCTCTTCCGGAGACGGCGACCACTCCAGGATCTTCTTGCCCCACAGCATGCGCAGATAGTTGTGGATGCGGCCTTCGACGACGAGTTGCTGCTGGGCGGCATTCCACAACGCATCATGCGTAGACGCAGACTCCAGCTCCTCGAGTTCGTACGTCCACTGGCGGGGGTCGCTTGCGTGGTCTGTCAACGTCGCACGCGCCCAATCCGGCAGGCTCGCGTACTCATCGTACTGCGGGAGGTGGAGGCAGGTGTTGAAGCCCAACTCCCGCCAGGTGACGATCTGATCGATGAAGGCGGTCCTGGAGGCATCGAGACCCCACCCAGGACGACCGCCGCGTGCAGACGTGTCGATGCTGGCAGGTGTCCAGTCGGTCCCAGCGAGCAGCTGATCGAGCACCTCATGTGCCGAAATGTGCCCGAAGTGGAGATAGGGCGAGAGCCGCGAGCTCCAGTCGTCATCCGGGGCATTGCGTCGCTCATCGTACGCCGCAAGCCTGTGGTTGATGAAATCATCCAGATGTTCACGTGCTTCCGTACTGCCGCCGGTCACCCACCCGGCGCCAATCGTCGCATCCAACGGGAGCGCCCGCACTAAACCGGAGACATCGTCGAACTCCGCGGGTGAGACCGGCGGCCACCGCTCGCGAATGGCGCCGGCCACATCGCCCTCCGGTAACCGCACCCCACCCAGCGGGTCGACCGACGGCCGATCCAGGCCAGCCTCGGCGATCGTCGCGTGCACGAATCGACGAAAGGCGTAAGCGCTCGGGAACCCCTTTGGCGCTGTTCGCAGGGGCAAGAGGCCGTTGTGATCGACACCCTCGACGCGCACTGGGAGGGTGGCACACTGCTCGAGAATGCGCGGACCGTGGAACGTGGGATAGTCGTCGGTCACCAGGCAGACGGCCTGCGCGGCGACCGCTTCCAAGAGCCCCAACATCCCGCCGCGTTCGCGCTCCACGAACGGGTAGTAGTCCACCGGCATTGCTTGCAGCGCACGGGCGCGGTCCCGCATGCCTTCCAGGACGAACCGGTGGTGGCGGACACAGGCCCAGCGGTAGTTGAGTTGGATTGGCTCGAGAATGACGAGCGGCTTGCGGAAGTCCTCCGCCAGCTCTACTGCCCGATCGAGGGCGAAGTTGTAGCGATGGCGGCGAAAAGCCGTCATGTAGTACAGCACATACTCGCCGTCCGGATTGGACGGCGCGGTATTGATGACTCGGAGCCGAGCTGATGACACCATACCGCGCCCCTCTTTCTGTCCAGTTGTTGTCCAATTATAATTGGATATATCATGGACAGCAATAAGGCGTTTCCCATCCTCGAGTTTTCGGCCGTTTCCAAGGCCTTCCCGACTGCGGGTGGTTTGCCCACGGTCGCGCTGGATTCTGTGTCGCTCACGCTCGAGCCAGGGGCGGTCGCGGCCATCGTAGGTCGGAGCGGGAGCGGGAAGTCGACGCTGCTCAATCTGGCTGCCGGGATTGACGTCCCGACCAGCGGCACCCTCCGCTGGGAGGGACGACCGGTCAACGAGCTCACAGACGCCGAGCGGGCGCGAGCCCGTCGGGCCTTCGTGGGCATCGTGTTCCAGTTCTTCCACTTGCTGCCGCACCTCACCGTTTTCGAGAACGTCGTTTTGCCGGGCCTGATCGACGGGGCTGATCGCGCACGCGCCACGGCCCGGACTCGCGAGCTGTTGGTACGCGTCGGCCTCGAAGAGCGAGCCGAGGCCGCCGTCGACACGCTGAGTGGCGGGGAGATGCAGCGGGTCGCCATCTGCCGCGCCCTGTTTGCGAGGCCAAAGCTCCTGCTTGCCGACGAACCCACCGGCAACCTCGACGACGACACGGCCAAGAGCGTAATGGACCTGATGCTCTCACTCCGTGCGGAGCATGGGGCGTCGCTGTTGATCGTGACGCACAGTGCAGAGGTCGCCGCGCTGGCCGACCGCGTGTTCGAGCTCCACAGTGGGCGATTGGTCGAGTGATGATCCGGTACCTTCGGCTCGCCGCGCCGTCGATGCTCCGGCACCACGCCTCACTCTACATCCTGGCGACCGCTGGGGCCGCCCTGGGCGTCGCCGCCCTGGTCGCAATCCTGCTCGTGAACCAGAGCGCGCTGGCGGCCTTCACAGGGAGCACCGAAGCGGTCTCGGGCCAAACCGACCTCGCGGTGCTGCCTAAAGGCCCAACGCTCGACGAGACGACCCTGCCCACCGTGCTGGGGAGTCCCGGAGTGGCCGATGCCTTTCCCATTCTGCGCCGCTCGGTGGCAGTCTTGCCGTCGGCCGAGGTGCAGCTGGATGTGTTTGGCCTGGATCTCTTCCGCCCGCTCCCGCTAACCGTGGTTGCCGACGTCGATGACGCCCGCGGGTGGCAGGGCATCGGCGTGACCAAACAACTCGCCGACCGCCAGGACTGGGCACTCGGAGACTCGATTGCGCTCGCCTCGGGCCGCGGCGTCGAATACGTCACGATCCAGGTGCTGCTCGATGACGCCGCGGCACCATTGCCGTCCCGCTTCACCGCGATCATGGATATCGGGGAGATGCAACGGCGCTTCGGTCAACCAGGAGCGATCACTCAAATCGATGTCGTCGTCGATTCGACCAGTGCCGTCGCCTCGACGCAAGCCGCACTTGCGTCGCGCCTCGCCGGTGGGGTATCGGTCGAAACGCCGAGCGGACGCGCCAACGACGTCGCCGAATTACTGCGTGCCTTCCGTCTGAACTTGATCGCCCTGAGCCTCGTGAGCATCATCGTCGGCGCCTTCCTCATCTACGCCGCCGTTCGCGCTTCTTTAGCGCGCCGGCGAAAGGAGTTCGGGGTCCTCCGCGCCCTGGGGGCCACACGGCGCCAGGTGCTGCTACTCATTCTGAGCGAGGTCGCCGTCTTGAGCGGAGCGGGTGTGGCGATCGGTGCCGTGCTCGGGACTCTCCTGGCCAAAGCCAACGTAAGCACGGTGAGCGCAACGCTCTCCAATCTGTATCTCCTGAACGCGATCGAGCGGGTGGATCAACCCGCGTGGATCTACTTGGTTGCGGGAGCGACCGGGCTCGCGGCAGCTCTCGCCGGTGCACTGGGGCCGGCCGCAGAACTCGCGCGGCACGGACCGCGCGAACTCCTCTCGGCAGTAGTGGTGCACGAGCAGCTGCGGTCGCACAGCGCACGGCTCGCCGTGTTGGGCCTCGCCATCCTCGTGCTCATCGGCGGTTGGTACACCACCGCAGGAGCCGACTGGCAGCCCGCCGGGTTCGTGTTGGCATTCGGGCTCTTGGCCGCCCTCCCGCTCATGACCCCGTTCGTCATTCAGCGCGTGACCGGAGCGGCGCGCGCGCGCGACTTCAGTATTCAGTACAGCGCACGAAGTCTCGGTACCAAGTTGCAGGTAACGTCAATCGCTGTGGCCGCGCTGGCGATCGCGGTCGCGCTCCTGGTGGGCGTGACCGTAATGATCGGGAGCTTTCGCCGAACCCTGGACGTGTGGCTGGCCACGGCCGTACAGGCCGACGTGTACATCGCAACGCCCGCGTGGGCCCGCTCCGCCAGCGATCCGCCGATCGACGACGCGATGCTCGCAGCGCTCCACGCCGCACCGGACATCGTGGCCATCGACCGCCTTCGCGCGATCCGCTCGAGTGTCGAGGGACGGCAAACCACCATCGTGGCCGTCGACTTCTCAGAGGAGTTACCGGCGTCGCGCTTTCCTTTGTACGCGAGCACCTCTACGACCTTTGACGACGTGCGCGATGGCGCCGCGCTCATCACCGAGCCTCTGGCCCGCAAGCGCGACCGCTGGGTCGGAGACTCGATTGCCATCGCCACTGCCGGTGGGCGGGAGACCGTTCTTCCGATCGCCGGCGTGTACTACGACTACTCCAGCGAGCACGGGATGGTGGCGATCAGCCCGCCCACCATGCAGGCTCTCTTTGGTGACCTGCCGGTCGCGAATGTCGGGTTGTACCTGGCACGAAACGCGGACCCCGAAACGACGATCCAGTGGCTCAGCACGAATCTGAGCGACCGTCCCCTCGTGTACCGCAGCCAGCAGCGACTCCGCCGCGATGCGCTCGCCATCTTCGATCAGACCTTTGCCGTCACCAAGATCCTCCAGTCACTGAGCCTCTTGATTGCCGCAGCCGGCATCACGCTAACGCTACTGGTCATTGCGCGCGAGCGCCTTGGCGAACTCGCATTGTATCGCGCACTCGGGGCACAGCGATTACAGGTGTTCAGCCTCTTTATGCAGAAGGGGTTGGGTATGGCAGGGCTTGCAACGGTGCTCGGTACGGTCGGCGGCATTGCACTGGCGGCGATCTTGGTCTTCATCATCAACCGCGCGTTCTTTGGCTGGACGATCCAACTATCGTGGCCGTATCGAGCGGTCGCCTGGCAATGGGCGGCGATTCTGGGCGCCGCCGTGCTCGCGTCACTTTACCCCGCGCTCATCGCCAGCCGCGCCTCGGGCAGCGCGTTGCGCGAAGAGGAGGCGTAGCATGACGCTTCGCCTACTCACGGCGGCCGTGCTCCTTGCGGTCGTCCCAACCGACCCCCCATGGCGCGTGGCCGATCCAGACTATCATTGGCAGTTTCCGCGCGACCATTGGTCGCATGAGGGTTTCAAAACCGAGTGGTGGTACGTCACCGGACGTTTACACTCGATCAGTGATCCTTCTCGATCGTTCGGCTATCAATTCACTTTCTTCCGAGTGGGGGTGCGGGCCGACACCGCACGCACTGTGCGTTCCGCTTGGGTCACTCCCAACGTCATCATGGGACACCTCGCGATCACGGACCTCGCAGACGGTACCCATGTCTTCAGTGATCTTCTGTACCGCGCCACTCCATTCCTGGGTGGGTACGGCTCGGCGGGCGACAGTGTGATCGCGTGGAGCGTCGGCCCGCCAGGAACCGACGCACGCTGGACACTCAAGTGGAACGGCAATGGCTTCGACGTGCGCGCGTCGGACGCGCGGCGCGGGATCGCCCTCGATCTCCACACGCAGGCCACGACCCCGATCCTGCTCCAGGGGCGGAACGGATACTCGCGCAAAGGGAGTGGTGCAAGCGCTGCGAGCATGTACTACTCGATGCCGCGACTCGAAACGACGGGATCGCTCAGCATCAACGGTGAGGATGTAGCGGTCCGCGGCTCGAGTTGGATGGATAAGGAATTTGGCTCGAACCAACTGGATTCGACGCAGACCGGTTGGGATTGGTTCAGCCTCCGACTCAGCGACGGCCGCGACGTGATGCTGTACCAGTTGCGGCATCGCAATGGATCCCGCGATACCGCGTTTGGATCCATACGGTATGCCGACGGCACGGTGGAACACCTAGCCGGCGCCGCGTGGACGGTCACGGCGGACGAGACGTGGACGAGTCCGGACACCGACGCCACCTATCCAACGCGCTGGACACTCACCCTCGGCGGACGAGAATCGCTGGAGCTTCGAGCGATCGTCCCGCAATCTGAAAACATCGCCACCCGCGTCAGGAACCTGTTCTACTGGGAGGGTGCCATCGATGTCACGTTCGACGGGGTGCTCGTCGGCGAGGGGTACGTGGAACTCACGGGGTATGGGAGCGCGTCGCGCCCGGCAATATGAGGTATCGCACGCTACTCGTCGCAGCGACTACCGCTTGCGGAACGGGGCCAGCGACCAGTGCGCCCATGCTCACGCCTGCATGCTGCGCCGTGTTCGACTACGTGCTGGAAGCGACCATATTTCAGATAGACGCCGTGCGCCTCGAGCTGCGCGTAGATGACCGCACGGCTGCGGACGTGCGCGCGCTGGTGCGCGCAGCACAACGGTCCGCAGCATTGGACAGTGCCATCGCCCATCGGTACCTGAACGCCCGTGAGACGATAGTATCGATGACGTTCTTGGTGAGCATGACGGCCACACGATTCCTCAGCCAGACCGAGAGCGTGCTACGCCGACTTGGGGACGAGGGATTGCTCGCTGCGGATGATGTTGAGCGGCTGGCGCGTGAGGCGCGATTCCGGTTCGCCTTCTTGCGGGACGGCGGCGTCCACGATGGCGATCGGATGGAGTATCAGGTCCTTGGGGACTCCGTCACGACCAGCTACGTGCGACCAGATGGATCTCGAGCGTTGCACGACGTACAGGTGGGCCGCGCGCACCGCGTGGCAGTCCTCGGCTCCTACTTTGCACGCTCCTCGGAATTTCGAACGGGCCTGCTAGACCAGGTGTTTGCGCCAAGGTCTGCCCGATGATACCTACAACCTCTGCCAAGCAATGAGCTTCCCATGACCGGTGCCACACTGGACAATCTGACCCAAGAGATCCGGCATCAGGTCGATGCGCGGTTGGCATCGCTGATTCCAGCTGACACCGAACCACCGGAGCAACTGCATCGCGCGATGCGTTACAGCCTCCTCGGACCCGGCAAACGCGTTCGCCCACTGGTCACGATGCTGGCAACATCACACTTCGGGGGCCGTGGTCAGCTCGCGCTCGATCCCGCCTGCGCGATCGAAATGGTCCACACGGCGTCGTTGATTCTCGACGACCTCCCTTCGATGGACAACGCCACGGTGCGACGCGGTCAGCCGGCCAACCACGTCGCATTTGGGCAGGATACCGCCCAGCTCGCAGCGATGGCCCTCCTCAATCAATCGTTCGCCGTAATGTGCCGCGCACCGAGTCTCACACCCGAGCTCAGGCTTCAACTGGTCGACGTCCTGACCCAGGCGATCGGAAGCGTCGGTCTCATCGCCGGCCAGGCGCGCGATCTCGACACTGACCTTCGGATCACCACCATGCGGGACCTGGAACAGACCAACATCCTCAAGACGGCCACGCTCTTCGTGGCTGGCGCCGAGATCGGTGCACGGATTGCGGGCGTTCCAGAAACGTCGGTCGACGCCATCCGACGATTTGCACGGAACCTCGGTCTCGCCTTTCAACTCCTCGACGACATTCTCGATGCGACGTCGACGAAGAACGCTACGGGCAAGGACGTCCGGCAAGACATCGAGAAAGCCACGATCGTCTCGACGATGGGGCTCGATTCCGCGCGTCACCTCGCAAACAGCTTCATCGACGCCTCTGTCTCGGAACTCGAGACGCTCGCGGTCCCGAGCGACCCACTGGCCGACCTCGCGCGCTCACTGCAGCGCTGACACCCCCTGGAGTTCGATTGGTGTGACGAATCCTTCGGAGCAGCCGTCGAGCCAGAGCGCCGTGCTCGAAGTGAACGCCGCCTCGAGACGTTGGGGAACCAACGTAGCATTGAACGCCGTGAGTTTCTCGGTGGGCGCCGGCGAGATCTTCGCGCTCATTGGGCCCAACGGTGCCGGCAAGACGACACTCGTGCGATCGATCACGGGCCGCGTGCCACTGCACGAAGGCCACATCACGCTCTTGGGACAACCGGCGGGCCGTGCGAGTCGCATGCGGCGTCACCTGGGACTCGTGCCCCAGGCGATCGCGCTTTATTCGCATCTCACCGCGCGCGAGAATCTCGCCGTGTTCGCTCGACTGGCAGGGATGGCTCGAGACCAAATACCGAGTGCGGTCGACCGTGCGCTTCAGCGAGTCGACCTCACGACCCGCGCTGACGATCGGACCGCCCACCTTTCGGGAGGGATGCAGCGCCGGTTGAACATTGCCGCGGGAACGCTCCACGAACCTACACTCCTGCTGTTGGATGAACCGACAGTTGGTCTCGACGTGGCAGCTCGTGAGGCAGTGCACGACGTGCTGCGTGTGCTCCGACGCGCCGGCATCGCTATCCTCCTCACAACACACGATCTCGATCAGGCGCAGGAATTGGCGGACAACGTTGGCGTGCTCTCTCACGGGCGGTTGCTGGCCGTCGACGCGCCAAACGCCCTGATCCAGACAACCTTTGGTGACGCGCAGGAACTCGTGGTCATTTTGGGCGCCTCACCGACCGCGGAGGCCCGGCGCTATTTGGAAGACAACGGACTCCGTGGCGTGAACGGTGGGAAGGTATGGAGCGGCCTCCTCACAGGCGGACTCACAGACGTCTCGGCCGTGAGTCAGCGACTCAAAGCCCTGGGGATAGGTGTCGAGGAGCTTCGTGTTCGCGAACCGTCACTGCGTAGCGTCTTTGTGCGCCTCACCGGCGAGAACATGGCACCATGAATATCGCCGTGTTCAGAGTCATGTTCCTTGGATTGGTCCGTGATCGCGGTGCCCTCGCGATGACGTTCGTGGTACCGGCGGTGTTCTTCCTGGTCTTCGCCTCCATCTTCGCGGCATCGAGCGGTGGCAGCTTCCAGCCCAGGGTGGTTGTCCACAGCCCGTCACCAGATGCCGACGTGGCAGGGTTCGTGACCGAGTTACAGGCCACCGACGCAATCCGGGTCACGACGATACTCGAAGGTGATGAAACGGCTGCCCGTTCGCTGGTGCGGAGTGGGCGAGCCGATGCCGGATTGCTCATTCGACGGGCAGAGGGAGCACGCCCGGCGTTCGTCATTCTCGCTGACCCGGCACGCGATGTTGCTGCCCAAATCCTGCGGGCGAACGTGCAACGGGCCTTTGTGGTGCGATACATCGCACCGGCACCGCTGCCAGGGTCGGACGCGTTCACTATTGGGCCACCGATTGACGTCGAGCCGGTCACGGGTGCCGCTGCTGGTGCAAACGAGGTCGCGTACTCCGCGGGAGCGGTCGCCCTCCTCTTCCTGCTCCTATCGTCCGTGTACGGGGCCGTGTCACTCTTCGAGGAACGTGACAGTGGCATCGTCGAACGCATCGTCGCGGGACCTGCCGGAACCCGCCCGCTGGTTGACGGCAAGTTCCTGTACCTGTCCCTCCTTGGCTTTGTTCAGATCGCGGTCATCTTTGGCATCGCGTGGCTGGTGCACGGGGTGGATGTACCATCACAGCTCCTGGGATGGAGCCTCACGAGCATCCTGTCGGCAGCAGCGGCGGCCGGGTTGGCACTCGGACTCACGAGTGCGTTCCGGACTCGACAGCAGGCCCTCACGTTTGCCAACGTCACGATGCTCATTGTCTCCGCACTCGGGGGGAGCATGATACCCCGCTTCCTCATGCCGGACTTCTTGCAGACGATCGGCTGGATCACGCCCAACGCGTGGGCACTGGAAGCCTACACCGGACTCTTCTGGCGCGACGAGGTGCTTACGGCGCTCACGCTGCCCCTGACCCTGCTCGCCGCTGCCGCGTTCGCGGGACTCACCATCGCGCGCAGTGGTGCGCGACGACTCGAGACGGTTTGACCCGCGGCGTCGTGAGCCTATACTCGGGAGGGGATTGTCCATGAATTGGGTGCTCAACGCCGTTCTCTTCCTCTCTGCGTTCGCCGGCATGGAGCTCGTGGCGTATGTCACGCACAAGTACGTCATGCACGGCGCCCTGTGGAATCTCCATGAATCGCACCATGTTCACCACGAAGGATGGTTCGAGAAGAACGACGTCTTCGGCATCTTCTTCGCGATTCCGTCGATCGTGTTGATCTATGTGGGCGTCAACCACTTCGCTCCCTTGCTTTGGGTCGGGCTGGGGATGACGGCCTACGGCGCATCGTACTTCATCTTCCACGACGTCATCGTGCATCGACGCATCAAGACGCCCTACAAGGCGAAGAACTCCTACGTGCGCCGCATCGTGCAGGCACACCGGATGCATCATGCGACACGCGTGCGTGATGGGGCCGTGTCGTTCGGGTTCCTCTATGCGCCGAGACTCGATCGGCTCAAGGCCCAACGCGATACGATTGGTGGAACAGAGTGAGCTAATCGCGCACGTACCGCGGAAGAGGCCACAAACCCGAACGCGTCACGACGGGTCCGGATGAAACCGATTTGAACAATGCGTCGGCACCTGCCGCCAGCACCCAACCCAACTTCCGAATCGGCTCCACGACGACACGCTCATCCCACGCCCTGGCACCGCGGAGACGGATCAAGGTTCCGATGTCGCGATACACGTATCGCGCCGTGGCGATAGACCACGCGGCCCGGGTGGGCAGCCTCGCGATCCCCACGTTCGCCGACGCGTAGTATTGCTCGGCCAGGGCGAGAACGCGGGCGACCACCCGTGCCACCGAAGAGCGGTTCTTGGGATCCGCCAGCGACGTGTGATCGAGGCCCTCTTCTCTCAGCCAGTTTTCTGGGAGATACACCCGGCCGACCCGTGCATCATCGATGACGTCACGCGCGATGTTGGTCAACTGGAATGCGATCCCTAAGTCGGCCGCCCGATCCAGCGTATCCTCGTCCCGGACCCCCATGATCCAAGCCATCATGAGCCCGACGACGCCGGCGACATGATAGGAGTACCGAATCGTGTCGTCCGGGACGTCGTATCGCGTCCGTCGGGTGTCCATCGCAAAGCCCTCGAGGTGCGCCAAGGGGTACGCGTTGGGGAGCGCATATTCGGCGGCGACGCGCTGGAGCGCCTTGAACGGAAGTTCACTCACCGCTTTGCCCTGCAAGGCCCGGCTCGTCTGCTCGACCAACACGTCGAGGACCGCCTCCGGCGACTCGGGCGACGCTGGAACGGCAAAGCCCAGCTGCTGTCTGTCGATCCGGTCGTCGCAATGGCGGCACCACGTGTACAGCAGGTGGGCGCCATCGCGCTGGCCCGGAGGCAGTAGCTGCGAGGCCGCCGCAAAGCTGCGTGAGCCGCGTTCGATGACGGCACGGCTCGCTTCCAGAACCGGATCGCTCACGGCACCACGCGGTGCTGGACCCCCAGGTCCCGTAGCATCAAACCCGCGGTCGCTTTCGCCGAACCGACCACCCCCGGCACCCCAGCGCCAGGATGCGTTCCAGCACCCACGAAGTACAGGTTCTCCAACTCGTCATCGCGGTTGTGCACTCGGAAATAGGCACTCTGCGTCAGCACCGGCTCCAGCGAAAACGCAGAGCCCACATGGGCGTTCAACTCTGTCTTGAAGTCCATTGGCGTGAAGATCCGGCTCGTCAGTAAGTCGTCGCGAAGCCCAGGAAGGCACTGTTCCTCGAGGTACGCCAAAACCCGATCGCGATATCGCGGTCCCTCTACTTCCCAATCGATGGCTGCCTTTCCCAAATGCGGCACGGGTGCGAGGACGTAGAAGCCTTCGCATCCGTCGGGCGCCAGGGATGGATCCGTCACCGTGGGAGCATGCAGGTACAGCGAGAAGTCGTCTGCAAGCACGCCGCGTTCGAAGATATCGTCCAACAGTCCGCGATACCGCGGGCCGAACAGAACGGTGTGATGCGCTAGCTGTGGATGCTTGCGACGAGTCCCAAAGTAGATGAGGAACAGCGACATGCTGAAGCGCCGGCGGCGGAGCCGCCGCGCCTCAAACCGCCCGAGCGCCGAATGGCCCAACAACGCTCCGTACGTATGGACGACGTCCGCGTTGCTCGCGACCGCGTCGGCGCGCAGCTCGGATCCATCCGCAAGCCGGATCCCAGCAACGCGCGTTCCGTTGCTGAGAATGCGCTCCACCTCGGCGTTGAGCCGTATCTCGCCACCGATGGATTGGAAGAGTTCGACCAGGGCACGCACGAGGGCACCGGTGCCACCACGGGGAAAGAACACGCCCCATTTACGCTCGAGCACGTGGATCAGCGTGTAGATCGCTGACGTCTTGAAGGGATTTCCCCCCACCAGAAGCGAGTGAAAGCTGAACGCCTCGCGAAGGTGCGGCTCCTTGATGAAGCTCGACACCATCGAATACACACTGCGGTAGCTCTCGAGTCGTAGGAGTTGGGGGGCCACGCGTATCATGCTCCACCAGTCGAGAAACGGCACATGCGCCAGGCGTTCATACCCTTCGCGAAACACGTCAGTCGCGTACTCGACGAACCGCGCGTATCCCGCGACGTCGTCAGGGGACACCGCGGCGATCTGTCGATTGGTCAAGTCCACGTCGTTGCTGTAGTCGAACCGAAAACCGTCCTCCCACAGCAAGCGGTAGAACGGCATCACGGGCATCAACTCAACCCAGTCCGCCATGGTCTGACCCGACACGGCGAACAACTCCTGGAGGGCGTTGGGAGCGGTAATCACGGTCGGCCCGGCATCGAACGTGAAGCCGTCTTGCTCGTAGACATACGCGCGCCCGCCGGGGCGATCACGACGTTCAACAATGATGGTTTGTACCCCGGCCGCCTGCAGCCGCACGGCCAACGCGAGCCCCCCAAACCCGCTCCCAATGACGACAGCGGTCTTCTGCGTCATCGGACCGGGACCGTGTTGATCAAAGCTCTGAGCGCGCCGCCAACGGGAACGGGCGGCGCCCCCACCACGATGCGAACGCGGTCTAGCACGGTGAGTCGCTGCGCATAGAAGCGGGCAATCAGGCCTTCGGGCAGCTTGTAGAACCGCTCGAGCACGCGATACCGCTCGTGCGGATCGCCAGCGAGGAACAGCATCCGGTTGAGTGCACGGTAGAAGGCGCCGCGCTTCCACGCGTCGACCGACAGCGTGCGGAGGAACGCATACCAATCCCGCGTCGCCTCGATTCCCTCGTCGGCCAGGCGATCGGCGGTCTGCACCGCGTTCGGCAGCGAATATCCCGTGGTCGGGTGAAACAGCGCCGCCCGCAGGCCAATCCGTGCCACCTCGGGTCCTTCGTCCCAGAACTGATCGATGTCTCCCGAGAGGGCCACGGGTAGCACGCCCTGCTCTTCCCGCACCACACGTTCAACGCTCCAGCCAGCACGCTCGACATATCCCGCGATCGCCTCTCGAACGACGGCTGCGTCGACCGTGGGCGTGTCACTGTAGTAGGTGTCCTCAACCAGCGCCGTGCGCTCGGAGAACGGAAGAACATATACAAACCGAAACCCGTCCGTTTGCGCGACGGTCGCGTCCATCAGGATCGGGTGCGCCAACGACAGCGGGTGCGCGAACTCAATGACCTGTCCGAGGAACTTTTGGTAGCCCAGTCGCAGCGACGGACTTGGGACATAGCCGCGTCCATCGAACACGGCGTGGGCCCGATAGCGAGCGCCCATCGGTGTGCCAACCGACGTGGGGGTCACGTCCGATGCTTCCGTATCGAGGACGATGTCATCGCCGAGCAGCGCTGAGACGGTTGCATGCAGGTCTGATGACTCGACGCTGTGGTATCCCGTCTCGAGGACTCTCGTGAACTTGGGAAACCGAACCTCATAACGTGGCCAGGCGTGACGCACGACAGGTTTCATCCACGCGTGTTGTTCCGAGGTGAGGTCGCCGGAGTGAAAGGACCACGTGTGATTGCCACCGAGGGTGGAGCCTCGCTCCAGCATCGTGACCCGGAGTTCGGGCGAGCGTTGCTTCAACAGATACGCCGCCAGGCTGCTTGCGAGACCGCCGCCGGCAAACACCACATCGCTGTCCATGGCGTGGAAAGTGAGGGACGCACCCGCCTCAGGTAAGCGGGTGCTTGCTGCGCTAGCGGGCCGGCTGCAACGAACCGAGAACGGCTCGAAGGCTCGCCACGCCACGCAAGCGGGTCACGCGCAGGTGAACGGCCTCGGTCACTACGTCCGCCCCCTGGCCCCCGATCAAGATCGGGACGTCGCGCCCTACTCGCTGGCGCAGGACCTCGATCTGCTCTACGGCCGAGGCGTCGGGAGCCGTGATTGACAGCGCGATCGCATCGGCGCCTAAGCTCACGGCAGCTTCGCCGATGTCGGCGCCAGGCAGATCCGGACCAAGGTACGTAACGCGCCACCCCTCCAAACAGGCCGCTGTGCCCGCGAGAAGTGCCCCCAGTTCATGACGCTGTCCTGATGGTGTCGCGATAATGATCTGAGGAGTTGACTCGTCAGGCTGGAGAGTTTCGAGCATGTCGCCCAGCACTTGGCGCATCACATCTGTGGCAAGATGTTCGTGCCCCGGTCGCAGCTCCCCGCGGGCCCAGAGGTCACCGATGTGCTGCATGAGCGGCGTCGCGACATCGTCGATGAACTGGTGCGGCGATAGCGCAATCAACGATTTGTTCAGCACCGCGCGCAGACCGGCGGAATCAAAATCACGCACTGCCGCGATCGCCTCGCCCACAAAGTCGTCGCCATTGCCGTTTACAGTGACTCGGGTGAGCGCCGGCGAAGACTGCGCGCGATCCTCCTCGACCATCGCCTCCAGGTCGGCGACAGCGAGCTTCGCGACATCCCCAATGCGGCGACCGCCGTCGATCACCTCGCGAATCAGCCTCAACCGATCGATGTCAGCATCCGAATACAGCCGACGCCCAGTGCTGCTGCGCTTGGGTACGACCGCGCCATAGCGCTTCTCCCATGCTCGCAACACGTCAGGCGTGAGACCCGAGCGGCGGGCCACGACCTGGATCGGGTGCTTTCCCTGGTGGCGGTCTAATTCAACCATACGGAACCATTATAGCCGGGTGTCTAGGTTTCGTCAACGCATAAACCTGGACATGGGGTTGACATTAGGCTACTACGCACTTACAATCTTGGACACGGAATAGACAAAAATCGCGGTCGAGGGGGCCGCGTGGCGATAGATGGAGGACTCGAGGTGGCTCAACTCATTCATTTGGAGGCATTGACAATGCGTATCACCAAGTTTCTCAGCGGTTTAGCGCTCGCGGGCGCGCTCGTGACGGTTTCCACTCCGGCCGCTGCGCAGACACACAATCAGTCGAACGACGACATCGTCGATGTCGCCGTATCCGCTGGCTCGTTCCAGACGCTGGTCGCGGCCGTGCAGGCCGCGGGTCTCGTCGAGACGCTCAAGGGTGAGGGCCCATTCACGGTGTTCGCCCCGACCGACGAAGCGTTTGCCAAGCTCCCGGCCGGCACGGTCGAAGAGCTGTTGAAGCCCGAGAACCTGGAGAAGCTGCAGGCGATCCTGACCTACCACGTGGTGCCTGGCAAGGTGATGGCGGCTGACGTGGCAGGTCTCGAGTGGGCAAAGACGGTGCAGGGTCAGTCGATCAAGGTGTCCATTAAGGACGGCACGCCCATGGTCGATGATGCTCGCATCGTGACGACCGACATTGCGGCCAGCAACGGCGTCATCCACGTGATTGACGCGGTGATTCTCCCGAAGGAGAAGTAGCAAGACGAGGTGAATGCCGAGGGTGGTGTGGTGGCGAACCAACTGTAGCTTTCGCCGCTCACCACCCGTACGGCATCCTATGACGACCCACGCCCCCAGTCCGACCCAGGGCCTCTCGCTCTATCGACGCATCCTCCACCGGTTGCGTCTTTGGTTTGATGCCTCGGCAGCCGCCGAGTATGCCGCCGGGTCAGAGACAGGCAACGTGGTAGACTGGTTCCGGGTGGTCCCCTTCGTGGCGGTCCACCTCATGTGTTTGGGGGTAATCTGGGTCGGATGGTCCTGGGGCGCGGTGCTCGTGGCTCTGGGCCTCTACGCGGTGCGAATGTTCGCGATCACTGGATTCTACCATCGGTACTTCTCGCACCGCGCGTTTGCGACGTCTCGCGTGGGCCAATTCACCTTTGCGCTGATCGGAGCGAGCGCTGCCCAACGCGGACCACTCTGGTGGTCGGCGCATCACCGCAAGCACCACCGCCACTCCGATACCGCCGACGATGTGCATTCCCCACACCACCACGGATTCTGGTGGTCCCACATGGGGTGGATTACGGCACCGGCCAACTTCCCAACGGACTTCGATCAAGTCCCTGACCTGGCGAAGTACCCCGAACTCCGGTTTCTCGACCGGTTCGATATCCTCGTGCCGATTCTTCTTGCCGCGACCCTGTTTCTGATCGGTGGATGGCAGTGGCTGATCTGGGGATTCTTCATCAGCACGGTCGTCTTGTTCCATGCCACATGCTTCATCAACTCGATCGCGCACCTCTGGGGGCGCCGGCGGTACGAAGTCGATGACGAAAGTCGCAACAACTGGCTGTTGGCGATCATCACCTTTGGTGAGGGCTGGCATAACAATCACCACAAATATCCCGGCTCGGCGCGCCAGGGCTTCTTCTGGTGGGAGTTCGACCTCACGTACTACGGGCTCAAGCTGCTTCAGCTCTTCGGGATCATTCGCGACCTCCGTCCCGTCCCCACCCGCGTGCTCGAGAGTGCCTGACACGTGCGGATCGCCGTGGTTGGTACTGGAGTCTCCGGGCTCGTGTCGGCGTACCTGCTGCAGCGCGAGCATGACATCGCGGTGTTCGAAGCCAACGACTACGTCGGGGGTCATACCCACACCATCGACGTAGAGCTCGACGGCAGGACGGTCGCCGTCGACACCGGCTTCATCGTCTACAACGATAAGAACTACCCGAACTTCACCCGCTTGCTCGAGCAGTTGGGCGTCTCGACCCAGCCCAGCACGATGAGCTTCAGCGTGCGGCTTTCCGAACCGGACCTCGAGTACAACGGGTCAACCTTCCCCCAGCTGTTCGCACAACGCCGGAATCTGATCCGGCCACGCTTCTATCGAATGCTGGTGGATATCGTCCGATTCAACCGTTCCGCTCCCGTTGCCGTGCGGAACGGAGCGGCCGCCATGACGATGGGTGAGTACGTGGAACGCTCGGGTTATTCGCGCCCGTTTGTCGACCACTACCTCGTGCCGATGGGCGCGGCCATCTGGTCCAGCCCTGCCGACCGCGTGTTGGAAATGCCCGCGGAGTTCTTTATCAGGTTTTTCGAACACCACGGATTCTTGACCATTGATGACCGACCGGAATGGCGAACGGTGGTTGGTGGATCACGCCAGTATGTGGAGCGCCTCGTGGAAGGCTTTCGCGAGCGGATTCGGCTCGCGACGCCCGTCCGAGATATTCGGCGGTACGACGATCGCGTGCTCGTGAACGGCGAGCGATTCGACCACGTCGTCATCGCAAGTCACAGCTACCAGGCGCTGGCCATGCTGGCCGACGCCTCCCCTGATGAGCGCGATGTGCTCAGCGCGATGCCGTACCAGGAGAACGCCGTGGTCCTCCACACCGACGTGGCGATGCTCCCTCGTCGGAAACGCGCCTGGGGCGCGTGGAACTACCACGCATCGGGACACCCCGATGACCCCGTTGGCGTGACCTACAACATGAATATGCTACAGGCGCTCTCGGCACCGGAGACCCTCTGCGTCACACTCAACGACGTCGCGGGGATTGCCCCCGAACGCGTGATCGATCGGTTCACCTACTGGCATCCGCTCTTCACGCCTGCAGGGGTGGCGGCACAGGGCCGTTGGTCGGACATCTCGGGAGTGCGCCGTACGCATTACTGTGGCGCGTACTGGCGCAACGGGTTTCACGAAGACGGCGTGGTGAGCGCCTTGCGCGTGGCTGATCGATTCGGTGTGGCCCTATGAAGAGCGCCATCTACACGGGTACCGTGCGGCACCGCCGCACGCTCCCCGTTCCGCATGCGTTCCGCTACCGGCTCTTCATGATGTATCTCGACCTGGCAGAGCTCGACACCGTATTCGCGCCGTATTGGCTGTGGTCCGCCAAGCGGCCCGCGCCCGCATGGTTCCGGCGCGCCGATTTCCTCGGTGACCGGTCCCTGCCCCTGGACATGGCGGTCCGCAGCCTCGTCGAAACCCAAACAGGCGCGCGCCCTGACGGACCCATTCGGATGCTCGCGCACCTTCGATACTTCGGGTACATCGTGAACCCCGTCACCTTTTACTACTGCTTCGACCGCGATGATCAGTACGTCGAAACGGTCGTCGCCGAGATTACGAATACCCCGTGGAACGAGCGGCATGCGTATGTCCTGGGCCCCGCAAGCAACGAAGGGTCGACCACGAGAAAGCGGTTTCGATTCGCCAAGGCGTTCCACGTGTCACCCTTCATGGACATGACGCACGAGTATGAGTGGCGCTTCTCCGACCCGGAGCGCCGCCTGGTGGTGCATATGGAAAACTCTGAGCATGGGAGCAAGCTGTTCGACGCCACGCTCGTGCTGGAGCGCCGAGCCATCACCGGTGCTTCCCTTGCTCGCATGCTCGCCTTGTATCCGCTGATGACGCTCAAGGTCGTTGGCGGGATCTATTGGCAGGCCACACGCCTCTGGATGAAGCGGGCCCCGTTCTTCGTTCACCCCGCCAAGAGAACAGCATGACCCTGATCGACCGTATTGCTCGACGTCTCGTGTTCAAGCGACTGCAACGCCTTACCGAGGACCGCATTCTTCTTCGGGACGGCGGTGACGTCCACACGTTCGGCGACAATGACACGGTCACCGCCAGTCTCGACGTTACCGACCCGCGGTTCTACGCTGCGGTCGCGCTTGGCGGCCACATCGGTGCCGCGGAGGCCTACGCCAATGGATGGTGGACCACCGAAGATTTGACCGGCGTGATACGGGTCTTTGTCCGGAACCGTTCGGTGATGGACGACCTGGAGACCGGGCTCGCGCGGTTCGTCCAACCCTTGCGCGCGGTCGCCCATTGGATCAACCGCAACACCCGAGGGGGAAGCCGACGCAATATCTCGGCCCACTACGATCTCGGGAACGACTTCTTCGAGCTATTCCTCGATGAGACGCTCACCTATTCGTCCGCGTACTTCGAGCAGCCTGACGCTACCTTGGCGGAGGCATCGCGCGCAAAATACGACCGAATTTGCCGGAAGCTCGCGATCGGGCCTCACGATCACGTACTCGAGATCGGAACGGGTTGGGGAGGCTTTGCCATTCATGCGGCACGCCACTACGGTTGCCGCGTAACCACGACGACGATCTCCCCGAAGCAGTTCGATCTCGCCAGCCGGCGCATCGCGCAGGCCGGTTTGGCCGATCGGGTCACCGTGCTCCTGCGAGACTATCGCGATCTCGACGGCCAATACGACAAGCTGGTGTCGATCGAGATGATCGAAGCCGTAGGCCATCATTTCTTCCAAGCCTACTTCGAGGCGTGCAGCGCCTTGCTGAAATCGGACGGCGTGGCGGCCATTCAGGCCATTACCATCCAGGACCGGATCTACGACGACGCGCGCCGCCACATCGACTTCATCAAGCGATACATCTTCCCGGGCAGTTGCATTCCGGCGATGACGCCGTTGCTGGCGGCCTCGGGTCAGACTGATCTGCGTCTCGTCCACGCGGAAGATTTTGGCCCCCACTACGCGCGGACACTCCGCGAGTGGCATCGGAACTTCACGCGTAACGAACCCGCCATCGCGGCACTCGGCTACGATGAGTTCTTCCGCAAGATCTGGAAGTTCTACTTCTCCTACTGCGAAGGTGGTTTCGATGAAGGCGCCATCGGCGTCAGTCAGCTGCTGTTCGCAAAGCCGGCTGCGGGGCTGACCATGCGGCCGTCGGCCGTTGCCTGGCGCGAGGTGGCGGCATGACGACACTCGTTGGCTCGAGTTGGCTGGTCCTAGCGGTCGCCATGACGGTGCTGTGGGCTCGCCAGCTTCGCACGCAGAACGCGACGAGTGTCGACGTCGCGTGGTCCTTTGGCCTGGCTGCGCTCGCACTGGTCTACGGTTTCTTGGCCGACGCACCGGTGGAACGCCGGCTGCTCGTCGGCGGCCTCGCCTTGGTGTGGGCCCTGCGACTTGGGTTCTTCCTCCTCTTCAACCGGGTGCTTGGCCACACTGAAGAAGACGGCCGATACCGGGCGATGCGGGAACACTGGGGTCCGGCCGCGAGCCGCAACTTCTTCTGGGTCTATCAGGCACAGGCCTTGGTTGCCGCCCTCTTTTCCATTCCCGTGCTCGCCGCCATGGGTGGTGATGGTATCGACGCCTTCGCGATTGCGGGGGTAGCAGTCTGGATCGTTGCCGTTGGTGGTGAAGCGATCGCGGATCGACAGCTTGCGGGCTTCCGCGGCGATCCCAACAACAAGGGGAAGGTCTGCCAGGTCGGGCTGTGGAAGTACTCCCGACACCCCAACTACTTCTTCGAGTGGATTCATTGGTGGACCTACGTCGTGATTGGGCACGGCGCATGGCTCACGTGGTTGGGACCGGTCGTCATGCTCTTCATGCTCTTTCGCGTCTCCGGCATTCCGTACACGGAACTGCAAGCCGTGAAGAGCCGTGGTGACGCCTATCGGGAGTATCAACGTACCACGAGTGCGTTCGTTCCCTGGTTTCCCAAGCGGGGCACGGCATGATCGATCTTGGATTGCGTCTCGCCGAAGGCGGATGGCTTCCTCTGCCCACATTGCGATGGGGCATCCGTCGCCTTCTCCGGCAGCGGCTCAGCGAGATCGATGAAGCCAGTACGGCCGCCTTTGCCGCGCAGCTGCGTACGAGCCCCGTCGCTATCGAGACGGACAAAGCGAACGAGCAACATTACGAGGTACCGGCAGCATTCTACGAGCTCGTCCTTGGCCCGCACCGCAAATACAGCGCGGCGTACTGGCCAGAAGGTGTGAAAACACTCGCCGACGCCGAACAAGCGGCGCTCGAGCTGGTCTGTGAGCGTGCCCAGCTCACAGACGGGCAGGACATCCTCGAGCTGGGTTGCGGTTGGGGCTCGCTCTCATTGTTCATGGCGCGCCGATTCCCCAACTCGCGCATCGTCGCCGTGTCAAACTCTCATTCGCAGCGTGCCTTCATCACGTCTCACGGCGTTCCGAACCTCAGTGTCGTTACAGCGGACGTGAATACGTTCAGCCCGGATAGAACGTTTGACCGCATCGTGAGCGTCGAGATGTTCGAACATGTGCGGAACTATCAAACCTTGCTCGAGCGCATCGCTCGGTGGCTGAATCCCACGGGCAGATTGTTCGTCCACGTGTTCTGCCATCGGGACTACGCCTATCCCTTCGAAACCGAGGGGTCCGCCAATTGGATGGGACGCCACTTCTTCACCGGTGGCGTCATGCCATCCGTTGCGCTTATCCCCAGCTTCGATGACGATGTTAGCGTCGAGGAGCAGTGGTTCTTGGACGGCACCCACTATCAACGGACGGCAGCGGCGTGGCGCGTCAATCTGGAGCTGCAGCGAGAAGCTGTGCTCGAGCTCTTCGACCGCGTGTACGGCCATGGCAACGCCGTGCGATGGTTTCACCGATGGCGGCTCTTCTTTCTCTCCTGTGAGGAGCTGTTTGGATTCCGGAATGGGAACGAGTGGGGAGTGGCCCACTACCGGTTCGCGCCAACGGCGGCCCCGGCACCCCCCGCATCTCGCGCCATCGCCGAGGCACGGTGACGCCACCATGACCCACGTACTGGAACGTCAGCAGATCGTCCACGCATCACTCGACACCGTTTTCGAATTCTTCAAGGACCCGTACAATCTGCAAGAAATCACGCCACCGTGGATGCATTTTCAGATTCTCGAAGCAACGGACCGGGAGGTGCGTGAGGGCACGCGCATCAGCTACACGCTACGGTGGCAAATCTTCCCCATGCGCTGGGAATCCCGCATCACCGAGTACCGTGAGAACGACATGTTCGCGGATGAGATGTTACGCGGCCCATACAAGCGGTGGTATCACACGCATCGATTTCGTGAGATCAAAGATGGCGTTGAAATGCGCGACCGAGTCGAGTACGTGTTGCCGTTTGGTCCGCTGGGGCAGATTGCCCACGCGGTAATGGTGCGACGCCAACTCAGAGGGATTTTCGATTATCGCGCGGAGAAGATCGAAGAGATCTTCACGAAGGGACGCCAACCAGTAGAACGTTAAGACTCGTTCTCGCGCACCATCGCTTCCAACTCCATGGCTGGACAGATCGCCTTGTTGATATAGGCGACGAGCCCGTCGCTGAGCCGTTGCACACTGGTTTCGACCTCCGGGTCGTGTTGGCCCGCGTCGTCGAAGAGGGACGTCACCCGCGCGATCGAAACGGGACCCGGCAGGACGATGGCGCCGACGTGCGAGCAGACGCTGCGGAGATGCTCGAGCGCCTTGATGGCACCAATGCGACCGCTGGCCACGCCAAGCAGTGCGACAGGCTTACCCTTGAGTGCAGACGGGAATCCCAGGTTCTCGATCACCAACTTCATTACCGCGGAGAAGGATCCGTGGTACTCCGGCGTGGCGAGCACCACGGCCGTGCACGTATCGATGCGGTCTTTCAACGCGCTCGCGGCCTCATCGGGATCGTAGCCCGGCGCGAAGAGCTTCGCCTCGCGCGGGTCGACCAGGTCGACGCTCACCTCCGGATAGCGCCCGAGATCCTGCGCAAGGATCTGCGCGACACGCCCCGTGTAACTGTCGGTCCTGGCGGACCCGATGATCACCGCGATCCGGATGCGTCCTTCGGATTGCTCAGTCACCTTCTCCTCGTTCTACCAGGTCAGCGCTATAGAGTCGACAGGGGCGGCGCCGGAGTCAACTTTCCCGAAACGACGAACGGCCCCCAGCATCGGGGCCGCTCGTCGTATTCACTTGAGCAACAGTACTACTGCCTGACGATCTCGATCGGCTGGAAGACCCGGAAGTCCGGGTACTCCAAGTTGGCCTGCGGCCCGTTCCCTTTCTGAATCACGAGATAGAACGCGATGCGCTCGGTCGCACCAATGGCCGGTACGGCGAAATCGTACCCATTCGGATCGGTGAGACATCCGCCGCCATCCGGGAAACACCGGGCAAACTCATACACCGTCGTACTTCCTCCGTCAGGGCTTCCCACCGGACCGGCGGGTCCGCCAATCAGATTCTGTACGGGATCCGCCGCGCCACACTCCGACTGCTTGTTGCCTTTGCAGTCTTCAGCCACGTGCCAATCTTCCAGGTTCCAATTGCCTTGCTTGTCCTGGAAGATGTTCCACATGTCGTCTCCCAGATTGGGCACGGCTGAGAACCAGGCGTCGGAGGCTGGTACGTCTTGACCGTCGACCCAGACAAACCGTAGGGTGTTGTCAAACCCCTCGGATAGCGGGACCTCCAACGCGAAATACACGTTGTAGCAGTCCGTCGTCCAGTACAGCGTCATTTCGTCCGAGTCGGAACCCGACAAGTTGATTGGGATGACCTGAGAGTTCTCGTAATCCGCTTCGATATCGAACGCATCGAGTACGTGTGACTTGTCCGAGCACGTAGCGACTTCGAACGTCAGCCTTGGTGCCTGGAGTGTCACGACCCCGTCGTCGGTCGGATTCGAGAAATGTTTGGCAAATGGTCCGCAGAGCGGGTTGCCTTCCGGATCGCATGGATTCGGGAAACCCAGCTCGCTGGCGGCGATGCCAAGACCCAAGCCGAACGCGTCCGCTTCGTAGGACCCCGGCACAACGGGCAGGAGCCAATCCACGCTCGCGATGCCGTCGGCGTCTGTCATCACGGGTACGGTCGTCAAGATGGTGCCGTTGCCGGCCGCCACCTCGAAATTCACCAAAGCCCCGGGGACGGGCACGACGGCCGGACACGGGACCGTTACGAAGATCGCACACGCCTCGTCGATGTCGTTGGTCACCTTGACCGTGGGCGTCACGGTCGCGCCGGTAGCCGCTGTCTCGTCCCAGTTGACTTTCTCCATCTGGCCAGGCAAGGCCCACACGAACGGGCTGAAGAACGGCGTGGAACCGCCCGCTCCGCGGTCGAGCGCATACGCCGGTTTGGGATCGAAGCCCATGAGCTTCTTGATTGCGCGCCCGCCCTTGATGATGGCACCCGCGATTCCGGCTGGCGCC
>CAMYLY010000018.1:76607-87833 GCA_947259405.1 uncultured Gemmatimonadales bacterium | reverse complement strand
CAACGTCAAACAGGTCGTGTTGGCTCCCGAGATTGACGAAGCCGTGTTGATCGATGGAACCATCGCGCGAAAAGGCATCGAACTGCTGCGCAGGCTGAGCAAAAAGCCGGACCAGCCATTTTTTCTGGCTGTCGGATTCAAAAAACCCCATCTCCCATTTGTCGCGCCAAAAAAATACTGGGATCTTTATCAACCGGACCAGATCAAACTTGCCCCGCACCAGGGCGGCATCGAAAACGCCAGCGGATACTCGATCCACAACAGCAACGAATTTCGCGGTTATGAGGGCGTGCCCGACGACGGCGAGTTTCCCGAGTCGCTGCAGCGCAAAAGTATCCACGGTTACCTCGCCTGCGTGAGCTTCATCGATGCACAAGTTGGATTGTTACTCGCAGAACTGCAGGCATTGGGCCTGGAAAAAAATACGATCATTGTTTTGTGGGGCGATCATGGATTTCACCTTGGCGACCATGGAATGTGGGGCAAGCACACAACGCTCGAACAGGCAAGCCGAGTGCCATTGATCATCTGCAACCCCAACAACAAAACCGTCGCGCAGTCCGCCACGCCTGTCGAACTGGCGGACATGTATCCCACGATTTGTGAGCTTGCTGGTTTGAGCCCTCCCGGTTCGATTCAAGGTCGCAGTCTCGTTCCGGTCATGAACGAAAGCGTCAACCAGGTTCGCGAAGGTGCGCTGACCGTTTTCAAATCGAAAGGCTCGATCGGCTATTCATTTCGAACGCCCCGGTATCGATACACGGAGTGGATCAACAAGAATTCCCAAACGGCCGCCAGGGAACTCTATGACTACCACCAGGATCCGTTGGAAAAAGTCAACCTTGCGAATCAGTCAGTGCTGACCACGGTTCAGACAAAACTTGCCAGTCAACTCCGCGATCACGCGCGAGGCTGCGAGCGACTGCTTGCAGCCAGCACTTCCATTCCCGACGGAATCCGAATCCGTGAATTATCAACCGTCGATGGCGATTTTCCTATTTTGATAGGGG
The DNA here is from genome assembly GCA_947259405.1 of uncultured Gemmatimonadales bacterium. Classification (GTDB taxonomy): domain Bacteria; phylum Gemmatimonadota; class Gemmatimonadetes; order Gemmatimonadales; family GWC2-71-9; genus CAMYLY01. The sequence continues at coordinate 86,823 of CAMYLY010000018.1, read as the reverse complement.
CCGCTTCCAACGCGAAATTCTGGGGTACCCAGACCAGCGTCATCCTTGACAAGGAATTTGCCTACGTCACGCCGGGAAATGATTTCAAGCAGACGGCGATCCATCCGGAACCAAAAAAATGGAAATGGGAAGTTTCCGATCGGTGGGTTGAGCGCTGCAAAAAAAATGGGCAGGTCATGCGGCTGCACTCTGCAATCAGCGATCGGTAATCTGCGATTCATCATCATCCCCCCCTCGTATGCATTTCGCGGTGCGGGTCGACACGCAATCCTTCGACCTGGTAGAGCGGGCCGCGTTCGGACACGGCCAGACGTTCCTCGGCACCTCGTTCTCTTCTCGCTGTCCAACGGTCGTGAATCAACGCCGCAATGTCGTCGTCCGTGGCACCAGTCCGGAGCGGTCCTTTGAGGTCGACGCCATCGACCGCGTAGAGGCAGGTAAACCACAACCCATCTGCCGTAATGCGCGACCGGTCGCAGTCGGAACAGAAGGGCGCCGTCGTTGAGGCAATAATGCCGAAGGTCGTCCCATCATCTAGTCGGAATCGATCAGCCGGCGCACGTTGTGTACCGCCGTCCTGCACGGGTTCGATGGGTCCGAGCGCGGGCTCGAGGCGTTCCAACATCTCAGCGCGAGAGACCACGTCGCCGAACGACCATTGCGTCGCGCCACCGACATCCATGTATTCGATGAACCGCACCTCAATGGAGTGAGATCGACCAAACGCGACGAGGTCCACCAACTCATCGTCGTTCACGCCGCGAACGATGACGGCGTTGAGCTTGGTACCGGTGAACCCTGCCTCTTCTGCCGCGCGAATCCCGTCGATGACATCGGCGTGTCGACCGCGGCCGGCAAACGCCTTGAAGCGTTCTGCCCGAAGCGTGTCGAGCGAGACCGTCAGGCGTCCGAGGCCGGCGGTTTTGAGGTCGCCCGCAAACCGGCCCAGCAGCACCGCGTTGGTCGTCATCGCGAAATCACGGATGCCGGGAACAGTGCGGAGCATGGCGACGGCGCGCGGGAGATCATGGCGTAACAGCGGCTCACCGCCGGTGAGGCGGAGCTTGGTTACGCCGAGGCCGGCAAAGATGGTGACGAGGCGCGTCGTTTCCTCGAAGGTGAGGATGGACTGCCGTGGTAGCCACGTATAGTGTTCTTCGGGCATGCAGTAACGGCATCGCAGATTACAGCGGTCCGTCACGGACACCCGCAGGCTACCCAATGGTCGTCGGTGGCGATCGGTGATCATCGTTCTGCTGAGCATAGTATCTCAGCAGCCTTGCCGATGCCACCGACGGGGGTCAGCTTTGGCCCGTATGCCAAGAGCCCGCACCCGGAACGTCCTCCCACTCGTGCTCGTTGCGATTGCCTGCCGCGGGGCACCGGACACGTCTCCCGGGGTCTCCTGGGAACTCGCCGAGCACCGTACGAGCACGATCTCGAACGTGCACTACGCCCTGTCGTTCGACATCCCGCGAGCGCAAGACGAGCGGATCCGAGGTACGGTCACGATTCGCCTGACATTGGAGAACGCGGCCAAAGCACTGGTGTTGGATTTCACGGCGCCGGCGGGGAGCGTGCGCGATGTCAGCGTCGCCAACGCGTCCGTAGCCTACGAGCACGTCAACGGACACCTGGTGATTCCCGCGAGTGCCGTGTCGCCGGGCGAGAACGTGTTGGAGATCGATTTCCTTGCTGGTGACGGGGCTCTCAACCGAAACCCCGAGTTCCTCTACACGCTCTTTGTGCCCGATCGGGCGTCTTCCGCGTTCCCCGCGTTCGACCAGCCGAATATCAAAGCTACCTATCGCCTCACGCTCATCCTCCCAGCCATGTGGACAGCAGTCACAAACGGGTCCACGATCTCGGAGACCGTTGATGACGGGCAACGCACGATGCAGTTCGCCGAAACACGGCCAATCTCCACGTACCTGTTCGCCTTCGCTGCCGGGGATTTCCAGATCGAGGCTGCAGAACGGGCTGGGCGCACCATGCGGATGTTCCATCGGGAGACGGACTCGGTGCGGGTGCGACGTAATCGCGAGGCGATCTTCGATCTTCATGCGACCGCGCTGACGTGGTTGGAAGACTATACGGGGATTCCCTACCCATTCGAGAAGTTCGACTTCGTGGCCGTGCCGTCGTTCCAATACGGCGGCATGGAGCATGTGGGTGCGATTCTCTACCGCGCGTCCTCCATGTTCCACGATGAAGCGGCGACGCAGAACCAGAAACTCGGACGGGCGAGTCTCATCGCGCACGAGACCGCGCACATGTGGTTCGGCGACCTCGTCACCATGGAATGGTTCAACGACGTCTGGATGAAAGAGGTGTTCGCCAATTTCATGGCCGCCAAGATCGTCAATCCGTCGTTTCCTGAGATCGATCACGACCTCCGGTTCTATTTGGCGCACCACGCCTCAGCCTACGGCGTGGACCGGACTGAAGGCGCGAATCCAATCCGTCAGGAACTCGAGAATCAACTCGAGGCCGGTTCCCTCTACGGTGCCATCATCTACCAGAAGGCCCCGATCGTCATGCGACACCTGGAACGCATGATCGGTGACGAGCCGTTCCGCGACGGCCTTCGCGAATACCTCGTAACGCATCAGTTCGGAAACGCGACATGGCCGGATCTGATTGCCATCCTCGACGCACGCTCCGATCGGGACCTACGTGCGTGGAGCCGCACCTGGGTCGAAGCACCGGGGCGACCGACGATCGTGGTCGAACCGGTTACGGCAGACGGACGCCTTCGCGCGCTCACCGTTCGGCAGACGGACCCGCGTAATCGTTCATTGTCGTGGCGTCAGGAAACGGACGTCCTCGTGCGGGCGGGCAGTTCGACCCAGGTGATCACTGTATCCATCGACGGGCCGGAGCAGTCGACATCGGTGAGCGACGGCGCATCCACCATGGATTTCGTCCTACCCGGCGTCGACGGCGTGAGTTACGGTCGCTTTGTCTTGGACGAGGCCTCACGCGACGCGCTGCTTGCCGATTTCGCTGCCATTGCCCTCCCAATGCACCGTGCCGTCGCCTGGGCCGCGCTGTGGGAATCCACGCTCGCTGGTGACATCGAGCCCGACGTACTGCTCAATCTCGTGATCCGGATCCTGCCGGACGAGCCGAACGAGCTCCTGGCACAACGACTATTGGGAAGCATCTCGGGCATGTTTTGGCGGTATCTGACGGACGACCAACGCTACGCCGGCGCACCAGAGCTGGAGACGATGCTGTGGCACGGCGTCGAGAACGCGGAGGGCGTGAGTCGTAAGGCCTCGTTCTTCAATGCCTACGTCGACATCGCCACGACGCCGGTCGCAATCGAACGATTGCGACGCCTTTGGCATGATGAGGCGGACCTGCCCGGGCTACCCCTGGCCGAAGGCAACTTCACGCGCATTGCTCAGGAACTCGCGTTGCGCGAAGTCGCGGAGTGGGAAAGCATCCTCGCCACGCAACTCGAGCGCATCACGAACCCGGATCGACGAGCCCGGTTTGCCTTCGTGATGCCCGCGCTCGCAGCGGATTCCGCCATTCGGGATTCGGTGTTCCTCAGTTTCAAAAACGAACGGAATCGGACACACGAACCGTGGGTGTTGTCCGCTATGAGCCGACTCAACCATCCACTCCGTGCCGCCTCAGCTGAACACAACATCTACGCCGGACTCGAACTCGTCGAAGAACTTCAAGCCACGGGTGACATCTTCTTCCCGCTTCGTTGGCTCAATGCGATGCTGGGAGGGCACCGCTCGCGAGCGGCAGCCGCCACGGTTCGGCGTTTCTTAGACGAGCGACCCCGATATCCGGCTCGGCTGAGGGGCAAGATCCTCCAGGCGGCCGATGGGCTGTTTCGAGTGGCCGGTTTAGCCACGCAGAATGGGTGATCTACGTCACGAGAGGCCGGCGCGGGACTTCTTGCCATGTACAGCTTCGGGGACATTTCGCGGCGCCCACTGGGATGCCAAATCAGCAGACTCGCGCGGCAGTGATCGGCGAATTACATATATTGCAGGTAGTTGGCCCCATGCCTGCGCTCGGATGGGAACTTTGGCACGCTTCTGGCTCTTTCCATGTGTGAAGGCTCACGCAACGAGGAGCTCTACATGACTGGGTGCACTGAAAGCGGCTCGGCTGTCCTCCAGCGGGAACTCGATGCAACCATCGAGGCCTTGCTGCCCGGCGTAGAGTCGCTCATGCAGACGCTCGCACCCAACGAAGAGGTTGCGTGCGAGAACGAAGAGACCGGCTACGCATTCACCGTCCCCCTCCGGTTCCCGGACGGGATCGGCACGGGAAGCGTCGTGGCCAAGCTGTTCCGCTACCGCGAGCGCGTTCGGATGGACATCGAGATCGCGCACAACCGGGTCTTTGCTCGTCCTGATGGTAGCAGTTCAGAGCGCCGTTGTTTCATGAACGACTTCATTGCGTCAACGTCGTTCTCGGCGGGGTCGGAGGAGATCCCGAACGACCTTCGTCGATACGTGGTGAGCGGTGTGCACGCGGCTCGCGACGCCGTGCAGCGACATAACCGACAGCAGATAGCCCCATGGAATCAGGTGAGTGTGACGAATAAGTAGGGTTTAGAAGGGATAGAGGGAATACGATGTAGAACGTCGAGGGCGTCCCAGATCGGGGCGCCCTCACTTGTTAGCGAATTTCCGACCCACGCGTCTATACCATCTACCCATTCTATCCCCTCTTCCCCACTATCTCCTCACAACCACCCCCGCCCACGACCTCGCCGGATCTAACGTGTATCGCGCGTCCCCAAGTTCGATCACGACCCCATCGTCATCAATCTCCACGTAGGAGAAAGGAAACCGCGCCCAACTCAGGAACCACGCAGCCTCTTCAACCTCATTGACACCAGCGGCATCCGCCGTCGCAGGATGTCGCTCGACCGACGCGACATCGAGCTCCACGCGCAGCGGTAGGTACCGGACAGTGCCGAGGCGGAACCGGCCATCGACCTCGGCCACGAAGGCGCGCCGCAGTGGCGTGACCGGCACCGGAGCCACCATGAGACTCGTGGGTGCGCTCATGCCGCGTGAGGCCAGGTCGCGCGTGACCGCTCCCCGCCCTGCCAGCCCGATGACTGCCATGACGCTGATGTAGGCTCCAAAGGCACCGAGACTCCACCTGGCAAGGGCGGGGCCTTCTCGTCGAGCGGTCAACACGCCTGCCGTAAGACCCGCCCACACCCACGGATCGACAATGAACAGGGTGTCCGCGTAGAACCACCGGTTCGAAAACGGACTGAGCCACCGCATGCCGTACGTGTTGAGGAAGTCCAGTGCCGGATGCGTGAGGATGGCAATCGTTGAGAGCAGAAGCAGTTGTGGCCCCATCGCCGGCCCTGCATCCGGCTGACGCCGGAGGCGCACCCACCGATCCCACGCGAGCATGATCCCCGTGAGAATGAATGGGAGCACAATCAGCGCGAGCACCCCGTGCGTGAGTCCGCGACGGAACGACAGCGCGAAGGTGTCACCACCCACATACGACAGCACATCGATATCTGGGAGATTCGCGCCGATCACCAGCGTCGCGGTCCCAAGGGTCGTTCGTCGTTTGAGGCCGCTTTCGGCAAGCGCGGCGCCGACCAGCGTATGACAGACTGGGTCCACGTCAGTCGCTGGCTGATGTGTCAGCCAGTTTCCGCAACCAATCGTACGTATAGATCCCAGCGCCGTGGCCGTCGCTCCAGTCGATGCGGACGGCGTAGCTTCCCACGAGGTGGACGGCCAACGGTGCAATGGTGTCGGAAACGCTCGCAGGATTCAGGATGGGGATACCAGTCATTTCGTCTCTGCAGCTCGCGCACTGGCATCCGAGCCGTAGCCGCCGCGCAGGGATCAGGACCGGACGGGTACTGGACCACTGCACGAGTAACCCGTCGTCGCGCCGATCGATGCGCTCCGGGATGAACTCGTCGCTCATTGCGCCGGGTTCTGCCAGCGGTCACCACCCATCGAAGAGCCCTCCGTCGATTCAATCCCAGAGGATGTAGACGAGCACCGGAGTGCTCTGCGTGCTCGCACCCGTACGTGGGAGCCCCATATTCACGTTGAGCATCACGTGCTATCCGGTCTGATCCAAAGATAGTCGGGCCAATCACAGGGGGTGAATGTATCATTCGGCCCATGACTGTGATGCCGTTCACGCCTGCCTGGTGGCTTCCGGGTGCGCACGCGCAGACCCTTGGCGCGCGACTGATGCGCTCTCCACGCGGTGTGCAGCTGCGACGAGAACGCCTCGAACTGGCCGATGGAGACTTCATCGATCTGGACTGGGCTACCCACCGTGCTTCACACGACGTCGGTGACTCGACGCCGGTGGTCGTGGTGCTGCACGGGCTGGAAGGGTCCGCCCGGTCCAAGTACGCGCTCGAAGCCTACCGCCAATTGCTACTTCGGGGCGTGCAACCTGTGGGCTTCAACTTTCGATCGTGCTCCGGTGAGCTCAACCGAAAGCCTCGCCTGTACCATTCCGGCGAAACGGGCGACCTGGAACTCGTCCTGCGGCACCTCCGACAACATCGACAGGCGCCGCTCGGGGCCATCGGCTTTTCGCTCGGCGGGAATGTCCTCCTCAAATACCTCGGGGAGCACGCCAGCGACGCGACCAAGCCTGTGCCGGATGCGGCCGTGGCGATCTCCGTCCCGTTCGACCTCGCCGCGGGTGCGGACCACATCGAGCGTGGCATGAGCAAGGTGTACCGATGGTACCTGCTGCGGAAACTCAAGCGGAAGGTCGCAGGCAAGCGTCACCTGCTGAACGGAAGGCTCGATATCGAACGGGCGCTCCGATCGCGGAGCTTCCGCGCGTTCGATGACGCGGGAACCGCGCCGTTGCACGGCTTCCCCGATGCCGCTGACTACTATGCACGCTCGAGCTCGAACCAGTTCCTGGCGGCCATCCGAGTTCCGACCTTACTCATTCAGGCGGAGGACGACCCGTTCTTGCCGGCGGCATGCATTCCACGATCCTCAGCCGAATCCAACCCTGCCATCACAACGCGGTTCGTGCGGCGCGGTGGCCACGTGGGATTCGTGGCAGGATCACCGTGGGATCCGCAGTACTGGGCGGAGGCGTCCGCCGCGGAGTTCGTGACCGCCCAGCTCCACAGGAGCAAGCGTTGACCGAGCGCGGCGACGCCAACGCGATCCGTGGACTCGTGATCGGCCTCTTTGTGTTCGGCGCGGTCGGCGTCGGGGTCGAGCTCGTGCTGCTCGAACACTTCGAAGAACTCTGGCAGTGGGTGCCGCTCACGCTGATCGGGGTTGGCGTCCCGCAGGCCATCACCCTGTCGTTCAGACAGCCTCCCGCGCTGGTGCGCACGTTCCGAACCACGATGGTCCTCTTCGTCATCGGATCGGCAGTCGGATTGACGCAGCACTTTCGCGGGAACGTGGAATTCGAGCTCGAGATGTACCCGTCGCGGGGAGGCGTCGAGCTGGTGTGGGAGGCACTGAAAGGTGCTACCCCAAGTCTGGCTCCTGGCACGATGGCACTTCTCGGCCTTCTTGGGTTAACGTTTACGTTCCGCCACCCAGCGTTGGTGGCATCACGCTCACCAAACACCAAAGAAGACGACGCATGAACCCGATAGTACGCAGACCCCTGATAGTCGCCGTACTCGGCTTAGTAAGCGCGACGGCGCTGCACGCACAGGTCGGACCGAACGCTGGCGTCCTCAATCCCAATCTGGCGTCAGCAGACGAAATGGCGGCACTGCCACACATGAACGCGGAGATGGCGAACTGGCTCGTCGACGCTCGACCGTATCTCACGATGTCGGCGTTTCACGAGATGTTGTCCCCACACCTCAGCGGGGAGCAGCGCGAAGAGCTCTATGCCCGGCTCTTCATCCCGATCAATCTCAACACGGCGAGTGAGGCCGAAATCCTGCTCGTCCCCGGGGTCGGGGCACGAATGGCGCACGAGTTCGAGGAGTACCGTCCGTACCCAGCGCTCGCGCTGTTCCGTCGTGAGATCGGGAAATACGTCGATAACGAGGAGGTCGCCCGCTTGGAGCAATTTGTGTTCGTGCCCATCGATCTCAACACCGCGAGCGCGGAGGCCATTCTGAGCATCCCGGGTGTTGGTCAACGGATGCTGCACGAGTTTGAAGAGTATCGGCCGTACCGAAGCATGGCGCAGTTCCGTCGGGAGATCGGCAAGTATGTGGACGACGACGAACTCGCACGACTCGAACGGTACGTCGTGATCGGCAACTAGCTGACTCGCCTTCCCACAACGGACTCAAGGGGCCGACGACGGTCGCTTACCGCCCGCGGCTTCGGAAAAACATCAGCCCCCCGCCAGCATTCCCAACGAGGAGATCGGCATCCCCGTCACCATCCATATCAGCGAAGGCGGGCGCTGTGAGTGGCGGAACCGAAACAGGAAGCGCCCCTTCTCCAACGAAGTCGGGCACCTGCTGAGTCCCGCGATTTCGGTACACCGCGATCGGTCCGTTGTCGGTGCCGATCAGGAGGTCCAGATCGCCATCAGCATCGAGGTCGAACAACGTGGGCGTACTCCGACGCCCTATGTCGATGTCCGCGTATTCGTCGGATTCCAGTTGGAATAGCGGTGTGGCCTTGGAGCCGACATTGCGATAGAAATTGATGGTGCCTGACGCCTCACCGACGAAGAGATCGATATCGCCATCTGCATCGATATCACCCAGTGCTGGCGTGGCGTTGGACCCCCGTGTCAGCTCGACCAAGGCCGAATCAGCCAGCGCCAAGTCGAGAGACTGCGCTGACCCGTCATTGCGGTAGTAGGCTAGGTACTTGTTCCACGATCCCATCACCACGTCTAGATCGCCGTCGTCGTCGAGATCGCCGAAGGCCGGCATGTAGTGGTACGAGCCACGTAGCTCCCACGGTCCGCGCCACGCAAGCTGCGGATCGGTACGCGATCCCACGTTCTCGAAGGCGTAGATCATCGACGTTTGCTGATCGGCCGGATCGATCTTGTTCGCAACGAGAAGGTCAACATCCCCGTCCCCGTCGAGGTCGACCGGTACGGGGATGCTCTCGCTACCCACGTCCAGCGTCGGGAGCAATCGCTCGGTGCGAAGATGGAACGAGCCAGAGGTGGTCTGTTCGTAGTACAGCAAGTTGTCGATCGTCGTGCTGTTCGGATTGAACGCACCGCCAATAACGCCGACCACCAGATCGAGATCTCCATCCGCATCGATGTCCCCAAAGGTCGGGGCGTTGTACCCGCTGGTGGATACCGGCTCCGGATCGGGAAAGGGTACAGGCTCGCCTCGCAGCACCGGACGGTTGCATGACCCGGTATTTTCGATCATCAACAGACCCTGCTCGAAGAAGTCACCCCAGAACAAATCCTTGTCGCCGTCCTGATCGACATCTGCGAGGGCCATGGTGTTCGCTCCGTGCCGACTTCCGAAGTTGGCAACGATCTCGATGCCCTCGAAGCGGTCGGTAACGAGCCGGAATCGGGGCACACCTGTAGGATCCCGTCGTGTCTCCTCATATCGCGATACCGTACCCGTCAGCCGCCCGATGAACAGGTCCAACATGTTGTCGCAATCGATATCGGTGAGATTGGGAATGTTCTGACGATCGGAAAACAACGGCGTGTTGCCGGCGTCGCGGAGCGTGTCCGTGGCCAAGGTGAAATGAACCCGACCAGCTTGGGAGTCGTTCCGATAGTAGCGAACGTAGCTAAACCGTTCTTCAGCCATCAGATCGAGGTCGCCGTCACCATCCAGATCGGCGAACCGGTACCACTCACCCACGTCTAAGTCTTGGAAGCGGTCGGCCATCCATCGGAAGACGGGAAGCCCACCTTCCGTGCCCACGCGCTCGAAGTACGTGAGATCGTCCGAATATTCCTGGACAAACAAGTCCAGATCACCGTCGTTGTCCACGTCGACGAGTTGCGGTCTCGGGAGATTCAGTCCGCCCAGGAACGGGTGCGCATAGGGCACTCCAGATTCACCGCGGACCTGAAACGCGTAGATGTCGCGTTCGAACACCGGCTGTGAGCTGGCCGGCCCCGATGTGCGCGCAGGATTCGCAGTGGACGACGCGCAGCCGAGCGCGCCCGCCGCCGCGATGACCGCGAGACGCTTCAGGGATGCCACGCCCGGGTACCCAAGCCCGACGTACCCTTCCCGACGTCGATCACCGCCTTGACCGTCTTGGTGGCAACATCGATCACGACGACA
>CAMYLY010000018.1:41132-76593 GCA_947259405.1 uncultured Gemmatimonadales bacterium | reverse complement strand
ATTCGTGTACTCGCCACGCAGATTCCGGTTGGAGATATACACGGTGCGGCCGTCAGAGGAGATAGCGCTTCCATGGGGCTGCACGATGCCTCGGCCCTCGAACACCTTAGCCACGGACCAGGTGGCCGTCTCCACCGCGGTAATTGTATTCGCCTCTTGGTTTCCGAAGTACACGTAGCGGCCGTCGGGCGTGAAAACCGGGTGCCACGGCTGCGGGTTCACCGCGACGGTGCGCAACAGTCGCGGCATTTCGGGATCCGCGAGGCTGAAGACGAGCAACTGCCCCGACATCTGCCCGCCAGCCACCATCGTCCGCCCATCCGGGGCAATGGCGAACTGCACCAGCGTGTGTAGCGGACCTTCGAGTGGAGCAAGGTCCGCCTCTTCGGACTCCGTATCAATGATGGCCATCCGATTCTCCGCCAAACTGGCCGAATACACCTGTGCACCATTGCCGCTCACCGCCAGCGCGTGCGGTCGTGGATAAAACACGTCGATTTCGTCGATCGTCATAGTCGATCGATTGATCACCCCAATGCGCTGCGGTGGATTGACCGCACTCATCGATCGTCCCACGTACATTCGGTCACTCGTCGCATCGAGCGCGAGCATGCCCGGGACCGCGAACTCCACCTGTGCGACCAACTGATCGTCAGCGTCGAACTTGAGAACGCGATTCGCTCCAATGAGCGAGACGTACCAATACGATCCATCCTGCTCCACCTGCACGTGGTGGGGTTTGGCGTTGGGTGGGAAGCCCAATGCCTGAAGATCGATCGTCTTGACGATCACATTGCGATCCATGTCGATCACTGACACGGTGGCTGCATCTTGGTTGCAGACATATAGGAAATTGTCATCGCCCTGCGGGGTGACGGGCATCGCACCCGAGCTCGTACACGCGAGAAGAACCGTCGCGATGAGGGACAGGGTAGTCTTGGCGCCAGCGGTCATAGTCGTGCCCACGCTCTGGGGGAGCTTGAAAATGAACGAACGAGGGAGCGCCGGCCCAACGGCGCAGCGCTCCCTCACCAATAATACACGCCTACAGGCCCTATGGAATCAGCGTCTCTTTCTTCTTGAGTACGAACATCCCCTCTCGCCCACTCGTCACCACCAGCACCCCGCTCTTGAAGTACGGGTAGTTGCTCCACGAACCGCCAAATCCCGGTTTGTTGTTGTCGCCCGGCACGGTGTCAAAGTACCCGATTTCGCGCGGGTTCACCGGGTCGGAAACGTCCACGATGCGGACCCCGGCAAAGTAGTGCGACTGGTACATCAGGTTGTCACGAACGTAGAGATTGTGATCGCTGGCTTCCGTCGTTCCGTAGAACTCGCTCGCCAGAATCGGGTCGTCCAAATCGGTGATGTCCCAAACGAGAGTACGGGTTCCTGTCACCTTGCCCTGTAACTCGTCTAGTTCATCGTTCATGAAGAAGTACCGATGATCTTCCGAGATCCATCCTTGGTGGGAATACCCCACATTGGGATACTCCGCCATCGAGACCGCGACCGGGTTGGACTTGTCCGTCACATCGGCGATGCTGAGCGCGGTCTCGTTGGCGCCGAAACAGATCTCGTGCCCACGGTACGTCATGTCGGGACCATCGTAGAGCAGGCACTGCGCGTCGTGCGAGTACCCTGTCTTACGGCGCCCAGTAGTGGCGTCGGCAAAACACCCCGCAAACGTTGGGTTGCCGGGCTCCCGGATGTCGATCATGTGCAGGCCGCCGCCACAGGTCTCGCCACCTTGGCTGGATCCGACGCTGTAGGCAAATCCAGTCTCTTCGTTGATCACGATGTTGTGCGCCGAGTTGATCCGGTCGTAGTGCGCGGTTTCGGTGAACTCGACGGGCGCGTTGCGGACGCCTCGCAACTGACGGAGGTCGAAGACCTGCATCCCGTGCGGGCCCGCTCCATCAGACACGATGAAGGCGTGATCCTCATAGACTTTGATGTCACGCCACACGTTGCCCCAGGCGCCCGCGTGGAGCGGGAGGTTGCCAACGTAGACGGGATTCAGGGGATCCGTGATATCAACGATCGACGTCCCGTCGTACCGCCCAACTAGCGCGTATTCCCGCTGTGTGTCAGGATCCGTCCATCCCCACACATCGTTGACCTCGACCCCACGGGTTCCGCCCATGGCGGACACGGGCAGAAACGAGAGGAGATCGACAGCGCTGCAGTCGAACCGTGCAGCCGTCCCTTGGTCGCAGTCAACCTGACCGCCGAGGACGGGATCCATCGGCTCGACTTCGACCCACAGCTTGGACGCATGGCGCCACCCATCCTCCCCATGCTCCAGAATGGCGACGGAACCCAACCCATAGTCATCGTTTTGGATCGCCACGGCCGCGATCTCGGCGGTGACTGCCAGTGCCGTCCCTGACAGATCGCGCGGCAGCACGTCATCGACCCGCACCTTCTCCACCTTCACGAGTTCGTGGGACTCGGACTCGCCGGAAATCACGTACACCCGACCGGACGCTTCATCGGCACCCGGCGCGGTCGCCCAAATCTGATGCTGGCCGTGCGCGACGGCCGATCCAAACCGATGCCCACGCTGCCCGTCGAACGGATGCAGCGTCTGCATGACACTCCACGCGCCATCATCGGCCGGTGCAAACACGTACACCGCCCCGATGAACCCATTCATCCCCGGGGCACCGACGATGACATGCCCCATATGGACCTCGATATCCGTTGCGAACTGCGCTTGCGCCTGCAGCCCGGGTGCTTCCAACCGCCCCGCCTCACTCCATGCACCGTCGCTGTATCGGAACGCCCAGGCCGCACCACTGTTGTTGTCTTTCGCGGGCGTCCCCACGACCGCGAGTTCTCCTTCCAAGGCCACGGTCAAGCCAAAGAGGTCCTGGGGGACACCACCCGGCGCCAGCAACATCGCCTCTTCCGACCATTGCCCGTTCGCGGCGCGGCGAAAAACCCAAGCCGCTCCCCGATTGTCCCCGTACGCCGCCGAACCGACGATCGCGATCTCACCCGAGAGTGCCACCGCGCGCCCGAAGTTCTGGATCCCCTCGACGTCGTTCGGCACGAGACGGACCACCTCACGCCACACACCCGCCCCATCGCGCTCGAAGATGTATGCGGCACCGCGGTCGTCATCCTGTTTCGTGGCGCCAAAGACAGCCCGATCGCCATCGGCAGCGATCGCGCGACCGAAACGATTGTCCGCCGTCCCGTTGGCAGCCCGTAACTCCTGTGCGTGCGACCACGTGCCGTCTGCGCCACGCCGGTAGAGGTACACAACCCCGGGCTTGTCCGTGAACTGCGGCTCCGCGACAAGCACGTCGGAGCCGGTAACGGCGACCGCCGTGCCGTACCCTTCAATCGGACCGTCGTCACCGGTGCGTGAGGTTTGTGCCAGTGAAGGCGTGACCGCCACGAACAGCGACGCGATGGTCAGGAATACGGTCTTCCTCATACTCTTCCCTCGGTTGTGGTGATCTCGTGGTGTGGCCCGCCACTCGAGAATCGGGCGGCAGGAATGTACACCGTCGGGCAGGCCAGAGTTGCGGGTGGCCTGGTCAGCGGCGCTTGGATCGCCGACCCGCGCGCTTAACCGCCTTCCGGTGTTCTGGCCCACGTGTCTCGGCCAACAGGCGATGGCGTTCACCGGCTGGAAAGTGCTCGATGGCGTATCGCAGCGCCGTTCGTGGGATCCTGGAACCGTGCTCCACCAAGAACCGTTCGAGCCTCTGGCGATCGGTTTTCCCAGCCTCTCGCAGTAACCATCCGCAGGCCTTGTGCATGAGGTCCTCGTGGTCGTCGAGGAGGTCGGTGACGACGCGGTATGCGAGGTCTAGGTGTTGCCCGCGCCGGGCGAACCCCACGAGCGCCACGACCGACGTGCGCCGACGCCAGTGCTGCTCGGATCGGCGCCACTCGGTTACTTCAGGTAGCAGCTCGGGGAACATCGCGAGCAGTGGCCCAACCACCTCCAGACACACCCCGTCAGTGGTCGCCCAATCGGTGACGGTTCCAAAATCGAGCCACGCGTCGACGGTCGTGAGCACCGAGGGGGTGAACTGGCGCTTGAACCGCCCGAGAAGCACAAAGGCGGCGATGCGTAGCTCGTGCGGGCGTCGGCGTCCCAACACGCGAGCAGCAACCAGGGCATCCGCCAAGGTCCAGGACGACCGCATCGGCGCCACGTGCTCGCGAACCGTGGCCCGAACGGTCGGGACCCGGACGCCCATGAACTGCAGACCATGGTGCTTTCTAAAGTACCTTTGGCTGCCTGCCGTGACCTCCGGATCCGCCTTGGCCTGGAGGTCTCGGATGATCGCGTGCGCGACCGCAGTTGGCGCTCCGTCGCCGTGTTTGCCGCTCGTTGTCATTGACCCTAACATACAGAGTGACCCAGATCACGTCCCCCAACTCCGCCCTACGTCGAGATTAGAGTTCTTTAACAACGGCGGCGCCAGCGCGACCAATGTTGGACCCGGGGAACAAACGCCCTGTGGTGGCTGTCTTACATGAGACTGCGAAAAGGCTTGAACCGTATGCTTGGACGACCTTCCCTGTGGGCGACATTGGCTGTGGGCCTGGCGCTCACCGTCATCCCAAACGACCTCGACGCCCAATACTTCGGTCGAAACAAGGTCCAATACGAGAGCTTCGACTTCGAGGTACTCGAGACCGAACACTTCGATATCTACTATTACGCGGAAGAAGAACCGGCGCTTGAAATCGTGGCACTCATGGCGGAACGCTGGTACGCGCGGCTGTCCCGCCTTCTGGATCATGAGCTGACCAATCGGCAACCGCTCATCATCTACGCCAGCTCTCCGCATTTCCGCCAGACGAATACGCTGCAAGGAAACATCGGGGAATCAACCGGAGGCGTAACCGAGATCCTCAAACGGCGGATCGTCCTGCCGCTCGCAGGGCCGCTCGCCGAAACTGATCATGTGCTAGGACACGAATTGGTCCACGCCTTCCAGTTCGACATCACCGGCGAGGGCGGTGGGATCGCCATGGCGGGGGTTCCCGCGGTCATGCGGTATCCGCTGTGGTTCACCGAAGGGATGGCCGAGTATCTGTCGGTTGGGCCGCGTGACGCCAACACGGCAATGTGGATGCGCGACGCAGCTCGCAGCCAGCTGCCGAACATCGCGCGCCTCAGTGATCCGCGCTTCTTCCCGTATCGATATGGCCAAGCGTTGTGGGCCTACATCGCCGGGAAGTACGGAGACGACGTGGTTGGCCGGATTCTCAAAGCCTCCAAGACGTCGGGCAACCCGGCCGCAGCGATGGCAAGAATCCTCCGTCAGAACCCTGACACGCTGGTGGCTGATTGGCATCGCGCAACGCGCGAGCATTTTGCACCGATTCGACAGCAGACGGGCGATCCAAGCGACTACGGCCGGCTTCTCATTGGTCGAGAGCCCGGCAATGGCGGGAACGTGAATGTGGCTCCCTCGATTTCGCCGGATGGATCCCGCGTTGTGTTCGTCTCGGAACGAAGCCTACTCGCGATCGAGATGTACATCGCCGACGTCGCGACCGGTCAGATCATTCACAAAGTGACACGCAACGACGTCGATCCGCATTTTGAGAGTATCCAATTCATCTATTCGTCAGGGGCGTGGAACAACGAAAGCAATCGTTTCGTCTTTTCGGCCATCAAGAACGGTCGTCCGATCCTGTCGATCATCAATGCCGAGACGGGCGACATCGAAATCGAGATCCCACTCAAGGACATTGGCGAGATCCTCAATCCGACGTGGTCGCCTGACGGGCGGCAGATCGCGTTTTCGGCAAATGCGGGCGGACTATCGGATCTGTTCCTCCTCGATTTGGCGACCAAGGAGACCACCAGGCTGACCGACGACGGGTATGCGGACCTGCACCCCGCCTGGTCACCTGACGGGGAGTGGATCGCGTTCTCCACCGATCGGTTCACGACCGGGATCACCAGTCTCTTGTTCGGGAACTACGAGATCGCACGGATGCGAGCGGACGGCAGCGGGGACATCATCCCTGTCGCCGGGTTCAGCTCAGGCAACCACACGAACCCGCAATGGACCGAGGACTCTCGCAGCCTCTATTTCCTGTCCAACCAGAATGGCATCCCGAACGTGTACAGGGTGCAACTCGACAATGGTGAGCTGTCGCAAGTCACGAATCTGTACACGGGTGTCAGTGGTATTTCGAGCCTGTCCCCGGCCATCACAGTGGCCACACGCTCCGGCGAGATGGCCGTTTCGATCTACGAGAACGACATTCACCAGATCTGGCTGATCGAATCACAGGATGTGCTTGCCGGTGGTCCGGTCTTGCCGCAGTTCGAGGATGTTGAGCCAAGTTATCTGCCACCCGTGGATCGGCCGACCAACGAAGTCACCGCGTTGCTGGAAAACCCGTTTTTCGGTTTGCCGGCGGATCGCAAGGTCAACGAGTTCGCCATGCGGGACTACAAACCCGGCCTGAGCCTGGACTATATCGGACAGCCTTCGCTCGCCGTGGGGGTCGATCGCTATGGCACGTTCGTGGCCGGTGGGGCGTCACTTTTCTGGAGTGACATGCTCGGCGGTCACAACCTCATCACGGCGTTGCAGGTCAACGGCGGAGTCAAAGACATTGCCGCGCTGGTCGGGTACACTAATCTCAACAGCCGGTTGAATTGGGGCATCACACTGCAGCAGTCGCCGATCCGGTTTGCATCCGTCTTTCTCACGCAGGATCCCACGACGGGCCTGATCCAAGAGAACCTGCTCATCCAGCGACAAACGACTCGCCAATTCGGTGGCGTTGTCGCTTACCCGTTGAACCGTTCACAGCGAATCGAGGCATCAGGCGGCCTCTTCAACATCGACTACGACTCCGAGATCCAAACCCGCGTGTTTACACCGGACGGACGGGAGATCGACAAGTTCACTGAGCAACTCGCGACGTTCCCCTCTCTGACATTGGGGACGGCGAGTCTAGCAATGGTCTATGATGCGTCGTTCTGGGGATGGACCAGCCCGGTGTTGGGACAGCGCTACCGCATCGAAGCGGGGACGTTCTTGGGGTCGATCGACATCTTCACCGCGTTGCTAGACTTCCGCAAGTACATCATGCCCAAACGCCCGTTCACGCTGGCGTTCCGAATCCAGCATGCCGGGCGTTATGGACCAGATGCCGACCGCGCGGATCAGATTCAGCCGCAGTTCATCGGGTGGGATGGGATCGTACGGGGATACGAAGGGGGATCGTTCGACTTCGCCCTCGAATGCGGGAACCAGTCCATCTGCACCGATTACAACTCACTGTTTGGCTCTAAGACGATTGTGGCAAACCTCGAGCTTCGGTTCCCGCCACTCGCGCTGCTTGGCGGCAACGCTGGTCTGTTTGGCTTCCTGCCGCTCGAAATGTTCTTCTTCGGCGACGCGGGGATCGCATATTGGGGCACCACCGACGCACCGCTACTGTATTCGACCCCTGGACAGGACGCACGAGCGTTCTTCTTGGGCGGGGACCGAAAGCCAGTCTACAGTGCCGGAGCGGGGATCCGCATGAACGTCTTTGGCATCTTCATCATGGAGCTCGATTGGGTGTATCCATTCTCCCGTGGCCGCGGGGGACACCTGCAGTTTGGCTTCACGCCAGGATTCTAGTAGGGCGCTAGGACAGAAGGGCGGTAGGATGCCCTCAAAGGGGGTGCGAGTGCTTCGCACCCCTTTAGCGTAGCGGCTTGCCGCCCTCTAACACCTTCTCCGCCGCACGCTTGGCTCCGAGGAGGGGCGAAACCCCATTCGCGGCGGAGTCATTGAAGATCGCGGACAAGATCTTGTCGAAGCGGCGGATCCGCTCACGAACCTCGTCTGGCGTACTGCGGCCGCTGTCGAGGAGCGGCAGCGCCGTGGCGCCGCCCGCGTTGATGACATAGTCAGGGGCGTAGAGTATCCCCCGTTCGTGCAGCCTGTCGGCGTCTGCCTCATGCGCAAGTTGGTTGTTAGCAGACCCTGCAACGATCCTGCATTGGAGCTGCGGAATCGTCTCCGCGTTGAGTGTCGCCCCGACGGCACAGGGCGCGTAGACGTCGCAGTGGGTCGCATAAGAGGCGTCGAGTGGAATCACCGTGCCGCCAGTTTTGTTCGCCAGCGTCGCCGCTTTCGTCCCATCAACGTCGCTCACCAAGACTTTCCCGCCCGCATCGGCGACGAACTTGCCCAGTGGGTAACCCACGTCCCCTGCCCCCTGAATCAGCACGGACCGCCCACCAAGAGAATCATCGCCGTGGACGTGACGAAGTGCTGCCCGAATACCGCAAAACACGCCGAGCGCCGTATATGGGCCGGGATCCACCGGTTCGCCACCACTCCGGTCGACACCGTGCACGTACTCGGTCGATCGACCGATGACGCTCATGTCGTGTGGGGTCGTGCCGAGGTCCGGGCCACACGCGTACGCCCCGCGCAGCGAGTCCACAAGCGCTCCAAAGCGCTCGAACAGCCCCTCGCGCTCATCACCAGCCACCGGCTGTGGCACGGCTAGTACGCTCTTTCCCCCACCCAAATCAAACCCGATCGTGGCCCACTTATAGGTCATGCCCTCTGCGAGTCGCATAGCGTCGCGCAGACCCTCCTCAGGCGTCTCGTAGACCATCATCCGGCAGCCGCCCATGGCCGGACCCAAGGTCATGTCATGCAGGGCGATAAACATCCAGGTCTGCGTCGGCTGATCGAAGCTGACCACCACTGACTGGCCGTTCCAAGCGGATATGAGGGATTTCATGGCCCCCAAAGGTAGACGCGCGGCGGAACACGGCAAAGGGACGAGGTTGACCCGCCGCGTCCGCGGGTACACAATCGCACGCATGATGAGAATACCAGTGCTGGCCCCATTCATCGGACTGGCGGCGTGCGCGTCAGCGGACCCGTTCCCGCTTCCCGATGCGCCACCCGCCCAACAGGGAACGTCACTGCTGGACCAGTCGCTGGTCCCCGTCCAACCGGCCCAGACGGTCCTCGACCAGTTTTGGACGGAGCTGCGGGAGGCGCATGCCGACTTCGTCGCGAGTCCCGACGATGCCGAAGCGCAAATCTGGCTCGGCCGTCGGCTCGCGTATCTCGGGTACTATCGCCGAGCCATCGAGGTCTACGCGGACGGGTTTGCGAAGCACCCCGAGGACGCCCGCTTCCTCCGGCATCGCGGGCACCGGTATATCTCGGTCCGTGAGCTAGATGCGGCGATCGAGGACCTTGCTTTGGCCGCAAAGCTCGTGCAGAACACACCCGACGAGGTCGAACCCGACGGGCGGCCAAACGAGCGGGGTATCCCGACGTCCACCCTGCAGTCCAACATCTGGTACCACCTCGGGCTGGCTCAGTATCTCCAAGGCGATTTCCAGCGGGCCTTGAGCTCGTACCGACAGGACCTCGAGCTCAACCGAGGACCTGATGGAGTTGTGGCCGCGAGCTACTGGCTGTACTTGATCCACCGCCGCCTGGGGAACGCCGAGGAGGCCGATGCCGTGCTCGAAGCCGTCACCGCCGAGATGGACATCATTGAGAACCACTCGTATCACCAGCTGTTGCTGATGTTCAAAGGCGAGACCGCTCCAGAAGCCATGCTGCAGGATGCGCGGGGTGCAGACGCGCTCCAAAACGCAACGCTGGGCTACGGCATCGGGGCCTGGTACTTGATCAACGGTGAGGAAGACCGTGCGTTCGAGATCTTCAACGATATCCTAACAAGTCCTCAGTGGGCCTCGTTCGGATACATCGCGGCGGAGGCCGAGGTCGCGCGGAGGGGGACCCGGTAGACGAAACGCCCCGGGGCCTTGTGGGGTAAGAATCGATACTCCTCGACCGGATGGACCGCATGCGGCTTCGAACCTTGCCTTGGGCACTTGTGGTGCTCGGGACGTTGGCGTGCTCGACCGGCCCCAACCGCCTCGTCCGCGCGGAGTACCAGCGAAATCGTGACGCGTGGAATGACGCTGGGCTCCAGACATACAGCTACCAGCTGTTCGTCAGTTGCTTCTGCCCGATCGGGCCCTCGCCTGCAGTTGTCAGCGTCGACAATGGCACGATCACTTCGGTGGTTTGGGCCGACACGACCGGATCAGGTGGGCGGGATCCGGACTCGCTCTACGGGCTGACGATCGACGATCTGTTTGACGTCGTGGCTAACGCGATCGAGGTCGAGGCGGACGAACTGCTGGTCGAATACGACGCCGACCGGAATTTCCCCGCGACCATATCAATCGACTTCTACTTCAACGCCATCGACGACGAGGTCTCGTACACCGTCTCGGCATTCACCGAGGGACCCATCCAGGACCCGCCACAGGGTCTCCAGTAGCGCGCGAGCGCCCGCCGATTTGATCTGTCTCGCAGGGACGGCTACCCTCACAGCATGTCCGATCTCGGTCAACTCCGGGCTGCGCGAGACCGGCTCCGGTCGCTGATCCACGAAACCCCGCTCCTCAGCTCGCGGACCATCAGCACCAGCATCGGTGCGAACTGCTTTCTGAAGTGCGAGCATCTCCAGAAAACCGGTTCGTTCAAACCACGGGGCGCGTTGAATCTCATGTCTCAGCTTTCGGAGGAGGAGCGTTCGCGCGGCGTGGTCACGATTTCCGCCGGGAATCATGCGGCCGCCGTTGCCTGGGCTGCGGCGAAAGCACGCATTGCCGCCACGGTGGTCATGCCGGCCAACGCGTCGCAAACCAAGGCCGACGCCGCGCGAGGGTACGGCGCCAAGGTGTTGCTACATGGAACCGTCCACGAAGCGTTCGAGAAAGCGAGAGCGCTCGAGCGCGGCGGGCTCACGTTCGTCCACCCCTTCGACGACGAACGAACCGTCGAAGGAACCGCGTCCACGGCACTCGAGGTCTTCGAGCAATGTACCGGCTGCACGGTCATCGTAGTCCCGGTCGGCGGAGGTGGCCTCATCGGCGGCATTGCGACGGCCGCGAAGCTGACCAAACCGGGAACGCGAGTCTACGGGGTGGAGCCTACGGGAGCAGCGGCCATGCGGAAGAGCCTCGATACGGGCGAGGTGGCGCATCTCGACCGCGTCGACACGATCGCCGATGGACTCGCTCCGCCCATGGCCGGCGAGGTGAATTACGCCATCGTGCGCGACTGTGTTGAGGACGTCGTCACCGTGACGGATGACGAGATCGTCGATGCGATGCGAGTGGTCATCGAACGGGCCAAGCAATGGGTAGAGCCCTCAGGGGCCGCCGCGGTCGCAGCATTGCTCGGGGGCAAGATTCCCCTGAGGCAAGGCGACGTCGTGGTCACCATCTTGAGCGGTGGCAATGTCTCGGTCGACCGCGTTGCCGAACTGTTGCAAGGAGGTCGAGCCTAGCGAACCCAAGCCTCAACACCCCGCATCTTGCATGCGCATCCCCTTCGCCCTTCGCCCTTCGCCCTTTACGTTCCATCTTACTCTCATGCCGCTGCCGTTTTCGCTTCCCGGGTTGTGGACGCTGGTCGCCGGCGTCCTCACGCTGCTGCTGTCGATCATCACGTCTGCTCACGTGGTCTTGCACAAGCGAGACTCCCGATCGGCGGTGGGTTGGGTCGGCCTCATTTGGCTCGCGCCCATCGTCGGATCGGTGGCCTACATCCTCCTTGGCGTCAATCGGATTCGACGACGGGCGACCGAGCAGCGTGCATTGCAGCCCATCACGAGCACCGGCGAATTCGAACGAATCCCTCAGCTGAGCGGCGAGGTATCGCTGTCGGGCCGGCTGGTCCACCTCGAATCGCTCGGGCGCCTCGTGGATCGCGTAGCCGGGCGCGCGCTGTGTGACGGCAATGCCATCACTCCTCTATCCAATGGGGATGAAGCCTATCCCGCCATGCTTGATGCCATCAACGCCGCCGAGCACTCCATTGCGCTCAGCACGTACATCTTCGACAACGACGATGCGGGCCTCCATTTCGTCGAAGCGCTCGAGGCCGCCGTCATCAGGGGTGTGCAGGCGCGGGTCCTCATCGACGCCGTTGGGGCGCGGTACTCGCGTCCGTCAATTGTGCGAGAACTCCGTCGGCGTCGCATCCGCGTCGCCCGGTTCGGCGTCGCCGTCATCCCGTGGCGCATGCCGTACATGAACCTGCGGAATCACCGGAAGATTCTCGTCGTCGACGGCAAGGTTGGATTCACGGGCGGGATGAACCTCCGACAGGGCAACATGGTGGTCAGGAATCCCAAGTATCCCGTTCAGGACCTGCACTTCCGGATCGACGGCCCCGTTGTTCTACACCTGATGCAGACTTTCGTCGAGGACTGGGCCTTCACCACCCGCGAGGTTCTCGAGGGTGACGTATGGTTTCCTCAACTCAAATCGGCCGGCACTGTCGTCGCCCGAGGCGTGACGGATGGACCCGACGGCGATTTCGAGAAGGCGCGTCTCGTTTTCCTCGGCGCCCTGGCATGCGCGCAACGCAGCGTGCGGATCGTGACGCCCTATTTCGTGCCCGATGCCGGGCTCATCTCCGCCATCAACGTGGCGGCACTCCGCGGTGTCCGCGTGGAGATCGTCCTGCCCCAGAAGAACAACCTCGCGCTCGTCAAGTGGGCTTCGACACATCAACTCTGGCAGGTCCTACAGCGCGGCGCCCGGGTTTTCCTCACCCCACCACCGTTCGACCACACCAAGATCATGGTAGTGGACGGAGGGTGGAGCCTGGTCGGATCCTCGAACTGGGACGCCCGGAGCCTGCGGCTGAATTGGGAGTTCGTGGTCGAGTGTTACGACGAGCCACTCGCCAGCGAACTCAACCTTCTCGTCGACGCCAAGATCGCCAAGGCGACCCGGGTCCGGAAAGACGATGTGGACGCCCGACCACTGCCGGTGAAGCTGCGAGACGGTATCGCGCGCCTCGCGGCCCCATATCTGTAAGGGGGCGGCAAGCCCCCCGCTGTCCCAACATTGTGAATCCTGGGCCGATCTAACTCCGTAGGTCCCGCAGATACCCGGAGAGAGGCCATGAAAGTCACGCTACCACTGCTCACTATAGGGCTGGCAGCCACGCCGTTGGTGTTGAGCCGCGACGCGCCCCAGCAGACCGAGACCATCGACGGACGATGGGAGGCCCAACTTCACAGCGGGCGACAGGGCGTCGGGGTGCACATGGAGATGCGCGCGCGCGTCGACGGCGACCGGTGGAACACCGGTTTCAGCCTGGACGACGGCGAGGCCCCAGCCCTGCGGTCGGCCCTCCAGCGAAGTGGCCGCGAAGAGATCGCCTTCACCATTCAGAAAGAGGCCGGCGTCATCGAGTATTCCGGCACGTCTGTGCATGACGAGGCTTACGGGGACTTCGTTTGGACGGGGAGTTCGCAGTTCCGCACGGCCATGGCCGACCTCGGCCACGGTGATCTGCGCACCAGCCATCAGTTCGCCATGACCTTGCACGACGTCACAGTCGCTGGCGTGCGCGGCCTACAGCAGCGAGGCTACAACGTGCCCGCGGAAACGCTGGTAAAGTTCGCGATCTTCGATGTCACGCCGGAGTTCATCGACGCGATGGCGTCGGCCGGGTACCGTGACATCGATGCGGAGCAGCTCGTGCGGCTCCGCATCTTCGACGTCGACCCCACGTTCATCGCCGAGATGCAGGATGCCGGTTACGAGGACATGGACCTGGAAGACTATGTGCGTTTCAAGATCCACGGAGTGAGCACCGACTTCATGCACGAGATGGTCGATGTCCGGATGCATCTCGACATGGACGAAATCGTGAACTTCCGCATCCACGGAATCAGCGCAGACTTCGTTCGCGAGATGGTCGATCTGGGGCTGGACCCCACACCGTCAGAGATCCGCCGAGCCAAGATCCACGGCATCTCGGCCGATTTCGCCCGGGAGATTGCCGAGGCCGTTTCGAACGCGTTGGACTTTGACGACCTGGTCAAGGTGAGGATCCACGGGATCGATGCGGACTTCATCGGCGACCTCAAGGCCTCGGGGTTGATGGACCTCGACATCGACGGTGTGGTGCGGCTCAAGATCCACGGCGTCACTCCCGATTTCGTGGGCGAGCTCGAAGAAGCGGGGTACTCGGATCTCTCTGGGGAGACCCTGCGCCGGTTCAAGATCCATGGCGTGAACGGTCGTTACATCAAGGAGATGGCCGACGTTGGATACGATGGGCTGGAGGCCGATGCGCTGATCAAGTTCCGGATTCACGGGATCGATGCCGATTTCGTCCGGGAACTCGAGGAACACAACTTCACAGGCCTCTCACCGGAAGATCTGGTGAAGGCGAAGATCCACCAGTGGTGGAGGTAGGCCGGTTGAGCAGCTAATCGCTGAGAGGATGAGGGGGGTCCTGGGAGGCCCATCCGCCGTTTCTGCGCTTTGCAGTCCCATTCCGTCCATCCCCTTGACACGGATATGTCAAAGGACTATAGTTGGTATTAACAACTATTGTGAGTACCAACATTATGCCCGCTCCGGTCCAACTCACTCGACAACCGCGAGGCCGAGGCCTGGAACGCCACGCCATCGATCTCAATACGGCCGTGGCCGATCTGATACGTGCCTACCAGGTCCGAGACCGCGACTGCATCTGCTGTCACGACATCTCCGTAACGCAATGCCACACGCTCGAGGTCCTGCAGAAGGGCCCCGTGACCCTCGGAGAGTTGACCGCAAAGTTGTTGCTGGACAAGAGCACCACGTCTCGCGTGGTGCACACACTGGTGCGGAAGGGATACGTGGAACGCGGAGCGCACCCCGAAGATCGTCGTGCCCTCCAGATTCGCAGTACCGCAAAGGGCCGGAAGCTCTACCAGCGGATCGAGCGATCGCTTCAAGAACAGAGCATGATGCTCCTTGCGGAGTTTCCACCGGAAGTCCGCGACGCGGCGATCAAGGTCGTTTCAGAGATTGCCGCCGTGGCAATGAGTCGAGCCCGGGAGTCCGCCACTTGTTGTGTCGCTTGACCACCCGGCCAACGCTGGATCACCCTAACCGAGGAGGAATCATGGGCTGCTGCGACCTGCCGATTTGCCCCACGGGTTGCTGCTAACCTGTGGCATGCGAGGGGGAAAGCGGAGACAGCGCGCGGGCTCCCTTTTCCCCTTCCCTGTCCTTTACGCGGGCGCTTCTTGCACGTGGTCTGCGGGAAACCGTCCCGCCAAGAGTTCGCCGACCGAGCGGGTCGTTTCGAATTGCGCGAGCACGATCCTGAGCACGGCCGTGATCGGGGCTGCCAGGAGCATTCCCACGACGCCCCAAATCAACCCCCACAAGACCAGCGCCAACAGAATCGTCACCGGGCTGAGATCGAGACCGGTCCCCATCAGCTTGGGTTCTACCACGTTCCCGATGATCACCTGAACCGAACCAGGTAGCAGCACCACCAAGAGGATCATGGCAAGGCCGTCGTATTGCACCAATGCCACCGGCACCGGGAGGAACGTGGCGATCACGGATCCAATGTTCGGGATGAAGTTCAAGAGGAACGCGAGCACGCCGAACACCAGGGCGAGATCGAGGCCAATAATGGAGAGAATCGAACCGACCAGAATCCCTGTCGTTGCAGACACGAAGAATTTCGTAACGATGAACCGCTTGATCTTCGCATCGATTTCCGCATAGAGCTTGGTGTGGGCCCTGCCCGGTTTCCGCCCGAGGAGCAGGAACACCACGAAGATGAGTACCAAGAAGCCGTTCGTCACGAGTCCGACGACCGTACCGGCGGTGGTGCGGAGTATCCGCCCCAACGGCAATTGCTGTAAGGAGGCGACAAAGTCACGCTGCCCGAGGTCGAGGTTGTAGCGATCGAGAACTGCGAAGACGCGTTCGGCGAAGCCCACCAGCTTCTCGCGGTAGATATCAGCAGAATCACCCAACCCGCTTGCTGACGTGGTAATGAGCAACCCGAGCAACCCGAGCATTCCGGCCACGAGCAGTAGACTCACGAACGCTGCAAGCCAACGCGGGACCCGCCATTTGAGATGCAGTAGGTCATTGAGCGGGGTGATGAGAAAGAAGATGAATAGTGCGAGAACGAACGGGACCATGACCGCTCTCGTGTACGCGAGGGCAGCCGCGAGCGCCACGGACGCCAGCGTCATCAATGACGCCGTGACGAGCCAGTTCTGTTCCTCTTTGAGGGTGGTCGATCCCGACACGCGAAGCATGCCGAATTGTCGCGGATCAGGCCGGTCCAAGCAAGCCAGCGCTGTGACGCCTTGACCCCATTTTGACCAGTCTGTTACGCTACGCGGTCCATTCACTGAGCCGGCACAGCGTGCAACTCCATTTTCAGGGTGCTCCCCGCATTGACGCCCCGCGCAACCATGTGTGGGAACGCCTGATCGACATAACGTTCGTTGCCTCCTGTGTAACCGACGTGGACGAAGTCCGGGCCATCGACGACACGCATTTCGAGGTCATCACCGGTGTGCGGTTCGGATTCGTTCGCTTCCGGTTCCGGGTGAATGTCGAGCTGCACGACCTCGACACCCTCCATGAGGCCTCCTTGATGGCAGACGCCCGCGCGCTGGGAGCTCACGTGATCGTCAATACGTCGATTCGCTTGGCAGCCGCCAACGACGACGCAACTATGTTGTATTGGACAGCGGTGGCGGACCTGCACGGAGCGATCGCAAGAGTCGGGGCGCGACTCCTCGAGAAGGAAGGTCGGGAGACGATCGAAGAGTTTTGGCACGAGTTCGCGCGTCGCGCCGCGACCATGGGAGCATCATGAGAGACCTGATAGGCGACTACGACCGCCTCCAGGCCACGGGCGAGCCGGTAGGCCGCGCCGTGGTCCTGTCCGTTTGGGGCTCAGCGCCACGGCGTCCCGGCGCGTGTATGCTGGCAACGCGGAGTGGCGTTATTGCGGGGTCCGTGTCCGGCGGGTGCGTGGAGAGCGCTACGGCGCAGGAGATTGCCGCGGCCATCGACGCTGGTACATCGAAGGTGATCGAGTTCGGCGTGAGTGACGATACGGCGTGGGACGTCGGGTTGTCCTGTGGCGGGACGCTGCGCGTCCTCGTGGAACCCACCGTGCGGTCGGAGTTACTTGACGCCGTACGCGCCGATGAAGGGATCGTGGCGTGCACGGTCGTCGGTGGCGTCCATCCGATCGGGGCCAGCCTGATCGTCCGGAAACCCTCGCCTGGCGTGTGGGTCCCGGCCGTGCTCGACGACAGCGTCGCCGACGCCGTCGTCTCCGTGACCGAGAATGTGACCGCGGTCGCCCTCACGGCGCTCGCCTCGGGCAGGAGCACAGTCACCACGGTGACTGCGCCCGACGGGACGGAAGTCGACGTCTTCCTCGAAGCACACCTTCCGCAGCCCCAGCTCGTCGTTTTCGGTGGCGTCCACATTGCCGAGGTACTCGTTCCGCTGGCTACCCAACTTGGGTTTCGGACCGTGGTCGCAGACGGACGTGCGGCGTTTCTCACGCCCGAACGCTTCCCTACCGCGGACCAGTTGATACTCGGATGGCCCGCTGAGGTGTTCCAGCAGGTACACATCACGCCGGCGACCGCAGTGTGCGTGCTGACCCATGACCCCAAGTTCGATGATCCGGCCGTGACGGAAGCACTGCAATCCGACGCGTCGTATATCGGTGTCATCGGCTCGCAACGCACCCAACGCGCGCGCCGCGAGCGGCTACAGGCCGCAGGACTCTCTGACCAGCTGCTCGATCGTCTCCACGGGCCCATCGGACTGGACCTAGGCGGCAGCGAACCCCGCGAGATCGCCCTGGCGATCCTCGCCCAGATCGTCCAGCAGAGCCACCAAACCGCCGGGGCCTGACTGCGGATCGCAGGTGCTGCCGCCCTAGTGCTCGCGATGGCGCCGTGCGAAGATGCGAGCATGCGCGTCGCTGCCGTCATCCTCGCTGCGGGGGCCTCGACCAGGATGGGTACCAACAAGATGCTCCTGGCCCTGGACGGCGAACCCCTCATCCGCCGCGCAGTGCGCACGGCACGTGACGCCGGATGTCACCCGATCCTGACTGTCAGCGCGTCGGGCGAAAACGCGGTACGGGCCGCCGTCGAAGACCTGGGAGTCGAGTTTGTCACCAATGACGACTCTGAATCCCCACCCGGGCGTTCACTGCAACTCGCACTCGAACAACTCGGGGATCGCGCCGACGCTACGGTGTTGTGTTTGGCCGATATGGTGGACGTCACTTCAGGTATGCTCAACGGCCTGCGCGCGGCAGCCGCGGAGCAGAACGCCCAAATCGTGATGTCGCGCTACGGGGAAGTGACGGCCCCGCCACACCTGATTCACCAGTCACTGTTCGCCACCGCGATCCGCCTTCCACCCGACCGCCTCGTTCGCCAACTGGCCGAAGACCTTCCCGATAGTGCAACAACGGTATCGTGGCCCGCAGGCTCCCTGACGGACATCGACACACCGGAGGATTTGGATGCGGTGAGAACCCGCACGGGTTAGGGGCTTGCGTCGCCCTCGTCGATGTCCGGGCGTTCGTGGAACCACGAGGAACGCGGATCGACCTTGAGGATACGCACGGTCGACCGTGCGTTGACGACCTCGGCGGGGACAATCCAGAGCCGCGCATCCCACAACACGCCCTCGACCTGGAAGAGCTCCAGTGATTCTTCGCTGGCGTCCATCTCCACCTCGAGCACGGCGTCACCGGGTGGGCCTTCGTCGCCTTCCAACGGACGGTTGCTCAGCCACACTCCCAACGCCTTCTTGACCTCGCGGTCGCCCTCCTCGTGCTCGAAGCGCCACTTTTGATTCTCGAACCCGTCCTTCACGACCGTACGGGCGTCGAGGATGCTGGTGCGGTGGTAAAGGGTGAACGGCATGATCCGATAATCTACTCAAGTCGATGTGACAGCAAAGACGTCATTCGGCGCGCTCGACAAATGTCTCTCGCGCATCAATGTTACTGTCACACCCAAGCGGCACGGCCTATGGCTCACTTTACGAAAGACTATCTCGCCTTCCTGCGCGGGCTGGCTCGCAACAACACGCGAGAGTGGTTTCACGCCAACAAGGCACGCTACGAATCCGCGGTGAAGGTGCCGTTCCGGGACTTCGTCGAGGAGATGATTCATCGAGTAAGTGCCATCGACTCGTCCGTCGTTCTCGAACCGAAAGACGCGATCTTCCGTATCGCGCGGGATATCCGCTTCTCCAAGGACAAGACGCCGTACAAGACCCATATGTCAGCCGTGGTCAATCGAGGTGGGCGGAAGGACCACCGGAGCCCGGGCCTGTATTTTCAACTTGGTGCGTCCAACGTGGCAGTGGCCGGCGGCGTCTATCAGCCAGACAAGAGTGCGTTGTACAACATCCGCGCTGCCATCCGCGATCGCGGCACAGAGCTCGATCGTTTGGTGAAGAGCAAGGCGTTTCGCGAGCGATTCGGGGAGCTAATGGGTGACAAGAACAAAGTGCTGCCAAAAGAATTCAAGGACGCCAGAGACCGGTTTCCCCTCATCGCGAACAAGCAGTTCTACTACTGGGTCGAACATCCCGCTGATACCCTGCTGCGCGACGATCTCGCCGCTTTCCTGATGGAGCACTATCGCGCGGGGAAGAAGGTGGGAGATTGGTTAGCCGCAGCCGCCGAGGGTTAGCGCGACAGGCCCTGCAATAGCACGTCGATCGACTCGTCGACCACCTCGTTCAACTCCGCGGCTTCAACATGTCCGTCGAGATAGAGCACGGACACACCGTGCATCACCGCCCAGGCAACCCTCGCGAGCCCCCCTGGCGAGCCCGCGCGAACGACTCCGGCATCCTGGCCCGTGACGATGTAATCCCGAAGCAGCGACTGCGCGTCCGAGCGATACGGCTCGACGGCGGCCCCCCATGGCTCGCCGTGCATGAGGCGGTGGAGCCGCGGGCGATCCACGGCAAATCGGACGTAGGCATGGCCGAGCCCCCGGATGGCGTCAAGCGGGCCTTGCCCGATCGTGGCAGCTGACTCCAACTCGCCGACCAACTGCTCGAACCCGTGCTGCGCAACCTCGCCACGCAATTGCCGCAATCCGCCGTCTCGGAAATGGAACGACAGCGTCCCCAGGCTTTTGCCCGCCTCCTTCGCAACCGTGCGAGCATCGAACGACTGGGCAGGATCGTCCAACACGCGGAGAGCCGCTGACACGATCTGATCGTGCGATGCTCCACCTCTCGGGGTCTTTCCCGACTTTCTAGGCATGTGCGCCTCGTCGCCAGGTTGGCCAAGTCCATGTTTGTTAACAGCTTACGGACTAGAAGACCATCTCTCGACCGTACAATGTACGACTACGACCTTACGCGTCAATCCGAATCGCACTGTGTCTGGACGGTGCGCGCCATCGTGTCCTGGGACCGGACAGCAGATGAGCGTTCCCCCGCGGGACGTTCTGCTCGCCGCGATGCACGGACTGCAGCATGGGCCCGAGCGTGGAGCATTGACCCGCATCCCCCGGACCCCCCAACACCAGCCTTTGGCTGGTGTATAGGGGTGGACCATGCACGAAGACACACCACGAACGTCTAACCCTGGCCTCCGCTTCTGATGCGTTCGGTGCATCGTGGCATCCGAGCGTTGGCTGGTATTGCCGCTGTCGCGTTCCTGTCCGGGGCGCGCGCGAGCTCCGGCCCCGATCACATCGAGCTGATCTTCCTCGACGTTGGCTACGGCGACGCGCTGGTCGTGCGCAGCCCCGAGGGGAAAGTGGCACTGATCGACGCCGGCCGTGGATGGCTGATCGGGCAGCTGGGCGTGCACGGGATCGATGCGGTCAACATCGCCATCGCCACGCATCCTCACGCCGATCATGTCGGCGGAATGGCCGACGTGCTGCACGATCTGCCCGTCGAGACCTACCTCGACAACGGAGTGCCTCATGCCACCGCCATCTACGCTCAGGTGATGGACGCGCTCGACCGTTCGGCGGCAACGTACGTCGTGGCCTCCCGCCAGACACTCGAGTTAGGGAGCGTGACGCTGGAGGTATTACCTCATCGACGCGACGCGGCGTCGTTAGATGATGGATCGCTCGCCGTTCTGATCCGGTTCGGCGAGTTCTCTGCACTCGTGACCGGGGATGCGCAGCACGGGGCGCTCGCGCACTTTCTCGCGATGGATATCCCGCGGGTGACGGTGCTCAAGGCCTCGCATCATGGAGCGCGGGATGGCGTGTCGGCCGAGTGGTTGCGGGCAACCGAGCCACGCGCGGTGGTGATTTCGGTCGGCGAGGACAACGGTTACGGCCATCCCGACCCTTCGGCCATGGAACTCTACAAGAGCGTGGCGAACGAGATCTACCGCACGGACCTGCACGGCGAGGTCACGATTCTGGGCGCAGTGGATGGGACGTACGAGGTGAACACGGTCTGGGGCGACCGCTTCGCGCGGTCCGCCGACGAGACACCGTTGGATCCGGTCCAGCCTGCCAGGGGGGATGTGGCGCATATCGACGTATGGGTGTATCCCGACGCCGCGGGGTACGACCAATTCAACCTGAACGGAGAGTACGTCGTCATCAAGAACACCAGCGGTGAACCAGTTCCAGTCGGCCGCTGGCGTCTCTGCAATGCCGAGCGCACGTGTTACACCTTTCCGCCGGCGGCTGCTATTCCACCCTCAGACAGCGTCTTTGTGTTCACGGGGGTTGGCCAGGCGCGCGATGGCAGGTTCTACATGCGACAACCCTACGCCGTGTGGGACGACCGGACCGGGCGCGCCATCCTCTTCGATCACGACGGCCGCGTCGTCGCCCGCTACGCGTATTGACGGCGGTTGATATCTTCTCTGGCCGCGATGGAGATCGCGCGCGAGGCCGCCGAACGAGCCATCGGATGATCGTTTTCGACCCTTCGGTGGGATTCTCCAATCCCTCGACAGATTCCACGCGTTCGACCCTGGACACCCGCGGCGGACTGAGAGGTCGCCTCCTGAGCGCGCGGGCGCCGATGTGACTCAGCACGATCGGGTGTTCGCTCGCCTCGATTACGTCAGCATGCGGGTGTCATCGCGGTTGCGCAACTAGCATCACCGTACGCAGCTTTGCCAACTGAACATCGATCACGGAAGTTCGCCCCTACCGTCCTACCACCTCAACGCCGTTCGAGGAGCCAACCATGCGCCGAATCCTGCTCATCGTGGTTGCCGCAGGAATCGCGGCTGTCGCCTGGTGGCTCGCGTCACCACTCCTGCTCGACCGCCGAGTCGATGAGGCATTCCCCATGGCCGCGTCTGCGACCGTGCCGAACAACATGACGCGCGGGGAAGTCGAGCAGGTCATGGCGACGATGGCCAAGATGGGGGAACTCGCGGACGAACCGATGCCCGAATCCGGTGCTGCACCCGTCGCGTTGGCATCCGGCACGTTCCGCGACGCCGACGCGTTTCATCGCGGGAGCGGCACCGCCACCGTCTACCGCCTCGCCGACGGGACAGCCGTCCTGCGATTTGAGGGTTTCAGCGTGACGAACGGTCCTGACCTTCGCGTGCTTCTGGCCGGACACACGAATCCGGCCGACCACGACGACCTCGAGGCGCAAGGCTACGTGGAGCTGGACAAGCTCAAGGGAAACATCGGAAACCAGAACTATGTGATCCCGGCAACGGTCGACCCCGAGGCGCGACAGAGCGTCGTCATCTACTGCAGGCCGTTCCATGTGGTGTTCAGCGTGGCCACGCTCGCGCCCGTGATGTGACCCTGCGGCGACTAGTCCAGCTCGACCCGCTCCTGGTACTTCGCTACGGATACGTCCCACTGCTGTCGCTCGTGGATGACTCCAGCAAACGTGTCGAGCACGTCGGGTTCCCCGTGAACCAGGAATGTGCCCCGAGGCGCCCGGTCAAATCCACTGAGCCAGCGTAGCAACTCCGTCTGATCGCCGTGCGCCGAGAGTCCGTAGATGGTCTCCACGCGCGCCCGCACCGGAACATCCTGGCCGTGGATTCGGAGGGTCTCCGCCCCCTCTTGGAGCGTGCGTCCCCGGGAACCGCTGGCCTGGTATCCAGTGAGCATCACCGTCGTTCGTTTGTGTGGCAGGCGGCGTTTCATGTGATGGAGCACGCGACCACCCGTTACCATGCCGCTCGCCGACACAATGATCAGCGGACCGCGAACCGAGTTGATGGCTTTGGATTCCTCTGGTGTGGCCGCGACCCGCAGAAGACTCGGCGTCAACGGCTTCTCGCCGGCAGCGTAGGCCTCCCGCATCTCGCGGTCGTGCTCCTCACATGAGCGGCGGTACACGTCGGTCACATTGATGGCCATGGGCGAGTCGAGGTAGACGGGGATCGTCGGTATGCGCCCATCGTCTTCGAGTGTCTTCAACCGCCACAACATTTCCTGGGTGCGACCCACAGCAAACGCGGGCACCACCAGTGTGCCCCCATGGTCGGCCGTCTCCGACACGATCTCGGCAAGCTGCGCGTTGGGATCGCTGGCATGGCGCTTGTCCCCATACGTGCTTTCGACCAGGAGATAGTCGGCTTCACTGACCGGCGCGGGGTCCTTTAGAATGGGACTCTCGAATCGACCGATGTCGCCCGAGAACACCACACGCAGGGACTTCCTTCCATTCTGGACTTCGAGGTCGACGGTCGATGCCCCCAGGATGTGTCCGGACGGCCTGAGCGTGGCCCGCAGGCCCTTGGCTGCCACAAACGGCTCCTCCGCCGGCACGGCTCGCACGAGTTCGAGCGTCGCTTCCGCGTCATCGACGGTATACAGAGGGAGCGCCGGCTTGTGTTTGGAGAAGCGCTTTCGGTTCGCGTAGGCCGCGTGCTCCTCCTGGAGGTACGCACTGTCTTTCAGAAGGAAGGCCAACAAGTCGGCGGTCGCCGCCGTGCAATAGATGGGTCCGTCAAACCCATCGCGCACCAACCGGGGGAGATATCCGGAGTGATCGATGTGCGCATGGCTCAGCACGACGCCATCAACCTCCGAGGGCGCAAACGGCAACGGCTTCCAGTTGCGTTCCCGCAGCGACTTCATTCCCTGGAAGAGTCCACAGTCGAGCAGCACGGCGCTGCCGTTGGCGCGAACCAGATGTTTGGATCCCGTCACCGTCCCGGCAGCGCCGAGAAACTGGATAGACGGCTTAGCGTGTGGCATGGGCCTCCAGTCAGTGGACCACGATAGCGCCTGGCGCGGCGCTACCGCGTTTCCTCCCGTTCCAGATTCAACTGGATGATATCCGGACTCCAATGCAAGTCCCCCAGCAAGTGCTCCACGAAATACTCCGCTCGGAGCCAGAACCAATAGTCTGACATGTTCCCATACCCGTGCCGCTGGCCAGGGAAGACGAAGAAGTCGAAGCGTTTGTTCGCGCGAATGAGTGCCTCGGCCATACGGAACGTTCCCGCATGGTGCACGTTGTTGTCGATGTCGCCCGTCGTGAGCAGGAGGTGGCCTTTGAGGTTCTTCGCGAGATCGGAGTTCTTCTCGATTTCGTATTCGAATGTGACCTTGCCGGAATCGTCGACCACCTCTTTGACTCCGTGATGTGTCTCAGACCACCACCGGTTGTACACGTCATTGTTATGGTTCCCGGATGATGACACGGCCACCTTGAAGAAGTCAGGATAGACCAGCATCGCGGCCGTGGACATGAATCCGCCCCCGGAATGCCCGTAGATCCCAACGCGATCGATATCGACAAACGCGTGGCGGTCCGCCAACTGCTCGATCGCCGTCTTCTTGTCAGCGAGCCCATAATCGCGCAGGTTGCCGTATCCATAGTTGTGGTACCACTTCGACCGGGCCGGGTGTCCGCCCCGGTTCCCCACCGTGATCACAATCATCCCAAACTGCGCGAGCGCTGTTTCATACCGATTGGTGGAAAAGAACTTCGACACGGATTCGGTCTGGGGTCCAGGATAGACGTACGCCACGATGGGATAGACCTTGGATGAGTCAAAGTCGAACGGCTTGTACATGACGCCGTAGAGATCCGTCACGCCGTCGGCTGCCTTGACCGTGTACGGCTCTGGAAACTGGTACCCGGCCTCCCCGAGCTTGGAGAAGTCCGCCGTTTCTAGATCCATGACTCTTTGCCCATTGGCATCGTACAGCGCGGATGCCGGTGCCGTGTTCACCCGCGAGTAGTTATCGACGAAGAACCGGGTAGATTCGCCCATGGACACGCGGTGGTCGAAGTCTCCTGGGTCGAGCAATCGCAGTCCACTGCCATCGAGGCTGACCCGGTACAGGTGCTGATAGTACGGGTCCTCACCGGGCTCTCGCCCGTTGGCTTGGAAGTACACATACCCGCGCGCCTCGTCGATCCCCACGACGCTGCGGACGGACCACGGACCGGCGGTCAGGCGATTTCGCAGCGCGCCGTCTGGCCCGAAGCGGTAGAGGTGCGCCCACCCGTCGCGTTCAGACCACCACACCATATCACCATTCTGAAGCAGCTCGAGGCGCCGCGTCTCGAGGTATGTGTTGAGCCTCTCCTCGATCAGCACGCGAATGGTACCTGTACTCGCATCCGCGACCGCCACGTCCACCCGGTAGCGGTCGCGACTCATCCGCACGAAGTAGAGTTGATCTGCGTTCGGTGAGAGCCACAACGAGCGACGTGGTTCGTCGCTGTCCGGATAGATGAATTGCCGTGCTGAGAGGATGGAAAGATCCTGATCCTGAAATGCCGCTGCCTGCACCCTCACCATTTCGCGCGTTTGCAGGTCATAGATCTGCAACTCTTCTTCCGTGGCGTTCTCCTCCCCTGGCATATCGTACTTGTAGGATTCCAGCTCGGGACGATCATTCCCGACCGCGTGGATGACCCACAGTTCGCCAACGTCACGACGATCCTGTCGGATGATGGCGAACCGACCAGAATCCCGAGACCACGAGATCGGCGTGCGCTTGCGTTTGTCCTTGTTCTTCTCTCGCTCGACATCGGTGTCGCCACGCTCGGCCACCGCATAGCTGAAATGTTCTTCCCCATCGGTCGTGAGTTGGGTCTCGTCGACTTCGATGTCCTCTTCCGCCTCATCGGCCTCGTCACCACTCTTGCCCCGCCGAGCCTCGAGAAACTGGGCGTAGTCGGCTCCGGTCATCATGAAGAGGTTGTGGTTCCGCGCAAAGACAACCGTTGCTCCGTCGGGTGATACACTCGCCCAACTGGGGTGGTTATCCGGCGCCTCCCAGTCGTCGAGTTCCCGCAAGGTGCGGGTGTTCACATCGTATTCGAAGTGATGAACCTTCTTCTTGGTCTGCGGTCGCCGTTGGCGCTCTTCCTCCTGCTGTTCCTCCTCCTGCTCCTCGTCCTCCTCCTGGTCCTCGACCTCTTCATCCTGAGAGGATTCGACCTCGAACTGCAGGGTGTTCTCGTCGACAAAGCGGATGCGACGAATGGGCAGGTGTTGTCCGTCCCATGGGTCACGCGTAATGCGCGTCAGCTCGGCGGCAATTTGATCATTGTCGAAGATGAGGCGTTTGGTTTGTGCTACGGGGTCGACAATGTAGTACACGCTTCCGCTGGACGTCTCCCACTCATACCAGAACTTCTCGCTGTTCTCGATGTACCGCGGACTCACCGTCGTGCTATAGATAAGATCCTGGATTCGGTACGGGGCGAATCGAGCGGCCAGGCGGTAGTTCGCGGCCGAGACAGCACTCTCACCTTGCACTTGGGCGCGAGATGCCTCTGGAACAACGAGAATGGTGCAGAGCAACACGAAACACGATCGGTGGACCATCGCGACCTCCAGAACTCAACGCGTCACGGTGTCAGTAGCGTCGCAAGGGCGCGACGCAGTCTTGGTGCGACAAACCGCCCCGAAGGTACAGGCTCGCCGTGCCAGGGCAAGGGAGCAGCTACCTCTTATCTTATACGGATGCCAGCCATCCGGGTGGAGGCCTGCGTCGATACGATCGAGTCCGCGTTAGCGGCGGAAGCGGGCGGGGCGGACCGGATCGAGTTGTGCGCGAATCTGATCGAAGGCGGTACTACGCCTTCATTCGGCACGCTCGCCGCATGCCGCGAACGCCTCCAGATCCCGATGCATGTGCTCGTTCGACCGCGCGGCGGGGATTTTCTCTATACCGCTGCCGAAATGCAGGTCATGCTGGCGGATATCGAACAGCTCAAACGCATGCGCATCGATGGTGTGGTATCGGGAATCTTGATGGCGGACGGCCGTGTCGACGCCGACCGCACCGCAACTTTGGTCGACGCGGCTCGCCCGATGTCCGTGACCTTCCACCGCGCGTGCGATGTTTCCCGCGATTGGCGAGAGACACTCGATACACTGATCGCCTTGAGTGTGGATCGCGTCCTCACGTCCGGCCAGGCCCGCACGGCCCCGGACGGCGCCGAGACGATCGCCGCGATGGTCGAGCACGGCGCTGGCAGAATCGGCATCCTCCCTGGAGGCGGCATCACACCAGACACGGCCAAAGCGCTCGTGAAAGCTGCTGGTGTCGAGGAAATCCATCTCACGGGCGCGACAACCCGGGCCAGCGCCATGACATTTCGGGCCCCACACGTCGAGATCGGCACCCCACCACCTCGGAGCGAATACGAGTGGGCCCAAACTGATCCTCAGATGATTCGACGCGTCATCGAACGGTTGGCCTGGTGATGCCCACCGTCGCCGCTTGGCGATGCCCACAAAAGCTATTACGATGCGTCCAGCCAAATCCCTGACGGACTGCAACGGCCAATGACGCTCGCGAATTCCTGGGAACACAAGATCGGTCAGGCTCTCAGCGCCCTGCGTCTGGACAGCATCAAGAACAAGATCCTCGTTCTCGCACTGCTGGCCACATTGATTCCCACCGTGACGACCGCGGTCTTCTCCTACGCGCAGAACAAGCGGGCGCTCACAGAGAAACTCAACGAGGAACTCCAGAGCGTGGGCACGCAGACGGCCCGGGAAATGGATCTCTGGATCAAGGAGCGGTTCTTCGACGCACGGGTCTTCACGGGATCCTTCGAGGTGTACGATAATCTCGCGAGCATCCCCCAGGGCGGTGCGGGTGGTCGAGTCGCGCGATCGCGGTTGAACGACTACATCAACGCCGTCCACCAGCGCTATACTGACTCGTATGCGGAACTCCTGGTCTTGAATCCAGACGGGTCGGTCGTGACGTCGAGCGCCGACTCGAGTCTCGGTGTCACGATTCCGGACAACTGGGACGCGTCCCTGCGGGCTGGCACGGCCATGCTTGGCGAACCCTACTGGGACGACGCTCAGCAGGACATCGTGGCGGTACTGGCTGAGCCGATCAATCCCCCGGACGGACGGTACCTCGGCATGCTCGCCATGCGTTTGGACTTCGCCACCGTGGAAGCGCTGCTCCAACGCTTCGCTCCCGGAAGCTCGGGACGAGCGTTTCTCGTGACGGGCGAGGGGGTCGTGGTTGCCAGTTCACAGATGACGGCCTCCGAGGGTGCGGCAGTCACCCTCGACCACGCGATTCGCGAAACATTGCGTGCGTCCAACGACGCGCCGGTGGAATACGATGACGGGATCGACACCGCCGTCCTCGGGACTATGGAAGCGATCCCGGGATCCGACTGGGCCGTGGTGGCAGAGGTACCACGCGATGAGGCCTACGCGCCCGTCGCCCGACTCCGGAACGTGACACTCCTCTTGGTGTTCAGCCTGCTCGTCATCGTGGGACTCATCGCCTACGCACTCGGCGTCTTCATCGTGCGACCGCTGGACCGCCTGGCCACGGGTGTGGGGGAGGTCGCCGCCGGAGACTTTTCCGTCGATCTGCCGGTGAGCGGCGGGGGCGAGGTCGGCTATCTGACACAAGTCTTCAACAACATGGTCGGACAGCTGCGCAGTGGTCGCGAGGCACTCGATCAAGCGGCCGAAGAGCTGCGCGAACAGAACAGGGAGCTCGAACGGCTGTCCATTACAGATGGATTGACCCAACTCACCAACCGGCGCTGGGCCATGCAGGAGTTCGAGAACGAAATCGAACGGGCAAGGCGCCTCGAGCATCCTTTCGCCCTGCTCATGCTCGACGTCGATCACTTCAAGAAATTCAACGACACCTACGGTCACCTGGAAGGTGACGCCGTCCTGCAAGGAGTCGGGACGGCTCTCAAGGACGCCACGCGGGGCATCGACACTCCAGCAAGGTATGGCGGCGAGGAATTCATGATACTGCTGCCGGAGTGTGATCAGGGTGGCGCCTTAGAGGCCGCCCGACGCATCCAGTCTCGCCTCGCCCAAGAGACATTCAAGGGAGGGAAGATCACAATGAGTGTCGGCGTGTCCGCGTACCCCGAACACGGCACGGACACGTCCGCACTCATCGCGGCGGCGGACGCCGCACTCTACCGGGCCAAGAAACGCGGACGAGACCGGATCGTCGCAGCTGGCGACACCGCAGCGCCCGCCACATCCGGGAAACGCAAGACCGCCAAGAAGGGCGCGACGAAAAGAAAGGCGACTACGAAGAAGCAGTCGCCAAAGAAGTAGGACGCGGCGGAAACGTGCGTCGCTATCGGTTGGTCACGAGGGTGTGGAAGATCCATCCCTCCCGCCCCTGGCTATCCGAGACGCGGACCCACTCACTCGTGTAGGACTGACCAGTCACCGCGAGACCTCCGTCTAGCGTGTACTGGATCGCGAAGTTGAGACCGGGTCCCGCCCGCACATTGCTTCGGCGCGTGGTCCGGAGCGGTACCGGGATGGCAAACAGCGTCTCACCAGCCCGTAGCCCCTCCCCCCCCGTTCCCCGCAACCGCCCCTGGGCGCTACTCGCCAGGGCCCGCGCTTCGGTCGCGAGGTAGAGCGCACCGGCATAATTCTCCTCATTGAATTGCGCCGTGCTTTGCGCCAGATACTCCGTCGCCCTTGCGTGCTCAAGCAGACTCCGCCCACCCCGCATGGACGTGAGCGTTTGTAGTGCGATTTCCGCCTCAGCCATGCCCGACGCCGCTTCAGCCCGGCTCGCCTGGCTCTGCAGCTTGGCCATGTTCCGCACGACCTCCTGACGGGCCGCGTCCAGCTGTCCCTGCATTTCGGCCAGCTGCGCGTCTTTCTCCAGTAGCTGGAGCTGCAGCCGGGACGCTCGCTCCTGCAGTTCCTCGTCCGCAGTGTTGGCGACGGTCACCGTGTCGACCACGACCAGAGTGTCGACAATGACCTCGGGGTCGGCAGCTTGCGGGGGAGTGCTCGGCGCGCATGCGGCGGACAGCACGACAAGCGCGGGAATCGGTCGAACGAACAAGGCAGCTCCAGCAGATGGTCGGGAATCAATATGGGAGTGCGCCTCGGGGGGTCAACCTGGCGCTGGGATCTCCACGGAGGGTGCCCGGGCTCCCCTGGATTCGGGTGGTCTCGAGGGAACAGATCGGGTCGATGAGAGTCTACATATACGGCCAGTCTCACTCGAGGTCGAAAACCTGAGTAGACTTGGACCAGTGTCGTCGTCCTCCGTCCAGATGGCTGGGAGTGTTGATGCGGTATTTCGGTTTACTGACGTTGTCGTTGACTCTATGGCAGGCGGCCATCGCGCCGACGGTGGCCGCGCAGACGGTCCCGACCACCCGAGACACCATATCGCTGCGGTTCGACTGGCCAGCCGGTCTGACGGCAATCGTGGCCCGGTCGGACATGCGGATCACGGCCCGCGACGACTTCGCCGACACCACCGGTGGCTCGTCGCGATATCGCATGACGGTATCGGAGCATCCTGACGGCCGCCTCATCGACTTCTCCCAGTTTGAGATCCTCGACTTGGACGACTTCCGCTCCGGATATCAGCCAGCGATGACGTTCGCCAAGGTGCGAGACGGGTTGGTCCCGAGCTTCATCGCGTCGCCGGCGGGAGGCCTGGTGGGATTGGCAGATTATCCTGCGTTGCGGTCGACCGCGGATCAGCTCCTGGCCCCACACCTCGACTCGCTACCGGACCTGCCGATTGGGGGTGCCGCACTGGTCGGCCGACTGCTGAGTGAAGACGTGTACACGGCCAGAATTGCGGACGAGTGGGCCGCGACCGTCCAGCTTTGGGCCGGCGAGGCTTTCGAAGTGGGGGCAACGTACGGATTCGAGACCCAAGAGCGTCCCCCGATCGTGGCCGACACGGTCGTCACGCACCAAAACGACCTGGGAGTGACCGCTCGAACACCATGCCATCCGCGCGACGCCGACACGAGTTGTGTCGCGCTCTGGATGACCTCGTCTCCAACGCCAGAAGCCATGGCCGCGTTGACTTCGCGGATCACCAAAGCGATGAACGCTGATTCCTTGGCCGCGGCCCGCGTTGATAGCCTGGCCATTCGGAACGAGATCCTCGTCGTGGCAGAACCAGACGGGCTCATCCCACAC
Organism: uncultured Gemmatimonadales bacterium; assembly: GCA_947259405.1. GTDB lineage: Bacteria > Gemmatimonadota > Gemmatimonadetes > Gemmatimonadales > GWC2-71-9 > CAMYLY01. The sequence goes on along the minus strand of CAMYLY010000018.1, from coordinate 45,355 downwards.
CAGATTGAGATCACCCGCCACACATACACGCGTGCGCGCGACGGGACTGGTGCGCCCGAGGCAAACACCCACGCGAGCGTGCTGCGGCTGGCGTATGTATACGGGGTGCCAGGCACCGCGACGGCGGGCGTTCCTCTCGACAGTGCGGTGGCGGTGTTCCTTCAGAACCGCGTTGAACAGTCTGTACCGCTCTTTCGGAACGCCGTTTCCGCCGAACCGTCGAATCCCCATGGATACGCATGGCTCGGTGAGGCACTTCGGCGAACGGGCGATCTAGAGGGCGCGGTGACCAATGCGCGGCGAGCGCTGGAACTCGCTCCGTGTCACGCGTTCGCACACACCGTACTGGCGAGCGCGTACAATCCCCAATACAAAGCGCACGAAGCGGCGCACGCCGACTCCGTGTGGTCGCATCTCACGGAAGCCATCGAGTGCGATCCCGATGACGGGAACGCCTGGTTGTCATTGCTCTTCGAGGCAGTGCAGCGCGGCGAGACCCAATGGGAGGGCAGTGCCGCCCGGGCACTCGTAGAAACGGGGTTCCTCGCGGACCCGACGCTCGCGTACACCCGGTCCGCGCTTCGCGCGCTGCCCGGGAACGCCGTGTTTCTGACCGCAGGCGATCTGGACACGTATCCGGCTATCGCTTTGCAGGTTGCGGAGGGCGTGCGACCGGACGTCGCCGTCGTCAACCTGAGTATGCTCAACCTGCCCTGGTACGCTCGAACGTTGCGAGACCGGCATGGCGTCGCGCTCGCGCTCGACGATGCCGGACTGGATGCGTTTTCCCCCATCCCCAACCCCGACGGCCAGCCTCTGACCCTAGCCGACACCATTATCCGTTCCTGGAGAACCGCAGCGGCCAATGGCTCGCTCGGACGACCCCTTGCGATGGCGATCACTGCCGGCGACACGACGCGGTTTCCCGGGCCGGGGCGGTTCGCGAGCGGCGGGTTCTACTACCTCGTGCATCCGGCCGATGGTATGCGTATGGTAAACCCCGGGTTCGTCGGACGCGGCCTGGATTCGCTCGGGATCGATCAGCTGCAAGGCCGGGGGGTCAGCTCGCAAGACCGTAGCCCGGTGCGGGTCGCCATGACGGCCCCGCCGCTTACAATGGCGGGATACGCTGGGGTGATCTACGCCAACGCGGTGGAACCCGCTGCCCTATGGACCCTCAGCCCTGAAGATCACACGCGAATGGCCAACGTAGTCACCGGCTTTGAAGCAATCGCGCACCAATGGCGTCCACCGTTCTACGACGATCTCATCGCCACCTATTCCCGACTCTGGATAGGCCTGAGCGCCACGGCCGCTGACCCACTGATGGCCGCGGACTACGCCGGCCAGGCTATCAGACTGCGCACAGACCTGGGCGACGCACGACATCTCTTTGGCGTTGCCCTGCTGCGCAACGGACAGGGTCAGGATGCAGTCGACCATCTCTACGGTGCGTACGACGACCCGAAGCCGCTCGCCTCACTGATCGCGCTGGCGGAGTCACTGCGCATGTCGAACGATCCGCAGGGCGCCGCCCTGTGGAGTGATTCCGCCGTAACCTCGATCACGCCGCAGAAGATGAGCGACGAGGCGTTTGCCTGGAGCACCTGGTACGTGGGTCTGTTTCCGGAGCAATCCGGCGACAACGCCATTCGGCAACCGATCCCAATCATCGATCCGGACCACAAAACCGCGCTTGCTCACTTCGGGCGTGCTATCGACTTTGCAATTCTGGGGCAACGCGCCACCGCAGACGCCTCGTTTGCGCAAGCGACGACGCTTGGAGACGCACAGGTCGTCCAATGTATCGTGCAAAACCGCATCGGCGCGGCCCTGGGCAATCTGGAGCTCACACCTGATGTCCGTGCATGGCTGATCGCGCGCCAAACCAGTCTGGATCAGGCCGACTGCGTCGTGAGCGCGCCATGATCCGCCGGCACCGCCTCAAGGACTCTTCACAAGACCTTGCGGCGGAGTGCACAAACGATTGATGTATTGAAGGAGGGGTCGCTAGGGGAGGCCACAGATGTTCCAGGAGTTCGGGTGCCACGGTAGCATCGACGTCGGCACGCTTCCACCGGCAACGATTGTTGAGCTCGAGAGACTTTCAGGGGAATGGCTCGAGTACGATCGTGACGCGGGCGCTATCGTCGTCCGCCATATCGAGCCGACGGCTGGACCCATTGTCCCCACCGTCGTCTCCGAACTCGTCCACATGCTGGCCACCATCCCGTTCGAGTTCCAAGAACACTGGGGCGGCGGACAGCTTCTCATTCATACCGAAGACGTGGGGCGGCTGGTACGCATCACCGTCGTTTCGGGTGGCGCGCTGCATGTGGAATGGGCGCACCCAGACTACGCAGGAGCCGAACGGCGCCCGTTCGATCGTGCGTTGATCCAGGTCGAGCCTTATGAGCAGCGATTGAACGGGCGGGTCACCTTTGCGACGTCCGACGCTTCGCGGTCCGCGTTAGCGCTACACCAGTTGGCGGACACCTTCGAAGGACTCTACCCTGAAGGCGACTTCCGGGTCACGCCAAACGACGATTCGGTCGAGATCACGATGAGGGACGTCAACCTGGATGTTGAAACACTCATGCAGGCCCTGCAGGTGCACGCAGGGCCCGGGTCTCTCACTGGGGTCATCGCCCTGAGCTCGTTCAAGGACGCCGTCCCCGAACATATGCTCCGCCTGGTGTTCGAAGATGGTGCGGTATTGATGCAGCAGCCGCTGCTCTGGGATTGAGGGTTACCGCCGCTTCGACGCTTTCCTCTTCTTCGCCTTCTTCTTCTTCGCTTTCTTTCTCGTCGGTTTCCTTCTTGCCGCCGTCTCCTCCGCGACAAACTGCACGTTGATGGCGACGAGCTCGTCCTCGAACCAGGCCACCAACCGACCCATGAACTTCTCCGCCAGATAGAAGTGGTCCCGCTTGTCCATGGGATGTACTTGCGCGGAGATCACGCCGCCCGCGTTCGCGACCTCGATGTGTCCCGCGGACTGAATGTGGCGCAGTCGTGTCTTCGCCTTGTTACTGAAATACCACGTTGCCGCCTCATGGAGCACCTTCGCACGAAGCAGCGTATAGGCGTTGACCCCGGCTTTCGGGACGACCTGAATGACGATCATGTGGATGCCTCCGTGATGCTGCCACGATAGGCCGACCACGGCGACGCGTCCAGGCCACCCTATTCCGGCGCCCACTTGACCACCGGCAGATCTCCGCTATATTGGTAACCATATGGTTACCAATTCACGAGAACTCGACCTTGTGTTTGGCGCCCTGGCTGACCCGACGCGCCGAGACATCCTCGCCCGACTCAGTGAGGGGATCGCCACGGTGGGTGAACTCGCACGGCCCTATGACATGTCGCGACCCGCTATCTCCAAACACCTCAGGGTGTTAGAGCGTGCCGGGATGGTCAGGCGCACGCGCGATGGACGCGTGAGCCGATGCGGACTCGACGCGGGACCCCTGCGCGACGCGGCGGCATGGGTCGAGCGCTACCGAGAGTTCTGGGAAGGCCAATTCGATCGACTGACCCGTTACTTGGAAAGAGAATCGGAGGACGACACATGAGCACAGAAACCACGACGTCACTGCGCGTGACGCGCGTCATCAAGGCGACCCGCGACCGGGTATTCCAAGCCTGGACCCTCCCCAACCAGCTGGGGCAGTGGTCGGCTCCGGAGGGGATTACCGTCCAGGAAGCCCACGTCAACCTCGAGGTGGGTGGGCACTACCACATCCAAATGCGCCACGAGGACGGCGCCGAATACAACGCCCGCGGGGTATACAAGGAGATCGACCCGCCCAGCCGCTTGGTGTACACGTGGGGTTGGGACGAAGAGGAGCACGACGTCGGCGAGACTCTCGTGACGGTCGAGTTCAACGACATCGGCGGGGGCGCTACCGAGATCGTGCTGATGCACGAGCGATTCCCGAACACCGAAGCGAAGATCGGCCACGAACACGGATGGACGAGCTGCTTGAATCGGCTGGAAGCGATGTTCGGCTGATGGGGCGGACGGCGAAGGCCCTCTCCCTCTTGACCCTCATCTCGAATCCCCGAGATTGCAGAGTCCTTTCAGAGCAACGCTCATGTTCACCTGGATCAAACGCCTCATTGTGGTTGCGTTCTTCGCCGGGATTCTCGCAGCCGGATCGTACGCGGGTGCCCGATTCCAGGCGGGCAAGGTCTTAGGCAACAAACCGCCCCTCGGC
>CAMYLY010000018.1:0-41056 GCA_947259405.1 uncultured Gemmatimonadales bacterium | reverse complement strand
GATCGTAACGTACACTACGAGCCGCCTGCCGGGTGTGCGGCGGGCGAAGGTCTACGTCACACCTACCGGGAAGGTGATAGCCACGAGCCCACCCAATCTCGGTGACCTGTTGGAAGCGTGGGAGCGGTCGCTGGAACCCTAAGCCGTCTGCGCCTGATCCTCCTTCTGTCACCCACGTCGCGAGTCCTGTCGTGCCCCCTGACCGTGTTCTCCTTCTGTTCGCCGACCCGGCGTTTGAGAAGTCGCGTGTCGTACGCGGCGATCACAAAGCCTACTTCAACATGGCCCGCGAGCGTATCCATGACCTCGAAGAAACGCTGCTCGCGGATGTCCCTGATCGGGCAGAGACCAAGGACATGGGGTGGGACACGGAGTCACTGCGAGAGGACTTCCAACCTAGGCCGGAAGAGCTGCCCGACTCGAACGACTAGCGCACCGCCACCTTGACCAGCGACATGTCAAGGAATCGAGCGACGCCGGATGCGCGGGCTCGTATGATCCGCAACACAGTATTGGGAAGCCGCGCGAACGGTCGGAGCGTCACGGTGAGTCCCCCTTTGGATCGATCGTAGCGCCAGGTGCCCTGCACACGGTCCCGGACGAGGATCACACCTTCGATGTGGCCGCCCGGTCGCCACACGCGCATGTAATGCTCGTTTGCCACGATCCACTCTTTGGCTTTGAGCCCGAGTAGGAGGGGGTCGAAGCGATACAAGAGCTTGATCGGCCACCGACTACGCGCGGGAGCTGGCACCTTGAGGACTCGCCGATCGGCGCGCAGTGCAAGCCGTGACACTCCCTCTACCTCAACGTCCATCAGCTCCTGCGCAGCTAAGTCGACCCAAGCTTGGGCTTCGGGTATCCGGAGTCCGAGCCAATACGCGACGTCTTGCACAGTGGCGGGGCCGTACGTGCCCACATACCGGGATATCACGTGACGCTGCGCGTCTGGCGTCGCAGGTGGATGCCACCGCAGTCCGGGAACCCAATGCTCGCGGTGCGCAAACCGCGTCTCGCTCCCCTCCCCTTGGGCTTGGCATACGACTCCGTCCCGCACCAAACGCATCATGGCGCCGCCCCAGGTCAACCACTCTTCGTTCGGAGCCATTCGCATGGCTCGCATGTCTGCCCGACCAATTGTGCCGCCCTCGGCTAGACGACGTTCGAGTGCACGCAGCAGCGCGCGGTACGGCGCATCGTCGACATGCTCACGTGCGATGGCGCGTTCGAGCCACGTCGGGAGGTTACGGAACGCCGCCGTGATCAGTGGCCAGTCAGTCGACCGGTACGCATGGAGCGTGTTCCGTTGGCCCCAGAGCTTGACCAATGTGCGTCGCCGGTAGAGTGCCTCCTCGAACTTCCGCATTGTGAGATCGCGGACACGATTCCCCAGCGCCAAGCCAGCGGCCGAGTGAATCTGTCCCTGCACACCCACCAAGCGGCTCGCTGCCTGCGCGGCAGAACTGAAGGGCGTAACCAAGCCGGAACGCCGGAGCCGGAACCACGAAACCTGAGCGGCAGAGAGGCGCATGCGGAATAATAGTGCGCAGTGCGCGGTCAGCAGGGGACAGTCAGCGGGGGCGCAGCCCCGAGAGGTTAAGTTACGAACATGGGTAGGCTTCTCTTCCTCTTCATCGCCGTTCCCGCCGTCGAGCTCGTGCTGCTCATCAAGTTGGGTGGGTTGATCGGTGTTCTCCCTACGGTGGGGATCATCGTGCTCACAGGCGCAGTGGGAGCGACCCTCGCGCGCTGGCAGGGGCTGTCCGTCATCCGGCAGCTCCAAAGGGAAGTGGCCCAGGGCCAGTTGCCGGCCGGGGCGTTGTTCGACGGCCTGGTCATACTAATCGCTGGGGCGCTACTGATCACACCCGGCTTCCTCACCGATATCGTCGGATTCTTGAGTCTGGTGCCTGGGGTGCGTGCGGCCCTGAGGCGTGCGCTGCGGGGCAGAATCGAGCGTTCGATCCAGACCGGAGATACCGTGATCTTGGGATGGAAGCATGGCCCATGAATTGAGCTGCGCTTGACGCCGGCACGTCGACCACACTAGTACCCAACGTGCGCGCACCATTCCTCATCGGCGTTCTCGGGGTTTTCTCGGCATCAGCCTTGGCCCAGACGCCGAGTGACGGGCGCGTGCACCTGCGCTACATCAACGAACGCCCAGGGGACATTCAAGTCTTTATCAAAGCGAGACGCCGATGAGGCCCATCCCCTTTTGGTCCGTCGTGTGCACCCTGGCCTGGGCCAGCTCGGCCACCGCCCAGGAACCGCACACCGCGGAGGCCACGGTCCGTGAGCTGTACGACTTGGTGACGTTCGACGTCGGCACGACACCTGATTGGGACCGCGCCCGCGACCTCTTTCTGCCGGAAGGCGTAATCGTACTGCGCTCGAGCCGTGAGGCCATGTCCACGTTCAGTGTGGAAGGATGGATCCAAGACTTCGTCCAGTTCATCGAACGGGCCAACGTGGTTGAAACCGGATTCGTCGAGCGTATCACGCGACTGACAAGCATGGAATTCGGCGACATCGCGCACGTGCTCGTGCTCTACGAGGCGTACGTCCCCGGTCGTGATCGGCCCCCGACCCAAGGGGTGGACAGCTTCCAGCTCGTGAGAATGAACAGTGAGTGGAGAATCGCCGCGATCATGAACGAACTCCCGATCGTCGCCGGAGAGCTCCCTCCAGGATTGCGCGACGTACCTTAGTTACCGTGCCTCGCTGATCTCGAGTAGGTGGCCATCAGGATCACGGAAGAAACAGCGCACTTCCCCACCCCAATCGACTGGCGGCGTTAGAAAGTCCGCGCCGCGGTCCACGAGTGTTTCATATGCCATTTGGCAGTCGTCCACTCGAAGCGTCATCGCGTGGCTGACGCGATCCGGATCCGATGGTGGTGCGAACGTGACCGTTGGCTTGTCTTCGGTGGGATCACCCCCGGTCACCAGCAGCAGCCAACTATCGATCACCTGTAACACACATGACGTGCCACCGTATTCGCGATAGACCGTTGCGCCCACAACATCCGTATAGAATGTGCGCGCCGCGTCCATATCGCGCACGACAAGAATGTGCGTTAGCGCGGATCCCAGTGCCGGCACTCCGTCAGACATAGTCCCCACCCCCGTTCAAGTTCCCGCGGACACGCTGCGCGGGATGGCAAATGACAGTACCCATACCGCGGCCGTCAACCCAGCCGCCACCGCGAAGACGGCAGCGCCGAGCACGCCATACAGCAGTCCCCCGACGATCAACCCAAGGATCGAAGCCACCGCGGAAGAGCTCCCCGCAAATCCTTGTACTGCTCCTTGCACCGGTTGCTCGGCTGCTTTCGAGAGGAGGCTGAGGAGTGACGGCCACATGAGGCCGTTGCCGAATGCCAAGGCCGCGGCGCCAACATAGATGCTGAGCGTCTTCTCGCTGGTAAAGAACGCAAATGAGATGGCGAGCACGGCGCTTCCACTGAGCACGAGCGTGCGGTCGCTCAACCGCTTCGAAGCGGCTGACAATACGGGTCCTTGCACCAAAGCCATGAGCAGGCCGAGGACGGAGAAGAAGACGCCAACCTCAACGAGCGACCATGCGATCTGTGTGGCGGCGTGCACGGGGAATGCAATGTAGAAGAAATTAAACGCCAAGAAGACTAGAAAGTGCACGGTCAGGATCAACCGAATGCGCGGCAGCCGGAGAACCCCCAGCCACGAAAGCTCTGGCGGTCGCTCGAGGGCATAGCACTCCTTCTGATCGGGTCCCAACACCTGCGAGACATTGACACGTTCAGGATCGGTGCCGATGACACAATGCGGGGGTTCCGGAAGCAGGGCGCCGATGAGCACGGTCGCAACGAGCGAGATGCCGAACGCCGCCAAGACCGGGAGCGTCTCTCCCATCGCCGTGGCACCAAGGACACCGGCGAGCGCGGGCCCGACGATGAACCCGAGGTTGGCGGACACCGCCATCTTCCCGAAATTTGCACTGCGCTCTTCTTCCGGTGTGATATCCGCCAGGTAGGCGTTGGCCACCGAGACGTTCCCACCGGTGATTCCATCCAAAGCTCTGGCGAAAAATAGGACCGCGAGCGGCAGCGTGATCGTGAACACGCCAACGACGTTAGACTCTACGTTGAACATGGTCCGAACCGGAAGCAACAAGGCTATAAGGAAGATGCCCCATGACAGCAGGGTCCCCAGCTGTGAAAGCATGAGGATACGCCTTCGTCCCCATCGATCGGACCACCTCCCAAGGATTGGGGCGCCGATGAGTTGAAAGAACGAATACGTCGCGCCCAATACCCCATAAATCAGGGCGTTCCCGCCAAGACGGGTGACCAAGTACACCAGAAACGGCAAGACAATGCTAAACCCGAGCGTGCCGACAAAATTGACGGCCAGGATCGGGTAGATGGATACCTGTTGGGGAGGAGAGGACACCGCCATCTATCGGTTGGAGGCCTGACTGATCGCTAGGTGTATTCGACGGAGGTTGAGATCCCGATGCTGCCGCCAACTGAGCGCGCGACAGGACACTTCGAGATCGCGAGCTGTGCCACCCGCTCGACCGTGTGACGGGCGTCGTCCGGAACCTGCACATGGAAGACGGCGTGAATGCGCTTCAAAACCAAGACGCCATCATCTTTCTCGACCGCGCCACTTACCTGGGTCTCGAGATCGTCGGGTTCCAGCATGATTTCGCGCGCTGCCAGCGCGCCGGCGAAGGTGCCGGTCAGTCAGCCCCCGGTCGCGGCAACCACATAATCAAGCGTGGTCGCCCGTTCACCGTAGGTCGCGACGTCGGCGCCGTAGTGTTGGGCAATGGCGGAATGCACGCCGAATTTGACCGGATCGGGCTCCGCGGGGAGCCGAGCTTCTCGGTTCGGACCACCAAGGCGCCGAATCGTGACAAGCGAGGTGTAGACCACAGCGGACATGCTAGATCTCGCTCCGACGCGCGAATCTGGCAATGTGTTCGGACGCACGGTACGCAAGCGCTTGGATCGTACACGTCGGCTGGCCGCGTCCACCGGTCACGAGGCTCGATCCATCACAAATGAACAGATTCCGCACGTCGTGCGTGCGATGGTATTTGTCCACGATCGAACTCGTCGCGTCGTTCCCCATGCGGCACGTACCCAGCAAATGGTAGCCGACGAACTGCTGGAGGCTCTCCGGCTTCCAGGTCTCCACGGCACCGGCCGCATCCATAATCTCTACTGCCTTGTCGACGAGGAACTTCATGATGGCCAGGTCGTCGTCATGGTCTTTGTAGGTGACACGCATCATCGGCAGGCCCCAATCGTCCACGCCTTCCGGATCGAGGTCGATGCGATTCGATTCGACCGGCAGCGACGTCGTATGCACGTCGGCGTTCATCGAGCGGGGATAGTTGTGACGGAGCAATCGTTTGAACTCGTGGCCCCAAGTCGGCGAGCCCGGCGGCAGCCCGCCAGTTGCAAAGAACAGTGGGAATCCCCAGAACCGCGAGTCAATGCCGCCGCCACCGTAGAAGCCGCGACGCGGATCCGTGTCATAGTAGTCCCAGATCATTCTGGTGACCATGACACTCTTCCAGTTGTTCATCTCGCGTTCAAACACGCCCGAGGTAGAGGCATTGCCGTTGAACTGGAGGTACTTGCCGACAAGGCCGCTGGAGTTAGCCAACCCGTCAGCGAACTGATTGCTCTTCGACATGAGCAGCAGTCGAGGTGTTTCGGCACCGTTCGCGCACAGCACCACGGCCCGCGCCGCCTGAAACCGTTCGACCTTGTCCTGGTCGAAGTACACGGCGCCCGTCGTACGCCCTGCGCGGTCGATCTCGACCTTCCGCACGTACGCCCCAGTCCGAATTTCGCAACGACCTGTCGCCTCGGCCACCGGGATCGTAGTGAACAAGGTTGACGACTTGGCTCGATGCTCGCACCCAAAGCCTGAGCAATAGCCACAATGGAGACATCCCGGGCGGCCTTTGTAGGCCTGGGAAATGATGGCCATCGGCGCCGGCTGCGGATTCAATCCCAGCGCGCGCGCACCGCGCTCGAACACGACACCACCGCTCTTTACCGGCAACGGCGGCGTCGGGTATCCTCGTGATCGCGGAGGATCGAACGGGCCGGGGGTACCGGAAACGCCCAAATCCCACTCGGCTTTGGTGTAGTACGGCTCGAGCTCTTCGTACGTGATTGGCCAGTCCACCAAACCGGTTCCTGGGACCGTGCCCATCGCGCTGGCCTCATTGAAATCGATGGGCTTGAAGCGCCAGTAGTTGGAGGTGAACATGACGCTCCCGCCGCCGACGAGGCGGTGATACACTACCGCCTGCTGCCGTCGGAAGTCCTCGTCGGGCCCTGCCCGGAACATGGTCGGCTGCAGATCAGACCGGTTGTTGAGCGACGACTGCCAGAAGTACTTGTACTCGTCGTGCTCGAAGTCAGCGGCTTCGAGTCTGGGACCCTGTTCGAGAACGAGGACCGTGAAACCCGCTTGCGCGAGCTCTTGCGCCATAACGCCACCGGCGGCCCCAGACCCGACGATGAGAAAATCGACCGTCTCGTCCTGTCGGAAACGTCTCATCCGCGCACCTCGGCGTCGTACTCACCAAACGGTGGCTGCCAGATGAACCGAGGATCGAAACCCAGGATCTCATAGCCCGTCCCTTCGTGGTTCCCACCCCAGTTCGGATGGGCAAAGGTGCCCACGAGCGTCGACGAGCGCACTCGCCAAAAGAACGGCGTGTCTTCGATCTCAATCAGGAGCGTCACTTGATCATCAGCGCGCAGTTGCGCGAATCGCGTAGCTTCGCCGCCGCGGGCAACGACACGACCGTTCAGCTCGGCGAGACCCTCGAGGATCTGATCGAGCTGCCCGCTGGCAAACGAGGCCAGCGACCGGTCGATGAACACGATCGCCTTCGCCTCGCGCGCGCCCGGCACGTCGTCGTCACTGGGGATGATCTGAGCAGCGATAGCCTCGAGGTCTTCCGCCTGTTCGGCGGTCAGGACCTCGAACTGGACGGGATGTCCCTCGGCGGCCGATCGAGTCGCGTCCAACGCACGCTTGAAGGCGCGAGGATCGGTCCCTAGCCATACGGTGATGGCCGAAGCACCGCCGAGGGCCAAGAAGTCGCGTCGGGTTGGATGGAGACTCATGGTAGGTCTGGCCAAGAATGGGTCACTGAGGATTGCCGACCTGGCGGGCGGAGTCAAGCTGGCTCCGCGTCGAGCTGGGCCCCGCCTGGCAATTCCCCTCGGCCTCTGCGATGTTTCGCCATCACGGTTCTGGAGGGGTGGGGAATGCAATGCTCCAAATGCGGATCACCAATCACCAAGGAAACGCGCTTCTGCGCGGGTTGCGGCGAAGCGCTGCCAGGGACCAAGGCCATGGGTGCGGGTCGTCACTCCGCCTTGACGGCCGACGAAACGGAGTTGGCCGCCCTCAAGGAGCTGCACGATCAAAAACGCCGCGTGGGTATCGAAATGCGCGCCATCCTGGATATGACCAAGGAGGTGGGCGCCTCCGCGGCAGATCATAGGCGGTACGGAGAACTCCGTGAAGAATGGATGCGCCTCGACGCTGAGATCACGCAGCAGATGACGTCGCTGATGGAGCGTCAACAGGGCGACCGTCGCAAGCGGCCGTCCCGCAGTGCCGAACGACGGGTCCAACAAACCGAGTTGCGTCGGCAAGAACGCCGGACTGGGGACGAGCGCCGGATCGACGATCGCCGATCGGGGCTTGACCGACGAGATCCGTTCCCCGAGGATCTGGAGCGGTAGCAGGAACGGCGAGCTCTGCCGGGCTAGCCACACGGCCCCTCGCACAGCACCTTAACTCCCCATGCCCCGGAAAAAGGAGTCTCGGGACGGTATCTCCCGCCGGGCGTTGATTGCCGGTGCGCGCGGTGCTCTCGGGTCCTCGCTCCCGACGACGTCCACGGCCTGGTGGCGTTTCTCCTTTTTCGCAACGAGATCGTCAATGCCGACGGAACAATGAAGGCGACCACGTTGCCGGCCGGCGCGACCGATTCGTGCGGGACACCCGGCGAGGTGGCGCTGATGTCCGATAGCGTGCGCGCCTGGCGCCATCCATGACCACGACGATGGCGATCAGAATCGAGCGCACCGGACCGCCGGAGGCGTTCGTTGCGCGGGACATCCCGCTCCGTGCCCTCGAGCCGACGGATGTACACCTACGCGTCACGGCCGTCGGGGTCAACTTCGCGGACCTCATGATGCGCGCCGGCATCTACGATACGATACCGAAAGGGCCTTATAGCCCCGGCTTCGAGGTCGCCGGCGAAGTCGCCGATGTCGGCTCAGAGGTCGAACACTGGAAGTCTGGAGACCGCGTGGTCGCCCTGATGCGATACGGAGGCTACGCCCACGACATCGTGTTGCCGGCAAGCGATCTGTTCCCCTACCCGACCGCGCTGTCTCCCGCCGAAGCCGCCGCCGTACCAGTCGCGTTCTTGACGGCGTGGGTGTGCCTCTTCGAGGCTGCGAAGGCCGACCCGAACGAAGCGGTGCTGATTCTTTCGGCGGCGGGCGGCGTTGGCACGGCTGCCGTCCAATTGGCGGTGCGACATGGAATGCGAGTGTTCGGCACGTCGGGCGCCGAGCACAAGCGGACGTTGGTGGTTGATGAACTCGGCGCCGAAGCTTGCTTCGATACCCATGGATCGTGGGAGGACGAGGTCCGAACTGTATTGGGCGACCGCGGGCTCGATGTCGCGCTCGACTCGTTGGGCGGCCCCGCGACGCGCGCGTGCCGCCGGCTGCTCGGACCCCTCGGGCGCCTCGTGTTCTACGGGTTTTCGAGCGCCGTACCGTCATCGCGGAAGAACCTCTGGAGCGCCGCCAAGGCGTGGGTCCAAACGCGCCCGGTCCACCCGCTGTCGCTCGTCCAACCCAACCTGGGCATCTTCGGCGTGCACCTGTTGCACCTGGGCCGCAAGGAGCCCGTGCTTCGGGTTGCGATGCCGCAGATCTTCCAGGGAGTGACATCCGGGGAGCTTCGACCCATGCTGGATTGCACCTTCCCGTTGACGCGAGATGGTGCAGTGGAAGCGCACCGGTACATCCATGCGCGACAGAACATTGGAAAGGTCGTGCTGTCACGCGTCTAGCGATGCTCCCCTACTCCTCCGTTTCCGTTGGTGACACAATGCGGAACCGGACGATAGAGGCCACATCCAGCTCGTCGCGCACGACGCCCCACAGCCGATCACCGCGGACGACCGGCGTCGGCGATCCCCGAAGCTCGAAGGGCGCGCGAACCAACCCCAGGTACGTGCCGTCCGATCGGAACACGTCGAAAGCCAACGGCTCACGATAGCTCAGCGGCACCCGGCCCGTGCGTCGCTCTTCTTCCCGGACTGCCGCGTCGGTCATGGTCGGAACACCCGGTTGGTGCAGTACGACCCAGACCGTCCCGTCGACACCCGCGAACACATCCTGGAACGGTGGCTTCGTGTCGGGAATCGCCAGGCCCGGCACCACCGCCGCGCCAAGGGATGCCGGACCACGACCGACTACTCGGACGCGAGGGCCCGATCCAGATCCTCGACCAGTAGATCTGCACCCTCAAGCCCGATCGACAGCCGGACGAGTCCAATTGGAATGTTCTGTCTCAGCAATGCCTCGGCGTTCGTGCCGCGATGGGGCGAGATCACCAGGCTTTCGACTCCGCCCCAACTCACGCCAATAGTGAACCGTTGGAGCCCGTTTATCACCCGCGTGACGTTGGCCAGACTGTTGTCGCGCAACTCGAAGCTGAAGAGGCCGGAGTACCCGGAGAGATGACGCTGGACGATGTCGGGATTGTCGGCAAAGGCCGGGTGATGCACCCGCGCCACCGCCGAGTGGCCACGAAGAAACTCGGCGACCGTCAGCGCGTCCGACCCGTGTTGTGCCAATCGGGTCGGGAGCGTCTTGATGCCGCGGTGCAGAATCCACGCGTCGAACGGGCTGAGGATTCCACCATGGAGCATGAACGTCTGATAGAAGATCTGTTCCATGCGCTCCGCGGTTGTGACGACCGCGCCGGCGATAATATCGGAATGTCCACCCAAGTACTTCGACGCCGTGTGAAGAGCGACGTCGATACCCATGGTGAGTGGCTTCTGCAGCAACGGCGTGGCCCAGGTGTTGTCGATGCACGTGGTGATTCCCCGATTCCGTGCCATGGCAGCCATCGCCTCGAGATCAAGCACACGCACGGTCATGGTCCCCGGACTCTCGAACCACAACAATTTCGTGTTGGTCCGAATGGCCTGCTCGACGGCTTCAACCGTCAGGTCGAGCACGAGGTCGTGGGTGATGCCGAATCGTTCGAGGTGTCGGGCAAGTTGCATCGTCGGCCCGTACGTCTGATTCACGAACACCACGTGGTCACCCTGCTCCAGGAGTCCCATCAGGACACCACTGACGGCCGCCATCCCGGACCCAAAACACTTGCAGGCGTCGCCACGCTCGAGTTTGGCGAGTTTTCGCTCGACGGCCTCCACCGTGGGATTCTGGCCGCGGCTGTACACATGGTGGGTGTGCTCAGACTTCAACGCCTCGAGCAGCGCCCCAAACGTCGGGTAGGCAAAGAGCGATGTTTGGACGATTGGCGGTGACGTGGATCCACCCCAGTCAGATGTGTCGTCCTCGCTCACGCAGATGGCGATGTCGGCGGGATCGATGGCCACGAGGTGCAGTTAGTGCATCGTGTCGGTGTCGATTTCCTCGTACGCACGAAAGTGCTCGTACAGCCGCCAAGCGTCGTCCCTGTCATCGCGCGCAACGCGTTTCAGGATCTTCAACGTGAGGATTGAACGTTGCATGTGTTCGGCGGTGCGCGCGCGCTTGCTTGGACTGTCTTCATCGGCGTCGGACCGGACCTTCACGGCCCACCACGACTCGATCCCGTTCAGCAGCGTGTCGACCTCTTCCATTCCCTTCAGATACGTGTCGATCCGCTCCGTTGAGAGCTGATCGAGAAAGAGCGTCGCGATTTCGCCGCGGTAACCGCGCAGACGGTCGAAGGTGCGCATGTGCTCGGCTGAGACCGCGCCAAGGTCGCGCAACCAGTTGAGACAGGCCCGCAGCTCATTGACGTGGGCGGGTGAGACGAGCTTGCGGTATTCGGAGGACACTAATGGCCCTTCGTCCGTGGTGCCTTCAGCGAAGAGGGTCCGCACCTGCGTGATCACGCGATGTCGGAAGACCTCGTACGCCGCCATGAACGCGCACATCACACGCACTCCACGTTCGAAGCCTTGGGGATCGACCTCGTAGTTCATTGTCGCCGGCGTGTCCGACATGGCATCCGCAATCGGAGAAGTTGGCAACGCAAATGTAGCACCGCCGCCGTTCTATCGATAATCGGCGTGCCGCGGGCGGGATCGGTTGTGTGAGATGGGGCGTCAGCGCAGCAAACGGCGTCTGACGCGCTGGGGAAAGTGTCGGTCGGCCGCTACCGCTTCCGTTGCCGGAGCCGGCGTCGTGCCTTCTCGGCTTTCAAGCGCTTGGCCAGACTGGGCTTCGTGTAGTACCGCTTGGCCCGGACGTCTTTGAGAATGCCGGCCTTTTGCACGCGGCGCCGAAACGCCTTGATTGCCCACTCGAGCTTGTCGCCTTCAGACAGAATGATTTCAGCCATCGATTCTCCGGAATGCCTGGTCTTGTGGAACGACGAGGGGCCGCAACCAGTGCGACCCCCCGCCGACCAACGAATGCTGCGTTACGAACCCAACTTCTGAACGTTCTGCGCGGCAGGACCCTTCTCGCCTTGCACGATTTCGAACTCAACCGCTTCACCTTCGGTGAGCGACTTGAAGCCCGAACCCTGGATCGCCGAGTGATGCACGAAGCAATCGCGCTCACCGTTGTCAGGGGTGATGAAGCCAAAGCCCTTCTGATCGTTGAACCACTTCACCTTGCCGGTGGTCATACCTACTACTCCTTGTGTCTGATGCTCGTCGGAGTTCCGGTATCCGTACCCACCGACTACACATCGTGCGCGGACACTCCCCCGCGCTGGGTTGCCGCATTGTGCGGCGGAATCGAAAAAGGGCAACCAAGCGTCCTTTGCCTGGTTACCCCTGCAGTGCTTGCTCTGTTCTTGAGGTACCCGAGGGCACCTGTTTTCGCGTTGGGGGGTAAGCTAATGCGGGAGGCGCAGTTTGGCCAGGCTTCGGTCATCTGGAGGTGCCGGCTCAGCCCGGCGACGGGACCTAAGCGGACAGACGGGGCGAGGCACCGCGACGGGCGCATCATCTTCGTACGCTACCTAGGTTCACGCATCGGGAGGCGAACCTCTATCCGGCCTCCACTCTCGAATCTATCCACCGCTGTCCCTGTCCCATTGGTCCCGTCAGTCCCTTCTGTCCCATCAGCCTACGCCTGCCTCAACGAATCCACCACGTTCGCCCTCGCCGCTTTCCAGGCAGGGAAAAATCCACCCAGCAGCCCCATGAGCACTGAGAACACGACCCCAGTGACCAGGAGGCTCGGAGTCACCCTGAACGCAAAGGCGACCTCGCTGAACGTATTCCAGTTGGTCGTGCTGGTCACGAGGCCATTGATGGGCAGGGCCATGAGGCACCCGATCGCGCCACCCAGTAGCGCGATGAGCGACGCCTCCGCGATGAACGACGTCAGCACATTCCTCCGTTTGAATCCAAGGGTGAGCAATACGCCGATCTCGGGTGCCCGTGAGGCCACCGCCGCGTACATCGTGTTGACCGCCCCAAAGACCGCCCCCACCGCCATGATCGTCGAGATGAACACGGCGATGAAGCTCAACACCTGACTCAAGAGCGTAGACTGGTTCGCATAGAACTCGAGTTCGCGGAACGCGTCCACGTTGAGACGCGAATCGCCTTCGAGCATCTCTTTGATGCCGTCGAAGGCAGCCGGATCTCGCATGCGGAACGTGACGGACTGGAAGATCTGGCCGCGAAAGACCGGCATGAACTGTTCGTTTTCGCCCCAGATCTCAGACTCGAACGACGACCCACCGGCTGAAAAATGACCCACGATCACCCAATCCTCAGTGGCGAAGCGGACCGTATCCCCGATGTCCGAGTTGTCGAAACGCTCAGTGAACGTCTTGCCCACCACCACCTCTCGGGCACCGCTCCGGAACGCCCTTCCATCGGTGATCTCGATGTCTTTCCGCACGTCAAAGGCCGTCAGTCCTACCCCGCGTGCCACCACATTCGCCATGCCGCGCCCTTCGGCACGGGGCAGTGGAACAACGACGTAGGTCTCCGGGCTTACCATTGGGAGCCCGTCCGCTCCGGTTTCCACGAACGGCATGCCCGAAACGACCCGCGCTGCATCGCGCGAGATACCGCTGTTCATCTCCTGGTTGGCACCTTGCCGGATCAAGAGGACGTTTTCCGTCGACCCCGTGCTCCGGAGCGCCGCGCTGAACCCATTCGAGAGCGCCATCATGGCGATGAACACCGCCACGACGAGCGCCATGCCCAGGGCCGTCGTCACCGTCGATACCGGACGTTGCCTGAGGCTCCGGAGGTTATAGATAATGGGGATCTTCATTGATCCGCCTACGCCACGCGCCGGAACGCTTGCACGACAGAAAGCCGCGCGGACTGCCAGGCCGGTACGGCGCCGCTGACCAGTCCCAGAACAAGGGCGATCGCCAGGCCGAGCAGAATGGTCTCCGTCCGGACCATGAATCCGGGGAAGAACTGATTCACGGGATTGTCGCCAGCGAATGCCATGCGAGCCAAAAACAGGCCAATGGTCCCACCCAACATCGTGATCGCGATGGATTCGGCCAGCACAATGCCGAACAAGGTTCCGTTCTGAAAGCCGAGCGTCTTCATGACCGCGACTTCGTTCACACGCTCACGCACCGCCATCATCATCGTGTTAGCCGCGACGAGAAGAATGGCGAAGAAGACAGCCGTGCCAACCGCGCGAACCAGGAATCCGACGTTGCCCCACATCGTAATGAACCCGGTTTGCCAGGCTCGTTCGGTTTCGGTCTTGGTCGGCGCCGTCGAGTTCTCGAAGACCGCATCGATCCGGCTGGCAAGCGCAGCCGCCTCATCCGGATTCTCCATCCCGAGCACGAACCATCCGGGCGAGATGCGCCCGTCGGTCGCTTCATACAAGTAGTCGTAGTGGAAGAACATCGTTTCGTCGCCGAAGCTCGGATTGGTCGGCGTGTAGACGGCCCTGACAGTGAAATCCCAATCACCCTGGAAGATCGTCCCCTTCAGCGTGACGGTCTGGTCCACTCGCCAGCCATATTTCTCCATCAGCCCCACGCCGACGAGCGCTGCCGTGCGCTCCTGGACGAACGCCTCCTTCGAGCCTCCAGTGATCTCGATCTCCGGATACAGATCGAGATAGGTGTCCGTTTCAACCGCGAACTGTGCAAAGAAGTCGTTGGGGTCCGTGTAGTATCCGCCGAACCAGTTGGCCCACGAGACGCTACGCACCCCCTCGAACGTTTGAATCCGGGATGCGTGCGCCTCCGGCAGCACGAAGGTGATGCCACTGGCACTACTCGTGATGAGCCGCGCCTCACTTCCCACCTCCGCGGCTGCGTCCAAGGTCGTCACAATTGACCGTAAGGTGCCGAATAGGAAGAAGGCGACCCCAACGGAGAGGGTTGTCAGCGCCGTGCGGCGTTTGTTCCGAAGAATGTTCGCCCAAACCAGTCGTGCGAACTTCATCGGTGCAAGATCCCTTTGTCGAGGTGCATTACCTCGTGCGCGCGCTCGGCCGCATGCCCGTCGTGCGTCACCATGAGAATGGTTTTGTTGAACTCCTCGTTCAGCCGCTGCATCAGTGTCAGGATCTCGTTGGCTGACTTCGAATCGAGGTCACCGGTGGGCTCGTCACCGAGAATGATCGATGGATCACTCACGATCGCTCGCGCGATCCCAACGCGCTGTTGCTGCCCACCCGATAGCTGCCGAGGAAAGTGTTCGGCGCGGTCGGTCAGCCCCACCACCTCGAGCATCGTCATCACGTGCTCCCGGCGCTGCTTCTTCGACAAGTGGGTCAGCAGCAGTGGAAGCTCGACATTCTGGTACGCCGTGAGGACGGGAAGGAGGTTGTAGAACTGAAAAATGAAGCCGATCTCCGTAGATCTCCACGCTGCGAGCTGTTTGTTGGACATCCTCGTGATGTCCTTCCCGTCGACGACGACGGATCCAGTATCGGGCCGATCCAAACCTGCCAGGATATTCAGCAGCGTGCTTTTGCCACTGCCCGATGGCCCCATGAGGGCCAGGAACTCACCCCGGAGAATGTTGAGCGTAACGTGCTCGAAGACGTCGACGCGCTGCGCGTCACGTTGGTAGGCCTTGGCCAGATCCGTAATCTCGACCAGCACGTTGCCCTTCGATGCCGCGGTCGACGCCGCGGTCGCTTCAACTGGTTGGGACGACATTCACTCGCGCTCCATCCTCCAAGTTGGCGGGCGGGTCGAGTACGACGTGCTCCCCACCCGAAAGACCTGATCGGATCTCCCGCCGACCGCCGGATACCGGCCCGGCATCCACAATCGTCAGACTCACCGTACCCGTACGCACGACCCAGACGACCGTTTCACCCCGCCGCGTCTGCACCGCTTCTGCCGGGACGAAGATCCTCATGGGCTGTTCGCTCGCCTCATCATCGGCGTCTGCGACCTCCAGAAACTCCACTCGCGCCCCCATCTCCGGAAGGATCCGGGGATCAGAATCGAGAATACTCACTTTCACCTGGACGGTGGCTCGCTGACGATCCGCGGTCGGAACGATCTGACGGACCTCCCCCGAGAATGAAATCGAAGGATAGGCATCCAGGATGATGCGGGCAGGCTGCGCAGAGCGAACCTGAGCGATGTACGCTTCGTTGACGTCGACTTCGACTTCCAGAGTCGCGAGATCAGCCATCGTCACGACCGCACCCCGAGTCAGACCGCCGCCCGTTGCCACGGGGGCGACGACCTCTCCCACCTCAGCATCCTTGCGCAGAATCGTTCCGGTGAATGGGGCACGGATGTAGGTATTCTCCAGGTTCGCGCGCGCCACGCCCACTGACGCGGCAGAGGCCTTGACCTGAGCATCCTGCACGTCCACGCGCGCCTCGGCGGCGGCGAGCTGCGCTCGTAGGTCCTCCGCTTCCTGTTCAGACCCAAGGTTCCTAGCGAGCAAATCCTCGGCGCGTGCCACGTCCCGACTCAATTGGTCCCGCACAGCGACCGCTTCGCGTAGCGCCGCCTCAGCACGAAGGACCTCCGCTTCCGTCTGAAGCACGGTGGCCCGGTAGTCCTGATTCTCCAGGCGCGCCATCACGTCGCCTTTTTGTACGTACGACCCTTCCGCCACCCCGAGGTAGGTGAGGCGACCGGAGATACGGGAAGAGACCGACGCCTTCGTTTGGGCCACGACGTAGCCATTGGCTGTTATCCCTACCGCGTCGCCACCTGCCCCCCCACCAACGACTTCGGCCCTCGCGACCGTCACGTCGAGCGCACCGCCACCTCGGATCAACCACAGAGCACCAGCGATCACCACCACCGCAACGACCGCCAACACCGCCGCGAAGCGTAGCGCTCGCGCCGAGCCGGTCGAAGGGCGGTCCCGATCGATTTTGAGTCTGGAAAGATCCGGAGCAGGGTTCGTCATGCACGCCAACTGGCTACGGGTGACAAATCAAAAGCGCTCCGAACGGTCGCTCAACTGCTGGGGCCGGTCACCGCCGCAGCAGACCGTGGCGACGTTTCATCTCAAGCGTCGCGTGGGCCCAGAGTCAGATCATCCTCGAGAGGAGGTTGTGGACCGGGCACGATCCCGGCAATGTCCGGATCGACGCCGGGCTCGGTCGGGGTCTGCCGATTGGCCTTCTCCTCTTTGCGCTGCGCGCGTTTCTCGAGCTTCAACTTCCGTTTCTCTTGCTTCTCGCGTTCGCGTTGACGCTTCGAAAATGTGGTCGGCCCGCGTTTCGCCATTCTCGCCTACCGGGGTTCGAGGGGTTTTGGCCGGCACGTGAATATAGCTTGTGTGCTCGAGATGCAAGCGATTATGCGCAGGATTGCGCCAGTGCCTCCTCTCATCGCGCTCGTCGACGCTGAAGGGGTTGGACCCCCTGTTATTATTAATGCTTCGGTACGCCACGTGAGATGCGCCTCTCACCGCAGCGTCGCACACGCCCTCTCACTGCGAGATCCTATGGGAGCTTACAAAGTTGAGCAGCACCGTCTGATCTACAAAGAACGCGAGTTCCATTTCGTGTCGTACGACGCCCGCCCGGCAAATGAACGCCGCGGCGAAGAGGCTCTCCCCCCCATGTGGTTTCTCATGAGCGCCGGGCGTCGGGTCCCCGTGCTGCCTCAGACCGCTGGGCAAGATCCTGAGCGACTGGAACGCGCGTTCCGCGAGTGGCTGGACCACAACGTCTTCGCTGAAACTGATACTGACGATGCGACCGACCATCCAGCACGGCGGATCTCCGTCGGATGAAGAGCGGCCCGCGATCGAGCCTCGAACCAGAGTTCCACGAGGACATCCTCTACCCAGCGACGCTCCCATTCATCTTGATCCACGTCGCCGCGCTGGCCGCGTTCTGGACAGGTGTCACCGTCGAGGCGGTGATCATTGGGGTCGCACTGTATTGGATCAGAATGTTCGGCACCACTGCGGGATACCATCGCTACTTCTCGCATCGCTCGTTCAAGACGAGCCGGGTTGGGCAGTTTGCCTTGGCGTTTCTCGCTCAGAGCTCGGCGCAACGCGGCGCACTATGGTGGGCCAGCAAGCACCGGCATCATCACAAGCACTCCGACACGGTGCACGATGTGCACTCACCGCGGCATCGCGGGTTCTGGTACGCCCACTTTGGCTGGATCTTCGTTCGGAACCAGGGGGACACCGACTACGGCGCGGTGCCCGATTTGGCCAAGTATCCCGAGTTGGTTTGGCTGAACAAACACCCGTACCTGCCCGCGACGGTCTTGGGTACCGCCGTGTGGCTGTTCGCGGGGTGGCCAGGGTTGGTCGTCGGATTCGTCTGGAGCACCGTAGTGCTGTACCACGGCACTTTCTTCATTAACTCGCTCGCCCACGTCCATGGTCGACAGCGATACGTGACGGGCGACGACTCCCGCAACAACTGGTGGCTCGCGATCATCACGCTGGGTGAGGGGTGGCACAACAACCACCACGCCTACATGGCGTCGACCCGTCAGGGGTTTCGTTGGTGGGAGTACGATCCGACGTACTACGCGCTCAAGATGTTGTCGTGGGTTGGCGTCGTCTGGGATCTCATCGAGCCGCCAGCCATACTCGTACGGAACGAGAAGAAACTGGGACGCGGTGTCGTGGAGAAAGTCGCCCGGCAGCTTGCCGCGAGCGTCCCGATCGAGCGGATCTGCGATCAGGCGCGCGAAAGGTGGGAACACACACCGACCTGGGACGAAGTCCGGGAACGCGCCCGGACGGCCGGCGCCGAGGCAATCGCTGCACTGGCTGACCTGCACCTGCCCCAGATACCAACGGCGGAAGAACTTCGCGCGCGCGCAAAACGGATGTTTGCATCAACACCGTCGATGGACGAGATCGTGCAGCGGGCCCGCGAGCTGATTCTCGAAGCGGTGGCTGTGGAGCTTCGGCTGGTCTCAGGAGCTGCCACGTAGTGACGTAAGGCCGGGCGCGCGACACTGTCGCGGCCCGGCCACGTTCCTCCCGACCCTATCGTCTCTTCTTTCGGCCAGCCCGCTTAGTCTTCTTGGCCGCTTTCCGTTTCACCGTCTTCTTCTTAGCCTTTCGCCTCGCCGTCTTCTTGGCGGACCGCTTCTTTGCGGCTGTTGTCGCTTTCCGCTTCTTACGCACCGTCCGCGGTTTCGAGGGCTTGGGAGCCGCAACGGCCGCCGGCTCCGCATACACGGCGAATGCCGCCCCCTGCGGGTCCGCACACTGTGCGATGTGACCGCCTCCCGGAACCTCCATGGGGCCGTTGAACACCTGGCCGCCATGCCGCTTTACCGCGTCGGCAGTCGCAGTCGCGTCCGTGACATCCGCGTAGGTCAGCCAGTGCGGGGGTGCCGCCATCTCGGGCGGCTTGTTGTACATCCCGCCCATGCTCTTCCCAGCAAATCCGAACATGTGATACGTATTCCCTGGGCCCATTTCCATGGAATCCGTCTCTTCCCAGCCAAACAGCTCCTGATAGAATTTCCAGGCTGCCTGCCAGTCCGTGGTCGCCAACTCGTGCCACGAGAAATCGAGACTCGGTGTACCGCTCGGCGGCGGCGTCCCGCCGTGTGCGTAGATACCGAATGTTCCACCCGTAGGATCGGCGAGCACGGCGAACTTCCCGCCGGCTGGAATCGACGTGGGCTCCACGTAGCTCTTGGCTCCCAGCTCTTTGGCTTTGGCAAACGCCGCATCGACGTCATCCACCGTGATGTAGGCAAGCCAGTGCGGTGGGGCGCCCATCGCGCGAGCCTCTTCCGGAAGCGCCATTACTCCGCCTATCGGTACGCCACCGGCGGTCCACATCATATAGGATGGGTCGTGCTCAAAGGGCATCGTGCCCAAGCCGAGAACCTTGGCGTAGTAGTCGATCGCCGCCGGCACGTTCGTCGTCATGAGATCGTGCCACGTGAACCGACCGTGTTGCAGCTGATCCGACATAACACCCTCCTGTCCAGGTCCAGGAAAGGTGGCGCGCGGTACCGCCGTGCGGAATGGGGGGCCGGCGCAATCTGACGCGTGCAAGAAACGGCACGGGCGATAGCTTTGGTCAACATGCCGACGTACGACTATCGCTGCCCAAACGGGCACTGTTTCGAGGTCTTTCAGAAGATGACGGACGACCCCGTCGCGTCCTGCCCGGAATGTGATGAGAATGCGGCGCGATTGATTTCGGGCGGGACGGGGTTCAGGCCGGGTGGCGGCCCATCAGGTGAGCCACCGCACGCTCCCAGAGACCTCTCTCGCGGCTAGCAGCCTCCGACCGGCCACTGCTACACGGCTCGCAACACCAGCGCCGCGTTCACACCCCCGAACCCAAACGAATTCGACAAGACATGTGTCGTGCGCACGGGACCGTTCCCATTCGTCAGGTACTGGAGATCGCAGCGGTCGTCCGGTACCTGCAGGTTCAGCGACGGCGGCAAGGCTTGCCGATCCAGCGCGCTCGCACAGATGGCAGCTTCGATCGCGCCACTCGCTCCCAGCGCATGCCCGTAATACCCTTTGGTCCCACTCACCGTTACTCGGTACGCGTGGTCGCCAAGCACCTGCTTAATCGCAGCTGTCTCCGTACTATCGTTGAGGGGCGTCGAGGAACCATGCGCGTTGATGTAGTCGACCTCGGTCCGCGCGACCTTCGCGTCCGCGAGCGCGAGCGCCATGGCGCGTGCGGCCTCCCTTCCATCCGGCTTGGGTGCGGTCATATGGTATCCGTCATTCGTGAGCCCGTACCCCACGAGCTCGGCGTAGATGCGGGCGCCCCTGGCGACTGCCCGCTCGAACCGCTCCAGCACAAGCACTGCGGCGCCCTCACCCATCACGAAACCATCACGGTCCTTGTCGAAGGGTCGCGACGCCGTGGCCGGATCCTCATTCCGCGTCGACATGGCGCGAATCACGGTGAACGACGCATAGCAGAGCGGCGCGAGGGGTGCTTCGGCGCCACCAGCCAACATGATGTCCGCCTGCCCATCGCGAATGGCCCGCAAACCGTCGCCGATCGCCACCGCGCCCGACGCGCACGACATCGCATTCGTCGCATTAGGTCCCGTAAGGCCCCATTCAATGGCCACGTTGCACGACACTGCCCCACCGAATACCGAAAGGGCGAGGTGGGCCTGCACCTGCCGCAACCCACCGTCGCGAAACTGCCCCACCTGCTCTTCCCCAAACGCGATGCCGCCAAGCGCAGAGCCCATCATGACGCCAAACCGGTCCCGATCCGCGCTGGAGGGATCGATACCGGCATCCTCCAACGCGAGCCTCGCGGCGCTCACGCCGAGCTGTGAGAAACGGTCCATGCGCTTCAGCGATCTTTTGCTCAGGTGATCAGCGGGCCGGAAATCCGGAATTTCTCCCGCGATCTTGCTCCGGAACGGTGTTGGATCGAAACGCGTGATGGTGCGCACCGCGGACACTCGCCGCACGATCCCCGCATCCAGCTCGTCGACGCCTGTCCCGATTGGGGTGACACATCCGATGCCGGTGATAGCCACTCGTGTCATGCTCGCTCCGTTTCGCGTTTGACACCTTCGAGGGTTCGACTCGCAATTCCGTGAATGAAGACCGGGCCAATGACGACATTGGCGGCGATACCGCTGATCAGCGGCCATGGTGGCCCAGACCACGTGTGCACAATCGAGATGTGCACGTCGGCTCCCCGCTCCTCCAGCTGCCACACGACGTCCATGCCCGTTGTGATTCCTTTTATGTGCCTGTACCGTACCTGCCACGCCGATGGTCGCACTTCCATCTTCGAGACCCACCATGTCGGGTATTTCACCATGCCAAACGGCCGCCAGGCCGCCATCTCCACCACCGATTGCCCATCCTGTGGGTCGAGCATTCGAACCCACCGGTAGTGCGGGAGGAACTCGGGCCAGCGCTCGACATCGCGCGCGACTTCGAAGGCCCGATCCATGCGGCCGCGGATCAGGATCTCGTCAAGCGTTCGCATCCGCCTTCTTCCAGTAGGCCACGAGACGCCACCCCGGGCGGCGGCGGACGGTCGCACCGCGGACACCAGCAGCGCTGATGACACGTGCCAGTTCGTGCTCCCTGAACCCCCGGCGGATGGACACGTGTCCGTCATGGCGGGTCACAGGGTGAAACCGCAACACCCGACTGGCGAGTTCAAAACCGGCGCTCGCGACGGACGACCGGCGTAAGTCGGTGATCACGACTCCGAGCCGGGCTACCGAATGCCATTGTCCGATAAGCCGCGCGGCGTGAGACCGGGATACGTGGTGCAGGACCAGACTCGCGATCACGACGTCAACGCTATCGGGTTCCAGTGGCATGGCCCACATGTCACCAACGACGGAGACCACTCCTCGGGTACGACACAGCTTTGCCGCCGATCGGTGGTGATCGAGCGCCACGAGTGCAACACCGTTCCCCAGGACGCGACGGACCTGGGCTGTCGCCTGGCCGTCGCCCGCTCCCACGTCCAACGCACGGCGGTAGTGGAGCGCTCCGATCTCACGGCACAACTCGCGGAGGCCATAGCGCAGTGCGCGATGCCCACCGAACAGGACGTTGGTCGTCGCGATCTCGCGGAGCGTAATCTCAGCCACGGTACAGTCCAGATCGCGCTCGTCAAGTGCCTCCGTACCGACCGGCGGGAGCGCGGTCACGACGCTCACCAGACCAATTGGCGCGCGTACGCCGGTCGGAGGATCTTGCCGGCTGGCACGAAGTCGCCGGTGACGCCCACGAGGAGATCAGCCAGATGAGGTTTGGCGCGCAGACGCCGCGCGACATGGTCCAGCACGGCGGGCCGCCCGACCACCCAACTGATGATGCGTTCGACCCACCACTTTCCTCGAAAGGTCCTGCGGCGCACGCGATCGTAGGATCGGAGATCCTGTTGGGCCAATTGATCGGTCTCGATGAGGGACGACACGTGCTCGCCGAGCAATTCAGCTCCCGACAGTGCCGAGAAGATCCCTTCTCCAGTGAACGGGTCGCAGAAATCCGCGGCGTCTCCCACCAATGCCACCCGTTCTGCGGTCGCGCGCGTCGTGCGGCGGGCGAACGGTCCCGCTCCGCGTAGCGGCGTAACGTAGGTGGCAAGCTCCAGGCGGCGCCATACCTCGGGGAACCGAGCGAGCATTTCCTGAAACCAGTTCACTGGTGCACCACCGATGGTGACCCGACTGGTATCAACCACGACACTGACATTGGTCAGCCCGTGTCCGACGGGTGCCAGGCCGACGTAGCCGGCATCACAGACGTGCATCTCACCGATAGGTCGCATGTCGCGTACGCCAACGGCATGGGTCACGAGTGCCACGCGCGACACCGATCCGCGTCGGGCGAGACCGAGTTGCTTCGCCACTTGCGAATGCAGTCCGTCGGCTCCCACGATCAGACGTGCGGAGACAGACCGACGTTCGCGCCCCTGACGGACGCCAAGCGCACGCACACCGCCGCGAGGCTCGTCGATCCTTCCGACCGAGGCACGTTCCATGAGCTGCGCTCCGCGTCTGGTCGCCGCCTCGACCAACGCCGTATCCAATTCCGACCGCCGCAGGGCGATTCCATGTGTTGCGTAGCCACGATACGGGTGACTGCCAAGAAAGCGGCCCTCGAACGACGTGCCGTCCGCCGAGACGATCCGCATGCCTTTGAGCTCCGCCGGGTCGGCCGCCGCCAGGGCGCCGTCGGGCAGGAGTCCGTCCAGAATACGCCGAGCTTCAGGGCTCACATACTCCGCGCAGGGCTTATCGCGGGGGAAGCACGCCCGGTCGAGTAGGGCCACCGAGAACCCGCGCTCGGCGAGAAAGGCCGCCGTGGCACTTCCGCCAGGCCCGGCACCAACGACGGCCACATCAAAGGGAGGCATGAGATGTTCTGTACCTACACCCACCAGGTCGTCAAGTTACCAGCACGAATGTCACGGCCCCGCGATCCTCCCGATCTGGCGCAGCTCGATCTCGAGCGTGATATCCGTGCGCCCGACACCAAGCGCCGCTACGTCCGATCCCTGTTCGACACAGTGGAAAGCAGCTACGACGGGTTCACACGCTGGTTCTCATTCGGCTTGGATGCGCAGTGGAAGCGAACCCTGGTGGCTCTGGTCACCGCGCGGGCCCCACGGGCCGCTCGGATCCTCGATCTCGCCACTGGGACGGGCGACCTCGGTGCGGCGATGCTGGCGCGTCGCCCTGACGTGTCCGTCGTGGGGGCTGACCTGTCCTTGGGCATGCTGCGCCATGCCGCCAAACGGCTCGGCCCGGCAGCCCGCAACGTCATCGCTGACATGAATGACGTGCCGTACCCATCCGAATCGTTCGATTGCGTCACCGCCGGATATGGATTCCGCAATGCGCCAGACCCACGGGCGGCTCTCGCTGAGGCCCATCGTGTGCTCAGACCGGGGGGCACACTCGCTACACTGGATTTCTACGTGCCCCGCTCACCTCTGTGGCGGTCGTTCTTCCTCGGGTACCTGCGAGTGGCGGGGCGGCTGGCCGGTCGCCTCACGCACGGGCTGCCCCAGGCGTACGGATACATCGCTCCATCGCTCGAACAGTGGGTGACGGCCGCCGAATTCACCAAACAGCTGGAAGCGCTGGGGATGGTGGTGGAGGTCCAGGTGCCCAGAATGCTCGGAGGTATTGCGCTGCACGTCGCTCGTCGGCTGGGTAGCCGCGACGTCAGTCCCTGAGGCGAGCCACCGTGGCCCGAATGGAGTCCACTTCGGCCCGGAACGGTGGCTCTGGATCCGGTCGTAGCAAGAGGAAGTGCTCATACGCACGACTCGCACCTTCGCGACGTGCAAGCCATGCGGCTGCTTATCGCCTATGGAGCCGACCCCAACATTCCTACCTCCAAACCGCCGTCGCGCAGACGCAGGAGCGACGACGAGGAGGAGGACCCCTCAGGTCTCGACCCGGTCCCAACCGGTGGCGACGCCGTCTTCCCCATCCATGCGGCGTCCGGTCGCGGGTACGGGATCGCGCGTGCCGGGAACTCGCATCGCCACGTGCCTGGAGGATGGCTCCCCGCCGTCCGCTACGTCGTCGAAGAGCTCGAGGCCGATGTGAACGCCCGAGACCATGACGGGTACTCCGCCGCGCATTTCGCTGCCGCACGTGGAGACAACCAGCTCATCGAATACTTGGTCGAGCATGGCGCTGACGTCACGTTCGTGAGTCGTCGTGGCCAGACCACGGTCGATATGGCAAACGGACCGATCCAACGGGTACAGCCGTTCCCCGAGACCATTGCCTTGCTCGAGGGCCTCGGTGCGAAGAACAACCATAACTGTGTGAGCTGTTAGGCGGATAGGCGGTCGGTCGGATAAGCGAATGACGTAATGACCACGTCATCTCCGCCACTCCCACCCATGACGCGCGTGGCAGAGGCCGTCGCTGCTACGTTCTTCATTACGTATTTCGTGCCGCTGCCGGTCTACGGCGCGTTGTCTGCGCTGACCGGGCTGGAGCCGCCAGCGCAGGACGCCGTCGGGCTGTTCATGCTCTCCGTCGCCATCATGAAGATCGGCGTGGCGGGAACCTGCGGCGCCCACCCCGCCGCTAGCACCCCGCTGGAACATACCTTGTACTTCTAGGTATATTGGGACAGATGGGACAGATGGAACTGGGATAGCCAAGGCGGGATACTGGAATGGAGCCTGTGTCCAAAGAACTCGTGGCTGCGTCGTCGCGGCCGATGGTGCTGTCGATTCTGGCCGGCGGTGAGAGCTACGGCTACGAGATCCTCCAAAAGGTCGCCCTCCTGTCGAACGGACAGCTCGCCTGGTCGGAGGGGATGCTCTATCCCATGCTCCATCGCCTGGAACAGGACGGGCTCATCGCCGCCAGGTGGCGTACCGCCCAATCCGGAAGGCGACGCAAGTACTACCGACTCACCGGCAAGGGCAAACGTCAGCTCGCGCAGGACCGGGCGAGTTGGTTGGCCGTTCATGACGCGCTCACGCAGACGTGGGGATTGAATCATGCCTGAACTCGACGCCGCCATTCGCACATGGCGCAACGACCTCGCCCGCCAAGACACGCTCACGCGCGATGACCTGGACGAGCTCGAAGACCACTTCCGGGCGACGTATCACGAGCTGGTCGAGACCGGCATCGTTCCCGAGCAGGCCATCATCCTGGCTCGCCGAGCGTTGGGAGAACCCCAAGAGCTCGCGACCGAGTTTCAGAAGAACGACGACCCCTGGTGGCGCCGGTTCGTACGCCTCGGCTGGGTCATGTTTGCCGTCTCCTGGGCCCTACCCGTCCACACCTGGGGCATTACGATCTTTGACATCAACCTCGGTGAAGGCGTCGTGCCCGGCGTGCAGGCGTTTCTCCTCGCCCTCATGGGTGAAGCCGGTGTGATCGGCGTGCTGAGCGCGTTGACCAACGTGGCCATGCTGCTGACGTGTTGGAAGCCCGCCGCGCGAGGAAGGCGCGGTATCCTGCGGCTCACCGCGCTGATCATGGGGGCCGCACTGCTCAACGGCTCGTGGTTGTTCCAGGTGGACAGCCTCAACGAGCTGTTGGTTGGCTACTACGTGTGGTGGGCCTCGTTCGGCGCGGTCGCAAGCGGGTTAGTGCTCCGCGCGCGTGCGCTGAGTCAGAGAGCCACACCCGCTGTGGTGCAGTAGCGAACTAGCGTCTGACCTCCGCCTCGGCGATGGCCGTGTTGATGGCCCGTCGAGACCTGGAGCCTCTATTCTTCACAGGCTGCCCGAGCCGTCAGCCGCATCTATATGGAGTTGAACGGCCAGCTTCCCTAGCACCAGTCAACGCGAGCCACTCTCATAAGTTGCTATTCAGCAGCAACTTACGTTGCAGGCTTTGACTAATTAGTACCGCCACAATAGAATATTAGGCGAACCTAATTCTCTACCTATGCGACGAACCCTCCCGCTTCTCACTCTGATCACGGTCGCCGCCGCCGCCTGCGATTCGCTGTTCACGTCGGCCCCCGAAGACGCCGATGTCTTCGACGCACCCATTCCCGGCCTCACCGACGCCGAGATGGAGGTCTTCCTCGCGGGCGATGCCGCCTTTGAGGAGCCCTTCTCCGCAACGACTGGTTTGGGCCCGATCTTCAACGACGTCGCCTGCGCGGCGTGCCACAGTGGTGACGGACGCGGCCGTACGAGCAACGCCCTCACGCGATTCAGCCGAGGCACCGACCCCGCGCGGGATATCGGGGGACCGCAGCTACAGGATCGCGCCATCAACGGCGCAGTACCCGAACAGCTGCCACCCGGGGTGGATGTCTCGGTTCGCCTGCCACCGCCAGTGTTTGGCGTTGGGCTCATCGAGGCCATCCCGGTCGCGTCGATCCTCGCGAATGTCGACTCGCTGGACGCGGATGCCGATGGGATCTCCGGGAGGCCAAGTTGGGTGAGTGCGGCGGAGTTCGTGCCGGCGGATGAGGTCGGCGGCGGCGCGGGTCCACAACTCGGGCGGTTCAGTCGAAAAGCGCAGGTCTCGTCCGTGTTGCAGCAGACGGTCGAGGCATATCAGCAAGACATGGGCATCACGACGGATTTCCTGCCGGTGGAGAACATCAATCCGCAGTCGGGAGCGGCCACCTTGGCGCGCGACCGCGCCCCTGATCCGGAAGTCACGGCCTCGACGGTCCGCGCCGTGGTCGACTACGTGCGCATGCTCGCGCCTCCCGCGCCAGGCGAGGCCACACCAGTCCGCACACGCGGTTCCGATCTGTTCGATCAGGTTGGATGCGACAGATGTCACGTGCGGCAATTCCGGACCGGGCCGAGTCGCATTGCCGCGCTGGCCGATCAAGACGTCGTGCTCTATTCGGATCTCCTCCTGCACGACATGGGCGATGCTCTCGCCGACAACCGTCCCGATGGCGACGCCAACGGCCGCGAGTGGCGGACGACCCCTCTGTGGGGACTCCGCCTCGCCCGCGAATTCCTGAATGGCGACCTCTTCCTGCTGCACGACGGTCGCGCCACGACGATCGCCGAGGCGATCGCCTTCCACGGGGGCGAAGCCGCGCAGGTGCGCGCCGCGTTTGACGCGCTCAGCGCTGATGACCGGGCAGCGCTCATCGACTTCGTCGCGTCTCGCTAGCTATGCGTCGCCGGCGGTTCGTGCAGCTCGCGGCAACCGGAGTACTCGGTGCATGCGCATCGATGTTGGTCACGCCGGTGACGCCGGTGGACGGGCGAGTGCGACTCCCCCTTCGCAATTACCCGGAGCTGAACCGGCCTGGCGGTGCGTTGCGCCTTCGACCCGACGGAACGGATCAGACCTTCTACGTCCTCGCGCTAGACGACGGCACCTTTGCCGCCGTGTCACCAATTTGTAAGCACCAAGGGTGCACGGTCGACATCGCTCGCGATCGACTGGAGTGTCCCTGCCACGGATCGATGTACTCCCGCGAGGGCAGTGTGCTTCGCGGACCGACGCAAGCGCCGCTCGACCGGTTTCCCACGAGCGTCACCGATGGCGTGCTGACCGTCGACCTCCAGTCGCGCGTATGAAACATGTCTGGCTCGCGGCACTGGTCACCACCGTGGCAATCCCCGGGACGCTCGCGGCTCAACAGGACACCGTCCCCGACCGTCCGTTCGTGCGCGGCGGCGTGTACGACCGCCCATTCCTCTTCGAGTTGTTGGGCCGTGCCGCCTTTGGTGGGTACGCCGAATTCCACACGCGATGGGCGCGTGAGGACGGCATCAACGAATTCACGTTCGTGCCAAAGCGCTTCAACTTGTTCACCGCCGCGCAGGTCAGTGACTTCGTGCGCTTTAGCGCCGAGCTCGAGTTTGAAGAGGGCACCGAAGAGATCCTGCTCGAGTTCGCGGCCATCGATCTCACGATTCACCGCGCGTTTGCCTTTCGGGCCGGCATGCTGCTTTCACCGATCGGTCGATTCAACCTCGCGCACGACAGCCCGCTCAACGAATTCACCGATCGCCCCCTCGTCTCGACTGAGATCTTCGGTGTGGCACTCTCCGAGCCAGGCCTCGGGGCGCTCGGCGCCTTCCCCGTTGGGAGATCAGGACGATTCACCTATGAGGCGTACCTGGTGAACGGCTTCAGCGACGCGCTGATCACCAACTCTCCGGAGGGAACGCGCATTCCTCTCGGCAGGCAGAACTTCGAAGACAACAACAGTGCGCCATCTTTTGTCGGACGGGTAGCGTGGAGTCCGAGCCTCGCACTGGAACTTGGTCTGTCCGCGCATCACGGACCCTACAACCAGTTCAGCGCCGACGGCGTGAGCTTGGACGACCGGCGCAACGTCAGCCTCTACGTGGTCGACCTGGATGCCGCCGTGGCTGGCTTCCGCCTCTCGGGCGAGGGCGGGCTCGGTCGGATCAGTATTCCGGCCGCCTTGAGTGGGATCAACGCTGGACGGCAATCGGGCTTCTATGTCGATGTGGTGCGCGACTTCGGTCGTGGATGGATTCCCACGATGCCAGTGGCATTCTTTTCAGCTGGCCTGCGGGTCGACATCATCGACTTCGACACGCAGATCCCGGGCGATGACAAGCGACAAATCACTCTTGGCGCCAACTTCCGCCCCACCAACGAGACCGTGTTCAAGTTCAACTACGTGCGGGGGCGGACGACCGATCGCTTCAACAATGCCGCACAGTTTGCTAAGCTTCTTTTCTCAGCCGCCACGTACTTCTAACCCCGCATCCTCTCAACGGACGAGGTCGACATGAGCACTCCAACGAAGACCTCGCACCACCGGACACCGCCCCGCGACGTGCGCGGAGTCGCCCGAGCGGGAGCCGTCATCTTGGCGCTCGTCACCATCGTTACTTCGCTGAGTGGGCAACAGCCGCCGCTGTCTGCCGAGCGGCAAGCGGAACTGCTCGAGCACGTGCGCGCCGTGCATCGCAAGCAGGACAACGTTGGGCTCGCCCTCGTGGTGATGCACCGCGGTGACATCGTCCTTGAGGACTACTTAGGTCACGCGGTCGTGGAACACGACGTCCCGGTCACGGCCGACACGCGTTTCCTGATCATGAGTATCACCAAAGCGTTCACCGGTGCGGCGCTCTCTCGTGCGGTGAGTCAGGGCCTGGTGAGTTTAGACGAGCCAATTCAGGGATACATCAACGACTACCCTACCCCGGGTGAGGGCGTGATCACCCTCCGGGGATTAGCGGCGCACTTGGCCGGCGTTCGACACGAGAACCATCCCATGCGTGCACGCCTCTACGTCCGGCACTTCAAAAACGCGACGGAGGCGATGGAAGTGTACCGCGACCGAACGCTGGCCCACGTCCCAGGCACGGAATACTCCTACTCGAGTGGCAACTACAACCTGATTGCGGCAGTGCTCGAAGCCGTCACGGGACAGCGCTTCCAGGACTTCGTTCGGCAGGAGGTTCTCGAGCCGATCGGGTTGAAAAGCACCGGTCATGACGACGCGACGGCCATCATTCCGAACAAGGCGAGGAACTACACGTCCGTCGACGTCTGGACGTATGCCCCGGTCGAAGACTTCCAAGAAGTACCCGTGTTCGACTACAGCTTCAACCTGGCCGGCGGTGGGATGTACTCTACCGCGCGAGACCTCGCGGCCTTCGGCAATGCGCTCCTCGCCCCAGGTGTGTTCTCCGATGCCGAACTCTCCTTGATGCGCACACTCCTCGTCGATGACGAGCCGGCCTCGGCCTGGTCGGCTGGTTGGTTCGTGCGCACCGATGATTCAGGGCGAGCACGACTTTCCGTCAATGGTGCAGCGGTCGGTATTCAGGCCGGACTCTACGTCTATCCCGAATTCGATCTCGTGGTCGCCACACTCGTCAATGCGTGGGGGCGCGGTGCTGCTGGCGGCGAGATCGTGATCGACGCGCCGATACGCCTTGCCGAAGACTACCTGGAAGGCCTCGCGTCGCGACCATGATCCCATCGAGTATAGCCGCGGACACCCCAACGGACCCCAAACAACTCGTCGAGTCGCTGGCCGGTCCCGACTGGTTCCCGGCCTACCAATCGCTCATTGCGCTTGGTACCGGTGCGCTGCCGGCTATACGCGAGGGCCTGCGTCACGAGCACTGGCAAGTGCGCCGATGGTGCGCGGCATGCGTCGACCACAACGCCGATTCGGAGACCCTCTACGCACTGATCCCGCTGCTAGACGACCCCAAGGCGATTGTACGGCTCTGGGCCGTGCACTCGATCTCGTGCGAGCGCTGCAAGGATTGCGCGAACCCTATCGACGTGATACCGCTCTTGCTTCGTCGAGTCGAGGAGGACACGAGTGTGAGGGTGCGGAGGATGTCGGCGGCGATGCTCGTGACCCTACCGGCGGACAAGCGGGTACAGCCGGTGCTCGAGCCTCTGCTAGATACCGTCGGAGACAAGAAACTTCGCGGCCATATGACCCGGGCGGTCGAACAGCACCGCTCGGCTGCTTCCGAGTCCGCTTAGCGCGCTGCCGCCATTCGTCCCACCGCGATCGCGGCCGGGTTTGACAGAATGAACACGCGAAATCCCTGCCCGATCCGGTCGGCGATGTCGTCTACCCCCGCCGTGATACCACAGGGCACAACAAATTCGATACACGCCGCCAAGATGGCTTGAATAGCGTTCTCGACCGCCTCCATGTCGCGGTCGTACGCACGACGGAGATCACCCGGGCCCGCAAAGACCACGCTGACGCCGGGTGTACTCACGATCTCACGTGCGTTCTGGACACCAATCTGATCCTCGATGATCAGCATGTTCACGAGCGACCCTGACTGGTTGCCGGGCCAGAGATCTGCGCCCAGTGCTGTGACAGCCATCTCCGCATCGGTACGCGACTCGACGTGCGGGAATACAATCGCCACCGCGCCAGCACCGAGCCCCTGCTGCACGTGATCGCGCGCGACCTCAGCACCGTCACGAACAGGCGGGATCCGGAGCGCGAGGGGATGCGTGGGGCGCCCACCAGCTGAATCGCTCTTGGCCCGGAAAAACGCCCGCATGCCGGCGACGTCGAAGGGGCCCGACTCCAGCGAGTAGAACACGAAGTCCACGTCCTGCGCGACTTCGTAGCTGCGCGAGAAAACACCGAATACAACGCCACCCTTTGAAAGAAGTCGCACAATCGGTGCGTCAGGCATAGCGGCCTCCCCGCTTTGGCGAACACATGAGACCACGGTTGACACCAGTACGAACAGAAGAACCGAGCGGGTCACAGATCGCAGCATGCTAGTTCCTGGGCGAAGGCATGATGAGAATGCGATCGGCCTAACATGAACGCTGGGCGGGTTCAGGTCCATCGCTCCTCACTCCCAAACGGTGACCCAAGTCACGCGTCACCGATCCCGATGGGTAGGGGTTCGCAAAACGCCCCATGCGTTCCCCTCATCGCACTCCGGCAGAGACACGTAAGTACCTACTGTCATTGAGCTTACGCGAAATGGCACCCTCGGCACGGGCGTTGCTACTTACGTGCGTCGAGGTGTGCAACATCTCCCTCGTCATTCGTCATTTGTAGGTGAGAACACCACACGAGAGGATACCGTGCGACTGCTGTACTTGGCCGGACTCATGTACATCGCTCTCAGCCTCTTCGCCCTGATGCGGGGGCCCATGGGCGCATTACCGCATGCGGGCTCGACGGTGTTTGCAGCCCCGACGCACTCCGGTGCGCCGTCGAATGGCGCCGAGTGGTTCGCGCGTGTGAAGTCCTCCTGCAACGCGCTGGAGGTCGAGCTCCTGCACCGCCAGCAACCCCCGCCAAGCGTGCCTGACGCCGCCGGCTTCAGCGCCGCGTGCTGGGCACTGGGCGGACGTATCGCTGACGCGCGCACCGCGATCCTCGAACTACCAAGCGACGAACAGTGGAGAGCGGCTGGGATCGTCTTCGAAATCGGCCACCCGATTGCCGACATGGGAGACGACCTTTCGGCTGGACCGATTATGGAGCTGGTGGTTGAATTCTGGCCCAACCACTACATGGCGCTCTACCATGCCGGCGCCGCACGATTCTCCCTCGGGGAGTACGCGCTGGCAGACAAACATCTGAAGGAATTCCTGAAGCACTACGAGATGAACGACGGCTGGACGTCGAGCGCGCGGTCGATGCTCGATCGAATCGCTGCACCATGAGCGACGCCACGATGTGCCTCCTCTGCGGCGAACGCGAGCTTCTCGGCCTGCCCGTCTGTCCCGATTGTGGTGTCACGTCACCGAAAGTGGCCGACACCCTGGTGTTCGTGAAACCCGATCCGGTCCACGCCGATCGCCTTCGCATCGCGCGCACACTCGAAGGCCTGCTGAGCGGGCGCACGCACGCGGAGCACCGCCGCCTGGTGGCCGCAGGCCATCGCGCGCTGATCCGTGTGCCGGGCGCCTCAGCGGGCCGTGTTCTGGAGTACCTGGCGGACATCGGCGTCCCCGCTGTGGCACGACCAACTCGACGCGTGTGGGGCTCAGTGCCCTCCCTGTTGTACGTGATCGTCGCCGCCGTGGTCGTCTTCGGCCTGGCAGCTGGCCTGACCACGATTCCGATGTTCCTGTGGAGTAGTCCACTGTTCGCCGCGCTGCTGTTGGTCGCCGCGCAAACCCGTCTGCGGCAACCGGTCATCGAGGCCAACGGTCGCCCGGCGTTCGCCTCCAAGAGCGGTCCCGAGGCTGTCTCCACTCTGGCGGCATTGCCCGAGGGGCAAGCCCGGGATCTGCTCGCGCAGCTGGTCAAAGCCGCGCAACCGCTGGCGCGGGGACCTCAGGCTCCCGACGTTGCGCAGATCCTGAAGCTCGCGTGCCGCGCGGCGACCGACCTTGCCGATCTCGACGCCGGAATACCACACCTGGATTGGCCCGGGTCCAAGCGATCGCAACCACTCCACGACGCGCTTGCCCGCCGCCTGGCGGACGCCACCCGCGTGCTGCACCGGTTGCGAGCCGAGACGGTCGGCCTCGAGCCGACGCGCGCCGTCCTTGCTGAATTGATCGAAGAGCTAGAGCTCGAAGCCGACGCCTACGCCGAGGCGCGTCGAGAGTTGGCGCTCATCTAGCTCCACCTTACCCGCAGTCACATATTCTCCCCGCACAGATCACTCGGGGAGATCTCCATGCAACGCGCAATCATACTGGGCGGCATCGGCGCACTATGCCTTGCAGTCTCGCATCCGACACCGCTGCCCGCTCAGGATCTGACCGGGACATGGGTGCTGTCTGTGAGCCTGGATATGGGAAGCGGTGACGCAATGTTCACATTCGAGCAAAACGGCGATCGATTGCAGGGCACGTACGTCGGGGCACTCGGTGAGCAACACGTGGCCGGCACGATCCAGGACACCGCCATCGAGTTCTCGTTCGAGAGTGAGGCAGGCACTGTCACCTTCAAAGGAACGGTCGAGAACGGGGTGATGAAGGGGACATGCAACTACGGCGAACTTGGCGAGGGGACGTTTACGGGAAAGAGGCGGAGACCATGATGCGTCTCCGTTCACCCTTGGCGAGGGCGGCGATGGGGACGCTCTGGGTCGCCGCGTTCGTTGCATGCGAAGACGATGATGATTCGGACGACCAGCCCATTCCCGGCTGGGAGTGGTCGGATGAGCAAGTGTTCGAGACGGTCAATGCGGTGCGTGCGGGTCGATCGCTGCAGCCTGACGCGTGGCCCGGCGGCGCGCGTGTCGCCGTCTTGCTCTCTTTCGACGTGGACAACGAGACGATCGCGCTCCGATTCGGTGAACCTACCGTTGGTGCGCTGTCGCAGGGCGAGTACGGTGCACGTGTCGCTCTTGGCCGAGTGGTCGATCTCCTCGATCGTTACGAGATCCCCGCCTCCTTCTTCATTCCTGCCATGAGTCTCAGGATCAATCCGCAGATGGCAGATGTCATCAAGCGCTCAGGACGGCACGAGTTTGCCGTACACGGGTGGATCCACGAGATGAACACGCAGCTCACAGCAGAGAAGGAACGCGAGCTGTTGGTGCGAGCGATCGACTATCTCACCGAGGTCGCGGGTGAACGACCTGTTGGGTACCGCGCGCCGTCATGGAACTTCAGCCCCAACACTCTGTCCATCATCCGCGGGTTGGGTTTCACGTACGAGAGCTCGTTGATGGCCGACGATCGCCCGTACGAAATCCTTGCCAATGGCGAACCGACAGGCATCGTCGAGCTACCGGTCGAGTGGATTCTGGATGACGCCCCGCTTATGAATCCGCTGGGCACGAGGTACAGCACGCCGCGCGACGTGCTGCAGGTGTACATCGACGAGTTCGATCGCGCGTATCAAGAGAGCACCATGTTCCTCCTCACCATGCATCCGCACTACATCGGACATCGCTCGCGTATGGTGGTGCTGGAAGGCCTCATCGATCACATTCGCGCGCACGATGGGGTGTGGTGGGCAACGCATCGCGCCGCCGCTGACTACGCGCGGGAACAGGCGGGACTCCCGCTCCCCTAGGTTGATGGCGTGGCCTCGACGCTCCGGGTCAAGGTGTGGTAAAGAAGTAGACTCACGGTCAAGAGGATGACCGCCCCCGCCTGGTGGAGCGCCGCCATCCAAATCGGCACCACCATCACCAGCGTCCCGATTCCCAACAGCACTTGCACGAGGGCCACCGCGGGCAGCACGTGTAACCACCGGCGTGCGTGAGGAGGCATCGTCGCCTTCCGAGCCTGAACCCAAAGTGCCGCCATTGCCGCGAGCGTCATCACACCGATCCATCGATGGTTGAACTGCACCGCGGCAACGTTCTCGAACACGTTACGCCACCACGGATCGAGTGTGAAATACCCTGCCGGCACGATACGCCCGCCCATCAGCGGAAACGTGTTGTAGGCACGGCCACCGTCGAGTCCGGCCACGAACGCACCCGCAATCGCGGTGGCGAACACGAGTAGGGTCAGAACACCCGCGGCGCGTCGGAGCCTGAATCGCCAAGGTCGGTCAACCGACTCGTCGCGCTCGGCGAACAAGTCCGCTGCGGTCCACACCGCCACCACGTAGATGACCAACGCCAACCCGAGATGGGCGGCCAAGCGGTACTGACTCACGTCGGTGCGGTCGGCCAACCCGCTCATGACCATGAACCAACCGAGTGCACCCTGCGCCCCCGTGAGAACGCCAAGCGTCACGAAGCGCCAGCCGAGCGGTTTGGTCAGCCACCCGCGCGCGAGGAACAGGCCAAAGAGCACGACGATTACCATCCCCACCAGCCGCGCCCACACGCGGTGCACGTATTCCCAGAAGAAGATCGTCTTGAACTCGTCCAGGGTCATACCGCGGTTGAGTTCCTGATACTCGGGAATCTGCTGATAGGCCCGAAACGCTTCCTCCCACGCGTCAGCCGTAAGTGGCGGAAGCACGCCTGAGACCGGTGCCCACTCGGTGATGGACAGCCCGGACTCGGTCAATCGTGTCACACCGCCAATGACGACGATCAGCAGAATCATCAGGGCCCATCCCGCAAGCGACCATCCCATCACCCGACGGCGATGCGGGTCGATATCCGCGTATGGCCGGGCGGGCGGCATCATCCTGCCACGTGAATGTGCATCATGGGTGCAGGAGGATACCCTCGCCGGCCGCGTGATCAAAGCCACATGACTGATTCCCTTTGACTGTTGGCCGCCCGGCGGACACCTTCACCTCTAACAACCTCGTCGAGTCAAAGTCATGCGAAAGTCATTCTTGGTACCCGTGGTGGCTGTTCCCCTCGTCGCGCTGGGGTTCCGTGGTTTACCCGACGCACACCGTGCGCAGACCGTGCCGAGTTTCGCCGTTTCGTTTCCCGCGGAGCGGAGCGCCGCCCCACTCGACGGACGCATCGTCCTCATGCTGTCGACGGACTCGACTCGCGAGCCTCGCTTTCAAATCAGTGACGGACCTTTGACACAGTTGGCGTTTGGCGTCGACGTCGAGGGGCAGGCCCCCGGCCGCGATGCAGTGGTAGACGCCGCAGCATTCGGGTACCCGATCCGCTCACTCTCGAACGTCCCCGCCGGTCGGTATCGTGTGCAGGCACTTATTAATCGCTACGAGACGTTCCATCGCGCGGACGGTCACGTGGTCAAGCTTCCCCCGGACAAAGGCGAAGGGCAGCGCTGGAACCGGAAGCCCGGCAACCTCTACTCCGTGCCGCGCTGGATCGATTTCGATCCGATGCGCCCCGAGGTGCTTCGGATCTCGATGGACCAGGAAATCCCCCCGATCCCTGATCCCCCTGACACCGAGTACGTGAAGCACGTGAAGATGCAGAGCGAGCTGCTCAGCCAGTTCTGGGGACGCCCCATGGAACTCGGCGCGCACGTGCTGCTACCGGAAGGATTCGATGACCACCCGGACGCGAGGTACCCCCTCGTTGTCATGCACGGGCACTTCCCGTACGACTTCGGAGGCTTTCGACCCGAACCACCAGATCCCGACGTTCCCTGCACGTTCAGCGCGCGGTTTCAGCTCGAGTGCTACAATCGTATTCAACAGGAACATGCACACGAGTTCTTTAAGGCCTGGACCGGTCCGCATTTCCCCCGCGTGTTGTTGATCACCGTTCAACATCCCACACCGTACTACGACGATTCGTACGCGGTGAATTCGGAGAACAACGGCCCATATGGGGACGCGATCATGCACGAGCTGATCCCGTTCATCGAAGAGCGGTTTCGTGGGCTTGGCGGGGGATGGGCTCGATTCACGTATGGCGGATCGACTGGCGGGTGGGAGGCGATGGCCGTTCAGGTGAAGTACCCGGACGAGTTCAACGGCGCATGGGTAGCCTGTCCAGACCCCATCGACTTTCGCGCATACACCTTAGTCAACCTCTATGAGGACACGAACGCGTACTACGTCACCAGCGAGTGGAAGCGCACGCCGCGGGCCGGCCATCGCGACTGGCTCGGCTTTGTCGACGCCACGCTTGAGGAGATGAACCATCGGGAGCTGGTCCTCGGCACGAAAAGCCGCTCGGGTCAGCAATGGGATATCTGGGAGGCCGTCTATTCACCGGTGGGTGACGACGGATACCCACAGCGCATATGGGACAAGGTTACGGGGTCGATTGACCCAGCCGTCGCCGCCTACTGGCGCGAGAACTACGATCTGACACATATCATGCAGCGCGACTGGCCCACGCTCGGTCCGAAGCTCGAGGGCAAGTTGTTCATCTACGTCGGCGACATGGACAACTACTACCTCAACAACGCCGTCTATCTCACCGAGGCATTCTTGGAGAGGACGACTGATCCGTACTACGGCGGCGAGGTCGATTACGGCGACCGCGCCGAGCACTGCTGGAATGGCGACCAGACCCGTGGCAACGGGTATTCACGACTTCGGTACCACCAGATGTTCATTCCCCGGATCATGGAGCAGATCCGCAAGAACCACCCGGCAGACGCCGATACGCTCAGCTGGCGATACTGATTGCCGCTATCGCCGTCGCGCCCGGCCGTGACGCTGTGTGACGTTCCGCTTGTTGGTCTTAGGCGGCGCGACAATCTCCCATGGCTGCTGAGGCATGACATCCGGCTCGAACCCCGGGAGCGTCTCGCGCGTGAACGACCGATCAATGAACTTTTCGATGTCGCGCATCATCAGCCACTCGTCGGGTGAGAGCAGCGTCACGGCCATGCCGTGCGCCCCTGCCCGCGCCGTCCGACCCACTCGATGGACGTAGATCTCTGAGTCGTTGGGCACATCAAAGTTGACCACCATGACGATATCGTCGACGTCGATGCCACGCGCGGCGACGTCGGTAGCCACCATGATCGCGACTGCCCCGCTCTTGAATCGGTCGAGCGCCTTATTCCGTGCCTGCTGGGTTTTGCCCCCGTGCATCGACACCGCCTCGATCCCTTCACGGCGAATGTATCGTGCGACCTTGTCGGTCCCGAACTTCGTGCGCGTGAAGACGAGCGTACGCGCTGCCGGCAGCTCCCCGAGCATGTTCGAGAGCGCTGCCAGTTTCTGTGACTTGTCGACTGCGATGACAATATGCTCGACACCATCGGCGGTCGCCGTACGGTGGCCGATCTCGACGGCGGCGTGATCATTGAGGGCGCGCCGTGCCAAACGATCGACGTCACCGGAGATGGTCGCGGAGAAGAACAGCGTTTGGCGTTCCTTTGGGAGTGACTCCAAAATGCGATTGACGTCCGGGGCGAAGCCCATGTCGAGCATGCGGTCGGCTTCGTCGAGCACGAGGACTTCGAGGTCCGACGGGTTCACGTGACCGCGGCGCATGTGGTCGAGGAATCGACCTGGCGTGGCAATCACGATATCCGTGCCATTGCCGAGCGCCCGCGTTTGGGGCTCCATGCCGACTCCGCCATACACCGCAACCGACTGCACGCTGGTGTAGCGTCCGTAGGCTCGTGAATTGGTCAAAACCTGCTCCGCTAATTCCCGTGTCGGTACCAGAACGAGCGCGCGGAACGACCGTCCTTTGGTGCCGTCCAGTCGCTGGAGAATCGGCAAGAGGAACGCCGCGGTCTTGCCCGTTCCGGTTTGTGCTGAACCCACCAGGTCGCGGCCTTCCAACCCTACGGGGATGGCCTCTTGCTGGATGGGCGTGGGTAATTCGTACTTCTCTTCTTCGATCGCACGCAGCAGTGGCAGCGCGAGACCAAGTGATGCAAATGACATCCGTGAGTTGTCTCCTCAAGGGTGGGATGTACGCGTACGCGGGTGACCCTGTGTCACCTGAGCGTCGTACGTCGAGTTGTCTGAACCTGAGGAGCGAAGCGACGTGAATCGGCACGTCGGGTCCCATCCTAAGCCGGGGACCGTCTGACCGAAGTGAGAAGATACCAGCTTGCGGTTCGTGCTGCGCCCGCAAGCTAGTGGGTATCGGTGCGGAGGACAATGGCCCACCCGTACCTGAGTGGCTTTAGGGACGGTCCTTCTTCTTCATTTCCTTGAAGAGACGGTCAGCACCTTCGTACCGCGAGTCAGGCGGGTTCTCCGACTCGAGCTCCTTGCGCCGCTTCTTCGACGCGCCGATCGAAGGCTTCTTCGTTTCTTCTTCGTACCGCTGCTGGCTAGCCTCGCGGTTCTTCCGCGCGAGCTTCTCGAGCTTGCGCGGGTCGATCTGTTTCACGGAGTACTCCTCCATCGGGGTTCCGCAACAGGCATCAGGATGAGGCCGTGGTATGAGGTTGCCGACTCCCCTCGCAAATATCAAGGCCGGGGTGAAACCGGTGTCCCCCTGGTCAATTGACTCCACGATCTCTAACGTCTGGCATGCACACAACCGCACTCTGTTGGACTGCCCGATTGACCGGACTCCTGAGCATCATTGTCCTCGTGGTGTTCCTTCTAATGGAAGGATTTTACCCCAGCGAACTAGCGGGGGTCGAGTGGCTTCTGTTCTTCTTTTTCCCTGCCGGGGTCGCCGTCGGCCTGGTCATCGGATGGTTAAGGCCCGCCCCGGGCG
This sequence comes from uncultured Gemmatimonadales bacterium, assembly GCA_947259405.1. Taxonomy (GTDB): domain Bacteria; phylum Gemmatimonadota; class Gemmatimonadetes; order Gemmatimonadales; family GWC2-71-9; genus CAMYLY01. Next base: position 1,005 of record CAMYLY010000018.1, on the reverse strand, counting down.
GTGGAGTCGCCATCGGGAGCCTACTAGTGTTCTACGTGCTGCATCCAATGCACGGAATGTCATTTCCCGATGGTTGGTCTGCCCCGAAACGGATGCCCATGGCGGATCGTGATAGTCGCCAGAGGGTAGAACACGTTTGAGTCCCATTGCGAGGTCGTCATGCGCCTCTCTCATTCCCGTACACTCATCGCCGCAACATCGCTACTGAGCGCCGGCTCCCTGGCGTGCGGGGACAGCGGCCTCGCCGACTGCGCCTGTACGGAGGAGTTCCGGACGTACACGCTCGAGGTCGTGGACGGCCTCGGTCAACCCCTCAACGATGTCGTCCTAACCCGGACCAACCTTCGGACCGGCAAGGTCTTGGACCCCGGTTGGCTCGGTCTGCTCCAAGACGGCCATTACGTCGTGGCAGATGACGGACAGCTCGACGAGTTCTCTGGAGACGGGGACGTGCTTCGGGTCGTGGGCGAGCGCAACGGGCAGTCGTTCACGGTCGACCTCACGTTCGCGGTACCGGAACCGTGCCGATGCCACGTGGAGCGTCTATCGGGGCCGGCCCGCGTCGTGATGAACTAGAAGCGATTACCGGGCCTCGACGATGAGGCGGACGACGTACTGGTCCTGAGGGATTGACCCAGGGGTTTCGGGATACGGATCGAGCCGCACGAGGCGGAGAGCCGCGGTCCCCAAGTCGAGTGTGTCCGGGCCCATGGCGGAGTTGGTGTGCAGCGTGTCGGTCATCGCGTCACCCGCGAGTGGAGCTGTCTCGAGGAGGACAGCCGCGTCCCCCGCCCACACGCATTGCGCCCGGAGTGGACAACGCGAATCACCGGACACTTCGATGAAGCGCACGAACAGGGACACGTCGGTGAGCGTCGCCCGCTCCCCAACTTTCAGGTCGAACTCTTCATCCAAGTTCGGTTGCGTCGCCAACCCGCACGCAGTCAGCAACACGCCAAGAACGGCTACTTCGGTCCTCACGATCTCCTCCCATCATCCGCGTCG
>CAMYLY010000017.1 GCA_947259405.1 uncultured Gemmatimonadales bacterium | reverse complement strand
GAATCGCGTTCCCACGGGACACATCGCCATCATAACGGCCCGCACTCGAGACCCGAACGCGCCAGCGTTTCGCGAGTCTCCACCCGACGCTATCGAATCCCCTCCCCCAACTCTATACTTAGGCCCGTCGCGCTACCCGTCTCGCTCGGGCCGCGCGCAGTGACTCAAACGCTGGACTCCGGTGTACGCTTCTGGCAACGCTCGATAAGGATGGACACATGATCAGGACTTGGACCGCTCTCCCAACCGCCAGCCTTCTCCTCGCCTGCGCGGCACCGGCTATCAGCCAGACCGTACAACGCTCGGCTCACCACGACTACCGCGTCGTGACCGTCGCCGAAGGCTTCGAACGCCCATGGGCGATCGCGTTTCTGCCCGGTGGCGACATGCTCGTCACGGAAAAGCCGGGACGGCTTCGCATCGTGCGCAACGGGCAACTGCTCCCGAACCCCGTGCCCGGCGTCCCTGACGTGCATGCCCGGGGACAGGGTGGGTTGCTCGACGTGGTGCCGCATCCCGACTTCGCCAATAACCGGATGCTCTACATCACGTATTCGAAGCCGTATGCCGGCGAAGAGGGCGCAACGACAGCGCTGATTCGGGGGCGATTCGAGAACGATCGGCTCACCAACGTCGAAGAGCTCTTCGTTGCCGACTCCCGCGGCGGCGGGCATTACGGGTCGCGCATCATCTTTGACGGGCAGGGTCACGTCTTCATCACCGTGGGCGACCGTCAGGCCCCCCCGCGAGGCGACCTCGAGGGTCACCCCGCACAGGATCTGTCGAATCACCACGGTGTGGTCATCCGCCTCAACGAGGATGGGAGCGTGCCGGCCGACAACCCGTTCGTGAACGAGCCCGGTGCCAAGCCCGAGATTTGGAGTTATGGGCATCGCAACGCGCAGGGCCTCGCCATCCACCCCGAGACGGGCGACATCTGGCTCAACGAACACGGCCCGCAAGGCGGCGATGAGCTAAACCTGGTTCAGAAGGGCCTGAACTACGGGTGGCCGGTGGTTGGGTACGGCGTGAACTATCGCAGCGGCTCGAGAATCCACGAAGGCACCCACCGTGAAGGCATGGAGCCACCCGCACACTTCTGGGTTCCGTCCATCGCGACGTCCGGCCTCCTCATCTATACAGGAGACAAATTCCCCGATTGGCGTGGCAACCTGTTCGTGGGCGGCTTGAGCGGCCAGCAGCTCGCGCGCCTCACGATGGACGGCCAGCGCGTGATGAACGAAGAGACGCTCGTCCAACGCATGGGCCGCATCCGTGACGTCCGGCAAGGCCCCGACGGATACATCTACCTCGCGATCGATGATCGAGGCGGATCAGGGACAGCGGTGGTGCGGTTGGAACCAGTGAATTAGAAGGGATAGAAGGGATAGAGGGGATAGAGGGGATAGAATCGACCGACTATCCCTTCAATCCCCTCTTCTCAACACGCGCCCTGATCCCCGCGTAGAACATAGCATCAACCAGTTTCGCTCAACTTCCCAGGAGAATTCCATGTATTCTCGCCGCAAATGGATCGGTATCACTGCCGGTGCCGCTGGGGCGCTCGCCCTTGATCCGCGCCTGCTTCGAGCGCTGCAACAAGGCGACCTCATCAAACGCGCCATCCCGTCCACGGGCGAGATGGTCCCAGCCGTCGGGCTCGGTAGCTCGGCGACCTTTTCGCAACTCGCTAGAGCCGGTGACCTGGATCCGCTGAAGGACGTCTTCCGCGCGTTGATCGACGGTGGCGCGACCGTATTCGACACCGCGCCAAGCTATGGCCGTGGCACGGTAGAAGAGGCAGCAGGTCAGATCGCTAACGAACTCGGAATTCAGGAGCAGATCTTCTGGGCAACGAAGGTCAACGTCGCCGGCCGCGGCGGTGGATCCGCCGATCCCGAACGGGCACGCGCCCAAATTCATGCGTCGTTCGGGTACTTCAAGGTCCCGACGATCGACCTCATCCAAGTGCACAACTTGGGCGACGTTCCGACGCAACTCGGCATCCTCAAGGAGCTCAAGCAGGAGGGACACGTCCGCTACATCGGCGTGACAACGACGAGCAATCGGCAGTACGAGCAGCTGATGGGCATCATGCGCAACGAGCCCATCGACTTCATGGGAATCGACTATGCCGTCGACAACCGTGACGTCGAGGAGACCATTCTCCCGATGGCTGCGGACCACGGGATCGGCGTCCTGGTGTACGTCCCGTTCGGCCGTTCGCGCCTGTGGGCCCGCGTCGAAGGGAAGGAACTGCCGGACTGGGCGTCAGAGTTCGACGCAACCACCTGGGCGCAGTTCTTCATCAAGTACGTCCTCAGCCATCCCGCCGTCACGGCCGTGACGCCGGCCACCAGCAAGCCGCACCATATGGTCGACAACATCGGCGGCGGCATCGGTCGTCTGCCTAACCAGGCGATGCGCATGCGAATGGCGGAATTCGTGGACACGTTGCCACCCGCGCCGCGCCGCGGATGAGAGAGGCGGGATAGAAGGGATGGCCGGTCTATCCCTTCTATCCCATCTGCGCCTTCTTCAACACCGCAATCTGCCCAGTGTGATAGGCGTCGTGCTGCGCCAGCCCGTGAAGCATGACGTAGAACGTCCCCTGCTCCCGGGCTGAGAGCCCCGCCGCGCCGTCTACCCCGTCGGATAATCGCGCCGGCGAGAACTCTCGAATGGTCTGTCGCAGACGGGCGTGTGCATCGGCGAGATCCTCGAGTGCCGCCGACCACGCCTCGGCCGAGGTACTCGTGACCGGGGGCCAATCTTCCTCACCCAATAACGGCTGCGACCTTTCCCGCAGGCGCCGTTCGACCTCCCGGGCCCAGGCCGTCATGTGCAAGACGATCTCCCATATCGTGTGCGCCGAGCGGATTGGCCGCGCCACCGCCGTCTCGCTGTCGACCTCGGCCAGAGCCTCCATCGTTGCCGGACCGTGCCACGCCTCGCCATTGGCAGCTCGCGAGATTTCCTCAGCAATGAGTGACGTTTCTCTAGCTGCTGTCTTCATGGTGTCCTCCAAGTGTCACGACTTAACCCCTATGTATGCTTATATAGGTTAATCTGTGTTTCTAACTTGTCAAGTACACTTTTAGAGGTTAGACTGGTGTTGAGAGGAGCAAATGCCTATGGACGGAACGCCGAAGTTCATCGGGGGAAGCCTGGCGCTAGACTTCCACAACACCGCGTCATGGGGCGCCGCTAAGCCAATTGCTGACAACCTCTTAGACTCTTACGGAGATGTCGTGTCGTGGGCGCTGGAGGCGGAAGCCATCGCTCCCGACTACGCCCGAGACCTGCTGCGGACCGCTGGCGAGGATCCGGGCGGCACAGCGGCGGCACTCACCCGAATCCTCGAGCTACGACAGATCCTGCATGACGTCTTTACGCCAGTCGGGGAGGCCCAGGGCGTTCCGCCCGCAGCGCTCGAGGCCTTGAATCACTGGCTCTCGGCCGTGCCCCTGACGCTCACACCCGAGGGTGAGAGGTTCGCATGGGATTGGTCGGCCCATCCCGACGAACTCGTCAGTGTCGTGTGGCCGGTGGTGTGGTCCGCAGCCGAGTTGCTGCGGTCGTCCGATGTCGATCGGGTTGGTGGATGCGAATTGGAAGGCTGTGGCTGGCTGTTTGTCGACCGCAGCCGACGACACAACAGGAAGTGGTGCCAGATGGAGGTATGCGGCAACCGCGTCAAGGCGCGGCGACACTACCGCCGCGCCTCAAACCGGTAAACGCCCTACTAGTCTATCCCCTTTATTCCTTCTATCCCCCCAGCCGTACCGCCATCAACCGATTCGGCGCTTGGATCACCACATGCTGCATTCCTTCATGCATGTAGGTCATCATCCCGTAACGCGGCTGCGCGGGGAGTTCGACGCGTCCCAGCTGCTCACCCGTAGCCTTGTTCACCGCGAACAGATACGACGTGCCGTCGCCGCCCTGTCCCGTGTAGAGCAACAGCGTCTTCGTGACGATCTGGGCCGCTTGCCTTCCGGTACCCGTGTTCCCAATGTCGACGCCTTGGAGTAACTCATGGTTCGCGATGCGGTCTGGGGTCTCACCGACCGGGATCCACCACAGGTGCTCGCCGGTGTTCATGTCGATTGCCGTGATCTTGCTGTAGGGCGGCTTCCAGATCGGGATCCCTTGCACGCGCGGAGAGCCAAACGACCGACCCACCGCGAACTTGGAGATGGTCACTCCCGTCGGTCGCTCCTCGCGAGCATCCCGCTCGGCACCCGGAATCATCTGCCGAGACGTGCAGCCCTTTTGCGACGTGACGTAGAGGATTCCGGTCTCAGGATCCACCGCCGGCGTGCCGTCGATGTTCGCACCGCCAACGTCACCGGGACACCAGAGCGACGCCTGCTTGCCGAGATCGTTGTCGCGGTGAAGCGGAGGCGTGAAGAACGGGCCGTACCAGAACGGTTCGAGCGCTTCGAGTGCCATCTGGCGCAGTTCGGGCGTGAAATCGACGATGTCGTCCTCGCTCAGCCCTTGCATGTCGTAAGGTGCCGGCCAGGTCGGGAACGGTTGTGTCTCCGACAACTGCTCGCCTGGCATGAGTCCCGCAGGAACTGGCTTTTCCTCGATCGGCCAGATGGGCTCGCCGGTCGCGCGGTTGAACGCGTAGGCGAACGCTTGTTTCGTCACTTGGACGATCGCGGGAATGTCGACGCCATCCACCGTCACGTCCATCAAGACGGGGACTTGCGGCGTGTCGTAGTTCCAGATGTCGTGGTGCACGAGCTGGTAGTGCCACACGCGCTCGCCGGTCTGGACGTCCAGTGCGATCAGACTCGTACTGAAGAGATTGTCCCCCGGACGGAACCCACCCCAAAAGTCCTGGGTGGCACCATTCGTCGGGATGTAGACCAGTCCGAGATCCGGATCGGCCGACAGCGGTGCCCATGATGAAATGTCTCCGGTCCATTGCCAGGCGTCGTTCTCCCAGGTTTCGTGGCCGAATTCCCCAGGGCCAGGCAGCACGTCGAACTTCCATTTGAACGCACCGGTGCGGGCGTCGTACGCGAGGATGTCACCCGGAATCATCTCTTGCCGCGATTGGTTGTATCCCTGCTCCGCCGAGTTCCCGACAACGATCACGCCGTTCACGACGATGGCCGGTGAGGAGCTCGTGATGTATCCCGTCTCGAGCGGTATTCCATTATGGGCGTCGTATTCGTGACCCAGGTCGGCCAAGAGGTCGACCGTGCCCGTCGATGGGAAGCCTTCGATCGGTACGGACCCGCCGAAGCCCTCGAGTGGCCGCCCGGTCTCCGCATCCAACGCGTGAAGGAAGAACGCCGGCGTCACCACGTAGATCACGTCACGCCCGTCCACGTTGGCATACGCCACGCCCTTGCCGTGGTTCTTTCGCATCGAGTACTCCCAGCGGAACGTCTCCGGCTCGACCCAAGACCAGAGTTCCTCACCGGTGCCGGCGTCCGTCGCAACGACGTGCCGTTTCTCGCCCGCGACACTGATCAACTTCCCGTTCACGTAGATTGGTGTCGCGCGTGCGTTGACACTGGGGTAGTTGTCCCCCTCCCAGACCCATGCCACCTCGAGGTCGCCGAAGTTGTCCGCATTGATCTGATCCAGTGACGAATACCGCTGGCCGGCGAGGTTGCCGGTGATGACCGGCCAATCCCCTTCGGTGACGACCCCTTGGCCGGAGCAGGCCGTGGCCGTGAGAGCGAGCAGAGCTGTAGCGAGCCAGGCTTGGGAGGACGCGGGGGCGTGGCGTGATTCGAGTTTCATCTCAACCTCGCGATGGTTACCGCGCCGCGGTCAGCGCGGGTCAGGACCCGAGGTTCCTAATTGAACACCAATTCCAGCGCTTGGGGAGGGGACGTGTGGAACACAGCGCTGTCTTGAGTGGCGCCTAAGGTGCCGTATAGAAGATTTCGAGCGAAGGGCGATTCGCAACTACGTCATTCTCCCGCGAGTCGAATCGTTTGGCGGTCACGGGACTGCTCTCATCGCCAACGATCATCCAACCGAAGTTAGTGGATGGGTTGTCGAGCCAGGTCTGGACGTCCGCAACCACGGCAGGTGTGGACCCCCAACGGTAGAAGCCGGTCGTTTGCACAAGCGTGCTAGCGGTGGCGGCGGCGGCGAAATCGCCGCCTGGGGTGGTCCAGGAGACCGTATCGAAGAACGCGTGGATCCATGTGACGTCATCCGTCATCGACGCCGCACCCATCCCCTCGGCGCCACCCGCCTGGGATCCGCCTTCACCCCATGCCGAGGTAAACCGATGCAGGCTCACCGTCGTGGTCCCGCCGATGGTGCGACTCATGTGCAGGGTGAGCGTGACACTATCGATCGTCGATCCTGCCGGGATCTGGCTCCCTGCAACGTCAAAATGCAGCGCGCCGCGTCTGATCAACGGCTGGTTCGTCACGCCGGCGAAAATGAACTGGCCAGCGCCGTTGCTCAGCTGCCCGGTGGAGTCCTCGTACAGCGTGTTGTCCCGATCGGGGGTGAGTGTCGCACTCGTGGTCCCGTTCATGGGCGGATTCGTGCCGTTCTCACCGCTACATGCAGCGGCGATCAACAGGGTGAGCGCCAAGCTCAGCCTTCTTCGTATCATCGTTGTCAGCGTCTCCGCGGAATACGGTCGGACGAAGGATGGGTGTTGCGCGATGGCGGGGATATGACGTGGATCACGAAACGAGGCGGCTGTGGGTTTTCTTGTATGCGATCAGGAGAACCTCTGTCCCTCAGCGCCACTCGGGATTCGGTGTCGGCATTCGCGCGTCGACGCTGGTGCGCCACGCCGTAAGCTTTGCCCGGAGTTCGTCCACCACAGTCGGCATCGCGTCTGCAAGGTCGTGTCGCTCCCCGAGGTCCGAGGCAAGGTCGTACAACTCGACTTCACTGGTCTCCAGCCACTCGATCAGTTTGAAATCACCCGACCGTATCGCGCCGGACGGGGTGTTGCCCGAGCCGTGGTAGTGCGGGAAGTGCCAGAACAGGTCCTCACGATCCGGCGCTTCGCCGCCGGACAGGAGCGCGGCGAGACTAACACCGTCATTGTATTGGATCGAATCCAGGACCAGTCCCGCGACCTCGAGCAATGTCGGGTAGAGATCTATCGACGTGGAAGGGGTCGCGATCGTCGCACCTGCTCTCGCACCAGGCGCCCGGACGATCAGCGGGGCCCGAATGCCACCCTCGTACAACCACCCCTTTCCAGCACGTAACGGGACGTTGGCCGTGGCGAAGTTGCTGGAGCGTGCGGGTAGGGTGCTCAAGCCACCGTTGTCAGAGACGAACACGACCACGGTCCGGTCGTCCATCCCCAATGCCTCTAACCGGTCGAGAATACGCCCCACACTCTGATCGGTGCTCTCGATCATACCGGCGTAGACCGGATGACTCTGCCGCAGCTTCGTCCGCGACGGGCCTTCAGCCTCGTACTCTTCTCCCTCCACGTCCAGCGCAGCGGCCTTGGCCTGGTACTTCGCTGAGAGGGCATCCTTCGATTGCAGCGGGGTGTGCACCGCATAGTGTGACAGCACCAGGAAGAACGGCTCCGCCCGGTGGCGATCGAGAAACGTCAACGCCTCGTCCGTCAGTCTGTCGGTGAGGTATGCAGATGAGTCGCTGTCAGCGAGGTCCGGAACGTTGGTGACAGACCAATTCGGATTCTCGAATGGATAGAAGTACGACCCCGGCTGCCCGGCGTGATTTACCGCGAACATGAACTCGAATCCCTGCGCGTCCGGCAGGAATCCTTCGCCGCCCAAGTGCCACTTCCCGATGTACCCCGTCGCGTACCCAGCGTCGCGAAACGCCTCACCGATCGTCGCTTCTTCCAGCGCCAGCTGCCGTTCATAGTCGGCTTGGAGCAATTGTCCTGTCTGTTCGCCACCGATCCAGTTGGTGATGTTTACGCGCGCCGGATGCTTGCCGGTCATCAGGCTCGCGCGCGTCGGCGAGCACACGGGACTCGCCGTGTAGAACTGCGTGAACCGGGCGCCGGATGCGGCTAGTCGATCGATGTTCGGAGTCTCGTAGAACTCACTGCCATACACACCGGTGTCGATCCAACCCAGATCATCCACAACGATCATCACTATGTTGAGACGCGGCTCGCTCCCGCACCCGAGGGCGATGAGGATCGTCCACACGTTGAGCGCGCGCTTCTTCACCCTAGTCTTCGAATTCGACGCTGATCATGGAGTCGACGGCAGTGGTTGGCTCGAGCTCCTCGAGCACCTGCCACCTATCGGTACCCTGCTCACCGATCCCTACCGAAAACCGACCTTCTGGGCTGAAAACCCATGGACGGATTTCGCGACCGCGGATGCGAAGCGTATATAGGATCTCGCCATCAACGTCACGAACTTGGATGACCGGGTCGTCCAAACCCACGACTTCGAGTGTTGGCAGCCATGCGACCGGCTCGCGCCCGTAGTTGTCGGTTTGCGCAATGGTGATCGGCCAGCCCAAGAACTGCTCCGCCCCTCGCGAAGAGGGATCGACCCAGCGCGGCCACGCTTCCGAGGTAATCGTTCGATCATCACGCCGGAAACGAATGATGCCGTACCCAGGTGAGCGATCGTACAGCGCCGATGGTGTCGCGCCGGACACGCGCGGATTGGCCACCGCGCACACGGTCATCTTGTTGCCAAAGCCGTCGAGGAATTCACCCGTATATGGCGGAGCGTCTTCGGCGCGATTACCTCCCGGTGTCGGTGGGAACCAGCGCCGCGGCCAGATGTTCGCGATGGAGGGAACCACGAATGCGTTCCCGGCGTCTCCCCAATCCTCGATGCCATAGTGAACGAAACTCCCGAGGTGTTGATCGCCGGAAATGTGGAAAGCAAATCCGCGCCGCATCGTTCGCAATGCGTGATTGCGTCCTGACGGCGGCCACCCGTTGGAGTCCATGTCCGCCGCGATCTTGTCTCCCTGCACGTACTCGTCCGCACCTGCAACGGGGATGCGCGGTAGCACTGCACCACTCGTAGCTGAGTCGGGGATCGTGGCAACGTTGGAAAACAGCGTCTGCGACAACATCACTTTCATCCAGGTATCGCCCGACCAGTCGTTGGCCCATGCATCGAGGAACGCGAGTTGGCGAACGCCCAGGAGTTTCGCCCCCGGCGCATCTGCCTCACGCATTGGATCGAAGTTCGGGTTCTGGGCCCAGCCGTTGACCACGCGACCACGGGGCAGCAGGACGGATGGCGAGGACTTGAACATGCGGTCCGCAATGACGGCGAAGCTCAGCCCTGCATACTCCACGCGGGTGTGGTAGACCGTGACACCGTTTGCGAGCGGTGCCGAATCGATTGACGCCGGTAGGTTGCCGACCTGTGTGCGATGCACGGCGTTGACCCACGCGGGATCCATCCGATAGCCACCAGCATCTTGGATCGTGTGGTTGCCTGACTCCCGCACTCCGGCGTTGCCCCAGACGTTGCCGTGATAGACGTCGTGATCGTCGGGAATCATGATGGTCGGCACGTCGCGCGCGAGATCACCGAACGTCCACACGAAGCGATACCAGTGGTACAGGTAGTCCAGCGCGGCCTCATGGAGCGGCGCTCGCACGACACCGGCCAATCCACCTTCGTAGATCTGGTCACCGGAGAAGAAGAGCAGGTCCGGCTCGTGGTGGGACACCGCTCGCACGATGTCGTTGTGGGGGAACCAGAAATGGTCGTGATTCCATTGGCCATCGCCACCGGAGATGTGTTGGCCGGTGAACGCGGCCACAACGAACTCGTCCTTCCTCGCTGGCGGACGCCTGATCGTGCCCGCATACTCGCGCCGGTCCACGGAACGCGATCCCGTACGCATCTCGTACACGACGCGGTACAGAACGTCTTCGTCCGGGGGCCAATCATCGACGCGGAAGTGCACCGTGTGGCTGAGCGGTTGCACGGTCGCTGTGGCAACCTCCTGCCACGATCCGTCGCGTCTCACCTCGAGGCTCACCCGGTCTGGATCGGACTCGCCCAAAGGGCCCAACTGCGCCGTCATTGTCAGGACACCGTCGCTCATCGTATGGAACACACCCATGATCGGGCCAAACGCGCGCTCGGGATGACTCCGCACCTTGGTGCCCGAGAGCTCGAGATCGTCGAACCAATAGCCCGGCCCCTCACCGCGAGGGCTGCGATGTGACACCAATGCGATGTTCCCGTCGAGATGCACTGCCGGGAGGGAATCGAAGACTGCGCGTTCCACGACTTGCCCAGTCGCATCGCGACGCTCGACGGTGAGTTGGTACGCTTCGTTCTGCGGCACGGCGCTCACATGAAGATCGTGCACGCCCGTGTCAGCGGTCGTAATGGTGTCGTATCTCGTTGCCGGCAACTCCGGCCACGCGTTGACGGAAATGTCCGGCGCGGGCGTGCTGAACCCTTGATGCACGGCGTTGTCGCGTACGACGATGCGCCCCGTGCCGTCGACCGCGACGATTAACCCGCCATCGGTCGACGGCCAGTGGTGCGAGAGCGCGCTGATCCGGTAATCGACATGCTCACCCCCGGCGCCGATGAGGAACCCACTCCACGTGTCGGCGTGCGCTGGTCCGTCTGCGATCGGCCCCGTGCGGACGCGCACAGACACCGTACCGCGCCCTTCGTCCAACGCCCGCGTGAGCAAGTGAACAGTGCGCATGGGCTTGGCGTTGCGGCCTTCGACCGCTTCCAACCGCCCGTCGTGCAGACGCCAATCCTGCAGCCGGTTCGCGTAGAAATCGGGCCCGATCCAAACGCGATTCGTGGAGTCGGGGAACGCAAAGTGGAAGCTCGTATCGCCGGGCTCGCAGGCGGCTACTGCGACCAACAGGAGCGCTGCTGCCGCACGTCGGTTGGTCAACGACTCCCCGCCTCGACCTGTACGGACCACGGCTCGTCCACCATCCCCGGTGGTCGGGCATTCGACCCGACCGACTCGGTCAACGCGTCGCCAATATCGGCGCGCGCAGAGTCCACCAAGGCGAGCAGCCGTTCCACGATTCCCGGGTAATCGGCGGCAATGTCCGTCGTCTCGCTAGGATCCGTGGCGAGGTCGAACAAGGCCACACCGATCTGGCCCTGTTCGTAGCGCCCGAGCGCGCCATCATGGCCAGGCTCGCCGCCTTCCAACGTTGGGTAGGCGTGTGGCACATGAAGTTTCCAGTCGCCACTCCGCACGGCCTGCAGCTGGCCGCCGCGATAGTAGAAGAACTCACTGTAGGGGGTCGCGGCGTCGGTCTCGCCGGACAAGATCGGCCAGATGTCGTGACCGTCGATCACGCGATCGGTCGGGACCTGAGCGGAAGCCAGACCCGCGATCGTTGGAAGAAAGTCCATGCCTGTCGCCATGACCTCGGTGACCGCGCCCGCGGGAATCCGCCCAGGCCAGCGAAACAGCGCGGGCACGCGGTGACCACCTTCGAACGTCGTGGCCTTCCCTTCACGGAATGGTCCGGCGGAGCCGGCGTGGTTCCCGAACACCAGCCAGGGCCCGTTATCGGATGTGAAGGCCACGAGTGTGCGATCATCGAGCTCGAGTCGTTCGAGCGTCGCCAGAATCTCACCCAGCGACCAATCGATCTCGGCGATCACGTCACCGTACAGGCCGTGGTCCGTCGTTCCCTCGAACCGCGCCGACGCCCACAACGGCACGTGCGGAAACGAATGCGCGAGATAGGCAAAGAACGGACGGTCTGCGTGGCGCTCGATGAATTCGACCACCTCGTCGGTATAGCGCTGAACGAGAAGGCGCTGATCGGGTTCGCGCTCGATGACCATCGTGTCGCGAATAAGCGGCAGCTCGGGGTACCACTGGTTGGCGCCTTCGCGCGGGTTGTTGGCAGGCGCCGGACTCATGTCGTTGGAGTACGGAATCCCGAAATAAGAGTCGAATCCCTGATTCGTCGGCAGGAACTCCGGGTGATCCCCCAGATGCCACTTGCCGACTGCGATTGTCGCGTACCCTTGCTCGCGCAACAGTTCCGCGATCGTCGTCTCGTCGGCATGGAGTCCGCGTCGACTGCGCGGGCCGAGCACGTGCGGAATCCCAACGCGCGGCGCGTACGAACCGGTCATAATGGCTGCGCGTGTCGGCGAGCACGCGGCATTGGGTGAGTAGAAACTCGTGAACCGCATGCCTTCCGATGCCAGACGGTCGATGTTCGGTGTCGCAAACTCTGCCGCGCCATAGACGCCGGCGTCGGCGTAGCCCTGATCGTCGGTGAGGATGAGGACGATGTTCGGCGGCCCCTCGTAGGGCGTCGCACATCCCAGCAGCATCACAGCCGCCAACGGCAGCACCCAATTCCGTGTCCGCATCATGGCGACGGTTCGTACGGTACGGGGTCCTCGTCGGGCACGGCGTATTGCTCACGGAGCGATGCTAGTCGCCGCTCGAGGTCCGCCCGGACCGCCGCGTACTCTGTATCGGCATACACCGACCGCATCTCGTTCGGGTCTTCCACCAGATCGAACAATTCCCATTCGTCGATCAAGTAGTAGTGGACGAGCTTGTATCGATCGGTCCGTACCCCGTAATGGCGTTGGACCGCGTGCACGCCGGGAAACTCGAAGTACTGGTAGTAGATGGCGTCCCGCCAATCGTCGGGGCGGCTCCCCTCGAGTAACGGCACCAGGCTTCGCCCCTGCATCTGCGACGGCGGCTCGACCCCTGCCATGTCGAGGAACGTGGGTGCGAAGTCGAGATTCTGGACGAGATCCGTATTCTCGACGTCGGTCTGCGTCGTACCGGGCCAACGCACGATCAACGGTGTGCGGAACGACTCCTCGTACATCCAGCGCTTGTCGTACCAACCGTGTTCGCCGAGGTAGAACCCTTGATCCGAGCTGTACACGACGACCGTGTTGACCGCGAGACCGTGCTCGTCCAGGTAGTCCAGCACGCGGCCGAGGTTGTCGTCGACCGATGCAATGCTGCCGAGGTAGTCCTCCATATAGCGTTGGTACTTCCAGCGGACGAGATCGTCACCGGATAGCGGCGCAGCATTGAAGGCTGCCGATTTGGGGCCGTACGCCGCATCCCAGTTGGCCAACTGCTCATCCGTCATACGCTCACGAAGACGTTGCGCTCCTCGGATGAGTGGTTCCTCAGGATCTAACACGTTGGGCCACAGCTTGAGGTCATATGACAGGCGCATGTGGTCTCTGATGGTCATCTCCTGCGTGGCGGCGGCGGACGTGCGGCCAGCATAGTCGTCGAACAACGTAGCGGGCTCAGGGATGGCCACGTCATCGTACTTGGTGAGGTGATCAGGTCCGGGATACCACTCGCGATGCGGTGTCTTGTGTTGGTACATCAGCATGAAAGGCCGAGTGGGGTCGCGGTTGTCGAGCCACGCCAGCGCTTTGTCGGTGATCAGATCGGTGACGTACCCCGTATCACGCGCCGTGCCGTCGACGGTACGGAAGTCCGGGTTGTAGTAGAACCCCTGTCCAGGAAGTACCTCCCAGTAGTCGAATCCCACGGGATCGCTCTTCAAGTGCCACTTACCCACGATGGCTGTCTGGTACCCGGCCTGTTGCAGCAGCTGTGGAAACGTGACCTGCGACGAATCGAAACGCTCCGCGTTGGTGTACACGCCGTTCAGATGACTGTGCAAGCCGGTGAGGATCACCGCACGGCTCGGCGCGCAGATGGAGTTCGTCACGAAGGCGCGGCGGAACATCATGCCCTCCTGCGCCAGCCGGTCGATGTTCGGTGTCGGATCGAGGCCGGCGAGACGGTCGCCATAGGCACCGATCGCCTGCGTGGCGTGGTCGTCCGTGAACACGAAGATGATGTTGGGTGGACCCTCGGGCGCACACGCCACCGATACCATGAGCGCCAGCACCCTGGCTGCGGACCGTCGCATCGCACACCTCATCGACGTAGTGGGAACAGTTCGGACTCGGTTCGACCGGTTCGCATGATTTCCTCGATGCGGGCCACGATGTCGGGGTGATCCGCCGCCACATTCACCTGTTCACCGGGATCCGTCGCGAGGTTGTACAGTTCAAGCTCGAGATCGGGAGGCAACCGAATGCCCTTCCAGTCACCCATGCGCACTGCCTGCCCGCCGACATACTCCCAGTAGAGATACTCACGGTCACCTTGCTCCTCGGGGTTACCCGCAAGTGTGGGCAGCAGGGATACACCGTCCAATCCGTCGGGCGTGGAGACACCCGCCGCTTCCAGGAGTGTCGGCATCCAGTCCCAGAACGCACTCTGGAGGTCGGAGACCGCGCCCGCGTCGATCCGGTCGGGCCACCGTGCAATCATCGGCACGCGGATCCCGCCTTCCCAGAGTTGTGCCTTGCGACCGCGCAGCCCGCCCCGACTCTCGAAGAAATCCGTATCCGCGCCCCCAACCCACGTCGGGCCGTTGTCACTCGTGAACACGACGAGCGTGGTCTCGGCAAGATCGAGCCCTTCCAGCAGATCCAAGATCTGCCCGATGTCGCGATCCATGCGCGTGATCATCGCCGCATAGGCGGCGCGGGGTTCGCGGTGTGGGAGGTACCCGTTCGTACCCAAATAAGGTGTCTCCTCGAAGACACCCCGGTACTCGGCGAGTGACGCCTCCGGCACTTGGAGTGCCACATGTGGCACGATGGTCGGGACGAATAGGAAGAAGGGTCGGTTCTGGTTCTCGCGAATGAACTCCAGCGCTGCCTCGAGCGTCAGATCAGGTCCATACTGCGCGCCGGAGTAGGGCGCGTACGACGCCGGGTCGTCCGGATCCGCGTCGGCGGGCAACCGCTGATGGGCGCGGAAGTACTCGTTGCCCTCGAGCTCGACCTTGAGGCTATCGCTCCAGAGGTGCACGGGATAGTAGTTGTGCGCGAGTCGCTGGCCGAGATAGCCATACCAGCGGTCGAAGCCCTGCAGGTTAGGAGCGCCCGAACTGCCGGGCCCGCCAAGCCCCCACTTCCCCATCGCTCCCGTCACGTAGCCAGCATCCTGCAGCACGGTACCGATCGTCGTGGTACCCTCAGGGAGCGGTCGCTGCCCTTCCAGACGGAGGTCGTTCCAGACGTCCCCACGGAACGCCATTTCGTCGTTGCCGCGGATGTAGGCGTGCCCCGAGTGCAGTCCCGAGAGCAAGACAGCTCGCGAAGGTGCGCACACTGGGCTTCCCGAATAATGCTGGGTGAAGCGCATGCCCTCCTGGGCGAGGCGATCCAGATTCGGTGTCCGAATCTTCGTCTGGCCATACGAGCCGAGTTCGCCGTACCCCAAATCGTCCGCCACGATGAAGACGATGTTGGGGGGGCCGGCATCCCGCGGGCCGCACGAGAGCACGAACGCCAGTGCCAAACAGGCGGCCGCCTGGCAGCGCCCTTTGGGAGTCTTCCGGCTTAATCTGTGGACAGCTGTCGGACACGTGCGAGTCATCTGACCTCCGAGTCGGACTAAGGTGCCTCACAGTGGGGGTGCCTGCAAATGCCGTCCGTCGAGAGGAGGTTGACGTACGCTCCGACGTCTCCGAACTTCGCCCATGCCGTACCGGCCCGAACGCCTACTCATCGCCGCCGTCCTCTTCACGACGGCGCTCACCGCGTGCAAACGCTCCGAGCCGCCCAACATCGTCATCATCTACGCTGACGACCTGGGCTGGCGCGATCTGGGCATCATGGGCAGCGGGTACTATCAGACCCCGCACATCGATGCGTTGGCGCGGTCAGGTATCCGCTTCACGAACGCGTACGCCAACGCGCCCAACTGCGCGCCGAGCCGCGCGAGTCTGTTGTCGGGCCAGTACACACCACGTCACGGCATCTACACAGTCGCATCCGCCGCACGCGGTGACACGAGACGGCGGCGACTCATTCCGGTCGAGAACCAGACCACACTCGACCTTGAAATCGTCACCATCGCGGAGGCGTTACGCGAGGTTGGGTATACGACCGGCCACGTCGGCAAGTGGCACTTGGGTGGCGCGGGCGCGCTGCCCGAGGATCAGGGGTTCGAGGTCAACGTTGGCGGAAACGAATTCGGATCTCCGGCAAGCCATTTCTTTCCCTACAGGAGCGACCGTCGCCACGTGCCTGGGCTGGAGGTTGGAACCGAGGGCGAATACTTGACCGACCGACTCACCAACGAGGCGATTGCCTTCCTCGACGCCAACGCAACGCGACCGTTCTTTCTCTACCTCTCACATTATGCGGTCCACACGCCCATCGAGGCCAAGGACCAGGACATCGAGCACTTCCGCATTCCTGACGGAGTTGACGGACACGACGACCCGACCTACGCGGCAATGATCGCTGCGCTCGATGCCGGCGTGGGACGGATCCTCGACACGCTCGACCGTCTCGATCTCTCCGACCGCACCATCGTCATCTTCTTCTCCGACAACGGTGGCTTCGGCCCCGTCACTTCAATGGCACCGTTGCGCGGATCGAAGGGGATGCTGTACGAGGGTGGGATTCGGGTGCCGATGATCATCCGCTGGCCGGGTGTGACGGCAGGCGACGGCGTGGCAGAGGAACCCGTGATCGGTACCGATCTGTTTCCCACGTTGCTCGAGATGGTCGGAGCGAAACTGCCGGCAGATCGACCACTCGACGGTGTGAGCCTGGTACCACTGCTGCGCGGCGCGAGCCTCGGCATGCGGCCGCTCTTTTGGCATTTCCCCGCCTACCTCGAGGCCGATCGTAGTGTCCCGGGGCCCTGGCGGACGACACCTGCCTCTGCCGTGCGCCTGGGTGACTACAAGCTTCTGCATTTCTTCGAGCAGGATGTCTGGGAGCTTTACGACCTCTCGACCGATCTCAGCGAGCGAATCAACTTGATCGACCGCGACGTCCCGCGCGCGGCCGAACTACGGCGGATACTCGAGGATTGGTGGGAGGACGTGGATGCGTGGATGCCGACCGAACCCAACCCGGAGTTCGTCGAGGGGATTCGCGCTCGTCGATAACGCGCTGTCAGCGTGTCGTCACAGCAAGCCGTTCCACCCGCTGCCGTGCATCGTTGACCAAGCTCTGAAAAACGTCGTCGGCATCACTCCAAAGCTCGACGAATCGCGCGTAGTGTTCGAGGGCTGCGTCTTCGTTGCCCAGTGTTTCGAGGATCTCGCCGCGGTGCAGATGCGAAGGCGCCAGGTAGACGAGGTCGTGGGTGGTCGTGTTCTCGAACGTGCCATACCACCGCATAGCCTCGCCCAGCCTCCCGGCTTCCTGAAGCAGCCGCGCGCGCAGGAAGCGTTCATATCCGAGACTATAGAACGCGGAGGCAGTAGGAAAATGATGCCATGCTTCGAGCTTCATGTCTTCGAGGATCGCTAGTGCGTCTTCGTGACGCCCATCCTGCCATGCGGCGGTGGCCCTCACCCCCTTCGCAAGATCCTCGACGGTCGATCCGTTCGCTGCCGGTGGATCGCGCCCTTCCAGTCGCAATGCCAGCTGGGTCGACCGCTCTACATCGCCCAGTCTCGCGTTCACCAGCCCAAGGAGATAGAGCCGTAGGACCTCATGCAGCCCATTGTGGACGGAGAACCACACGCCCGTGGCGGTGCTCGGGGGCACGCTCGACCCGTCGTACGCCTCCAAGCGCGACCGCAGCTCGCGAAGGGCATCGGATTGGTCCGGCAAGAACGGAATGGCCGTCATCAACGCGCGATACTCCAGGCCGTTCGTCGGCTGGGCGGTTGCAGCACGTCCAAGGTTCGCGAGCGCGTCAGTCCATCGCCCATGTCCAAGATCGAGGTCCGCCAGCATCACGTGGCCTACCGACCTCGATACCGCCGACTGCGTTGGCTCCGTCAGGAGCTCGACGAGCCCTCGGGTCACGCGAGGACGGTGAAGGTAGGTCGTCGTACTCCATGCGATCTCCGCCATGTCGGAAGGAGCCGCGAGACGTACGTCATCCTTCAGGCGTTCATGCGCCTCGGGATCATCGCGAGCAAACGCCTGGAACACGCGCATTTCGAGTGAGACACGCTGCCCGGTTCCAGCAAAGGTTCCCATCAACTGCATCAGCGAATCGATGGCTTCGGGATCCTTTTGGATTCCTGCGAGGCGCGCTAGGTGCGGGAGCACGGTACGGTCGCCGGGGTCAAGGAACTGTAGCTGGAGCCATGCACCGCGGGACTCCCTGATGTCTCGGCCGAGGCGCGGGTTGAAGTGAAACAGTACCTCGCCAAGCTGGTACCAGGCCTGCGCATCGTCCGGGTATCGCCCGACGATGGCGCGGTACATCCGTTCGGCCTCGATGGCCTTTCCAAGACGCATCGTGCGCAGCGCTTCGAGTAGTTGGCGGTCGCGCTCCGACAGACGGTCGGCGTACCTTACCGCTTGCTCGGATGCCTCCTGCGCAACGTCGGCGCGCAAAAGCCAGTCGGCCGTATTCGATAACTGGTACCACGCGAGTGCGAACGTGGAGTCCGCCGCCACTGCCTCACGCAACGCGAGGTCGGCCTCCGGGAAGTTGCCCTCACGATAGGCCCGCATGCCACGGAGATAGGCCTTGAGTGCCGGCAGCGAACTCGTGGTCAAGGCGGCGGTCTGCGTGAGTCGCGTATCGCGCGAACCACCCTGACCGACCAGCAGCTCGCCCGCCATGTCGTCCAACATGCCCATCACGGCGTCGGCCACCCCCTCGACCGACGCCTGGGCAATGGGATCCGTTCCTCGAGAAACGTCGTAGAGCGACCCGTCGATCTTGAGGTTGCCACCGACCTCGGTCACCGCGCCCAACACGAACAGGCCAGCCCCGAGGCGTTCAGCAAGCGCTCGCCCCTCGGCCGGATCCGGAGCTTCCGCATCACCCAGCGCGGCAAAGACGGCACGCGCGTCGACGCTGCGCAAGGAACCACCGCCATCCAGCTTGGTGCTGAGCAGGTCGACCATACCTTCACCGAGATCGGACAAGTCGACGCCGCCGCGAAACGTGAACGGGAATACCGCCACGCGAGCCTCGGAACTCACCGGGGCCGCGTTCGGACTTGGCTGTGCAAACCACACCAGCCCCGCAACTACAACGACCATTGCCGCCCCAATCAGTCCAGCGACCGATGAGCTGCGGATGCGGCCGAGAACCCCCGATGGCGCCAGTGAACGCCTGGGCGACGTCAGTGCGTTGGCAAAGTCCCCGGCCGAGGCAAATCGATCGACGGGAGCCTTCGCAAGCGCACGAGACACTGCCGCATCGACGTTGCTCGGCAGGCTGTCCCGAATGCGCTTGACCGACGGTACGGGATCGGAGAGACGCTTCGCGAAGATCGCCTGGACCGATCGACCCGTGTACGGGGGTTCGCCCGCTAGCATTTCATAGAGGATAGACCCGAGTGCATAGACGTCCGTGCGCGCATCGATATCGCGCTCGCCGGTGGACTGCTCTGGGCTCATGTAGGCCGGTGTACCCACTGCCAATCCGGTCTGGGTCAGCCCTTCCTCATCGGACATGCTCACAGCCCGGGCGATGCCGAAGTCGGCCACCATAACGTCGCCAGCGGACAAAAGGATGTTCGCAGGTTTAATGTCCCGGTGTACGATCCCCTTGCTATGCGCTACGTCGAGCCCTGCTGCGATTTGACGCGTTATGCGAATCGCTTCGTCCACCGGGAGCGGACCCTCCCGCTGTAAACGATCGCCCAACGTTTCGCCCTCGACATACGGCATGACGTAGTAGAGTGCGTTGGCCGCCTCACCGGAGTCGTAGAGAGGCAGGATGTGGGGATGCTGGAGGTTGGCCGTTAGGCGAATCTCCTGAAGGAAACGCGCGGTCCCGAGACCCTCCGCGAGCTCAGGCCGGAGTAGCTTGATCGCGACCTTGCGGTCGTGCTTGAGATCATCGGCGAGAAAGACGGTGGCCATTCCCCCTTGGCCGATCTGCTCGCCAATGGCGTAGTGGCCCGCGAGAGCCGATTTGAGGCGTTCGAGTTGCTCGGACATGGGAGGACTTCGAAAAAGATACGGGCCACCTCACATGGGGACCAGATGCCGGAAGGCACGTCGCCAGCGGTGGCAGATTGCGCTGCGCGCGCCGGTAGCTAAATCTCAGTGTCCCGAAGCCGTGAGCACCTCGGCACGTCTGCACCCGGAGGAATGATGATCAGCGTCGCCGGACTGACGTTCACCTACCCTGGAGGATCGACCCCTGCCATCGACAACCTGACCTTTGAAGTCAACGAGGGAGAGGTCTTCGGCTTCCTCGGGCCCAGCGGAGCGGGAAAGACGACCACGCAGAACGTCCTCATCGGACTGCTGTCGGGCTGGAAGGGACAGGTCGACGTCCTTGGCCGGCCGCTCGGACGTACGGGTGCGGAGTATTACCGCACGATCGGCGTCAGCTTCGAACAGCCCAATCACTACCTCAAGCTCACGGCGCGCGAGAACCTGGAGTACTTCCGTTCGCTGTATGCCGGCGACGCTGAATCGGTCGAAGATATCCTGGCACTGGTCGGTTTGGCGGATGACGTCGACAAACCGGTTGGGGAGTACTCCAAGGGCATGAAGAATCGCCTGAACTTCGCGCGTAGCATGTTGCACCGACCACGCCTGTGGTTTCTGGACGAACCGACGGCCGGCCTGGATCCCGTCAACGCCGTGCGCATTCGCACCATCATCCACGAGCGCCAAGCCAAGGGCGTCACGACACTAGTGACCACACACGACATGCACACCGCGACCGAAGTCTGCGATCGCGTGGCGTTCATCCTCGACGGTCGGATCGCGACGATCGACTCACCGGACGCACTGAGACGCCATTACGGTCGTCGTGAGGTAGAAGTGCATTGGGACGGGGACATGAGCGTTCCGCCGGGATCGGCCCGTTATCCCCTCGACGGTCTCGCCGACAATGCCAAGTTCGTCGACGCCTTGCGGAAACCCGGCATCGCCAAGGTGCACTCGCAGGAGGCCACGCTCGAGGACGTGTTCGTCGAGGTCACGGGAAAGAAGTTGACGTGAAGCCGCTCGCCGCGACGTTGAAGCTCGACGTGCAGATCCAGGCGAGGAGCAAGCTGTATACGATCGGCATTGCCGTCGCTGTCGTGATGGGCCTCGTGGGCCGCTTTCTGTTCGACCCCGACCACGCCGGGCGCGTGCTCGCGGCGTTTTACCTCCTCGGCATCGGAAGCACGACCTACATCTTCGGCGCGTCGGTCGTCCTCATGGAGAAAAGCCAGGGAACGCTTCACGCCTTGCGCACGTCACCACTCACCGCGACAACCTACATCGCGTCGAAGACCATTACGCTGACGGCGTTCGCGGCCGTGGAGAGCGCCATCGTCTATGTCATCGCGTTCTACGGCGCGCCGATCAACCCCTTGCCACTGGCCCTCGGCGTCGTGGTGCTCGGCGTGTTGCTCGTGTTCGTCGGCATGGGACAGGTCGCCCCGCACGATTCCGTGTTCGCGTTTCTCATTCCCGGCGCGCTGATCGTGGGCTCCGTGCTGCAATGGCCCTTCCTGTATGTGTTGGGAATCGGGCCACCGGTGCTCTGGCATCTAATCCCGACGCAAGGTCCTGTGCTACTCATGCTCGGCGCGTCCGAGCCCTTGCCGCCGTGGCAGTGGGTCTACGCCGCCGGCATGTCGGCTCTGGCGTTGGCCGCGGCGCACATCTGGGCCCAGCGTCGTTTTGCGCGCTTCATCCGATTACGGGAGTCCGGCACATGACGTCGACTGCGGCCGTGATGGGCATGCTCCGGACCGATGGGCTGCGCGTGCGACGTGACCGGTTCCTGCTGGGTACCGCGGCGTACATCGTCGGCATCTCCATCGCAATGCGTTGGGCCCTGCCGTGGATCACCGACGAAGTGCGTCGTCGACTCGACTTCGACTTGATTCCCTACCACCCACTGATCGTCAGCCACTTTGTCGTGCAACTCGCCGGGTTGCTGGGCGCGGTCGTGGGCGGGTTCCTGTTGCTCGAGGGTCGCGAGGATCGCACCGTCAAAGCTCTGCTCGTGTCTCCGGTCCCGTTGTCGGTGTACCTGGGTGTCGTGTGCTCGGTGCTGTTCGTCGTCTCCGCCGCATTGACGATCTTCGAGGGTGCCGTCATCGGAATTGGGCTTCCTCCCCCGATCGCCTTGATCGGGGCGGCACTCGCGGGCGCGCCTGCCGCCGGTGGCCTGGCACTGCTCGTTGCCGCCGTTGCCGATACGAAGACCGAAGCCTTTGCATACATGAAAATCGTCGGTGTCGCACCGGTTGTTGCGTCCGCCTTCTACTTCGTGCCCGAGCCCTGGCAGTGGCTGGCAGCGATCTATCCCCCGTATGCGGCCTCGAAGGCGTACTGGGTGGCCGAGGCCAGCACCGGTAACTGGCTACTGTGGGCGATAGTAGGGCTGGTGGGATCCGCGGTATGGCTCCCCGTGCTCGCCCGATTCTTCCTGAGGGCCGCCCGCCGGTAACGGGAATGCGGAGCTGGTTCCATTTGACGACCGCCCCCCAGTCAGCTATACCCGATCGTCCGTTATCGATTCATCCGAGGAGTTTTCTCATGCGTTCCCTTCGTTGCGCTCGTTCCCTCACCGTCGCTCTCGCCGTGGCACTCGTTTCCACTTCCGCGTTGTATGCGCAAGAGGGCCGCTTTGGTGACCTCGCCGACGGCCCGTACGACCGCCTCATAATCCAAAATGCGATGGTCATCCCGGGACACGGCGGCCCGCCCGTCGGTCCGTACGATATCGTGATCCAGGGCAACGTGATCGCCGAGATGGTCCCGTTCGATCCTGTGACCGCCGAGCGGAGAGGTGATACCGACCGGCCAACGGGCGACCGCGTGATCGACGCGACCGGCATGTACGTGATGCCGGGTATGACCGACCTCCACATGCACCTGCGCACACAGCCGATGGAACTGGAGTACGTCTACTACCTCAAGCTGGCGCATGGCGTGACGACGCTCGTACCCGGCGCGGACCGCGGGCTCGATAGTGGCATGACCCAGGCTGCCGCGAGTGCGGCCAACGAGATCCTGGCACCACGCCTGTTTCCGATTTGGGGCTGGGGCAGTAACACGGACTTCGATCCGCTCGAACTCGATGACCCGGCAATGGCGCCGCGCATCGCACGGGAGATGTTTGACAAAGGCGCGCACGTCGTGAGTCTCGGCAGCGTGTCCTGGAGCGAGGACCTGTTCGGGGCGGTCGCGTCGGCCGTGTGGGACGCCGGCGGCATAACCACGATTCACTTGCCTCCATCCACCAATGCCGTGGTCCAGGCCGTCGACGCCGCCCGCCTTGGCGCCACGATGATCGAGCACCACTACGGGTACGCCGAGTCCGCGCTTTCGACCAGCGTTCAGAATTTTCCCCGCGAGTACAACTTCAACGACGAGCTGGAACGTTTCCGTCATGCCGGTAAGGTCTGGGTCGACACCGATAAGGAGCGCTTGCTCAGCGAGGTCGCCGATTCACTGGTTCACTATGGGGTCACGATGTTACCCACACGGGTCGTGTACGAGGCGAACCGAGACATTCTCCGCGCACAGAGCCTGCCGTGGCACGACAAGTACACGCACCAAGCGCTCATCAACTGGAACTTGCCCAACCCGGCATTCCATGGCTCCTACCACTACGATTGGACATCCGACGACGAGTACTACTGGTACACGGCGTTCGACCTGTGGGGCGACCTCATCTTCGAGTTCAACAAGCGGGGTGGCCGCGTCGCGTACGGGACCGATGACAACTATATCTGGGCCACGCCGGGGTTCTCGAATGTCCGCGAACTCCAGCTCATGCGTGAGAGCGGCATGCATCCCCTCGAGATCATCAAGGCCGCAACCATGAACAGTGCGCAGACACTGCGACAGGAGAGACTCGGCCTGGTGCGACGTGGGTACCTGGCGGACCTCATCATTGTCGACGGCAATCCCGCATACAATTTTCGTTTCCTCTATTCGTTTGGGGCTTTGCGACTCGATGAGAGCGGTGAGATGATCCGCACGAGCGGAATCGTCCACACGATCAAGGACGGGATCGTGACGAATAACGCGCGGTTGATGGAGGAAGTTGCGCGCATGGTGGCAGCATCCAAGCAGGGAGTGGAGCCGAGCGTCGTCCAGAAGCCGTTCGTGGCCGGTGACGTGCAGCGCCAGCCATGAAGCTACGGGCAACCCTCGCCATCGTCGTCATGGTGGGAGCAGCGGCATGTGCCGCCCGCGGCGGCGATGGGGAGTGGATCGAGCTGTTCAACGGTCACGACCTGACCGGCTGGACCCCAAAGATCCGCGGAAGTGATCTCGGCGAGGACCCGCTGGCCACGTTTCGTGTCGATGACGGCTTCCTCACCGTCAGCTATGAGCGCTACGACGAATTTGGGGACCGGTTCGGGCACCTGTTCTACGAAGTGCCCTTCTCCCATTACGAGATGCGGATAGAATATCGGTTCATCGGCGACCAGGTGCCCGGCGGCCCGGGATGGGCGTTCAAGAACAGCGGCGTGATGTTCCATGCTCAGAACCCGGAGTCGATGTTGCGAGACCAGGATTTCCCGATCTCGATCGAAGCGCAGTTTCTTGGCGGTAACGGGGTCGACGACCGACCGACCTCGAACCTCTGTACGCCCGGTACGCATGTCGAGATGCTCGGTGCGCTCGTCGAGCAACATTGCATCTCGTCAACCGCACCGACGTATCACGGCAACGAATGGGTCGCGGTCGAGTTCCTCGTACTGGGCGACTCGCTCATTGCGCATATTGTCGAGGGGGACACCGTGTTGACGTATAGCCACCCCGTCATCGGCGGAGGTCAGGTCAACGGATTCGCTCCGTCCGCGAAACCGGATGGCACGAGCCTAGGTGAGGGGTATATCGCGCTTCAAAGCGAGAGTCACCCGATTCAATTCAAACAGGTGTTGATCAGAGAGATGCCGTCGGGCGCTCGCTAGTTTGGCTCGCGGGCGAAGTGCCGAAGCGCATCCCGCAGCACGACGGGCATCACCGAGCGGTGCGTCTGGTCCTCGTACTGGACGACCTCCCAATCCAACCCCTCGTAATCTCGGACGCGGAGCGTGTCCGCCATCGCCGTTACGCTTTCCACAATGCCAGGGACGGCGACGTCGAGGCGCCCGACTGCCAAGAACAGCGTAGCGGGCAGCGCGTCGGACGCTGCCGAGTACGCCCGCTCGGTCTGAAAGCTCAGCCCATTATCCAGCACGAGCGCAGGCGCGGATGAGATGTAGTGGGTGAACGCCGTCGGTTCGCGAAACAGCACGTCCACAACGAAGCTCCCACCGAGCGAGTGACCGTGCAGGATACGTTGGGCAGGGTCTACGCGATAGTCGCGCTCGAGGCGCGGCATCAACTCTTCGGTGAGGAAGCGGAGAAACGCGTCAGCACCGCCCGAGGCAATGGGAGGATGCGGTCCGAACGCCGCCACCTCTTGGGCGATCAGCTCTTCGACCGCGTCGCTCTGCCGCAGCGTCATATCCCGAACGCGGAGGGCGATGGCGTCGCCGAGTCCTCCCGGGTACCCAACACCGACCACCAGCATCGGTGGAACGAGCTGATCCGCGGAGAGCACGCGAGCGATGTCCGTCGCCATGCCAAAGGTCCACCACGCGTCCAGCACATACAGAACAGGAAAGCGCGCGTCGATCTGTTGATATCCAAAGGGGTATGCCACCGAGATCTGGAAATCCGCACCGACGATTCGCGAATGGACCTCGAACCTCTCGGTTGCCGGAATCGTCGCCCACGGTACCGCAGCCTGCGCGCTCAGATGGCCCGTGAACAGGGTGAGCACGACCGACATCGTGCAAAGTGACTTCATCACGTCGTTCCTTTATCGATTGGGCTCGATGACAAAAAGGTCGCCAAAATCACGATCGCGGGAATACACGACACCACTCCCATCCCACGCCCATCCACCATTGTGCACGTGCCATTCCCCGTTTCCAAACGTGATCTGTCGGGGTTCGCCGTCCGTCGTAGGAAGCTCGTCCGGTCCTTGTGTCGGATGCAAGCGTTGCATCAACAGATCCATCGTGAAGTGACTGACCGACTCGATGAACGTCAACGCACTGCCATCACGCGATACCGCGACTTCCGACACCGTTCCAGTCCGGAGGAGAATGTCTTGACCCGAGCCCAGATTGGCCGCGCGAAGCTCCACGAGGCCAGAACCGTCGGGCGCCCTTCGCGTGTAGATGATCCGCTGGCCGTCTTTGTACCAGTCAAAACTGAACGCGTCTCGGACCGTCGAGGTGCGCCGATTGCCCCCGCTAGGATCAACAAGCCACACCGCACTGCCCTCACCCTGCACTGGTGCGAGATACGCAATCGCACTACCGTCTGGGGCCCAGCGAGGACCAGCCTGCGTATCTCCCGTGTGTTGTGCCCACGGGAGTTCATGGTCGCTGAGCAGCCGCGTATCACCGGTTTGGACGTTCACGACCCACAGCTGAACCGCCCCGCCACGGTTGGACATATACACGATTTCTCTGCCATCCGGAGACCAATCTCCCAAGCGATCGTTCGCCGAATTGTCGCTCAGATTGCGATGCTGATTCGACGTACGATCCAGAACATAGAGCTCATCGTTGCCGGTCCGATTGGCCCAGTACACGATGTACCTCCCGTCGCGAGACATGCGGGGGGCGGCATTGTCGTTGGTGAAGCTGGTGAGCTGCTGGTGCTCTTCTGTGAGGTCTTCGATGGATGCCCAATAGATGTCCACCTGATGGTCGAACTCGTTGTAGGCGATCGCGCCGTTCGATGAGACCGTGGGCGTATAATGGGCACCGGTTCCACCCGACGTGAGCTGGCGCCATTCGCCAGAACGCAAGTTGTACTCCCAGATGTTGGGGGCCCCACCCCGAAAGGATGTCACGGCAAGGCGTTCGTTATCCGGAAACCACGCCGGGAGCCAATCGAGTCCGTCCTCAAGCACGGGCTCGGGTTCTCCGCCTTCAGCCGCAAGGAGCCAAACCGTGAAGATCCCCTTCTCGAATCGGGTGAACACGATCCGGTCACCGTTGGGCGAGAACGACGCTGAGCCATCTTCAGCGCCCAGCGGCGGGCTCGTCAACTTGATCTCCTCACCCGTGGACAGGTTGATCTTCCACACGGCGGCGTCACCGCCGGGGGCTAACCTGGAGAACAGCAACTCCTCTCCATCAGGAGACCACGGGTTGGCCCCCATCGAGGTGAACCAGGTATACATCCGTTCGAGGAAGGGAATGTCGGTTTCTGCGATCAATCGCTCTGCGCCACCTGTCGGTGGAATCCAGTAGACATTCGATCCCGCACCACGATCCGATAGAAAGGCGATCTTCGTTCCGTCGGGCGACCAGCGCGGATTGATTTCATCCGCTGGGCTGTCTGCCGTGAGGATGTGAGGCTCCCCGCCGCCCAATGACAACGTCGCAATGTCGGCGTCGCCGCGGACGATGTGTGCGTAGGCAATCTGGCTGCCATCCGGAGACCAACTCTGAGCCATCTCCCAACCGGCAAAACTCGTGAGCCGTGTGATGGTCATTCCCGGTTGATCTTCGGCAACCGGTTCACCTCCGCCGCGGCCAAACAGCACCCATGCAAGTACGACCACCGCAGCTACTGGCACTGCGACGCGTGCGAGACCGGACCAGGGCGACGGTGTCAGCACTGTCGCCGCCGGAGCCTCGGCAAGGAGTGCGTCCGCAAATTCTTTGGTGGTCTTGAAACGGTCGGCCGGCACCTTGGCCAACGCCTTGTCCACGGCGGCCTCGACGTGCGCGGGGACCGTGTCCCGTATCGCGGTGAGCTTGGTTGGCTTTTCACCCACTACCTTGGCGATAACTGCCTGCACATTTGAGCCGGTAAACGGGGGATCCCCTGCCAGCATCTCGTACAGCACGCTGGCGAGCGCGTAGATGTCGGTCGAAGGCCTGGCCTCCCGATCACCGGTTGCCTGCTCGGGACTCATGTAGGACGGCGTCCCCAGGGACAAGCCGGTGGCCGTAATCCGCTCACCGGCCACATTGCTCACCGCCAGCGCAATCCCGAAGTCGGCCACCATCGGCGTGCCCTCGTGCAACATGATGTTGTCGGGCTTGATATCGCGATGGATCACGTCGCGGCGATGCGCATAGTCCAGCGCATCCGCGACAGCGCGCGTGATGTCGACTGCCTCCTCTACCGAGAGCTGCCGCTCGCGATTGATCTTGTCGCGGAGTGACTCGCCTACGATCAGCGGCATGACGTAATACAGATCTCCGTCCGCCTCTCCGGAATCGTAGAGCTGCACGATGTTGGGATGATGGAGGTTGGCGGTGACCTGGATCTCGTTGAGGAAGCGGTCCGCGCCAAGAACGGCCGCTAGCTCCGGGAGCAGGACCTTCAACGCAACCTGACGATTGTGCCGGACGTCGCGGGCTTGGTAAACCGTGGCCATCCCGCCCTGGCCCAGTTCGCGTTCTACTTCGTAGCGATCGGCAAGCGCAGCTTGCAAGCGCTCGAGATGTTCGGACATGGATGCCAAATTGCTACGCGACGCTGGCGGCCGCCAGCCCTTGCTAGCATCCCTTGCCCCGCCACTCGACTGTAAGCCGTCCGAAGCCGTTCGGAGGGATGGTGGAACGGATCAGCGACGATCCGTTACCGCACCGCCGCCGCATGCATACCGTGATCAAACCCGAACCCCCAGTGGCAGATCGGGATCGTGTCGTGAAACAGGCACGACGACGCCAGAACCACGATCACGAGCCCGAGGGCGGCGATCGTACTTTTGTGGCGCGCCTCTATCCAACTCATGATGACCGCCATTCCGTCATTTTCCCAAATGTCCCACTACACCATCAGCACCCGGCTGCTGTCCCTCCCGTATTCCTCCCAAGTGGGCTGATGCCGCTCCCACCACTCCCGTGCCCGCTTTGGCGTCCACGGCGCATCAAGGTCGACCGCCGCCAAACACATGTCGAGCGCATCGGCGGTTTGCGGGCGGCGATGCGGCTCTTTTTCGAGGCACGCAAGAATCACGTCCTCGAGTTTCTCTGGGATCGGGAGTTCGGATCGCCGTGAAGGAAGTATGGGCTTGGCTGACAGATGCCGTGACATGACCTCCATCGATGTCCGACCGGTGAACACCAACTCACCCGTCAGCATCCAGTACGCTACACACCCCACCGAATAGATATCGGTCCGGGCGTCCACGGCTTCTCCGCACGCCTGCTCTGGCGACATGTAGGCCGGCGTTCCCCCCGCCGCGTGTTCGACGGTGAGCTTCACCGCTTGGGACTCGGGCTCATGCCGGGGCTTGACCAGCCCGAAATCGAGCACCTTTGCGCAATCCACCGGGCGACCCTCGCGACACAGGTAGATGTTCGCGGGTTTGATGTCACGGTGAATGAAGCTGCGCTCGTGGGCCTCCGTGAGGGATTCACACACCTGTCTGAGGATGTACACCACGCGCTCGGCCGGAACGATGCCGAACTGATTCACCAAACCTTCCAGATCAAAGCCGTGCATCAGCTCCATCACATAGTAGAAGGTGCCGTCCGTGGTCACCCCGAAGTCATAGATATCGATCGTATGCGCAGATCGCAGCAGTGCGGTCGCCTGCGCTTCCCGTTCGAAACGACGCTGCACGGTTTCGCTCTCGCCAGACACGCCTAGCTTGTCGGGCCGAATGAGCTTAATGGCTGCAGGCCGCGCGAGCATCTGGTGCTCCGCCCGCCAGACCTCCCCCATTCCGCCACCGCCGAGCCGCGTCGTTAACCGATAACTTCCCATCTCTCGTGCCTTGGTCACCGCTGTACCGAGCTTGTAGACGACTCGTGCGCCCACATATGCTGTCACGACGATGAGAAACCACGGGACGATCATGACATTGGCGACGAAGCTGGTGGTGAGTTCGAGAGACGTCACCCCGTAGGTGATGGTGAGCCAGAGCACCACCGGGACGGAGCTACCGGCAAGGATTGCGGCGACCAGGGCCTTCCGTGGCTCGTTTGGTGAGACGATGGTGAAGAACATGATCCACGGAGCGACATACGAGAGTCCGAACGTGGCGACGTGCTCGGGCTGGTAGGCAAGACCGGAGTACACGCCCCAGTAGGTGGAAAAGGCGATCCCGTAGGCGCCCACC
Organism: uncultured Gemmatimonadales bacterium; assembly: GCA_947259405.1. GTDB lineage: Bacteria > Gemmatimonadota > Gemmatimonadetes > Gemmatimonadales > GWC2-71-9 > CAMYLY01. The sequence continues at coordinate 52,815 of CAMYLY010000017.1, read as the reverse complement.
ACCTCAAACGCCAGGCCGATCTTCATCGTGGTAGATGGCGCAAGCCGCTCGCTGGTCGCGACCCCAGCAACCAGAAGCGCCACCAGTATGGAGATGAGGGGCGGTCCCCACCCGTAGAAGTGGCCGTAATCTGCGCGCGTGACTGGGTCAAGGAGACCAGCAGATTCGCCGATGACGAATCCGCCCGCGTAGATGAGGGCAATGACGCGCAGACGCCTAGCGGCGTCTCTGAGGAGATCGAGGGGGAGTTCAAGAGGGAGGCCGCACACCATACCCTTGGGCGTGCGCGGCATCCTCGTGACCAGTGGTGTCTGCTCTCTCACCCGATACCCCAGCTCAGCACTCCTGCCCAGCATGCGACCCGGTTCGCGGGGACCGCATGCAGCCTCCTGAGTAGTGCAGAGTGGTCAAGGATACTGTGAAGGCTCCGTGAAACCGCCACTATGGCAAGGCTCGTGAAACCGAGTGAACCGTTCCGAATTCACGCCGACGTTCACCCGGAACTCAGCCTCTCTTCAGACGCCGCCGCCTAGCCTCTTGGGTAATCCGGTCAACGCGGCTGCGGGAGTAAACCCATGACACCGAACGTTTCCAGACGTGAGTTCGTCGAAGTGACCGCGGCCGGCACAGCCGCCGCCCTGCTCCACACTTCTACCGGGCACGCCGCACCGGCACTACCGATGCCCGAGCGACCGTTGGGCAACACCGGTCATCAGGTCCGTTTGTTCAGTCTCGGAGGGCAGGCCACCCTGGAGAAGGCTGGCACGCGAGACGAATCGGTGGCGATCATCGACCGCGCCATCGACCTCGGCGTCAACTACATCGACACGGCCGCGGCGTATGGCAGGGGAATCAGCCAGCAGTACATTGGCGACGTCATGACCACGCGTCGTGACGAAGTCTTCCTTGCCACCAAAACGCACAACCGCTCGCGTGATGGCTCGTTACGACTCCTCGAACAGAGCCTCGAGAGCCTCCAGACCGATCACCTCGATCTCTGGCAACTCCACAACGTCACCCGTGCAGAAGACCTGGACCGCATCTTCGCCGAGGGTGGCGCGATCGAAGCGCTCGAGGAGGCGCGCGAACAGGGGATGGTTCGCTTTCTGGGGATCACCGGTCACTACGAGCCCAACGTGCTCATGGACGGCATCAATCGCTTCGACTTCGACACCATTCTTATGGCGCTGAATGCGGCCGACCGCCACGTCGACTCGTTTATCGAGACGCTCTTGCCGGTCGCTGTAAAAAAGAACCTTGGGATCATCGGCATGAAGATCCCGGCGCGTGGTCGCATGTTCCGCGAGGACGGTATCAACTCGATGTGTGACGCGATGTGCTACGTCCTCACGCTGCCCGTGAGCACCGTGATCGTCGGCTGTGACACCGTCGAGCAACTCGAGGAGAACGTCACCATCGCGAAGGAGTTCAAGCCGCTCACCAAAACGAAGATGGTAGAACTCGAGACGCTCACAAAGCCGTATGCGACTGACGCGGCGTTCTTCCGGAAGAGTGGAGGAGGGTGGTAAGGCCGAGCTAGCGGCGGGGCTCCGCACCGATACGGGCGAGCGCCGCACGCGCCTCGTCGACAATGGGCTGCAACACCGGGTCGGCGCGATGCCAGGCGTCGATGACGGTGGAATACGCTGCGATCGCTAGCCCGAGGTTGCCCAAGCGTTCATGTACACGGCCCCGCTCGAGTTCCACGATGATGGCTTCGGACGTAGGAGCGAACTGTCGCTCAAATGGCATGTGATCGAGGAGATGTGCTGCCTCTCCGTTCCGTCCGAGACGCGAGAGCAGCCGGGCGCGGGTAAGCTGCTCGTAGTAGGTGTAGTAGCGGTTCGGCCAGTTCGGGATCTGAGCGAACAACTCGAGCGCGCGCGTTGTGTCGTCTTGCGCCAACGCGAGATAGGCTTGTGCAGAGAGACCGAGGTCGCGCATTCGATATCGCAGCTGGGGTAGCTCCGCTTCCACCGAGTCCCAATACACCACGGCGGTCTGCAGGGCAGCGGTGTCACGGCGTTCCGCCCACCAGCGATGTGCGTGCAAGAAGTTGAACGAGTTGCGCGCGTCGAGCCATCCCTTCGCGGCAGCGTCCATACTGTCCGGCGACACCGCGCCAAACCGGGCCAACACGACCAGGAGCGCGGGATATCGATTCGCCGCCACACGGTACGCTTCGGCAACCTTGCCGTGGTAGGTCAACGCCAGGGCGAGCGCTTGCCGCGCCGCCGTGGTGTCGTCGTCCATCCAGGCCCGAGCCACACGGAGACTCGTTGCGGCGGAGTCCCCATACCACTTGAGGTCGTACCACACCTGGAAAATCGCCACGGAGGAGAGCGAGTCGAGTGCCTGCTGCGTGCGTGTATCGTCAGAGTGGGAAGGGTCGAGAAGCAGGTCGATCGCCCGGGCGGCGTCGCGAAACTCATTCGAGTCCGAATGTGCCAGGTAGGCAGCTGCCACCTCGCGCCCCACGTCCCGTCCCTGGAGCAGCAGGGTCAACTCAAAGAGGTGGCGGTACCCCGGCATGAAGGTCGAGTCGAGCGCGATGGCCTGGGCGAACGCGTCGTACGTTTGTTCGTCCGTGACATTGAGTTCGGCCCCGTAGTGGTAGCGGGCTTCGCCAAGCTCGTACCACACGATAGGGTCCAGTGGATACAGTGTCGTCGCGGACTCGAGGGTGGCGAACAGGCGGCGGTACATGGCCCACGCCGCCGAGTCGCCCGAAAATTGAACCATCGCAGCCCGAATCGAATCCGCGACCACCAGCAGGCTCTCGCGGCGCGCGAGGCCATGGTTTAGCTCCCCCGCCCGGAGACGCAGCTGATTCAGTTCCGGATTCGGCGTCGCACTCCAGCCGTCGGCGATGGCAAGACGCCCGTAGGCTAACGCAAAGGTGGTATCCAATTCGACCGCTCGCTGGAAGTAGAACGCCGCCGAGTCCAACGTGAAGCGTCGGTAGTGTTGTTCGCCTTGGAGAAAGGCTTTCAATGCGGCAGGCGACGACGATCCGAGCGACGCGAGACGAGACCCACTTAGGTCCCGGGTGCGACTGAGCTCGGCGATGATGTGGACGGCGAGTGAATCAGCCAGCTTGTCCAGCCTATCGGCGTCGTCCCGAACGTCAAACTCGGCGATGGGCCGGCGCGTGCGCACGTCGATAAGGGTCGCGAGCGCACGCGCGGAATCCGGTCCTGCGCTGACGATCTGTCCGTAGAGCGCGAGCCCGGCGCCCGTACTGGCCCCCAGCGCGGTGGCGGTGGCCTGATCGGCCGGTCCCTCCCACTGGCGCATGACCACTGAGGGCGGAACGGTGCGGAGCGGCCCCGCGCCGTCGAGTCTCCCCGCCAACACGTCGACCAGTCCTTCTCTCCATAGGGCCAGGTCCGTATCCAGAATGCCGAACGGGGCGATGGCCAGGACATGTTCGTCGAGTCCGGGTGGCCCGCGTGGCATGACCAACAGGGTCATGACGGCGGCCGCCACCACCACCCCGGTGACGGCCACGAGTCTTCCGGTCCGTGTCATGCGGCGGCGTCCCGACACTGAAACGAGCGACTCGCCAAACGCCTGGGCGGTCTGGAACCGGTCGTCCGGATCCTGCGCCGTCGCCCTGGCAACGGTGCGAATCACGGCTTGGGGAACGTGCTGTAATTCCTCCCGATGTTCCGGCGGCATTGCAGACACCTTGCCCGATGCAATGGCCCGCTGCTCAGCCTGGCTCATCGTGAGATCGCCCACGAGCATCTCGTAGAGCGTACGGCCGAGGCTGTAGATGTCCGAGCGCCCATCCACATCGCCCACCGCCATCGCCTGTTCCGGGCTCATGTAGGCCGGGGTGCCGATGGCGATACCCATTCCGGTCAACGCTCTGTGTCCCGCGGCACTCACCGCGCGGGCCACGCCGAAGTCCGCAATCACAGCGTGGCCGTCGACCATGAGGATGTTGGCGGGCTTTACATCGCGGTGCACGATCCCTTGCCGGTGCGCGTAGTCGAGCGCGTCGGCCGCCTCGGTCGCCACTCGTATGGCCTCCTCGAGCGGCAGCTTTCCCTCGCGCCCCAGGCGTTCGCGGAGGGACTCTCCTTCGACGTAGGGCATGACGTAGAACAGCATGCCGTCCACTTCTCCGGAGTCATGGACTGGTAGAATGTTCGGGTGAGTCAGGCCGGCGGCGATTTCGATCTCCTTGAGGAAACGCTCCGCCCCCATCGACAGCGTGACCTCCGGCTTCAGCATCTTGAGCGCCACCTTCCGGTGGTGTCGCAGATCCTGTGCAAGGTAGACCGTGGCCATGCCGCCGCGCCCGATCTCGCGCTCGACGACGTAACGACCGGTGAGGCCAGCGTTGATTCGGGCGATCATCGCGTCCATCGGTGTCGACCCTTCCCGCTCAATTAGCGACACCTGTGCTCAGCGCATCGTGAAGAGGAGATGAAGGCACTCCGCCACGCGGACCGAATGGCTCCTCGGAGACGCGGTTCGCTTCACCCCGGGTTCACCCCCGCTTCACGGGCCCGTTTCGAATGTGTAGGTGACAGCCGCGTGACAGACGGAAGGGGGCCTAAGTGGTGAAAGTGGCATCTCCGCGATCGGGACGGACGCCCGACCCTGGACCGGCGTCTCCACATTGGATGACCACGCGGCTCGACTTCCTCGTCAACTGGGCGCGTTCCAACAGCCTGTGGCCAATGCCCTTCTGCACGGCGTGCTGCGGGATCGAGTTCATGGCGGCTGCCGCATCACGCTACGATCTGGCGCGATTCGGCATGGAGCGGTTGAGCTTCTCGCCGCGGCAGGCAGACGTGCTCCTCTGCGCGGGACGCCTGCCCTTCAAGCTCGCACCGGTCATGCGGCGCCTCTACGACCAGATGCCGCAACCCAAATGGGTGATCGCCATGGGCGCATGCGCGTCGACGGGCGGCGTATTCGACACTTATGCAATGGTGCAAGGCATCGATAGCATCGTGCCAGTCGACATCTTCGTACCCGGCTGCCCGCCCCGACCCGAGGGCCTCATCTACGGCATTTTGCTGCTGCAGAAGAAGGTGCGGGACGAGAGCCTGAGTGAACACGGGCTGCGGGCCGAGCGTCCGATCGATCCAGGGAGCCTGCGCATCCCACCTCAGCTCATCGACGAACTCTCGGAGCCGTTCGGGAACTCGATTCACCAGACGCGGTCCGGGTAACGACCATCGATACAGCCGGAGGCCTCCGCTCCCGGGCGAGCGAGGTGCAGCCGCGACTGTTTCATCGAGACTTCACGGGGTGTTCACTCCAATGAACCGGGATTGGGGAGCCGGGCGCGGGTATTCGACCCGGCCCCACCGAACCATGATCTCCGACCGAGCGCAACGACATGACACGCCGCACCACTAGCCGATTCCAGATCGGCCTTCTTGCCGCCTTCGCCGGCATCACGGCCAATCTCAACACCGCCACCGCGCAAGATCCGTTGGAGGCACTCAAGGCAATCGCAGTGATCGAGCAGAAAGTATGGGTACCGATGCGGGATGGGATCCGTCTCTCGACGGACATCTATCGCCCCAACACGGACCAACCCGTGCCGACCGTCTTCGTACGCACACCCTACAACTTCAATCCGTGGCGTGACGGTGAGTTGCAGACGGGACGGTTCCGTGCGCCGCTCCGAGCAGTGGAGCGCGGGTACGCGTACATCATCCAGAACGAGCGCGGTCGGTACTTCTCCGAAGGCGAGTGGGACATCCTTGGCCCGCCGAAGACTGACGGGTACGACGCTTTCACGTGGATCGCGGATCAGCCATGGTCGAACGGGAAGGTCGGAACGCTCGGCTGCTCGTCCACCGCGGAATGGCAAATGGGACTGGCGGCGCTCGACCATCCAGCGCACGCTGCCATGGTCCCACAGGGCTTCGGCGCCGGTGTCGGCAGGGTGGGCGAGTTCTACGAACAGGGAAACTGGTATCGCGGCGGTGCGGAGCAAATGCTGTTCTACTCGTGGCTGTACGGGGTGCAGAACACCCAGCGCCCAACGTTGCCGAGCGATCTCTCAAACGAGGACCTGGTACGGCTCTCCCGCTACTTCGACTTGGCACCCGAGATGCCGCGCGTGGACTGGAAGAAAGCGTTCTGGCATCTGCCGGTCATGGACATCATGCGTCACGTCGATGGTCCGGAAGGCATCTTTGCCGACCCCGCCCCGGTGGCCACCGGTGGTCGCATGATCCAGCGCACGCCCAACGATCCCGCGTGGTACAAGGGCGGCCTCTATCACGACGACGAGCCGTTTGGCGTGCCGAGCCTGTGGATGATGTCGTGGTACGACGTGTCGATCGGGCCCAACCTGGCGTTGTTCAATCACGTGCGGCACAACGCGGAGGACCCCGAGGTCGCCGCTAACCAGTACGCACTGGTCGCACCGGTCGCCCACTGCTCGTTCACGCGTGCCACCGAGGAAACAATTGTCGGTGAACGCAACATGGGCGACGCCCGCTACGACTATGACGCATTGATCTATGGCTGGTTCGACTACTGGATGAAGGACATCGACAACGGCATCATCGATACGATGCCCAAGGTGCGCTATTACACCATGGGCATGAACCGATGGCAGACATCGGATTCCTGGCCGCCGGTGGGTGCCGAGTTCGTCACGTACTACCTCGACAGCGACGGGAACGCCAATACCCTCAATGGAGACGGGAGGCTCACGAGCGGCTCGCCGCCGTCGTCACGCGGGTCTGATGCATTCACATATGACCCGTTCGATCCGGTCGCGTCCTACGGGGGAAACGTGTGCTGCACGGGCGGGGCCATCCAGGCGGGCTCGTTCGACCAACGGCAGATGGAAGCGCGCCAGGACATCCTGGTCTACACGTCACCGCCGCTTCCAGAAGGGATCGAAGTGAGTGGAACGGTCGAGGTAACGCTGTATGTCTCGTCGGACGCGCGTGACACCGATTTCACGGTGAAGCTCATCGATGTCCATCCCGACGGTCGCGCGTACAACCTCGATGAGACCATTCAGCGCGCGCGGTACCGCGAGGGGTATGACAAACAGGTGTTCATGGAGGAAGGCCAGGTGTACGAGTTGCCGGTGAGCCCGATGTCGACCAGCAACTACTTCGCGGCGGGGCACCGTATCCGGATCGAGGTCTCGAGCAGCAACTTCCCCCGGTTCACGCGCAATCTCAACACCGGCGGTAACAACTACGACGAAACCGAGGGCGTGGTGGCGCACAACGTCGTGCACCATTCACGCGCGTATCCGTCGCAGATTCGGTTGCCGGTTGTGAGGAAGAACTGGTGAGGCGGATCTAGGGCTGCCGTGTATGATCGCCGATGCAGAAGACGGTATTCTTTCGGAGCGCGCAGGCTACATCATCGTGGACAGCCAGAGTACCACGAACGTCCCATAGAACAAGGACGTCGCTACCAACCCGACACGCCTCCACGCAGGTGGTCGGAGGGCCGCCGGGAGCAACGTCGTGTTCACGTGCAGCAGATGCAACGAGGCAATGATGAACACGATCCCGGCCATGTTTGCACCCAGTTGCAGTAGCACGATGGGTTGCGTCAACCGGAGCGCGATAACACCCCACAGCACCACTACAGCCAAGACGCCGTAGTACACTAGCCGCACGTCGACGTCGGTCGCACGGAGTCGGGCGCTGCCGGTCCACAGGATGTCAGTGACCCCGCGCGTCATCCCATCGAGCAAATCGAGCTGCGTTTTGAAGAGGATCCAAGCCGCCAGGAACGCAATCAGGAGCGACAGCAGCGCGTTCTTGGCTTTTAGCGCGTCGGCGAGCGCGGCAGCCACGCCCAACCCGCGTATGTCTGCCGCATCTGGAAGGAACGTTACGTAGAGGATCGCGGGCAGCAGCATGCCGAGGATCGCTCCAACGAAGTAGATCCCCCACTGGTCCACTCGCACGATGCGCCACCATGCTCGCCACCGCCGCATGCCCTCGGTGTCTGGCTCGAACATGTAACCGGTGTGGGCAAGTTTGACCCGCTGGCCGCCAACCGCCGCGGGGATGTACCCCGTGACCTTCGCCATCCCATAGCCTTTGTCCCGCGCCCAACTGGAGAGCGACACGTTGATCATCCCACCAGCGCCCGAATACGCCGCGAACGCCCCAATGAGAAAGAAGTCCACGCCCTCGGGCATGAAGGAGAACGTCGCTGTCGACGGATCCAATCCGATGAATCCTGCGAGGGCTGCCACCCACGTGGCAGGCGCTACGAACACAGCGGCCAGCACAACGAAGCTGCCGAGAATCACAACAACTAGAATCCAGTTGAGTATCTCGAGTGTGCGTTCAATACGCCGCCCGATCAGCAAAACGACCACACACACGAGGAAGGCGGCGACGCCGATCGCATACACGACGTTGGTGTCGGCGGATCCCGCGAGCTGGCCGAAGATCAAGAAGAAGATCGCGCCAGCCGCCGCTCCAGCCCAGCCGGGCCAGCCGAGTTGGAGTACATACAGCAGCGTGTAGACCCACGCCCAGAAATTGGAGCCGGGCTGCGTGCGCATGAACCCAGTGAAGATGGGCTCACCAGTAGCCAGCGTGTACCGCATGAGCTCCGTGTTGAAAATGGTCTGGAGGAAGGCCGCCACCGCCGTGACCCACAGGAGTGTGAGTCCGTACTGCACGAACGCGGCGGGTCCCAAGAGGAACTCGCCGCTTCCGATCGAGGCACCGAGCACAATCACGCCCGGGCCTACCGTGCCAATCCAGGCAAGTCCCTTCGGCGTCGGTGCCGGCGGCAGCTCAGCGCGGCGCCAGGGGTCGAGGCCGGTCTGCGCCTCGGGGGCATGGGACTCGGTCGCAGCCGATGCGTGGGCAGGCTCGGGGGGCATCGGGTCAGAAGATGTGGGCGGAGCTGGACGCCCGCGAGTCCTCGTCTTCAGCCGCCGACGTCGAGCGTGGGCTCCTAGCCCATTCGGTCCATCACTGGTTTTGAAGTACCTGCTCTCCGATCGGTAACCGTCGGAAGGAAGCTTTGGACGACGAACACGTTGGCCGAGTCTGCGATGCCGCGCCACTGCCCACGCGGTACGGCCGATTCGACGGCGCTATACGAGAGCCGGAAGTGGTCGATTAGGTGTGCAGGGAAGTCGTTGTCGTACATCTCCCCCGCGCCGGCGGGGCGGCCCGTGCGGCGCAGCGACGTGTATCGGGACGCGTTGACCAGGAAGTGGCTCCATGCGGTGGGACGTCCGTCCGCGCCTACAGCACCTTGCAACACATGATACCCGGCGGGTCGGAACGCCCCGTGGCTGATATCGTCCTCGCGCGTCCACATGAGCTTGACGGGCACCCCCAGCACCTTCGAGAGATAGATGGCCTCCGCAGCGTCGTCACTGTAGTAACGGCGTCCGAACGCCCCGCCCATACGCTGCGGCCGGATGGTGATTACGTCGGCTGGAAGGCCCGTCACGCGTCGCGCAACCTCCATGACGTTGGCCGGATTCTGGGTCGATGCCCAGATCTGACAACGATCCGTCTCCACGTGCGCGACGCACGTGAGCGGCTCCATCGGCGCATGCGTCAGGTAGGGGACCTGATAGACGGAGCGCAACCGCTGGGCGGCCGCCTCAAGCGCCTCGTCCACAGTGCCTTCGTCACGCAGGACGCGCTCGGGTGCACGCGTGGCGCGCTGCGCGCACTGCTCCCAAAAGTCGGAGCTGCTTTCGCCTTCCGCCCCGCCTTCCCACGACACGCGGAGCGCCCGTCGGCCCTCGACAGCCGCCCACGTCGAGTCGGCAATCACGGCAATGCCGTGCGCGACACGCGGGTTGTTCGGCGGTAACTCACCAACGACTTCGGGTTCCACCACAAGGACGTCACGCACGCCGGGAACATCACGTGCAGCGCTGTGGTCGACGGATGCCGGGCGACCACCGAACACCGGGCTCCGCTGAATGACCGCATACACCATTCCCGGCACTACGACGTCGAGGCCAAATCGGATATCACCGGTTACGATCGCGCGCGCGTCGACGTTCCCGACAGATTCGCCGATGATGCGAAACTCGCTCGCGTCCTTCAGTTCGACGATTTGCGGCTGCGGCTGCGACGCCGCAGCGTCGGCAAGCTCGCCGAAGCTGATGCTTTGCCCCGTCGGACGGTGATGGACGCGGCTCTGCTCGGCATAACACGTGTCGACCGTTGTTCCCCAATGCGCCGCGGCCGCGCTCACCAGCATGGTACGCGCGGTCGCACCCGCCTCCCGTAAGGGGAGCCACGACGTGCGAATGCTGTTGCTCCCACCGACGTACTGGGGCCCGTACCGCTCGTCGAAATCAGCCTGTGCGATGCTGATCTGCTCCCAGTCGGCCTCCAACTCGTCGGCGAGAATCATCGCAAGCGAGGTGCGAACACCTTGACCCATTTCCGGTCGCGCCACCGTGATGGTGATGCTCCCGAACGGGTCGACACGAATGAACGCGTTCGGCTCGAAGTCGACGGGCGGGATCGCCGGGTCGTTGGGGATTCGGAACCCAACGAGGAGTCCCCCGGTTGCGGCGGCGCTCACTTGAAGGAACGCGCGGCGGCTGGATCTCATGACGGAACAAGATACCCACCCGCGTCCGGAGAGTGCGTGTCGAAGCGTACCGTGGTCGAGCTACGGACAGTCCCCGAGGGTGGCGCTCACCGCATCTCTCTGCTCTACGGCGATCCCAATAACGTGCCCGAGATAGAGACCACCGCCCGCATGGAGCCCGAGAACGCTGAGTGGCGCGGCGAATGTCGTTTGAATCGTATTCCACACGACGCAGGCGATTTGCTCGACCTCCTCGGCCAGATCGATCATCCCCGAGCTATCCAGATCGTACTTCTCCAGCAAGACCGCCTGGACTGCAGCCGCCCAATCGGCGGAACCAGGTTCCAAGCCATCCGTATCCAAGGCGACGCGGGCTGCCGTTTGTGCGTTCATGAACTGACGCAGCGAAACCGGCAAGTCGATGGTGGTGTCGGCCGCGGGGACGGTCGCCGGATCCGTGGCGGGCGGCGGCAATCCAGTCTGGCAAGCGAGGAATCGCTGGATGGCCGGCTCCTTGAGACGCCGGGAGATATTGAAGACGAGACTGCCCCGGAAGTGCCGCACGTCGACCGTATCGGCGACAAACCCATATTCGGCGGCAAAGTCTGCGAACGCTCCATCGAGTGACGTCCACGTCTCGCACGAAATGGCGTCGAGCTCCGCCGCCTCGTCGATGTACCCAGAACGATCCAGATCGTAGGCGCTGAGCAGGATCGTACGCCCCGCGCGCTGCCGTTCTTCGACCGGGAACGATCCGATGCTGGCCAGGGCGTTGACCGGCGAGAACCGCGCGGATGGCCTTCCCGTGGTGCCGGCGCGCGTCCGACGGATCCGCGTCGGAGCGGTGGAGCCAGTCTCCCACAGGCAAGTCTCGGTTCTCGAACGGGCAAAGTCCCGTTGTTCTATGTGTACACCAATGCTGTCTCCCGCGAATGCCGCCTGCCCGTCGAGCCCGAGATCGGCCACGAAGTCTACGTGTGTCGACCAGATAGCTTGCCACACCACGCACGGGACGGCATTCACCTCACCGCTCCGATCGAGTGCCCCCGACCCATCGCCATCGAACTCCTCAAGCAGTACCCGTCGGACTGCCTCTGCCCAATCGGCCGATCCACGTTCTCGGGCGCCCGCTTCGCTGACCACGCGCGCCGCGGCATCGTTCGCCACGAACGCGGTGACGGGCTCCGGCAAGGGCACCTCGCTGACGACTGACACGACCTCTTCCTCAGCGGTCGGCGGTGGCGGCTGCCCATCCATACAGGCCTGGCCTCGACGACCTGCTGGGACACGCACCCGTTCGGAGATACTGAAGAAGATGCTGCCCGAGTATCGGACCGTCTGGTCGACGAATCCGAAGCGGTCGAGCACGTCGGGGAAGGTCCCGTCGAGTGCCGTCCACACCTGGCACGACAGGGCGTCGACTTCCCGTGCCTGGTCGATCGATCCCGACCGGTCGAAGTCGTAGGAACCCAGCAGCAGCGTCTTGGCCGCGAGGTGCCGAGCCTGCTCGTCGGGCAGCGAACGTATCCCGATGATCGCTTGACTCAGTGACGCCACCCGACGCGCCGACGGCGCCGCGCCTCGGGACCCGTCCGGACTGCCTGGCAGGTATCCGATGTCCTCCAGGGACGCCAGCACCTCTGACACCGCCGCGTCCGCTGAGAATTGCGGCCGCGGTACGTACTTCATGGCTGATCGATTGTAATCCCAGATCTGGAACGTGAAGCCCAGGGAGTCGCGTTCGAATAGGATGCCGACCGGCAGGTCGCGGTAATTGCGCTCGACGGCCTGCACGACGTCATACAGGATCGCGTTCTCCGCCCGCTTGGTCGTGTCCGCCGTATTGGCAATCAAACCAGCCAACGCATCGGATGGGAGGTTCCCCGCGTCCAACCGGAACTCCACTTCCGGCGCCCATTGGCTCATCACCTTTTGGACGATGTTCGAGGGGCTCGATGAAGAGTTCGAAGAGGAGATAATTGATCAATTCGGGCTCGACGATCTCGACGACCGGCCGAGTGACCTGTGTGAAGTCCACCTCGTCGACCTGCTGCGCTCCAGCCAGGCTGCCGCACAGCATCATGCCAACGAGGGTCGACAGCACCAACGCCGCTCGCGGCACCGCGATGCTCCTAGCGCTCGGGAAGCGCTCGGTACGCGTCCCGATACTCCCGTGCTCGTTCGAAGTCCCCGGACCGCCGATACAGCCCCATCAACAACCGATACAGGTCCCTCTGCTGGTCGATCGTCAGCAGATCGACCATCCCAAGCGCGTGTGTGGCGCTCTCCAGCGCGGATTCGAAATTGCCCTGCACCAACGACGCGACCTCGAGATAGGCCACCGCTTGGCCTTGCCACCGAACACGTGTGGCCTGCGTGAAATACTTGAGGGCTGTCCGGTTATCGCGCCGCTCGTGCAAAGACTCCCTGCCGAGATTGAGGCATACCGTGCCATAGTCGTCGAAGTACTGTACGTACGCGGAATCGCGAGGGATACCATCGGCATCCGTCACCGTGCGTGCCACCAACGCCTGGAGGCGCTCTGCAGCATCTTCGGCCCTGTCGAGGTTGTAGTCAACGATGGCGATGCGCCAATCGATCTCGTCGATCGCGGTCTGCGCGGTGAGTGTCGGGAGCAGCTGCGTGTACCCGGCCCGCGCCCCGTCCAGATCTCCGTCGCGTTCGAGTGCACCGATCGAGTCGCGCGCGAAGCTGGATGCGATGTTCATGTCGTCCCATGCCATCCATTCGAGCTCGCCCGCGACGTACGCCGTGTCTTCGGACGTGGGAGCGAAACGCATGGCACGGTCGAATGCCGCAGCCGCATCCGCCGCGTCCAGACGCAGCACGTGCACGTCGGCCTGTGCGCGCACGTACCCAAATACTTGAGCTGAGTCCAATGACCCAGCCACCTCGGGCGTGAGGTCGTATGTCTCGAGGTACACGTCCTCTGCGCGCTGGTAGTGGTCGGCGGCCAGCCCCCACTCTGCCAGCCGATAATGGTTGTTAGCCAACATCGCGAAGACCGTGTGTTGGTCGGGCGTGAGCACCGCCAACTTCTCGAGTTCCTCTATAGCCCGCCGGTAGGCTTCGGCCTGTCCGAGCCGTCGCGCTTGAAGCTCGTACACGCGCGCGAGCCACAGCTTGCTCCGGGCATCGAAGGGGTTCAGCTCGTAGGCGGTCTCGAGCGCCGCCTGCGCGCTGTCGAGCAGCAGCGCCGTCATCCGTGCGAGCTCAACTCCGTCCACATCCTCGTCACGCAACAGGCTGTCCAGCTCCACCAGCGCGCGGCCACCATTCGCCGCAGCAACCAGCGCCTCTGCTGAGTCCTCCGCGCTGACGACCACCGGTGAATCCACGACTTCCTGGGCTTCCCACAGTGAATCGCTTTGTGCGACGAGGGCGCGACCCTCCTCCTGTAGGGCGGTTGCTTCCTCTTGTTGCTCAACTTCCACGAACGACACGGCCGCGACCGAATCGGCGTACACGGCAACACTGCTGTCCACGCCGGCAGGAATCTCCACAACCGGCGTCGGATCCGGGAGGACTTCGGGCGGCGGCGCGGAGCTGCAGGCGACCGCTGCCATCAGCAGTGCGACAGCCGCCGAACGCTCCATGTAGAGTTCAGCCCTCCCAATCACGCGGTTACCGGCGGACATCACGCTTCGCCGTATCCCACCACGAGAGGAAGATGTTGTAGAACTCCCGCGCCCGGTCACTCGACGCGGCACCGGCGCGCGAATCGACGGTGACAATCTCGCCCTCCAAGCGTTGCACGGTGCCTTCCCTCAGCGAGCGACTCTGTTCCTGGAACCCACGGTCGATCAAGTACACGGACCGGTCGTCCTCGACGAGCACGATGTGGAGCTCGCGAAGGCCCGCGTTGAACATCAGATACAGCTCTAGTTCTCGGGTGCCAGTCACCAACGGCATCGACGCCGTGAGGAACGCCGGCGAGTAGTTGAGATGCACCTTCACCCCGACCGGCAGGTCGGCGGGATTCGCCTCGATCCACTCAGCCAGCACCTCGACCTCCGACAGGTTGAGGCTGCCCGCTTCGTACTCCTTGATGACGACTTCGGTCGCGGGTTGGTCTTCCGAACGGCTGCGCGCCGTCTCCACCGAGATGTCGGGATCCCCGAGGTCCGCCCCATCACGTCTGGCGGGCGTGGTGCGACGCGTTTCGATGCCGATTCCGCCTGCGCGCACTTGACCTCGTGTCGTCGTGGCGCGGGCGCGCGGCGCCGTCACCGCAGCCGCGTCCCCTGCCGTGCCGAACAACTCGGTGAACCGCTCGGCTTCCGGATCCGCCTCGATACCGGTCGTTCCAACCGATGGAGTGCCGGACCGCGCGCGGCCCTCAGCGGCAACCCCACCCGGTGCAAAGCGACGCACCAACTCATCGATCGCGGTGCCCACCTCCTGCTCGAGACGCGCGTTGACCGGCGCTTCGGTCGCCTCGGTCGGCGCCGCGTCGTCGATCTCGGGTGGAGGTGGCGTCGCGTACCGTTCGACGAACAAAGGATTCAACTCGCGAATCACCGCGCGACTCGACCCGAACGCCGGTAGCGGTGTTCCTCGGAGGCCCGCGTGCAAGACGACCATCAGAAAGAGCGAGCCTCCAAGTGCTGTTATCCGTTGCCGGCGCGTGTCGTTACGAGGTCGAGGGAGGATCATGGGGACAGTACCGCTAGGCCTCCTCCGAACGCTCGCCCAACTCGAGGTCCATTTGCAGACTCTTCGGCAATCGCAAACGATCGCACACGTCCATGACGTCGATGGTGCGCTGCACGATGGAATCCTCGTGGGGGCGGATGAGGACGATCACTGCGCGGTCCTCGACCTCGTACGCCACCTTGAGGCGATCCAAGATCTCGCCGAGCACGTCCACACCGACGACCCCGGCGGCCAGCTCCCCCGCTTCGCCGTCTGACACGGCAAAGGATCCGTCGGGCGCGATCCCGACCGTCACGAAGGCCCGGTCCTCGTCCACCTCGGGGTCCTCCGAATCGATGATGGCAGCGAGTTCCACTGCACTGATGTTCTCGATCTCGCTGATCATGATGAAGCCAAACAACACGATCAGGCCGATGTCGATGAACCGAATGAGGAAGCCTCTACTCGCCACAGTATGTCACCCAGTTGCCGGCAGTTGCACTTCGAACGACTTCGGTACGCCGAGTGCGTCGCACACGCGCGCCGCCTCGACGAGGTAACGCACGGGCGTATCATGGCTGGCGCGGATATGGACCGTCACCGGCACCTCACCGATGGCCTCGAGCTGAGTACCGAGGAAACCGTAGAGCGTCTGGCCGCCACGAAGCTGCGCGCGCTCGTCATCGACCAAGTACGTCCCGTCTGCGCGAATCCCGACGTAGAGCACCTCCTCGAGCTCTTCTTGAGCGGGTGGCGTCTCCGAGCTATCGGGAAGATCGATCTCCGTTTCACGGATGCTCGAGATGCTGATGAAGCCGAACAGCAGAATCAGCACCACGTCGACGAAGCGTACGATGAAGCCCGATCGTCGCATGCTTACACCTCCGTGCCAAACGCTACGAACTCGACGGGCGTCTTCTGACCTTCCACAGTGGCAACGATCGTGTTCTGGCCCGCTTCGCTCGCCACGACGAAGGGCGTGACAGCCAGGCCATCGGGGCCAGTCGTCACCTTCACGGTCGCCCCATGCTGGCCGAGGCGTCCCTTTCCACCGGTAACCTGGAACGTCACGGGCACCCCCGATACGCGGTTATCGAAGCGGTCGAACACCTGCACGGCCAGAGGCCCGGGCAGTCGCATTCCCGCAACCGCCGCCTGATTGTTACCCTGGCGTTCCACGCGATGGGCGAGCGCCGGTTCCACCTGCAGGTCGATTCGCCGCTCCGAACCCGGTTGGCCGGCGACCGACGCCGTGAGTGAGACGCTGCCCGCTTTCTCCGGCACGTTCCAGTCGAACCGCACGCGGCCCTGGCCGTCCGACTTCTCGCTGATCTCAGGTCGCCCCCCGTTGAGCGTTCCCGCTCCGGGCGAGACAGCAATCACAACGCCAACCCCGTCCTTCGGTCGGCCGTCGCCGCTACGAACCAGGAGAGCAACTCCACGCAGCGTGTCGCCCGCGGTCGCCTGGTGCGCTGCCGGCTCCGCCTCCAAGTAATACCACGCACGCTCAGTGGCCGGCGGAGCTGGCGCGGCTTTCGGGGGCGGGGCAGTCGCCGGCGGCGGGGCTTCCTTCACCTTCACGGGTGGCGAGGGTTCCGCGCGCGCGGGGGAAGCGCTCGGCACCGCCGCAGGAGCCAGCTCGAGCAGCCGGAACCGTAGCTCGTCCGACTTCCTCGAGACCTGCTCGAGACGCTTGCCGAAGAAGGTCGAGAGTTCGGTCGCGCTCAGATTGAGGATGATGCTCACTACTAAGCCGAGCAGCGTCGTGATCAGCGCGATGCCCATGCCGCGCAGGATGACGTCCTTATCCGAGGTCCCTTGAAAGAAGACCTGGAACATGCCCCAGACCGTCCCCATCAGTCCCAACGCGCCGGCCGTGTCGGCCAGAAAGTCCATGCGGCGCCGAAACGCACCGAACTGGTCCTGCTGGAACGACACGAAGTTGGCGATCTCGTCGTGGAGCATGCCCTCGCTGGGTCGCGTGTGGAAGACGTTCAGCATCGTCGACTGCAGTGCGGCCAACATGCTCGCAGTCTGCTGCGACACCGTGCGGGTGATGTCGGACAGCCCCGCGCCTCGCAGATCGAATTCGAAGAGGTCGCGAGACGCCGATCGATCCTTGAGGAGCTCGTAGAGCTTGCTGATGACGAGGGCCAAACCAATTGCGAGCACCGCGAAGATCGGCCAACGCAGCGGCCCCGCCTGTTCAACGAGGTTCCAGAAGTCCCCGAGCTGCGAGGAGCCGGTCCCAATCTGCACAACCGTCGAATCTCCACTTCCTTGTTCCAACAACGTCATCTCCTCCGCGAAGTAACCAAGGCCTGCAGCCGCACCCCAGGAGGTCGCGCATTGCGATCTGTCTCGACGCGGCGCCACCGTCGCCTCCCCTCGCATGTCTCGGGCCGTTCCCGTGCACCAACCGGTCGCGCTCGGCCAGGACATGCAAAAATGCTACCTTTGCGGCCAAATCGCGACAAACTTGATTCCATTTGCCTCGCGATATCGACAGAGAATCTCGACCGAATCACTCTTGATTCTTCCGCCTCGGGTCCTGCCCCGTTGAGAGGCAGCGTTCATCGACAAACGGCATCAATGGCGGACCGTCGGCTCGGAGGCCGAGGCGGCCGAACCGTTTGGCCCGCAATGCCTTCACAGGGTGGGACTTACCGGAGATTGGGCGATGTTGGACAAGCCTGGAAGCGAGCGCTCAGGACTCGTCCAGCGGCTCCGTCCCGTTGGCCGCAAACACCGAATGCAGCACGAACCCGACCGCGAACAGCGCACCCACACCGATATGCGTGTAGGCAATCACGCGGAGCAAAGTGTCGGCCGTGATCCCCTGTACGAGGTAACCCGTCACGATCATCACGCCCGCAAGCCACACCGTTCCGATACCGGACCACCTCCCTTTCGCGGCCCCGTTCACATAGTAGGCCCACATGTGTCGCAGTGAGATCACGCCCAATGCGAACACTAAGATCGGCGCTACCAGGATGTGCGCCTTGAGCACGAAGGGCTGGAGCGGGTGATTGATCGCCGCGAACTCGGAAACGGGCTCAAGAAAGTACTTCATCCACGTATAGACCAGTCCCGTGACCGTGGTCAGGCCGGCACTGGTCCAGGTCAGCCACCGCTCGAACGGGGACATGCCCTAGCGAGCCTCCGCGAAGGGTTCGATCACGGCGTGGAGGGCGAGAGCGCGACGCGAGGCGCGGACAACAGCACGCGCGGTCAATGAGGCACCGGTGATGTTGACGACGTCTCCTTTGAGCGACAACTCCTCGTTCAGCGACTTCCCGACGATGGTTTCGAGCCATCGATCGGACGCCTCGTATTCCGGGGGTTCCGAGAAGCGCACGACGTCGATACGGCGGATCGCGTCGTCCAATCCGACCACAATCATGAGCACCTCATCGAGCGTACGGACGATGTGGGCGTCAAAGTACGCCACGCCAATCGGGGCACCGCGCACGTCAACGGCGAGGTAGAATGTCACGACATTCTGCGCGACACGCGCGCCCTCGCCGGCCGCTCGCTCCGCCCGCTTTCGTTCAACTTCGGAAAGGAACGCGGTCTTTCGATCGATGCTTGCAGCGTTGGGAAATGCTAACGCGAGGACCTCGTCCTGTGTCAGACGGGCCTGTGCCCGCACCGGTCCCGCGATCGCGCCGAGCAGGCAGCCCACCAAAACCAGTCGTGCGCCACGTGCGATCATCAGCTAGAAGACGTAGCCGACAGCGAGATTGAGCTGGTCCGACTCCGTACGCGCGCCGTTGGACCGCACCTGATAGTCGGCCTTGAAGATCAGATTCGTGATCGGCTTCCATACAGCGCCGAACGTAAGAACGTCTAGGTCATTGGCGGGATCTGCACTGAACCCTGACGGCACTCGGCTTTGCGTGTTGACTTGTTCGAAGCGGACGACCGGACGGAGTTGGTGATTCGTCGTCGCCGAGCGGAGCACGTCGTAGCTGCCTTCGACGTACCACCCGTGCATGCGCTCGCCAATGGACTCGTTTCCGGTCAGACCCCGGAACGCGTTCAGCTCCGCGACGTCGTCGACGAAGGCGAGGGCTGCCAGGCCCCGCAGCGATAAGCCCTTGAACAGCCAGTCGACGTGTCCTTCCGTGAGGATCGTCCGGGCGCCGATGGTTCCACCGACGCCCCCGGTCGGGTTGTTTTGACCGGACTCTCCGACATACCCCGACGCGCCCACACGAAGTCCCGGTTGAGCTTCGAAGTCGACACGACCTACTACGGAGAGATCCTCCACCACGGCCTTCGAGCCTTTTTGCCGACCACCTCGCAGCCCGGAAGCGCTAAAGCCACCGGCGTTCGCGGATCCACCACCTGCACCATCGAGCCCGTTCACGAGAAACGCGCGGTAAGAGAAACTCCCGGCTTCTCCGAAGATGCCGACACCGCCCTCTCGCCACGTGGTCGGAATGATCCGGCGCTCCGTTTCAGGGCGTTCCGTCGTCATGAACGTCGTCGGCTCGTGCAGTTCGTTGACGATCCCCATGGGGATCAGGACCAACCCCGCTCGAAGGCCAAAGGCATCCGAGGGTCGGAAGTCCACGTAGGCAAACTCCATTGACACAGACCCGGCCTGTCCCGTCGCCGCGTGCTCGACTTCGATCTCGGAGTTGAACAACCATCGGTCATCAAACTTGTAGCCCACGTAGAGGACGGCCCTCAAGGCATCGAGCTGATCGGTCCTTCCCGACGGAGCGCCATCCTGCCGCGTGTCCGCGAAACGCTCGTACAACACCTCGCCGTACCCGCCCAACGACACGCCGCGAGCGATTCGATACACCTTCGATGCGGCCGGCGCAAAGCCCAACACAGACGTGTCAACCGATACGGCTACGTCTTCACCAAGACGCAACCGCTCTAGCTCACGGGTGAGGGCTTCGACCTGCTTCTCAAGCTCGGCAAGGCGGGCCGAGTCAGACTGCTGGGAGCGTGCAGCCGAGAAGCTCACACACGCAAGCAATACCACCAGCATCATGGGTTGTCGTATCACCGTCGTATCACCTCATCTCTCTCCACGTCATCTGCCTTTGCGCGGCGAACCCACGTATTGGTGAGCGGCCTCAGTCATTGCGATGCGACGCGCTCCCGTCGGGGTGATGTCCACGACGATGGCTGCGACATCGTGCTGGTTGCCCCACGCCATGCCCTCCTCTCGGCCGAGGACGAGAAGTGAAGTTGCCAAGATGTCCGCCTCCATTGGGTCGCGTGCCACCACGGTCACGGATCCCCAATCGGGCACTGGGTATCCCGTGCGGGGGTCGACGACGTGTCCAATCGGTTCGCCGTTCACGACGACGCTTCGTTGGGACTGTCCCGTGGTCGCCACGGACATGTCCCGGACGTAGACGGACTGAACCGACCGTGCACGGTCAGCGGGATCCGCAACGTGAGTCACCCATGACCCGCCCGTCGTCTCAGACCCCACAACGAGTACCTGTCCGCCGAAGTTGATCTTCGCGGACCGAATACCTCGGGCGCGTAGCGCGTCGCGGACACGCCGGAGGGCCAACCCTTTCCCGAACCCACCGGCGTCGATCCACGCGGCCGGCACCGGCCGCGTGACCGATCGTGTCCGCGCATTGAGCGTGAACCTCTCGATTCCCGACGCCTCACGCGCAGCGCGAATTTCCTCGGGATCCGGAGTCCGGCCGTTCCCACGCAAGTCCCAGGCATCGATCAACGCACCGACGCCAGGATCGAAGGCCCCATGCGCATGCCGCGTCCAGGTCGTGATCTCGCGTAGAACAGCAAAGAGCTCCGCGGAGATCTTCACCGGGACCCCGGCGGGTTCTCGGTTGAACCACCCGATCTCGCTCGCAGTCGTCCAGCTACTCAGCATGCGTTCGACTGCTTCCACGTGGTCGAGGACGTCTCCGATCGCTGCCACGGCGGTCGCCCTATCGGGACCGGATATCACCATATGCAAAGGCGATCCCATGGCGACCGCCTGGTGTTCGACCCTCGACGTGTCGGGGTGGGCCTGCGACAGCGCTCCCAGGAACGCTATCAGAACGGGAGGATTGCAGAACATACGTTGACCGGTACGGAGAGAAACCAGGGCGATCCGTAATGTCAACTCATCCGATCTACGCCACGCCCCTTTGTCGTTTCCGGACGCTCGCGCGGACAATACAACGAGCGGGCGCCCTGTCCGACGCCCGCCCGCCAGCACCAATCGTCGCTCTGTGAGCGACCCTTCTACGGTACCAATTGCTGAGGCCGGTACCGCAGGAAGAACACCCCTTCCTTTATGCTCGAGACGACGATAGTACCACTCGCAAAGTACGGATAGTTGCTCCACGTGCCGTCGAACTCGACCTCTTCACTCCACGGCACGGTGTCGAAGAACCCGACCTCGCGCGGATTCTCCGGATCGCTGACGTCCAGAATGCGCAACCCGCTTACGTAGTTCGACTGGTACATCAGATTGTCCTTGATGTACAAATTGTGGTCAATCGTAAACGTCGTACCGAAGTGCTCCTTCACCATGATCGGGTCGTCAAGATCCTGAATGTCCCAGATGAGCGTTCGGGTCCCGGTGAACGGCTGGCCGGACTGCACCGCGTTCGACTCATCGCCCTCGTCATTCATCATGAAGTACTTGTGATCCTCGGTGATCCATCCCTGGTGCGCGTAGGCGACATTGGGATATTCGGCCGAGGAAATCTGCATGGGGTTTTGCTTATCAGTCACATCCGAGATCGAAAGCGCGTTCTCGTTGGATCCGAAGCAGATCTCACGGCCGTCGTACTCGGAGTCAGGTCCGTCATACATGATGCACATCGCGTCGTGCGAATACCCTGTGCCGGCATACCCAGTGGTCGTGTCGGCAAAGCATCCAGCGAACGTCGGACGACGCGGTTGGGTGATGTCGATCATATGGAGGCCTCCACCACACGTTTCGCCGCCACTGTTCGACCCTACAGCGTATGCGAACCCGGTCGCCTCGTTGATCACGATGTTGTGGGCGGAGGCGATGCGGTCGTAGTGGGCATCGGCCGCGAACGTGACCGGCGCTTCGGTTACATCACGCAGGCGTGTCAGGTCAAAGACTTGCATCCCGTGTTGACCGGCGCCATCGGCAACGATGAACGCGTGGTTGTTGTACACCTTGATGTCTCGCCAGGAGTTGCCACGCGACCCTTCGGTCTTCGGCAGGTCACCGAGAAAGACCGGGCTCGACGGACTTGTCACGTCGATGAACGACGTGCCGTCGGTCCGACCAACGATCGCGAATTCCCGACCGGACTGTGGATCCGTCCATCCCCACACGTCGTTCGTGCCGGCACCGCGCCCGCCACCGATACCCTGTACTGGGAGGAAGGACAAGATCTCGATGTTGTCGCACGAGAACTGATCGGCAGTGCCACCGGCACAGGCAATCTCCCCACCGGTCAGCGGATCGAGCGCCGAGGGATCCGGTCCGTAGAACTTGTCGGTCGCCATCCACCGATCACCGCTTCGCGTCAAAACGGTGGCTGACCCAAGGCCGAAATCGTCACCAGTCGAGCCGACGACGGCGGTGTTGTCCATGACGGCCGCTGCGCTCCCGAAACCATCGCCGACATCTTCCTCCATGCCCGCGATCTTGGTGACCGCACCAAAGCGCCCAGTCTCGGCGTGGTATTCGATCTGATAAATGCGGCCAGCCTGATCGGCACCTGGCGCGCCAACCCAAAGGTCACCGTCGACAGTGAGGAGGTTCCCACCGAACTGCGCTCCGTTCACGCGGTCATAGGCGCTCAAGATGACGCCCGGCAGCCACGCTCCAGCAGAGTTCCGTGTGTACGTACGGACCTCGCCAATCCCGTTGTCGCGCCCCGGTGCACCAACGAGCGCCATTCCATCCAGCCACCCAACCGCGAAACCATACACGTCGCCTGGCTGCGAGTCATCTTCGTCGAGCGACAGTCGGGCTTCTTGCGTCCAATCGCCCGGCCCGTTGCGGCGGAGGATGTACGCGGCCCCACGGTTCTGAAGCTGCTGACTCGCCTGCAGGGCACCTGTGATCAGGCGCTCACCGTCGAAGGCAACGGACCATCCGAAAAACTCCGACGCCGGGGCATCATTGCCGGGAGAGAGTTTGACTTGCTGAGTCCACGTCCCGTTCGCGTTGCGCTGGAACACCCAGATCGCCCCACGATTCTCGTTGTGGCCCAGCGCTGACACCATGAGCAGATCGCCGTGCAGCGCCCCAAACCGGCCGAAGGAATCCCCAGCCTCCACATCATCTGGTCGCAGCGTGTCGACCAGCTCGAACTCTCGGCCGTTCCGACGGAATACCCACACTTGTCCCGCGCTCTCCTCGAACAGCGTACCGCCGACGATCAAGTGCTGATCATCCATCGCGACGAACCGGCCGAAGTAGTCACCACCGTCGTGCGCAGGGGCCTGAAGCGTGCCAACCTGTTGCCAATCACTCCCCGAGCGCTGGTAGACATAAATGGTCGCCGCTTCATTCTGCTTCACTGGCTCACTGATCAGGATCACATCGTCGCCAATGGCCGTAGACGCGCCAAACTGCTGGGCTTGGGCGGGAGCGGCGACGAGCGCCGCCAGCGCCGTTACAAACAGGGAACTGCGCATGCTACACCTCGTCCTTGGGAAGTTGGGGTTAGTTCGAATGGCTCTAACCAGTTGTGATGTTTGACGTTGCGCGGCGGCACCGGAGCGGCTAGTCCTCGGATGGTACAGATGTTAGACGCCTCGCGGGGGCATTTGGTTTCATGGAGCTTCATCAGGTCGTTGGACCCTTCTACCGCGTCAACCCCATGGCATGCACCGCCGCGTCGGCCAGTTGGCGGCGTAGGTCAGAGAGGACGCCAGTCATCATCGGGTCGTTGATGAGGTTCTGCATTTCGAACGGATCAGCATTGAGGTCATAGAGCTCGTTCTCCCCAGGGTGCTGCATCCAGTGGATGTACTTGTACTGCTGGGTCCGCACGGCGCGGTAATCCATATCGACGAGCCACGAAAACGGGTTCTCATACGTGTAGAACTCCACGAAGATCGACGCACGCCATCCGCGCGTCATGCCTTGGAGTACCGGTACAAGTGAGCGCCCCTGGATGTGCGCTCCGATGGGCACGCCTGCGACGTCGAGCACGGTGGGTGCGATGTCGACCGACAAGATCAGCGCTTCGATGTCCGTCTGCCCACTCACCAGGCGCGGGTAACGCACGATGAGCGGCGTGCGGATGGACTCTTCATACGGCATTCGGCGTTCAAGCGACAGACCATGCTCACCGTAGAAGTAGCCGTTATCGCTCGTGAAGACGATGAACGTGTCGTCCAGAATTCCCTCGGCATCGAGGGCGTTGACGATTCGCCCGACACTCTCATCGACGGCCAGCATCATTTCGGCACGTCGTCGAATCGTGTTTTCGCCCGTTGGCTGGATGCCGTCGGGGCTCTTACTCACCAACGCCCGGCGGAGCGCCGGTTTGCCTCCCAACTCGTCGAACGACGACACAACGTTCGCGCGACGCGGGAAGGTTTCGCGGTCGTATCGACCGAGGTGACGTGGTGCTGGCACGTAGCCGGAAGGGAAATTGGGATCCACCGATCCGTCATCCAGCTGTCGCGCATCCGGATGCACCGCCTTGTGCGCCAGATAGATGAGGAACGGCGCGTCCCGATCGCGTTCGACGAACTCGACCGCGCGATCGGTGAGGACATCCGTGATATACCCATCCACGGCATGCAGTCGTCCGTCCTCAAACAGCTCCGGATTTGTCGTCCTACCCTGGCCCGGGATGGCCGCCCATTCGTCGAAGCCGGGCCGTGGGGTGGGGTCGTTGCCCATGTGCCATTTGCCAAAGAACGCCGTCTCGTAACCTTCGGCTTGGAGCGCTCTCGGGAAGGTCTCCAGCCGATGACTCATGCGGTTTCGCGCGACGTTGTCGATAATGCCGTGACGCGAGGGGTACTGGCCGGTCAGGATGCTGGCGCGATTCGGAGAGCAGAGGGGAACTGCGTGGAAGGCGTTCGCGAACCGCGCACCGTCACGGGCTAGCCGATCGATGTTCGGTGTTTCGAGGTAGGGATGACCCGTAATCCCGAGCTCGTCCCAGCGCAGATCGTCGACCACGACCACGACGATGTTGGGCCGCGCGGTGCCGGCAATGGCGCGCGAGGCGGGATCCTCCGTCGCTCCCCGTCCGCACGCGGTCAGGAACAAGGTCAAGACGGCAAACCCAGAACGTGCAGAAGGCATCGGGATCGCCCCGCTCCGTAGAAGATCCAGGAAGATGCGCGCCGTGGCGGTGTGCCGCGAGCTAAGGGACGTGCCGTCGCCCCCGCGACGAGGTCGGGCGTGCCCTTGACGGCCGCGAGTCCGAGCTAGACGAGATTCACGAACGCCTCGACTTCGCCGAGCGGCTGCTCACTTAGGATCGCGCACGCAAACCCCCGACGCGACAAGACGCACGGGCTGACACGCCCGCCTAGAGCCAGTCCCACCGTTCCTCTCCATCGACCCCATTGACACTATGACATATATTTATTACCCTATGTAAGAT
Source organism: uncultured Gemmatimonadales bacterium (assembly GCA_947259405.1). GTDB lineage: Bacteria > Gemmatimonadota > Gemmatimonadetes > Gemmatimonadales > GWC2-71-9 > CAMYLY01. Next base: position 27,058 of record CAMYLY010000017.1, on the reverse strand, counting down.
ATTTTGTACATTGTAGGAGGGGCTATGGAATTCGCAAGCATCTGGTCGGGCCCCATGCTCGGGACCGTGTTGGCCCTGGCGGTCGTCGCCGCCTTCGTACTCTACCGCGTTTGGCCGCGTAAGTGGTCCTGAGCCGCGCGGGCGCGATCCAGTCGGGGGTGGTCTTGGTCGCCTTGGCCGCGTGGATCCTGGCGTTAGCCAATCGGTTTCACGATCAGGGTGCCGTGCCGGTCGTCTATCTGTATCTGCTCTTCGGGTCGATCATCATCTTCAACTTCATTGGCCAGTCCGTCGGTATCCTGGTTGGCTACTGGTTCGTCGCACGCCATGGCGAAGGCTGAGATCAGCAACCACATCCGGTTTCTGCGGTTTCACGCGGATGAGATGACGCAGCAGGAGCTGGCCGATCAGGTTGGGTGCACCCGCCAGACCATCATACTCCTGGAGCGTGGTCGCTATGTCCCGTCGCTCGCGTTGGCATTTCGGATCGCCGAGACCTTCGGGCTGACGGTGGACGAGGTTTTCGAGCACAGGTAGGGGTGAGGGGTGGATGACAGATTGCAGATCTGATCCGTGGCGAAACTCCACGCTAATCGCTCACGTACAGTCCACTACAACCAACTAGGGGACGTCACCGTGCTCGAAATACTGAGGCGCTTGATCCAGGCCGTCTTTGGCGTAGGGTTGTTCGAGTTTCTGCGCCGAATCGGTTGGAAGTGGGCCGCGACAGTCATCGTCGCCATCGTGGTCCTCGTCGGCGCCGTCTTGCTCGGCATCGCGCTGCTGATCGGCCTGCTGCTCTAACCCTTCTTCCCCACCCAACGCGCACTCTACACTCTGCAGCTAAGCTGCGATCACCACGACCCGCCTCCACCTCCCCCAAAACCACCACCGGAGAATCCGCCTCCCGAGAATCCCCCGGATGAACCACCAGAAGACCGGGGCTGCGCCGGAAGCGACGCGTTCATCGCCGTCACAGAGTGGTTGAGAGAGTGGACGAAATACACAGTGGAGAATCCGTCGTCGTACCGCCCACGGTACCAGTTGGGCGGCTCCCGGTAGATCCCCTCAAACGCGGTCGCCCAGCGATCTGCCAGCCCCAACGCAATCGCATACGGTAACAACCGCTCGAAGACGCCACGGCGCTCCTGGGCTTGTAGCTCCCGGCGTTCCGCCCGCTGGATGTACTCCTCTAATCCCTTGATACCCTCCCACGCCAGCCGACCCTTTCGCGTCTTGCGCGGGATGATACGGCTGAACAACAGGATCGTGACCAGCGACAAAACGCCGGCGATGACGATCGGCGCGATGTAGGTCGTGCCGATCGTCCACATCTGCAGGAAGGCGACCCCGACGAACAGGATGACCGCGATGAGAATGGCGACCGCGGGAAACGCCTGTCGTATATGAGTGGGATTCCCGTCGAAGTAGCCTCGCTTGGTCAGACTCCGGTAAATCTCGCTCTTCACATCGGAGACTGTCTCGTGGAACTCAAACTTGAGCTCTGAGAGTTTCTGGCTGTCTGCCCCTTCGAAGATTCCTTTGAACAAGAGACGCTCGTGTTCCCGCAGGTCCGTCGGCTCCTTCTTTCTCCTAAACCGGTAGTCCTGGTCCGTGAACACCAAGAGCTTCTTGGTTGAGACGTCTTCAATCTCGATGTACCCCCGCACGGCGAGGTCCACGATGGCCGCGGAGATGTCGTGCATATGGACCGTCTCATCGACCACCGTACCGACTTCAGCTGGCCCGAGGTCGTCAGGCGGCTCGTACTGCACGACGACGGTCCCCCGTCCCGGGAGATCGCGTCCCCGCTTGAGCCAATACGTCAGACACCCACCCAGCACAAGGAGAAAGACACCGTAGACCAAATTGTCCATGAGAATCCAGCCCAAGCGTCGCAGCAGGCCCACCTCAGCGACGATCGATTCAGGCAGGGAGACCTCAATCGTGATGCCTTCTCGGGGCTGGAGCGTGTCCGTCATGAACTCGATCGAGCGGTCGTCCGCCCGATGACTCGTGAACTCTTTCCCCGCCGCGCCATAGACACCGGTCCACGCGTCGTACGCGACGAGTTGATCCCCAAGTGTCGTGGGTAGCATGACGGTAACCTTCGAGCTGTTGATCGGTACGCCCCACTCATTGCCTGTGGCGTTCCACCGCAGGACGGTGCGATCCTGCTCGTGCAGAATGGCCCGATACACCTGATAGGTGATCTGATACACCTCCCTGCCCTGCACCCGGAAGTCGGGGCTGCCAATGCGTATCCGCTGACTGAATCCGTCGCGGCTAACCTTCGTCTGCCGATCTGTGCCCGCGGCGTCCGTCACGCTCACGAGCCTGAACCGCAACGAGTATTGGTGGAATGCGACGTTGTAGTGGATGGGGATGGTGCGGTAGATCCCGTGCTTCGGCACATTGAAGACCGCCGTGATCGTCTCGGTGACCGTGAGACCACCGTCCGCCAGGATCTCGGCGCGAACATCGAAGTTGTCGATGTACCAGTCGCCCTGCGCGGCCGCCGACCCGAACGCCACCGTACCAAGGGCGACAGCCAGGGCGAGCGGTACCAACCAACGGTGCCCAAGTGACAGCGACATGGCCCTACAGCTCGACGGCCGGCGCAGCGCGTTCATCGCTATCGATCTGAAAGAACTCGAGTGGACCCCACCGAAACGGCCCGGCAATCAACAAGGTCGGGAAACTCGCAATCATCACGTTGTAGTCGCGGACCACGGCGTTGTAGTATCGGCGCGCAGCCTGCAGCGTGTCCTCCACCTGGACGAGCGACTTCTGCAGCTCGAGGAAGTGCTCGTTGGCCTTGAGGTCGGGGTAATCTTCGACCACGGCGACGAGCGTGTTGGCGGCGGTCGCCAGCGACAGTTCCTCCTGCCCGCGCGCCGCCACCGACCCGGTATCCGCGGTCGCCATCGCCCGCTGTCTCGCACTCACAACTTGCTCGAGGGTTTCCGACTCGTGTGTCGTGTATCCTTTCACAGCTGACACGAGCGCCGGCACCAGGTCCCAGCGCCGCTTGAGTTGCACGTCGATGTCGCTCCAGGCCGCGCCTGCCCGATGCCGGAGCGCGATGACCCGATTGAACGTCCATGCGACCCCCACACCAACGAGGGCCAGCACGATGATCCAGGTAGTCATTGGGTGCTGTCAGTCATGCCCGATGAAAGATGGTCGCGCGGAGACGGCCTGGCGAGTACCTACGCTAGAAGCTGCGGCGTCGTGTCGGTTCTGGCTCACGAATGGAGTCATGCTGCATCAGCATACGGGCGCACGCATTCCAGCGCAGTTTGGCGTTCTCGACATTGGGCGGGTGCAGGGCCTCGGCCTTTTCCAACCACTCCATGGCCTTGACGTACCATTCATGCGCCAAACGGCCCGATCCGGGCTGCCGCCGCTTGAACAGCGCCTGGCCCCGGCTTCGCTGATGGCAATCGTGGCGCGTAGACCTGCACCCCCACCGCCGACCACGAGAATATCGTGGACGTGTGTGCCCATAGCGTCTTCCTGAGAACCGCGATTTGCGAGACTGAAGCGACTGAACCAGCCGAACGTTGTCAAGTTGGGGCCGCCTACGGCGATCGGACCTCATAGATGTGCTTCACCTCGAACGCGAGTGGCGAGGCCGTGCGTGGGATGGCCCACAGGTTGAGGCGCCGAGACCCAAAGTCCGAGTGAAAGACCGTGACGGCGACGCGGATCGTGTCGGAGGCAGGCCGTTCCAGCTCCAGCGATTCGACGAAGCTCGCTCGGGCACCCTGGTCCGCGAACCACAGCACAGCCGTCGTCGTAAAATCCACGGCGGGCGGGTCCGGACGCGGCGTGCCGATCACCGGCAGCATCGGCTCGCGCACATGGACGAGCTGATTCCATAGCCGCTCGAGATCCCGCGCTGACCGCAGCACCCCGTAGTACTCGGAATAATCGAAGCCGCGTCGCAGTCGAAACTCCGCATCGACGGCAATCGGCCGAGCGTACAGACTGTCGACGAGCGGCGGCATGGGCGGCGGGCGCCCGCCGGCTGGTCCCACGATGGCAAGATGGTCGCTCTCGGCGAGCTCGATCACCAGCTCTTCGCAGCGCTGCGGTCGCGACGTGGCTGGCCCACGTGGTTGCTCCGGTCCGGCCGGTCGCACCCGACGCGAGGCATCGATGAGATAATCGAACCGTTCCAACGTCGCGTGATCCGGACCCGGCCGCCGATACCCGCGGAGACTCACATAGATGCCGTCGGCGTCCCACGGCCCCATCCAGGGCTCAAAGCCGGCGCGAATCGTCTCCGGACGGGGAGCATTCCAGATGCGCGTTGTGCGGAGTGAGAGGGTGTCGCATGTGTACACCGCAGCGGCCTCGGCCAGGACCTTCCACCGCCCGCCATCGGGGAACGCCGACAGGCCCGTCGGGCGACGCATCCACGCGAGACGCACCGCAAAGGCGAATTGAGCATCCTCGCCGCGTGCGACGTGGTTCGTGACCCGCTTCCCCAACTCCGGGGGACCGTAGGTGCAGGCTGAAATCCCCAGCGCGAAGACGAGGAACAGGACATGAATTTTGTGCACCGAGCGCCCCTCGATCATGACCACAAGATGGATGTTCCCTGGAGCCTGCGCGAGGCATTGCTCGACACCGCACGGGAAGATATTCTATCGGATGCTCAAGAAAGCCACTCCCGTTCTGGCCCTTGTGCTCCTCCCCGTAGGAGCACTCCACGCACAAGGGCTCCGTAACTCGTTGTCATCGCTCTTCACATTCGGTGACTGCGGGGAACCTCTGTGTTTGGACGGCTCCATCAGCGCAGCCAACGGTCATGGTGACCATTTCCTGCCGGCGGCCGCGTCTGGCAACTCTGCCATCATCTCATTCCTGGCGGATGCCGTGGGGCAGAGCGTCTCCCGGGTTCCGCTCTCTGCGACCAGTAGCGGCGCGACGTTCGCGATTGTCAACGGCCTCCCCGTACGGACGTCCACGTCGGCAGGACCCATCTTCGCCGAACGAGCGCAGACACTGGGGCGCGGACGGTTCTTCATCGGCGCGAACGTGAACGGGCTCAGCTACACCACGCTCAATGGCACACCGACCGACAATCTCGGATTGACATTCATCCACGAGGACGTCGACAACGCCGGCACGCTGGGCGACCCGCAGTTCGAGAATGATGTCATCGCCGTGCAGTTACAGCTCGACGTGAACGTCCTGGTCACTTCAGTCTTCGCAACATACGGCCTGACAGACTTCGTCGACCTCAGCGTCGCCGTGCCATTCGTCCGTACGAGGGTTCGCGGAGCGAGTGAAGCCCAGATCTCTCCTTTCGGTCCCAATGCCCTCCACTTCTTCGGGGGCGATCCCAGTAGCCCGGTTCTTCGCGCGGCCACGTCGCTCGAAGGATCGGCCACGGGCATCGGGGACGTTGCGGGGCGACTCAAGGTCAACGTCGTCCAGACGCGGCAGTTCGGCGCCGCCATCATCACCGACGTGCGGTTCCCGACCGGGGACGAAGCCGAGTTGCTGGGAAGCGGTGCCTTCTCCGGTCGCGCCGTCGGCATCGTGTCCGCGCAGTTTGGTTCCTTCTCCCCGCACCTCAACGGTGGCTACCTTGTTCGCACGGGCGATTTGCAGAACGACGCGATCCTGGCAACGGTCGGGTTCGACAATCTGATGACCCCTTGGGCAACCCTCGCGTTCGATTTCATTTCGGAGTGGCAGGTGGGCGACAATCGCATCACGCTCCCGGGGAACGCGATTTACGATGTTCCCTTCCAGCGGGAACTTCAGACGAGCCAGGTCAGCAACATGCGCCAGAACCTCGTGGCGGCATCCGGCGGCGTGAAGTTTTCACTGCGGGAAGGAACCGTGCTCGTGACGAACGTGCTGCTCCCTGTTACCGATGCAGGTCTGTTACCGGACTTCGTGTGGACGACGGGACTGGAGTTGGTATTCTAAGCCGGCAGCACCGCTAGTTTTCCACTGCACCCTCATCAATCCAACTCCGGACCATGTTCCGGAGCCGCGTGGAGAGCACGCCTGCCGGTGGCATAACCGAGCCGCAACCACCCGAATGGGTGTTATCGAGCTTCTGCATGAGGAAACTCGACGTCGAATTCGACGGCACCACCAGCGTTCCACAGCCCGTCACGTTCAGCGCTGGCGGCTGATTGACCAGCACGGCGGGGTCACTGAACGTCGAATGGCATGCGAGGCATGAGGTCGAGGTCAGGCCGAACATGTATTCGACGTTGTAGGAGAACGACACGGCCACGTTGAAGGAGACCGAGGTGTCCGGCATCGTCGCCGGGGCTGTGAACTCCAATCGATGGCCACCAAACCCCACGGTATCGCCGACAGCCTGGACACCTCGGATTTGCAGATCGGTGAACGTCGCTTGACCATTGACCGGTATCACCGTTGTGGTTCCGATGAGCGTGCCGTCGCCCGACGTGATCGAAGCCGTGATCGGCACCGTTGCGCCAAACACGCGCACACCGGCGGAATCACGAACCTCGACGACGGGCTGCGTAGTGAACACGCTATTCGCCGTCGCCCCTCCTGGCTCGGCGATGACAGCGAGCATCCCCGGTGCGCCGGACGGCGGAGCGACGATCGTGAAGGTCACGTCGACGTTCACCGGACTGTTTCCGGCCCCGGCCGCCTGCACCGGCACGATTGCCGTGTAGGTCCCAGGGAGCAAAGCGCCCAACGATGCGCGGACCGTCACCACGGTGGGCGCGGTCGTCGCGTCGAACGTCGTGGTGATCCAGCCTGACCCCCCACTGCCATACTGAATCGTACCGATGGTCAAACCGGTCAACGAGCCCGGACCCCGGTTGGCGACCGCGACGTCCTGGGAATCGGGGTCAGTGTCGCCGAAGATCGCCGCAAACACGAGGCTCGAATCCCCGACAGCAATTTGCGGCAGACTGACTGTCGCGGTTGCTTGGCCCACGACCCCGTCGATGGTCGCCGTGATCGTTGCGCTTCCCACCCCAGCACCCACGACGCTTCCGTTGTCGTCCACGGTTGCCACGTTGGGAGCGTCCGACTCCCATGTAGCCGGTCTGCCGACGACGAACGCTCCGGTGAGATCCAACCCCTGCGCACTGAAGCTCACCGTATCGCCTAACGCGAGCACGGAGTCCGACGAGAAGACGCGCACCGTCACAACATCACCTGGCCCAATGGCCGGTGGGTCACCGAAGCACCCAACGGAACCCACCATGAGAAAGGCCAGCCCCGTCCACTGCCTGCGCGTCATCGCGTCTCTGTAATCCGCCACACGCCGTCGGAGCCGCGTCGCAGGAGAAGTGTGAGAGCGCCTTCGACTACCTGGTTGCGCCCGGAATCCGTGAACTCATAGCGCTGCTGGGCGACCACGTTGGCTACGTCTCCAGCAACGTTGAGCTGCTGCACGTTGACCTGAACGGTGAGGTCCCTGAGCGGCCCTAGGAATTCGCGCAACGTGTTCTCCTGATCCGTGGGCAGCGTGGGGAACACCTGCCGGAGCGCTTGGAAATCCCGGAGTTGCAGCGCCTGCGCGTAGGACCCCACGGCACTTCGGACGGCCTGTTCCGGATCCACGACGACAGGGGGCGGCTCCGGAGTCGCCGCCTGTACTGTGATATCGACTTGGGCGCTCCGACCTTCGATCGTCACCCGAATCGTGGCCTGACCGGCGCCCCGTGCCTGGACGACTCCGTTCTGCACGGTGGCCACTGCCGGGTTGGTCGACTGCCATTGCTCCTGGCGATCCGTCAGCGGCCGCCCTCCCGCGCTCGTTGCCCTCGCCGTGAGGGCGACGCGCTGGTCCACCTCGAGCGGATCCACCCGGTCGGGACGAAGCGTCACGGCTGCGACTGCTTCCGGCGTCACCACGAGCGACACCGACGCCGATCGAGCTTCGCTCGTAGCCGTGATGTTCGCGGAGCCTTCGGCCATCGCCGTTACCTGCCCGACCCCATCCACTACCGCGACCGTGGTGTTGCTCGATTGCCAAACCACGTTCCGCCCGGACAATGTGCCGCCGGCCGCGTCGACGGGCGTCGCAGACAGCCGGAATGACGTCCCCACCGGAACTTCGTCTCGCAAGCCGGCAATGCGCACGGCCGACACCGTCGCACGATTGCCTCCGGGGGGTACCGGTGGTGCGGGCGCCAACACGGTCACTGATGCAGCACTCGACGCGACGCCTGCGACGGCCGTGATCGTTGCCGAGCCAGCGGCCAACGCCGTGACGTCCCCGTCCAGCGAGACGCTGGCAACAGACGGATTATCGCTTGACCACTGCACGTTCGCATCGGTCTGGGTGCCAACGCTATCGAACGCCTGGGCGGTCAGCCGCTGCGTCCCATTTGGCCTCAGGGTGGTTTGATTGGGCTGCACGACGATCCGTGCGACCGCCGGGGCCAGCGGGTTGTTGGGCCCGGCCTCCACCGGTGTGGCCGGCTCACTTACGGGAACCACGCCGGCGGTGTTACTCGCCCAGGGCTGCCAGACCCCAAGCGTGATCGCCGCTCCGGCCACGAGCACCCCAGCCACCCCGATCCACGCTTTCGATCGACTCGGAGAGGCTCCCCGTGCAGCGCCCCGCCGGTCGACCGCCGTCGGGGCGTGCCTCCCTGCGAGGGCGGTCCCGCCACCGGCGGCGAGCGGCATGGGGCTGCGCGGCGTGCTGATGCGCTCAATGGCCTTGTGACTCTCACCGGCGAGGGCCAGGCCCACGAGCTGCGTCCGAATCGGATCGTCGTACGCCAGCGTTGTCGCCCCACCCACCGCGGCCACGAGTCCTTCCATGCTCTCCCAGCGATCTGGGGGGTCCTTCGCGAGCATGCGCAGAATGGCGTCACGCAGCGCCGGTGGACAGTCGCCGCGGAGCTCCGTGATCGGAGGCGGCTCGTCATGACAGTGCATGTGCATGATCGTCATGAGCGAGTCGGCGCGGAACGGCGCGGTGCCGGTGAGCATCTCATAGACGACGATCCCGAGCGAGTATTGATCGGACGCGCCCGTGATCTTGCCGGATGCACATTGCTCGGGACTCATGTACGTCGGAGTGCCGATGGTGGCCCCCGTCATAGTGAGTCCCTGCTGGTCCGACACCTTGGCGATCCCAAAATCGGTGACTACGGGCAGACCCTCGACATCGATCATGATGTTGGCCGGCTTGATATCGCGGTGCACGACGCCGTTGCGGTGCGCGTAGCCCAGCGCCTCTCCCACTTTGGTCAGGATCGTCATCACCATGGGTAGCGGCAGCTTCTGCAGTTCCTCGATGATCGAATCGAGCGGCCGGCCCTCTACGAACTTCATCACGAAGAACAGGAGCTTGCCCACCTCTTTGACGGCAAAGATCGGAATGATGTGCGGGTGGCTGAGTTTCGCGGCTGTCCGCGCTTCGAGTTTGAAGCGATCGACCATGCCCGGGCCGCTCAAGAGCGCTGGTGACATCACCTTGATCGCCACTTTGCGATCGAGTTGGATGTCGTGGGCCAAGTAGACTGACGCCATGCCACCCTGACCCAAGAGCGTCAATACCTCGTATTCGCCGAGGGTGGCCCGCCGCAGTTCACCAATCAGTTCTTGCTGGTAATGGTCCGCGGCACCACGGTCAGCGGCCGAAGCCGGCGTCGCAAGCGTCGGCGCCGACGGACGGACGACCTCGCTTCCGCAGCTCATGCAGAAGCGCGCACCGCTCTCGACGGTGGCGCCGCAACGATTACACGCGGTACCGGCGGTCATCTGGGAGGGGGGGAATGCTCGGGACCATGGGAAACCTAATATACGGGTCCGGCGCTCATGGGCACGTGCCGGGGGTCACTCGCCCCGTCTCACGAACGCCACACCGGGTGCAATCACCGTCCGCCAAGCGCGTTCGACCTCTGGCCCAAACTCGGTGTCGTGCCGCTTGACCGACTCAATGAGGCAATCGACCCATACGGGATAGAGGTCCCCCTGAACCTGGAGATCGTCGGGGCCGTGCCGGTGAGCGATACGTCGCAGCAGCGCGCTCTCTCGGCGCCGGTAATACAACATCAGCAACCCGATCGCGTGGCGGAGAAGCTGGTTCTGCCGCTCGAAATCCGTGTCGGCGAATAGGGGGGGAATCGCGGGGTTCTTGCCCAGGAACAGCGCATAGAACTCGTTGAAGAAGTCTGGGGACTTACAACACCGATCGTAGCTCTTGTGGGCCGTTTCGAGCAGTTTGTCGTCAACCTTGGCATCGATCACGATCTCGACTCCTCGCTGGCGGCGACCTGCTTCAATGCGTAGCGCATGGCTTGGCCCAAAAGTGCCGGAGGGTGGCCTTCGAGAAACGGTTCTGGCGGATCGACGTAGAGCCAGAAGATCTCCATGCATTGCCCGTCAGAGAGATCATCGATCCAGTCCAGTCCGGTTCGCGTCGAGGATGCGGCATGTTTCGTCATAGGCCCGATAATGTGGGTCTGCTAGGTGAATCAAGCAATCGCGAGAGCCGAGGTCCAAACCAGCGTCGATGCTTGATCGGTGGGGCTGTGAGCTTCAGCTGAGGCAGACGGGAAAGACACCGGTCAGCTGACCGAACCGGGGCCCTGCACATGGAGCGATGTCCGCACCCCGACCGTCCTGAGGATTCTACGGCGGGGACGGAGGCCACCGCTCATCACGACGTTGTGGCGTCGCCTTTCTCCGCCTCACTGTCGCACGTACACAATTCACCGGGTGGCGAATCCGCAGTGAGCATCATACCGGTGGGGAACTGCCCACCTGCCGACGGGTTGGACGGCATCTCCTTCCACTTCCCACACTTCATGCATTTGGTCCACAGACCCATCCGATACTCCAACGAGAGAGGGGAATGACGGAGCATCGCACGACGGCGCGCCCTGAGCAAGGGGCCCTCCTCGCAGCGAACGCCACCCCTCGAGCCCGAGCCACCGGCGGGCACTCCGCCGACAGGGAACCTCGAAACCCAGACCCTGCACGCCGGCTTGCGCCCAGCCCACTAGTTGTATATCCTTTAATCCGGATTGAGCGATATATGACCGTCACTGCCCCGATTCTGGACTATATGGACGCGCTTTCGGAGCGCGTCCGTTGCCGTCTCCTGTTCCTCCTGGATCAGGGGGAGCTCACGGTTTCGGATCTCTGCGACGTGCTGCAACTGCCGCAGTCGACGGTGAGCCGGCATCTGAAGACGTTGGCGGACCGTGGATGGGTGGATTCGCGTGCGGACGGCACGCGGCGCCCGTATCACAGCACGGTGTCGAACCTCGACCCGGCCGCACAGCAGTTGTGGTCGCTGACGCGCGCCGAGGTCGAGAAGAGCGACGTTGGACGCGCCGACCGGGAGCGCCTTCGGACCGTCGTTGCACGCAATAGGTCGCGGTCTCGAGAATTCTTCGATGCCAGCGGCGACCGGTGGGATGCGCTGCGCGACGAGCTGTTCGGAACCTGGTTTCACGCTCAGGCACTGTTGGGATTCATCCCGTCGACGTGGCGCGTGGTCGACCTGGGCTGCGGCACCGGCACCGTGACGGAGATGCTCGCCCCGGCGGTGCACACCGTCGTCGGTGTCGACACATCCCGCGCCATGCTCGAGCTGGCGAATCGACGTGTGCAACGGTTCACCAACGTCGATCTTCGCGTGGGGGAGTTGGAGTCGTTACCGCTCGACGACGATTCAGTGGATGCGGCGACCCTCATGCTCGTGCTGCACCACATTGATCGTCCACAAGGCGCGATCGCGGAGGCCGCGCGATGCCTGCGTCCTGGCGGTCACCTGTTGGTCGTCGACATGGTGCCGCACGACCGCGAGGAATACCGGAGAGAGATGGGGCATGTGTGGATGGGGTTCTCTGAAGAACAGATCGTGGAGCATCTGGAAGGGGCGGGATTCGAACGGTTTCGATGGACTATTTTACCACCAGCCCCTGACGCCAAAGGTCCAAACCTGTTTGCCGTCATGGCAAGAACAAAGGAGTGAGCACGATGAGCACAGCGGTACGCCCGAACGTTCATGCATTTGACGCCGCGCGAGAGGTAGGACGCGCACCGTATAAGATCGCCGACATCACCCTTGCCGAGTTGGGCCGGAAGGAGATCCGGCTGGCCGAGCACGAGATGCCCGGTCTCATGTCGCTACGGCGCAAGTATGCCGGCGAGAAGCCGCTGGCCGGGAAGAAGGTCATGGGCAGCCTCCACATGACCGTCCAGACCGCCGTCTTGATTGAGACGCTCGTCGATCTCGGCGCGGACGTACGGTGGGTCAGCTGCAACATCTTCTCCACGCAGGATCACGCGGCGGCGGCGGCCGTCGTGGGCCCCGAAGGCACGGTCGACCGCCCAACCGGCACACCGGTCTACGCCTGGAAGGGCGAGACCCTTCCCGAGTATTGGTGGTGCACGAGTGAGGCGTTGATGTGGCCTGACGGAAGCGGTCCGGACCTCATCGTCGACGATGGGGGCGATGCCACATTGCTCGTCCATCGTGGGAAGGAATTCGAGGACGCGGGGGCGGTGCCGACGTTTGACGCCGACAACGATCCGGAAGAATGGGGTGTGATCCTGGACTTGCTGCGAGACGAACTCGCGAAAGACCCCAAGCGTTGGAACCGCGTTGCGGCAGGAATACAAGGCGTATCCGAAGAAACCACGACCGGAGTCCTGCGCCTAGCGCAAATGGAAGCGGCAGGTACGCTGCTCTTCCCGGCGATCAACGTCAACGATTCCGTTACTAAGCACAAGTTCGACAACATCTATGGGTGCAGGCACTCGTTGATTGACGGGATCAATCGAGCAACAGATGTCATGATTGGCGGAAAGGTCGCTGTCGTGCTGGGGTACGGTGAGGTCGGGAAAGGATGTGCGCAGTCTCTGAAGGGGCAGGGCGCGCGTGTGATCGTAACGGAGATCGACCCCATCTGCGCCCTGCAGGCAACGATGGAGGGCTACGAGGTCAACACGCTCGAGAACCTGGTTGAAACCGCCGACATCTTTATCACCGCAACGGGCAACCGCGACGTGATCACATACGAAATGATGGCGCGCATGAAGGACAAGGCCATCGTGGGTAACATCGGGCACTTCGACAACGAGATCGACGTCGCAGGCCTCAAGAAGCACGGGGTCGAACGCCACACCGTCAAGCCACAATACGACGAGTGGCGTTTCGCTGACGGTCACAGCATCCTGATGCTCGCTGAAGGACGCCTGCTGAACCTGGGCTGCGCGACGGGTCATCCCAGCTTCGTGATGTCGACGTCGTTCTCCAACCAGGTGCTGGCACAAATCGAACTAGCGACGAAACCTGAAAGATACGAGAAGAAAGTATACCGGCTGCCGAAGGAGCTCGACGAGGAGGTCGCCCGGCTGCACCTCGACCACCTCGGTGCGCAGCTGACACGCCTCACCGAAGCCCAGGCTGACTACATCGGGGTGTCAGTCGACGGACCGTACAAACCGGAGCATTACAGCTATTAGGAGGTATCAAGGTGTGCGGCAGTTACGCCTTATGGGTGCCTTCACAAAGTCTTCAGGCAGCATCGGAGCCGCGCTATTAAGGATTAGAGCGTGACGTTCGTCGACTCTTCCCCGGTGTCAGCTGAACGCCCCTCCTCCCGCCAGGCTGAGGGGTCGGCTCCGCACGTCCTCCTGGTTGGCAATCCCAACGTCGGCAAGAGCCTCCTCTTCCGCAATCTCACGAATCGTTACGTCACCGTCTCCAACTATCCGGGGACGACCGTCGAGGTGGTACGGGCGGGTGCCCGTTTCAATGGTCGGCGTCGCGACGTGATCGATACGCCCGGCATCAACGACCTCACACCACACAGCGATGACGCGCGGGTGACACGGCGGCTCATCGATGAGAACGCGGACGCCACGATCGTCCAGGTCGCAGACGCCAAGAACCTCCGGCGCGCACTGCTGCTGACCATGCAACTGGCCGAGCTGGGTCGGCCGATGGTGCTCGCGGTGAACATGCTCGACGAGTTGGAGGAGCGGGGTGGTGTCATCGACACGGAGCGCTTGAGCGGAGTGCTCGGAATCCCGGTGATCGAAACGGTCGCACCAACCCAACGCGGCCTCGACGCATTGGTGACAGCGGTGCAGCACGCCCGTCCCGCGCGCGTGCCATCGATCGAGCGGCAGGATGATGACACGGACTACTCACTCAACCGCGCCCGACTCGAACGGGTGAACGAGATCCTTGCCGACATCTATCGGATCGAACAGCCGCAGAGTGCCTCATTCCGCGTGCGCCTCGGGTTCTGGGCGATGCATCCGGTCCGTGGGCTCTTGGTTCTTGCCGCGGTGATCGGTGCCGTCTTCTGGTTCGTGGGACTGTTCGGAGCCGGGACGCTCGTCGATGGATTGGAGGTCGGAGTCTTCCAGCAGCGTATCAATCCGTTGGCGATTCGTCTCAGTGACGGCATCTTTCGCTTCCCGCATACGCACGCCACGGAAGTAATCAGCCAGGACGTCGGTCTGCCGATCACACCGGTCTCGGAATTCACCGTTGGTACGCTCGCGCGGGACGTGATCGTCCCAGACTACACGATGCCCGCGGAGGGGCTGAGCTGGCTCCAGCATGTCCTCCGGTTCCTGCACGATCTGTTCGTGGGCCAGTACGGCGCGATCACCATGGCGCTGAGCTACGCGTTTGCCATCGTCTTGCCCATCGTGACGACGTTCTTCTTTGCGTTCAGCATCCTCGAAGACTCGGGGTACTTCCCGCGCATGGCCATTCTCGTGAACCGCGCGTTCCGCCGGATCGGACTGAACGGCAAGGCGGTGCTTCCCATGATCCTGGGGCTCGGGTGCGATACGATGGCCACGATGACCACGCGTATCCTCGAGACACGCAAGGAGCGCATCGTTACGACCATGCTCCTTGCGTTGGCCGTGCCCTGCTCAGCGCAACTCGGGGTTCTGCTTGCAATGATGGCCACGCTGTCGCCCGCCGGCGCCTTCGTCTGGATCAGCGTGGTGTTGGGCGTTCTCGTCTTGGTCGGATGGCTCACTGCTCGGGTAACACCGGGAGAGGCGAGCGACTTCATTCTCGAGATTCCCCCCATGCGACGGCCGCAGCTCTCAAACGTCGTCATGAAAACCGTCAGTCGCATCGGGTGGTACCTGCGTGAGGTAATCCCGATTTTCGTGGCTGGGACCGCCCTGCTCTTCCTCCTGGACAAGCTGACGCTCCTGGGCCGCATCGCACGACTCGGGGAACCGCTCGTAAGCGGATGGTTGGGATTACCGGTAGACACGGCGAACGCGTTCTTGATCGGGTTCATGAGACGCGACTTCGGCGCGGTGTACATCCTCGATGCGGCCACAGGGATCGACGCGGTTCTCTCGCCACACCAGATCTTGGTGGCGATGGTAACGATCACGCTCTTCATGCCATGCATCGCGAACTTCCTCATGATCGCCAAGGAGCACGGGCAGAAGGTCGCCTGGAGCATGGCGGCATTCATCTTCCCATTCGCGTTCTTCGTCGGAGGCGTGATCCATCACGTGGGACAATGGTTGAATATCTAACCTGCCCGTTCTGCGGCTTCGAGTTCGATAAGCAGGATACCCTGTGTCACCACGGGTGCCCGCTTGGCGCACACTGTCAGTTGATTCGATGCCCCAACTGCCAATACGAGTACGCGGAGCGACCCACAGGTGTCCGATGGATTCGGAACCTCTTCCGGCGGAGGGCACGCCTCGAGGAAACGCATCCCGAGCTCGTGACCACGGCGGGGGAGTTGGATACAGGTGCGTCGGCGACGGTCATGTGCATCGGTGGCTCGCGCGAGTCGCGTCAGAACTCCCTTGCCGTATTCGGCCTGATTCCGGGCGCGGAGGTGACGGTGCTGCAACAGCGCCCTGAGTGCGTGCTTCGCGTCGGGGAAACCGACCTTGCGCTGGACAGTGAGATAGCGGGACTCGTGCTTGTGAAGCGAAAGAACGGCTCCGGGACAGACAACGCCTCGCGCGGTCAGGGTTCAGCGCCGTAGCCTTACCTCTTCGCGTACAGTCCCACCTTTTTCCGACACTGCGGTTACCGTTAGCCGTGGATCGTTCCCCGTAATCCGGACGACGTATTCGAATTGCGCCTGCGTCCGGTCACGCGCTCCTCGTGCATCACGTGACCCGAGGAGATGCCCGAGCACGGTGCGGCTGGCTCCACTCACCAAATCCACGTCATGCAGCTCCACCATAACCCGCACGGGAACCGCCGTTTCATTCCGCAGGGCTCGCTGGGTGATGTACGTCGGTAGGTAGCCCTCGTTTGCGACCACGCCTCGGACGCGAAACACGCCGGCCTCGACCGCCGTGACATCCACACGCTGGATGCCAATGCGAGGACTGATCTCCGCCAACCACAGCATCCACGGGACGTAGAGTTCGACCTCACCCTTCAAGAGGTGCGGCGGTGGATTCTGCCCCGTGAACTTGCGTCGCCACCCACCCACTTCGACCGGACCAAGCTGTGGATGATCGTAGCTCGTCCAGTCGGCGAAGCCCCCACCGTTCAGCTCAACGTCGTTCCACCTGTGCCGCTCCGCCTCACTCACATTGCCGTCTTCGTCGTAGTCCCGTCCGAAGCCACCCCAAAACTCGGGTACGAACCCCACCACACCGAAGTCCCAATACGACCACGAAATGAGCGTTCCATGCCGGTGCACGCGGGGATTGCTGTAGCTGGGAATGGCCTCCTGACCGGTCGTCGTTTCGTACTTGCGAGACATCTCGAGAATCAGATTCTGGTCCGCCATGTCGAAGCTGTCCCACGACGTCGTCGACGGCAGCCGAAACAAGAACCCACCAGAGGTGTGTCCGTGGAATACACCGGTGATGTGTCGGCGACTGTTGATGAACTCGATGGTCGCACGCGTTTCGGGTTCCGACAGCGGGAACGGCCCGGCGCCAGTCTGTTCGAACTCCATGCCCCAGTTGCGCGGGAAGTTGCGGTTCATATCGATGCCACCCAAGCCATCCTCGTTGAACCGCCCGTCGCCATCGTCGTCGATGCCCTCGGAGTACACGTCGTAGAATCGTCCTTCGACCTCCCCATCCTCACGGCGGACCATCGTTCGGGGATCTGACGGACTGACTTTCCACAAACCACGCGAGTTCGGTACCCGCATTTGGGTGATATGGCCGTCCCCGTCCAGGTCGTTGCCCGGATCCTCGTCCAGGAGCGCGTCCCCGTCTTGGTCGTACGGTCGCGGCGTGCTGCGCAGGTTCTGCTCAGTCGTGAGCGCGATGTCCGCGCCGTCCGGATTGAACTTCGGCCGCACGTACAGGGTGCGTGTGTCGAGTAGGTGGGTCACCCGCGGGTCGCGCCCGTAGTTCGACAGGACGTACCACGCGAAATGCAACGCTACCTCAGCCCCGGTGAGCTCGCCAGCGTGGATGTTCCCATCATAGTAGTACGCGGGCTTGGATTCCGGTGAACCCGTGTCGTGGTTCGTGATTTCGAGCACCATGAGTGGCGTCCCGCGGAGCGTCTCACCAATCGAATACAGTCTGGTCAGGCTAGGAAACGTCGTCGCCCATCCCTCGAGCAAAGCATGCGCCCGTTCCGTCGTGTGATACGCCGTCCAATCAGGATCCTGTGGATTCTCGCGTTGAGCTGCCACGGGCCGAGCCCACAACATCGCCGCCGCTGAGAACGAGACGACGCTCACGACACGTACTAGTCCACCCGCTTGGACTCGCAGTGGTCGCGGCAGGGCCATCAGGGAACCGTGTCGATGGGAATCGGAATGGGAGCCGGCTCGATCTCGCGCTGCCCGCGCCCAATCACCTGACCCGCAAGAATGGCCAAGACGATGAGCACGACGGCGATACCGACTTGGGCGAGCCTTGCCTGTTTGCTCGGCACCATCGCCTTGAGCCGGACGGTCTCCCGGTGCAGTGTCGCCTTCTCCGCGGCCTTCTCGATGGCCTGCACGAGGTGGGGCATCTCGATCGGCTTCGTCAGGAAGTTCTCGGCACCGAGCCGCATGGCCTCCACCGCCGCATCGGTCTGATCGGTCCCGGTGAGCATGAGCACGACGGCCCGATCCGCCCTGAGTCCGGCGAGCACATCCATCCCTGACATCCCCGGCATCCGAAGGTCACAGATGGTGACCTCGGGACGATGCTTGGCCCAGAGCCGTAACCCCTCCTCACCCGTCCTGGCCAGGTGAACCTCGTACCCGGATTTTTCTAGGTAGGCACCGACGGACTTCAGCAAGGCTTCGTCGTCATCGATGAAGAGGACCCGATGTCCCATTCGTGTTTCCCTCATGCCAGTGAGAAGCAATGACAAGCGATGCGTACAATATGGGACAGCCTGAAGATCCGCGCGAGGCGCCAATTGCGTCCTGGCAGCCGGGCGCTCAGGTTTCCCGGATTCGCTTCCTCGAGGACTGATCCATGGCGCGCTCCGCTCTTCTCCTCCTCTTCCTCACGAGTTTCGTACGACCGACACTCGCCCAGGTCTCTCCCACAGCATTCGGCTTCCGTGTCGACGAGATCATGCACAGTTACGATCGAAACGACGTGCCGGGCGTGGTGGTCGCCGTCGTCGAGGGTGGCGACGTAGTGTTTGCCCGCGGGTATGGAGCAGCGAACCTCGAGCATGGACTCCCCATGACCCGCACGACGGTAAACGACCTGGGCTCGGTGAGCAAGCAGTTCACGGCGTTCGCGATCGCGTTCCTGTCGCAGCAGGGCAAGCTCTCCCTGGATGACGACATCCACGCACACCTGCCGGAAATCCCCGATCTCGGTGGTCGGGTCACGATCCGTCACCTGATTCATCACATCAGTGGCTTACGAGAGATTTACGACGCGCTCCAGATGGCTGGCTGGCAGGGCGGTGACCGCATTGCGCAGGAAGACGCGTTACGGCTCATGGTGCGCCAGCGCGAGCTCAATTTCGCGCCAGGCGATCGGTATCTCTACTGCAATACCGCGTACATGCTCCTGGCCGAGGTCGTCGGCCGCGTGACCGGTCAACCCTTCACGGAATGGATGCAACAGAACGTCTTCCAGCCGCTGGGAATGCACAACACGACCATCATGGCCGAGTTCGGCCAGGTCATTCCCAAAGTCGCCGAATCGTACGCTCGGTCGAATGGGTCATTTGTCCAAGTGTACGACAACAGCACGATCCAGGGCGCCGGCGGCGTCTATTCGACCGTAGACGACCTCGCCAAATGGATTCGCAACTTCAGCCATCACACCGTGGGCGACGACGCCACGTTCCGACAGATACAGCAACGTGGCGTGCTGAACAACGGTGACACGTTGAGCTACGCGTTCGGTATCACGGTCGGGACATTTCGAGGGTTGCGGCGCCTTCAGCACACAGGATCCAGCGCAGGTTTTCGGGCGTGGCTCGCCTATTTCCCGGACGTCGACGTCGGCTTCGTGACGTTGAGCAACTTCGCGGGCTTCGACCGTCGCACCCAAAACCGGCTCGTCGAGGTGGTGTTAGGAGACCATTTGGAGGCGCCGCAGGCCGAGGACACCTCGGAAGCCAAATCCAATGAGGACGCCGAGGAGCCGGAACCGCCGAGCATCACTCCGGCGGCACTTCAAACCTACGTTGGCGAGTACTACAGTCCTGAACTCGAGACAACGTACCGGTTCGAGATTCAGGATGGCACGCTGACGGGTCATCACCGCCGCCACGATCCGTTTGCATTGAAGCCGGTCGCCCAGGATGAGTTTTCTGGCCCGTCGTTCGTGCGTCGCCTCGTGTTCTCGCGAGACGAGGCTGGACGCGTGTTCGGTATGCGAGTGTCGAACGGCCGGGTGCTCAACCTCTGGTTCGAGAAGCGGCGATAAGCGCAGCACGTTGGGCGCGAATAGAACCGCGCCTCAGGTGTTATCTCTTTGAACATGGCGACGGAGCCCAGTGAGCGGGAGCTGATGATCCGGGCCCGGCGGGGTGACCGAGAGGCATTCGGGGCCCTGGTGACAACCCACATGCATCGAGCGTATCGGCACGCACTTGGGCTGGTTGGATCCCATGACGACGCGCTGGACGTGTCCCAAGAAGCGTTTGCCCGGGTATTCCGGCACCACCGATCGCTCGACCCGGAACGGCCGTTCTATGGGTTGGTGTACCAGGTGCTGCGACGGCTGGGATTCAACTGGATTCGCGACCGCCGGAGCCGTCGGCAAAAGCTGGAAAGCTCCGGCGGGTGGCTGGTCGAGCGCCAGCGGCCACCCGACCCATCACGGGAGGCCGAGGTCGCCGACCTCCGCGCGCGCCTGGAAGTCGCGATCGCACGGCTGCCCGAGCGGGAGAGGGAAATCTTTGTCCTGAAGGAGTTTGAGGGACTCAAGTACCGGGAAATCGCCGCACTGCTCGGCGTGCCGAACGGCACGGTGATGTCTCGGCTCTTCTCGGCACGGCGGTCGCTGGCCAAGCAGCTCGAGGGGATACTGTGACGGAACGCGCGCAGTTGCTCCTGATGCGCGCGCTGGACGGAGAGCTGGCCGGCGACGAGCGCAAAGAGTTCGAACGGCTGCTGCAGACCGACACGGCGTTCAATGTGGAGTGGGAGCGACTCAAAAGATTGAAGGGATTGACGGATTCGGTGACGTTCAGGACGCCACCAGACGAGATTTGGGAGGGTTACATGGATTCAGTCTACCGACGGGTGGAGCGAGGGGTCGCATGGATCTTGTTGTCGATCGGCGCGATCGTCTTGGTCTCGACCGGCCTCTGGGAGGCCGGCAAGGCACTCTTCATCGAAGACGATGTAGCGTGGTACATCAAAGGGTCGATTCTGGCCGTTTTCGTTGGTGGCGCGATCCTCCTCGTATCCGTCGCTCGTGAGAAACTCTTCATGCATCGTAGAGACCCGTACAAGGACGTGACCAGATGATCATCACACCGGCCGCAAGCGTCGCGGGCCAGCGCGTCAGCGAGACCCTCGGGCTGGTTCGTGGAAACACCATTCGCGCGCGTCATCTCGGCAAGGACATTGTCGCCGTGCTGAAGAACATCGTGGGCGGCGAGATCGAGGAGTACACCCGGATGATGGCCCAGGCCAGGGAACAGGCCACTGGCCGCATGACCACACAGGCGGCAGCACTCGGTGCGGATGCCGTCACCGATGTCCGCTTCACGACGTCCTATGTCATGGGCGGAGCTGCCGAGATTCTCGTATTCGGCAACGCCGTGAAACTGGAGATTGCATGACAATGCTCAGGGTTCGAGCCGGACGTGCGCGGAGAGTGGCACAGTTTATCGTCCTCCTCACCGCAATGGCGACCACACTTGCCGTGGCTCAGGAGGAGCAGGCGAAGATCGGAGCGGCGATAGAAGTCGCCGAGGGATGGCTGGCCTTGCTCGACGACGGGCAGTACGACTCGAGCTGGGAAACAGCCGCGACCGTGATCCAGCAGGCCATGCCCAAGGATGAATGGGGCCCGACCATTCGCCAGGCCCGTGGTCCCTTCGAACCGTTCGGCGAACGGGAGTTGGTCCAATCCCAGTTCCTGACAACGCTGCCGAACATGCCGGAGGGCGAGTACGTCGTGCTGGCGTACGCAACGGACACGGCTCAAGGGAAGGTGCTCGAGACCGTCGTCCCGATGCTGGAGGACGGGGAGTGGCGTGTCGCGGGGTATTTCGTCAGACCACGGAACTGAGGCCGACCGAGGTGCCGGTTATTCGCTGCTCCATTTGACCTGAAACTCGATTTCCTCGGACGACCCATCGCGCTCGTGCTCGATGTTACACTTGGCGCGATCCGGGACGTAGATGCGCTCGCCCGCAATTTGGATCTCGAAGTTCTCGCCCTGTTCGAGCGCGTCGGCGAGCCTACGTAGCTTGGCGACGAACTCCGATGTCGAATAGTCCTTTTCAATATCGCGGTTACTACTGGCCATGAGAGCAATACTCCTGCGGTTCGGGGGGAAGGCTAGTCGCGTCGAAACGTGCCGCTGTAGATGACGGTTCCGTTGCTGCTCATGTCGGCTTGATCACCAACATCGATTGCAGGGGGTTGGCTCATCGGCGACGGTTTTACCATCTGCTTGGCATACCCTCCCATCACCGTCAAAGTCGCCACCGTGCGCCCGCCGCAGTTCACATCCAGCTTTGTGCCGTCGGGGAGTCCGGAATGCTTGACGGACGCCTCGATCTGCATCTCACCATCACTCCAGAACTCGACTTCCACTTCGGCCCTACCGCCATGCGACGAACCTGGCGCGGGCTGCAAGTTGGCTTCCAACTCCTTGGTCTTGAACCGGAAGATCTTCTTCAGGAAATCCAGCATCAGAACCCCCGTTCGAAGGAAGCACTCGAATCACCACTCACCGCCCACTAATATGTCGCCCAGTTATCCGCCCATGCGTTCTCGATCGGCACGAACCCCGCGAACGATTGCATCGCGCGCCGGACGTAGTCCGAGTCGAAATCCATATCCACGTACCCGGCGTCGAGGTCCCCAAGGGGTGGTGCGGGACCGGTCTGGGCATTGAGACCGCTGATCACGATCCCGTCAAAGCGGGCGTCCGTGTTATCGAAGTCGATTTCCCCACCCACCAAGACCACGCCATAGAACTGCCAGTTTGTCCCGGTTATCTCCAAATCACCCGTAACGATGAGCGTGCCGTAGACCACCGTACTCGCTGCGTTGAACGTCGTGTTGCCGGTCACGAGCATCACGGGATAGCTCGCGTCCCAAGGCTGGATCGTCGTGTAGTCGGGAATGATCCCCCCACCAATCGTGGATGCCCAGTCGATGCCGGTGCCGTTTGCCACGTCGAGTGGTAAGCCAGATGCATCGATGTTCGGCGAGGAGCCGGTGGTCGTGTGTGGCGGAGCGGGGTTGGCGCCGGATACGCGCATCGCTGTGATGTCCGGAAGCTGACATCCAGCGGCAGCCTGATCCACACCGCGGAACTCGCCGGTGCCGGTCGACCCCCCGGCGATGCCATTCGCCGCCGTGAACGCCGCCGACATGCCGATCGTGCCACGTTGCCAGTTGGCGAACTGCGCGATCGTGTGTGACGCGAGCGGATCGTTCCCAGCGGTCGCCTCGATCACGAACCCTGTGGACCGCACCACATACGTCCATGTCCCGTTCGTGGTGTCGGCTGGTTCGCGAAGCACGTGCGCGATGACGTTGGCGTATCCACCGGCGACGTTGACCCGCACGGAGTCGCCTTCCGGCGGGCGGATCGCGGCAAAGCACGCGTCGGTATTGACAGTCGCCAGGTACGTCTGGAGTCCGCTCTGGGCAATCGAGACCGCGTCCACCCCATCCCCCACAGACTCCGCGATGCGCCGGTCCGTCTGTACGCGGCCCAGGATGCCGGCCAACAGCATGGTGATGATCGCGATGACAAAGATCGTGAACGGAAGCGCGAACCCTTCCTCACCAAGCCAGCGACGTGCGGGCATCGGCATCATCGATTCTGGAACGGAATACGGGTGACGACGTCGAACGTCGTTGGCACGCTCGACCCCTGGGCCGGAGCTTCACTCGCGCCGATGAGCCGTAGTTCAATCCCACCAATCGTCTCGAGATCGCTGGGAACGGTGTCGGAGGGAATCAGCATCTCGCCCAGGAGGAATCCGAATCCGGAACTGGTATCAAACGGCGCGACGAGTTCCTCGTAGGCTCCCGTGCCGGCACGCCGCCACAGCCCGATGCGCCCTGGCAAGTCGACAGAATTCGAGAATCGATAGCTCAGGTCCTGGTAGAGATAGAGAATCGTACCCGAGGGAATGGTCGTGGCAGGCGAGAGCGTCACAACATCGCCGCCGGGGACGATCGAGATTCCATCCGTCGAGCACTGCGTGGAGTCGGCTGTCGCACCCACCGTGATCCCCGTTATCCGCGAGTACATACCCGCTGCGGTCCGCCACGCGACGCCAGCGGCCGTGGCCGCCGCATACGCGAGCGAATCCGGCGGGGCGATCGAGACATAGGTGAGCCCGCCCGTCGTGAGACACGCCATGCCGAAGGCGTACGGGACCCGAACCGTGATACTGTCCGGGGTGGCCGAGACGACCCCACTGTCGGACACCATGCGCAGCTCAGCCACGAGGACGTTCATCCCTGCCCGACTGACTTGGCGAGCGGTGAGCATCGCGTCCTGCCGGCTCACGAACCGGGAATCACTGACAAGGATCCGTGTCAGCGCCACTCCAAGGAGCGCCAAGACGCTCATGCCGACAATCAGCTCAATGATGGTGAAACCGCGTCGATTCATGGCGTGAGCGGGGACAGGAGACGCGGCTTGTTACGATCCACGATGATCGTGTCTGGGCGCGCGGTAAGGGCCCCCGTTGGCTGAATCGCGACCGTGGCGCGCTTCAGCTTGGACGAGAGGTCCGCGACGGTGAGGCATCGATCATAGAAGAACTGCCCGATGGAATCCGACTGGCAGCTGGCTGCCGCGTTGAGACTATCCCATGGCAACGCCTGCACCCAAGCGGCGGCGCTCGTGGCTGCCGCACTGCGATACCCGACGATGGCCGATTCTCGCGTATGCCGTGAGACCTGGAACATGAGTCCACCCATGGTGAGCAACGCCGTCGCCAGGATGGTCAACGCGAGCATGATCTCGATGAGTGACACGCCAGCGTCACTCGGAGGGCGTCTAGGCAATGACACGGACGTGTCCAGCTCGGCTGAATCGTATCTGGCGGGTTCGGGTGCCGAGGGTAATCGTAATCGTCGTGGTCAGCTGCGATGCCCCGTTGGGGAAGATCTCCACCGAGTTGTTGGGGCTCGAGGTCAACGTGGCCACCTTATAGTCGGTATCCTGGCCGAGGAACCGCTGCCGGAAGACCGTGCCAGCGCGATCGCGGATGAGATAGGCTCTCACCGACGGCTGGATGACAATGACCACGGGTGCACGTTGCCTGGCGGCCATTGCCTGCGCGTAGCGGAGGTCCGTCGCCACGATGGACGCAGCGCGCCGGATGCGTGAGGATTCCAGGCCTGGGCTCATCCGGACGATGGCCGCGCTGGCAAGAACCGCGAGCGCAACGAGGACCACAGACATCTCGACGAGGGTATAGCCGTCAGTCCGGAGGCTGCCCAGAAACGGGCGGCTCCCCAGCTTCAGCGGACGACGGTCAAAAGCGGTCGGGCGGCGCATGGCCATCGAAGGAACAAGATAATGCTTTCTAGCAATCACATGGCCTCAGGCTGCAGGATTTGCGCCGCACCGCAGCAAATGTGATGGAGATTACATTGCTACGTGTGAGTGCCATCACCAGAGGAACACGCATGAGGCAACCGATCACCACCCTGGTGGCGCTCGGCGCGGTTGCCATATCCACTCCATCTCGGTCACAGGGGCAGGCGTGCCTCACCAACCCTGACCGCGAGGTGACGGCTCTCGATTCGGTCGCCTTCGAAATCGGCTCCTTCCCAGTGAAGATCTGCTATCAGCGGCTTCCCGTGATCGCACAGAGCGCCGCTTCGAGCTGGAGATCCGTCGGTCAGGCCGCCCCGGTGTTGCACACGACTGCGTTACTGGATATCGCCGGGGTTCGGGTTGGGTCGGGCAGTTACACCCTCTACG
The DNA here is from genome assembly GCA_947259405.1 of uncultured Gemmatimonadales bacterium. Classification (GTDB taxonomy): domain Bacteria; phylum Gemmatimonadota; class Gemmatimonadetes; order Gemmatimonadales; family GWC2-71-9; genus CAMYLY01. The sequence continues at coordinate 1,528 of CAMYLY010000017.1, read as the reverse complement.
TCACGCCGCAGCCTGGCAAATGGCTGCTGCAAGTCATTCGGGTCCCCGACCCGGGATTCGAAGACCTCGCGGGCTCGATCGCAGATCGTGAGGTAGGCCGGTCTAGTGTCACCGTCGAGCGGGCACGACCACCATCGGAGACGCTCGATATCCAGGTCGGTGGCTCCGGTCGCACGGCGATTCTATTTCTCACCTGGGGTGAGATAGAGATCACGATACCGGTGGTGCAGCAGTGAGCGGTGCGCGGTGAGCAGTGAGCTCGACCCAGCCCACTGCTTACCGCGCACCACCCACTAATCCACATACGCCCACAGCAGCTTCTGGCTCGCCGAGTCGAGGGCGTCGGGTTCAGGGACGACGTACAGGTCTCCACTGACGTCCTGCACGAGAACCCCCCCGCCTGGTAGCTCACGCGGCCAGTCATCGAGCTTGGTTTGGAAGGTCCGGGACCCTTGTCTGGTCTGAACGCTCCAATTTCGGATCTCGATCTCCTCATCGATGTCGATGATTCGTGTGATCTCGAGGACGAAGCCCGCCTCGGCAAGAGCGACCTCGAGCATCCGGGCCGAATCCACATCCAGGTCGGCCACGCGACGGACCAGCGCCACCTCGTTCTCCTCATCATCGCGAAGCGAGATGTACTGACCCGGTTGTGACCAGGGAAACAGGCGCCGGACCGTCACGGCACGCACGTCATCCCCCCGAACCGCGACCAGTCGGCCATCGGCTCGACGCTCCAATCGTAGATCGGACGTGAGTCGCCCACGGGCGATTCCGAGATCCTCGCGTTCCAAGAGCTTCAGTGATTCGACGTACACTGTTGGTTTCATAGTTCCTCCTTTCTAGGGCACGGGCGTCGGTCGAAGAGCGCAGGTTCGTTGTTCTTCGCTCTACGCCCTCCGACCTCCTCACGCCAACTCCTGTTGTAACTCATACAGCGTCCGGTACTTTCCGTTTTGCCGGCGAAGCAGCTCGGCATGCGTCCCGTGCTCCACCAACTTCCCGTCTTCGATGACGAACAGCCGTGAGGCTTTCCGCAACGTCGATAGGCGGTGCGCGATCGCAAACACCGTGCGCCCCGTGACGAGGCGATCCATCGCCTCCTGGATCTTACGCTCGGTTTCCGTATCAACCGAGCTCGTTGCTTCATCGAGGATGAGCACCCGCGGGTCGTGCAGGATCGCACGCGCGATCGAAACCCGTTGGCATTCCCCACCCGACAGCGACTGGCCCCGCTCTCCCACCACCGTGTCGTACCCGTGGGGGAGCTTGCAGACGAAGTCGTGCGCATTCGCGGCCTTCGCGGCAGCGATCACGTCCTCGAACGACGCCTGCGGCGTCCCGTACCGGATGTTGCTCAAGACCGTACCGTGAAACAGATACGGATCCTGCAGTACGATGCCGACCTGCCTCCGGTACGCATCCAGATCCACCTGCCGGAGGTCGACGCCATCGATGCGCACCGCACCACCTGTCGCGTCATAGAACCGCGCGATCAGGTTGACGATCGTACTCTTGCCGCCTCCCG
>CAMYLY010000016.1 GCA_947259405.1 uncultured Gemmatimonadales bacterium | reverse complement strand
GGTCAGCGGATTACCAGTGGCACGGAGTTGATCTAGCGCATCCAGATTTCGCCCGATAACGAGTGGATCGCCTTCGACAGCCACATCAACGGCAACCACGATGTATTCAAGATGCGGCGGGATGGGAGCGAACGCACGCAGCTGACCTCGGACCCGAGCGACAACTTCCTGCGCGAGTGGTCGGCCGACGGGTCGGAGTTGAGTGTGACGGCGATCCTGCCGATCGGAATGCGACCGGATGACGAACGCATTCTCGATACGCCGGGGTTCGCGGGCTGGGATCGACGATCATCGATCGGGCTGATCTCGGCGGACGGCTCCGGGGGGATCCGGACGTTCAAAGACACGGAATGGGGTACGTGGCAACCGTGGGCGTGGTCGCCATCGGGGATGGAAATGCTTTTGTACTCCGACTCGGTGGGGCTCGCGGTGTCGCAGCGGGAGGAAGGAGGTGATTGGAACGACCCGGTCGCGATCGCCGATGTTGTGTGCCGATGGGGCGATTGGTCTCCCGATGCGCAGCGGATCCTCTGCTCAGAGGACCCCCAGAGTCGGGTCTGGGTGCTTTCGAGGTCGGGGCAGGTGGTGCGCGAGTTCGAGTCCGAGACGGTGGCGCTCGTCGACCGAGCGCAGTTCTCGACTGATGGCTCTCTGGTCTATGCCTACGTGGTGACCATTGACGGCGTGCAGGGGATCTGGGCGTTTCCGATGTCTGGCGCCGAGCCTTATCCGGTGATTGTGAATGACGATGAAGCCTTATCCGGTGATTGTGAATGACGATGACACACTGTGGGCGAACCTCTTTTCCTTCGAGGTCGGACCGGACGGCCACATCTATCTCGCCATCGCGGAGTACGAGAGCGACATCTGGGTCATGGACCTGGAGTGGTAGTTGTTGCGGATGGGGTCCGTGCGCGCCCTGGATTCGGACGTTGCAGCGTCCACTCGGCGCTACGCGACACGCGCTTGACAGGAGGGGTTGACACATATACTAATAGCTATTATTCTATTGCGCGATGCCTAGAACGAAACCCAGGATGGTGCGGGCCCTCGGGGCCTCGCACCTGAGACGAGCGGCCGACGCCATTCGGGTCCTCGGTCATCCCGACCGCTTGAAGATCCTCGAGGTGCTGGAAGAGGCCCCGAAGACCGTGACCGACGTGCAGGATGCCCTCGGGATGGAGCAAGCGATCGTCTCGCAGCACCTGGCCCGGCTGCGTCAGTACAGAATCGTCGAGGCTGAGCGGGAAGGGGTGCATGTGTACTACGAAGTCGTGGAGCCAAAGGTGCGGCACATCCTGGAGTGCATTCGCACCTGCGACCTATGATGGCTTTTTATTTGAGCTTGGATATATGACTATAGCTATGCAGCTATTATTAGCGGCGGCGGTCCAGGTGTCACCCGGGCCGGGCGACACGCTCGCGTTGTCGCTAGACGAAGCCATCGACCGCGCCCTCGTCACCAACTCCGATCTCCTCGCGGTGCGTGCGCAGGCCACTGCGGCCGCTCAGGCCCGGCTCGTAGCGACCCAGGCGTTTCTGCCATCGGTCGAGCTTGGCTTGGAAGGTGTCCGCACGACCGATCCGGTAGGCGTGTTCGGGATCAAGTTGCGACAGGACAACTTCCAGGGTAGCGATCTCCAGCTCGACGCGCTCAATCGTCCGGATCCGTACGGTGGGTTCACGTCGTCGGCCACGATCACCATGCCGCTCTTCGTTCCCGAGGGGCTGTTCGGGCATTCGGCGGCCAGCCGGATGGCTGACGCGCAGGCAGCGCAGGCCCGACGAATGACGGGAGCCACCGTATACCGGGTGGTCGAGGCGTACTGGTCCGCGCAGCTCGCGGCGCGCCAGGTGGAAGCCTTGGCGGCGGCGGTTGCTGCCGCCCGCGCGCACGTCGCTCGTGCTGAAGCGTTGCGCGATCAGGGGCTTGTCACCGGCCTCGATGCCCGTCTTGCCCGCGTACGCGCCGGCGAAATCGAAACGCGACGTCTCGCCTCCGAGGCGCAGGCGGCGAACGCTCTGGATGGTCTAGCCACGCTCATCGGGTTGGAGCTCGGCGACGCACTGAGTCTGATCGATTCGTTGACTGGGCCGTTCACGGCTGACTGCGCGGGGGAGGGCGCGACCTGTTCGCTGGAGGACCGCGCGGATCTGGCGGCAGTGGCGTTCGGTGCTGATGCGGCCGCCGCGGGGGTGCGGAGCGCGTGGGGCAAGAACCTCCCTTCAATAGCGTTGTTCGGTTCCCTGGCCCATCACGCGCAGTCCACGCCATGGGCCACCGGCAGCGGTGATTGGACGGTTGGGTTCATGGTCAAGTGGAATGTGTTGCAGGGTCTGGGTGGGGTCGGCGCGGTGAAAGAAGCGCAAGCACAGCGTGCGGCTGCCGTTGCGCAACTCGAAGCGACGCGAAGCCGCGCGGCGTTGGAAGTCACATCGGCGCATCGCTACCTGACGGCCGCTGAGGAACGCGTCGAAGTGGCAGCTGCAGTCAGGGACGAAGCCAACGCGGCGCTCGCGCAAGCGGAACTCCGCTACCAGCAGGGCCAGTCTCCCATTACCGAATTACTCGATGTTGAGGCGGCGACGACGGCCGCGCATCTGAACCTCCTCGCCGCCCGCCGGGATCTGTTCGTGGCGCGCGCGGCATTGGACTTTGCGTACGGAGTGTTTGACCAATGAAACGATTGATCGTAGGCGCGGTAACTGTCTTGGCCACCGCGGCATGTGGGCATTCAGAGGAAGGCGAGACTGCGTCGCCCCGTGAAGTTGGTGCAACGATGACCATCATGGCTGAGTCACTCCCGGCGTTGCTCCCGGTGCACGGAACCGTTCAGGGTGTGCAACGTGCTTCGGTGTCCACCCGGATGATGGCGCGTGTGACGTCGGTCGATGCCGAAGTCGGGTCGCGGGTGCGCGCCGGACAAGTCCTGGTTCGCCTGGGCGTCGATGACATCGCGGTCAACCGGGCGAGAGTGGATGCGGCTGTACGTGTCGCCCGGGCGGCGCACGCTGAGGCCGAACGACACGCGGCGCGCATGGACACGTTGTATCACCAGGATGCGGTGGCCCGCGTGCAGCGCGATCAGGCGCACCTGCAGCTGACGCAGACGGCATCGCAGTTGGCCATGGCGGAGGCATCCTTGGCGGAGGTCGAGGCAGCCGACCGATACGCGGTCATTCGCGCACCCTTTGCAGGCGCCGTCGTGCAACGGTCGGTGAATGTGGGTGACCTTGCTGCGCCGGGGATGCCGTTGTTGGTGATCGAGGGCATCGGCGCCCGTGAAGCGCTGCTCGCCGTTCCGAACGATCTCGCTACCAGGTTGCACAATGGATCGGTGGTGCGCGTGACCGCGGCCGACGGATGGACCCACAATGCGCCCGTGCGCGCGGTCGCCGCCGGTGCAGATCCCAAGACGCGGACCGTCGAGGTGCGCGTGGCCTTGCCGACAGATTGGCCCACGGGGGTTGCGGTGACAGCACTCGTTCCGGGCGCACCGAAAGAGACCATTGCTATCCCGGCTGATGCCGTCGTTCGTCGCGGTCAACTGACAGGCGTGCGGGTCGTCACGGCAAGTGGACCCGTGCTGCGGTGGGTGCGGCTTGGACGCGTCATCCCCGGTGTGGCCGTCCCGGAATCGGGGCCGACACGCGTTGAGGTGTTGAGTGGTCTTGTCGCTGGCGAGAGAATCGTCCTGTGAGGACCGGGTTCTCGGGCTCCATCGCCCAAAAGTTTCTGAACTCGAAGCTCACGCCGCTGTTGGTGGGCGCGTCGCTGGTGGCCGGCCTTGGTGGCCTCCTCACGACGCCGCGCGAAGAAGAACCACAGATTCGCGTGCCCATGATCGATGTTGCCGTGGGGTTGCCCGGTGCGACGCCCAAGGAAGTGGAGCGCCGCGTCGTCGAGCCACTCGAAAGGGTGATCTGGGAGATTCCCAACATCGATTACGTCTACAGTGTGGCGCAGAAAGATGGTGCTTTGATCACGGCCCGCTATGACGTGGGGACCGAACCGGAACTGGCGCTGACGCGCCTGTACGGCAAACTCCTCGCCAACGCTAACAAGACACCGCCGGGCGCGACACCGCCCTTGGTCACATTGCACGGGATCAATGAGGTCCCGATTCTCACGATCACGTTGTCGGGCGGAGCCGACGCGGGCGATGGGTACCTGCTCCGGCAGCAGGCCGGAGAACTCGCGGCGGAGCTGAAGCGCATTCCCGACGTCGCCGAAATCTGGGTCATCGGCGGAGCACCGCGTGAACTGTCGGTGATCGTGGATCCACAGGCCCTGGCGTCGCGCGGGTTGTCAGCCGCTGTCGTGCTGCAGGCGCTGGGCGTGGCCAACACCGAACTGCCCGCAGGCGACTTGCTGGTACAAAACCGCGCCGTGCCGGTCCGCATCGGGCATCTGCTGCGCCGGATGGAACAGGTGGAGACGGTGGTCGTCGGTGTGATGGACGGGCGGCCTATTCTCTTGCGGGACGTGGCGACGATCTCGGATGGGCCCGCCGAACCCGAGAGCTATGTGAGCTTTTTGGCGGGTGGTGGCCGCGGTGCCGATTTTGAGCCGGCAGTGACGATCGCGATTGCGAAGCGCGAGGGGAAGAATGCTGCCACGATCGCGCACCGCGTGATAGAGCGCGTGGAACACTTGAAGGGTCGAGTCATTGCGGAAGACGTTCGCGTCACCGTCACCAGGGACTACGGAGAGACAGCGACCGAAAAGTCGCAGGAATTGTTATTCCATATTCTCGTCGCGACGATCGGGGTCGTGTTGTTGGTGTGGTGGGCGTTGGGATGGCGCGAAGCGGTGGTGGTGCTCGTCGCCGTACCCGTCACGCTTGCACTCACGTTGCTCGTCTATCGCCTGTACGGCTACACATTGAACCGCATTACGCTGTTCGCCCTCGTCTTTGCGATCGGCATTCTCGTGGACGACGCCATCGTGGTGGTGGAGAATATCGCGAGGCACCTGGGGATGGGGCGGCGACACGCAGACGAAGCGGCGGTCGTTGCGGTCGACGAGGTGGGGAATCCGACCATTCTCGCGACGTTCACCGTGATCGCCGCCATCCTGCCGATGGCTTTCGTGTCGGGGCTCATGGGGCCGTACATGCAACCGATCCCGGTTGGCGCCTCGGTCGCGATGCTGTTCTCGCTCGCGGTCGCCTTTATCGTGACACCATATCTGGCAGTCCGACTGGTCAAGAGGCACGCGTCCTCCACACTCGAAACGAGGGAGAAGGACGACGAGGAACCGCTGCCGACCGGGAAGCTCGCGACGTGGTATCGTGGCGCGTTGGAGTGGTTGCTCGCGAACGCCAAGCGGCGCATGGCCGCCTATGGAACCATGGTGACGCTGTTGCTGGGTGCGGTGCTGCTGTTGCCCGTGCGGCTCGTCACTGTCAAGATGCTGCCGTTCGACAACAAAAGTGAGTTCCAGCTCATCGTTGACATGCCGGAGGGCACCACCCTCGAGCGCACGGCTGAAGTGGCGCAATCGTTGGCCTTGGCCGTGGCGCGGGATGCCGATGTGCACGACGTGCAGACATACGCGGGAGTGGCGGCGCCCTTCAACTTCAACGGGTTGGTGCGACACTATTTCCTGCGTCGCGGGCCCACGGTGGCCGACGTCCAGGTGAACTTGGTTGGTAAGCATCATCGGGACGATCAGAGCCACGACATTGCGTTGCGGATGAGGCCCGCCGTCGATTCGATCGCACGGGCGTTCGGGGCGTCGGTCAAGCTCGCGGAGATTCCGCCGGGTCCTCCCGTGTACGCGACGTTGGTGGCCGAGGTCTACGGGCCGGACTATCCCTCCCAGATCGAGGCGGCGCAACGCGTGAAGGCGGTCTTTGCCACGACCGATGGGGTGGTCGACGTCGATTGGTCTGTCGAAGCGCCGCATGCGGAAGTGCGCGCGATGCTTGCGCAAACAGAAGCTGCGCGGGCAACCACAAATCCGCACGATATCGCGCGCACGATTGCCGCGTCCATGAATGGGGCGACGGTTGGGCTGCTGCACGATGACGATGCGGCGGAGCCGGTCGCGATCCGGGTCCAATTGCCGGATTCACTCACTGGGTCGGTCGCGGAGTTGGCTGCGATGCCCATTGCCACGAGCCACGGCGCGCGGCGGCTCGGGACACTCGCGACCTTCGATTCGGTCACGGCCTCCACGCCGATCTTCCGCAAGAACCTCATGCCCGTGGTGTACGTGACCGGGGACGTGGCAGGACGCTTGGAGAGTCCAGTCTATGCCATGCTCGAGATGGCGGATCCACTCGCCGACGCCGTGCCCGGTGCCGACGTGTACTGGGGGAAGGGGCCCACGCTCACCGAAGACACATTCGTGGTGTGGGATGGCGAATGGGATATTACGCGAGACGTGTTCCGCGACCTTGGCATCGCCTTCGCCGCCGTGCTCGTACTCATCTACGTGCTGGTGGTGGCGTGGTTCCAGTCGTTCAAGGTCCCGCTCGTCATCATGGCGCCGATCCCACTGACACTGATAGGGATTCTTCCCGCGCACGCGATCACCGGGGCGTTCTTTACGGCGACGTCGATGATCGGCATGATCGCCCTGGCCGGGATCATTGTCCGGAATTCGATTCTACTAGTCGACTTCATCCAGCTGGGACTTGAGCGCGGCCGGTCGTTGCACGACGCGGTTCTGGCGTCTGGGCTCATCCGTTCGCGTCCAATCGTGCTCACGGCACTCGCGGTCGTCATTGGTGGTCTGGTCATGGTGCGCGACCCGATCTTTCAAGGGCTCGGCATGGCGCTGATCAGTGGGGCCATTGTGGCAACGGCGCTCACGTTGGTGGCGATCCCACTCCTTTACTACGAGATGCAGCGATGAAACAGATGATGATGATCTTTGTCGATGCGGATCACGCGTCGGACATCGAGCAGGTACTCGACGAATGCGAGTTGCCCGGATACACCGAATTCCCAACGGTCCTCGGGAAGGGGGACTCAGGGAAGAAACTCGGGACCCGTGCCTTTCCGGGTTCCAGTACCATGTACATGGTCGTGGTCGACGAACGCTGTCGCGTGCCGCTCGCGGAACGACTCAAAGCGTTACAGGACACCGAAGGCCCACACGAAGGGCTGAGAGTGTACGCAACCCCAGCGGAGGAAATCGTATGAACATGCACTACCTGATCCGAGCGATCGCCGGATCATTCGTCTTGATGTCGTTGGCTCTCGGATACTGGGTGAGCCCGTATTGGTTTCTGTTTACCGCGTTCGTGGGCACCAATCTGTTGCAGTCGGCATTCACGCGGTGGTGTTTGATGGAGCAGATACTGGAGCGATTGGGCGTCGGCCGGGTGTAATGCCGGCTGTACGTGGGGTGGCGGCCAGTCAGATTCCGGTGATGGTGCCCACCCCCATCAACCTGAGGGCTTCAGTAACCCGTACTTCCTGACGTATTCGACGTCAGAGTCATCACGCCACACGCCGAGCACGTAATCATCACCGACTTCTGTGAGACGGAATCGCGCCGGCATCCTGACGACTCCTAGCAGCCGACCCGGTACATCCAATACTGTCCAGCTTTCCGGAACGGCGGGATACCGAACGTACTCCGCCAGCCAGACGTTGCCGCGACGGTCGGTGAGGATGTCGCCGTACGCAGGGCGACTGGGCGGAACGTCCATCTCGTCGAGATGTTGGGCCAACATGACGCGTTCGCTCTCGTCTTCCGATGCGAGGATGGCCTTCGTCATGGCGGCGAGGTCGCCTGTAGAGATCGACAAGTCGACGTCGAGGACCCGCGCGATGCGTTCGAGGATGCCTTGCGACGAATAGAAACCGATCTCGAAGGTCTCCTGACTCCCGGCGACGACGGTTCCGCCGCGCATTGCGGCTGAGGCGTTCCGCGCGAACAGTGGGGCACTCATCACCATCCGTCTGCCTTCGGTTCCAAGAAAGATTTCGCGACCAGGCAGCGCTACGATCGTGTCGTGTCGGGGGCGGCCCTCCATGAAACGCGCGATCGCCACAGGCTGACGTGCCAGTCCGAACTCGTTGTTTTCGTGCGTCCGACTCGACCAGCCTTCTTTGACGACAAAGGAGCCGTCGGGCAGGCGTCCAACGGCGTTGACGGCGGAGAGCGCGGCGCCCACCGCGAATGTTCGAATCGTCTCTCCCCCTGAGGTGAGTACCGTGAACCGACGCAACCCGAAATCGTAGACCCAAAACGAGTCACCAGGGCCAACACCGAGACCGGTAATGAGTCGGTACTCACCTGGTGCTTCACCCTGCCTACCGACAGTCCACAGGTGTTGACCCGCGTCGTCGTACGCTTTGAGTTCGGAGGTTCCACCGTTGGCGACAACGATCCCGCCGTCCGGGAGACTCACCGCCGCCTCGATCCGGAAGAACTGGTACGTGGGATCACCGTCGAGCGTCCCGATCTGCATGCGGGGCAAGGACGCGACGGTCCACGCGTCGTCGTTACGCCATGCGGGACTCGAGCTTTCGCTGATCTGAACGCCGGCGCTGTCTCGGACGATCACGCCTTCGGGCGTGGTGCTGCCGCAGGCGATACAGAGGCTCACCGTGATGGCGGGCAGTCCGGTGGGTCGGTGCCTCGAGGTCATGTCCCGTTGGGTGGTACGACCATTGGTTTGTCATTCCTGAGACGTCTTGCGACTCGAGAGCGTTGCGCAAGACCGATCGACGTATCACATGGAAAGGAACCGGTACAGGATTCGAATCAACGCGTAGGCTTCCGCCGCGTCGGCGGATTCAAACTGCACCGTGAGCGGCCCGACCTGTTCGACAGTTGGCAAACGGGCCGCGACGATCGCATGCGTCAGGTTGCTGACCGTCATCTCGACCGTCCATGGTAAGGCCACGCGCCACGGGCTGGCGGTCGCCAATTCGAGCATGGCCGCTCGTGCTTCCGCTTCGAGTTCGCGCCGCACGACTTCGACAGGGCGCAGATGCGCTGCATGGGCCGTGATCGCGGTTTTGGTCACGACCGCGCGGGCGTTCCGCGCGTACGTCTCGCGAGCCTGAGCCACGTAGTGCGAATCGCCCGCCACGAGCACGACAGGAACGCCGTGCGCGCCCGCGAAGGCGGCGTTCATCTCGCCCTCGCCGGTAGGGTTCCCGTTGATGCGGAGGTCTCGTACCAGCCCCGATCCGGTGTGAGCCAGAAAGCCGAGCGTACCAGCTCTCGCGTGGTACCCCAGGTAGATCGCCGCATCGAAGCCGTCATCGAGCTCGGCGACCATGCCGAGCGGCTTGAGACTGCCCTGGACATACTCGACGTCCGGAGGGAGTTGTTCGACGAGCACGTTGGCGTGATCGCCGTGCGAGTCGTTGATCACGATGCGCACGGTCGCCATCCCACGCTCTCGCGCCGCGGCGCGGATCCCTGCAACGACCGCATTGATCTCACGCGTCATCATCCGCCGGCCAACGGCGTAGTCCTTCCCGCCATTGCTGGTCATGGCCGAGGTGCCGATACCACTCAGACCCTCCATGTCGGTCGAGACGTAGACCGACCATCTCGATTCCTGTGCCGGAACCGGCGAGACGAAGCAGCCCAGCGCTGCGAGCACGGCGACGGAGCAGAGGGGTGATCGATGCATCGGAGGCTGAAAGGCCATGCCTAAGGTACGCTTCGGGTGACGAGATCGGCCAGTGAGCCTCTGTGGCGGACCCAGCGGGGAAGAAGTCGTCCACCGCAACCGTCGTGGCCGTACTCTCTCTCGATTCATCGAAACTTCATGAATCGTGCCGTAGTCTTCGCTGCATCTTCGTAGGAAATGAGACCAGGCGCACGGTCGAGGTGTTCAGCGCCTTAGGGCAGCGGGAGTACACGTTCGGCACCGGCGTGGTGGGACAGCCCGCGGACTTGGCCATCGATTCTGAACGCGGTCTCGTCTTCGTCGTCGATGGTCACGCTGGCGTCGTCAAGGTCTTCGACGTCGATGGAGTGCTCCAACGGACGATCGGTGACTTCGATGCGCCGACGGGCATCGCGCTCGATCCCACTCGTCGTGAGGTGTTCGTCTCGGACTACGGGGCGGGCGGGAGCGACGCGCGCATTCACATCCGCGACTACGAAGGAACTGTTGCGGGGACCATCGTCGGAGAATTCTCGCGGCCGCAAGGCATTGCTGTCGGGGACCGTGGACGCATCTATGTCACCGACGCCGTGGTTGCGCAGGTGCTTGTGTTCGACCGTGCGACAGTGACCGCCGTGGCCAGGCTCGGCAGCGGTGATCCGTCGGTGAGCGACCTGCGGCTCCCGACTGACGTCGTCGTGGACGCGCAAAGTGGCACCGTGTTCGTCGTCAGCAACATGACAGGCACGGTGGTGGCTTTTTCCAATCCGAACCAGCCGTGAAGCTCCTCAGCAGGCGCGCGGGACGAGCGCCTGAGTGGCAAAGCACCGCTTCCTCCCACGTAATGCACGTTATGGAATCGCCACATGGGAGTGGTAGAACGAGTTGGGCTGCGGGTCAACACTGGGTGATTCGGGTGATGTAGGTCACACAAGTGCCCTGACATGGCCAGCGATCTCACTGCTCCTTCATGAAAGGTTCATCCGGTTGATGTGATCGTAGTGAAGTCGGGATTCGACTCGTACGATGGCAAGGGCTCGCGCCACACAACGTGGGGCCGGGTGCCGACAACGGGGACGAGGAGGAGCGGTTCTGCTTCAACTGTCACGACGGGAGCCTGGCGAGCACGAACCTGCAGGCGGAGTTTGCGAAGGGCACCAACACGGCCACGCGGACGTACCACCATCCGGTAGACGACGACAATCAGTTCACCCGCGCTGTGGAGTGCACGGACTGCCGCAAGCCACACCAGGCGACGAGTAGCAACGTGCTTAAGGGCGTGACGGGGACGGACCTCGATGGCAACGCGGTGTCGACTCCGGTCGAATACGAGGTGTGCCTCAACTGTCACGGCGACACGTATCAGGCAAGTCGTGACATCAATGGCGATGGCTTCGACGACACCTCGAACAAGCGACTGGATATCGCTGCGAACGCGAGTGCCTATCACCCGGTGCAGCAGGCGGGGCGGAACACATCAGGGGCGTTGCAGGCTCAGCTTCTCGGTGGGTTGACTACGTCCTCGACGATGCGCTGCAGCGATTGCCACAACAACCAAGCGACGGCGGACGCACAGGGGCTGGCTTCCAACTCGACTGCCAGTCCACAAGGACCGCACGGCTCGACGATCTACCCGATCCTGCGGGCGAGCTCCGATCTGCGTGCTATTCAGCCAGAAGGGAGTGCGACAACGAGTCAGTTTGCCCTGTGCTTCTTGTGTCACTCGCAATCCCTCATGACCGCGCGCCGGTTTAGCGACGGCTCCCGGACGAACTTCTACGGTGCCTCGAAGGAGAGTCTGCACTGGTTCCACTTGACGAATAACGGTGGCGTGACCTGCCGGTCGTGCCACTTCAGCACGCACGGCAACCAGTCGGCCGGAAACACGATCTATCGGATCATCGACGGCGGCACCACCGACTACAACAGTCCGCCGGTGGGCTACAAGACGCGCATGGTCAACTTCTCGGGCGCCATCGGCGCCAGGGGTTTCGCGAAGCCGATGTTCCAGATCAATGTGAGCACGCGCTGGCGCTCGTGTGATCTGGTCTGTCACGGCACTGATCACGTCTTGAACGATGGTGATTTCACGTACAACGCCTTTGCCGAACACGGTCAGCCCGGCCAGGACAACGATCCGCTCACGTACGTACCCTGAAGAACGCAACCACCGTGGGCCAGGAGGGCGTCTGTGAGCGGCCCGAGCGCAATACCGAGCAGGCATGGGAGCAATCGCAGCCACACTTCCGACTCACCGCCCACCGTCATCCAGAGTCGCGCGAGTAGATGAAAGCCGGGGGTGTTGGTTTGATCCGTGACAGCGAGCTGTAGGGCGTCGCGCCAGCCGCTTGACGCGACCACGAAGGTGAAGACCTCGTCGTACCAAAAGTCGTCGCGGACAAGCTGTGGCAACCGGACGGCCGCGCAAGCCACAGCGGCGAGCCCCGCCGAATATCGGTCTAGAGCACGACGGACGTCAGCCAGTGGCGACCTCGATGATGCATGGGACGTAGGCGGACTGGACCCGTACGAAAACCGCGATCAAGATAACAGTGGCCTCGTTCGCTTGCCTCCCGCTGGCAGCCAGCGCACTTTGCTTCCATGAGACGCATTGTGGGATTCATGTGCTCGGCACTCTGGGTCGCCTGCTCAAGTACTCCGCCGCCTCAGATGCCAGTAGCGGCCGAAGTCGACGACTTTGACATGGCTGAAACCGCAGAGTGGGTCGTCGCCAGCCTGTGCGGCGATGTGAGTTGCCGCGGCGAGCGAACTTTTCGATACCAGCTGACAGACTTGAATCAAGTCAGGCTCGAAAACTGCACTCTCACACTGAATCGCCGAGGCCTTCGGCGGCCCGCGACAATCCCGTTGGTCGAGGTCTGGGCTGTCGCGGCGCGCACGCCAAGTTTGACAGATGGGATTGTGGCGATTCGGTGGTGGGCGGAACCGGAACGGGACGCATGGTTTCTCGAAGACCGCGAGAACCGAACGAGCAACGCCGGTTGGCAGAGCGAGCCGGGCTCGGCGATCTACGTCATACCGATTCTGGGTCCGCGAGCGTCCGAAGATGCGAGGGGAATCGAGCGAGTGTTGTGGCGCGCGGTCGACCTCTGTCAGGCCTGAATCCATGCTCGCATGAGAGCTGTACGGGGGCTTGGGTGCCTTGCTCTCTTGGTTGGCTGCGCCTCTCCGCCACAGCTTCAGATGCCCACGCCTACCGAGGTCGACACCTTCGACATGGCCGAGACGACCGAGTGGATCGTCACCAATCTCTGCAGCGACGTCCGATGTCGCGGCGATCGTCCTTATCGGCTCTCGATAACGCGGCTCAATCAAGTGGAGCTAGAGGCGTGCGTGCTCACGCTCAATGAACAAGGTCTTCGTCGTCCCGTCACGATTCCGCTCGCCGACGTCTGGCAGGTGGCTTGGCAGTCGCTGAACTTGACCAATGGAACCGTGGCCATTCGCTGGCGTCCCAATGTGGAGCGGGACGCGTGGTTTCTCGAGGATCGCGGGGGCCGGTCGAGCAATGGCGGATGGCAGGCCGAGCCGGGCTCTGCGATCTTCTTGTTGCGGGTCGGGGGATCGCAAGCAGCGGACGGCGCCACGGGAATTGCGCGAGTCTTGCAACGGGCGGTCGATCTTTGCCAATCCGCCTGAAGGCAGGCCTGCACGAGGCCTTGCCGCTTCCACAATGCCCTTACTGAGTGAACGTATGACATACACCCATGTGATTCTTGCCAGCGGCCTGCTGGCGACCGTGACCCCACCCGTCCTCACGGCACAATCCCTCGATCAGCTGCGCACCCGTGCTGAGCAGACGGACTACGCCGAAACCAGTCGATACGAAGACGTGCGACTGTTCCTTCACGCCGTGGCCGACGCATCCCCTCGCATTCACGTCACGCCCTTCGGCTACAGCTTCGAAGGCCGACAGCTGCCACTCGTGGTCGTGGGTGATGTACGTGGACCTTCCGCGGCCGACGTGCTTGCGGCGGGCAAGACGCGCGTGTTTATCCAGGCGAACATCCATGCCGGCGAAGTGTGCGGCAAAGAAGCGATGCTCATGCTGCTCCGCG
This sequence comes from uncultured Gemmatimonadales bacterium, assembly GCA_947259405.1. Lineage (GTDB taxonomy): Bacteria > Gemmatimonadota > Gemmatimonadetes > Gemmatimonadales > GWC2-71-9 > CAMYLY01. Next base: position 32,579 of record CAMYLY010000016.1, on the reverse strand, counting down.
ATGTGGCTCGCGGCGATCACGCCGAGTGGATGGATTCGCTCGTGCTGCTCATTGCCCCGATCTACAATGCTGACGGCAACGAACGCATTCGACTCACGAATCGCCGGGGCCAACATGGGCCGGTCGGAGGCATGGGCCAGCGGTCGAACGCGCAGGGCTACGACCTCAATCGTGACCACATGAAGTTGGACTCGCCCGAGGCGCGCGCGCTGATTCGGCTCATGCACGAGTATGACCCGCACGTGGGTATCGATCTCCACACCACGAATGGCACGCGACACGCGTATCACATCACCTATGCGCCACCACTCCATCCGGATACCGATCCCCGCGTCGATGCGTTGTTGCGCGACGAGTGGTTGCCCGCGGCCAGCACGTATCTGAAGGAGAGGCAGGGGTGGGAGTCGTTCTACTACGGGAACGCGGGGCGAGGGCAGAACGCTCCCCGCCGCTGGCGCACATTCGACTATCGTCCCCGATTCAACAACAACTACCTTGGCCTCCGCAACCGCTTTGCCATCCTGAGCGAGGCGTATTCCTACGCGACCTTCGAAGAACGGGTGATCGCAACGCTACGGTTCGTGGAGGGCGCGGTTGACTTCGCCGCGTCCAATGCCACGAAGATCGTACAGATCATCAATGAGGTGGACCGGACACCCGTCGTTGGGATGACCATGGCTGTTCGCGCGGAGCCCCAGGGCACGGGGCCGGTCGAGATCCTCATGGGTGAGGTCGACCAAGAGCGGAACCCCTACTCTGGGCAGGTGATGCTCCGACGGCGCGATGTGGCCACGCCCGTGACCCTGGAAGACTACGGAACGTTTGCTCCGTCCGAGACCGAAAGGGTCCCGGCGTTCTACATCGTTCCGGAGGATCTCACACCGGTGTTGCACAAGCTGCGAGATCACGGTGTGGGCATGGGACAGCTCGATCGAGATCAGGCGATGCGGATCGAGGAGTTTCGCATTACGGCGAGCCAGGCGTCCGAGCGCGAGTTCCAACAGCACAACGAACGAACGCTCGAAGGCGTGTACGAGGCGAAGGACGTCGTTGTGCCCGCGGGGTCGTTCGTGGTGTCTACGTCGCAACCGCTCGGCCGACTGGTCTTTCATCTGCTCGAGCCGCGTTCGGCCGACGGGCTCACCAATTGGAACGTGCTCGATCGCGCGCTGGATGGTGTGGACGTGTACCCCATTGTGCGCGGCTTTGAGACCCCCTAGTCACACGTGACGATCGGCCCCCCGGTGCGGCACCTCGCGGTTGCCGCATGCGTCTGTGTGTGCTATCCCGCCCCGGCGCCCGTCGCGGCCCAGGAATCCGTGCCGACACTCCGAGCCGTGGCGGAGCAGGGCCCCATTCGCTTGGACGGAGTCCTCGACGAGCCCGCGTGGTTCGCGGCCGACTCGATCGCCACGCTGACCATGACGGATCCAGTTGAAGGGGGCGTGCTGACGGGAAACACGGTGGTTCGCGTCCTCGCTGACCGTCGTGGTCTCACGATCGGCGTCGTATGCTATGACCCAGACCCTTCTAAGATCGTGAGCTTCTCGAAGGCTCGCGATGCGGAGTTGGAGAACGAAGATCACATCAAGTTCGTCCTCGACACGTTTCGTGACGGGCGCACCGGTTACGTCTTCGCGGTGAATCCCAACGGAGCGCGGTACGATGCCCTGGTGGCTGAGCAGGGTGAGGGCGAGAACGCGGATTGGGACGCGGTCTGGGAAGCCGCCGCGACGCGTGGCGCCTTTGGCTGGAGCGTCGAGATTCGGATCCCGATCCAGAGTCTGGCGTTCCGGGCCGGTTTGCGGGAATGGGGATTCAATATCGAACGTCGGTTGCAGCGCCTGCTGGAGACGAGTCGGTGGGCGAGCGCGCGCCGCGACTTCGCCATTACGCAGACGAGCCGTGCCGGACGCCTCCAGGAGCTGGCGGATTTCAGTCTAGGTGTGGGACTGTCCGTTCGACCCTCCCTGGTGACGGATGTCGTCAAACCGCCGGCTGGAGCCGTGCTCGATGCGACCGTCGAACCAAGCCTTGATGTGACGCAACGATTGGGACCCAACACCATCGCATCGCTCACCGTGCGGACCGATTTTGCGGAAACGGAAGTCGACACGCGCCGGACCAACCTCACTAGGTTTCCCCTCTTCTTTCCTGAGAAGCGGACCTTCTTCCTCGAAGGCGCGGACATCTTTGACTTCGGGTTAGGGCTCACCGCCGGGTTCCGCGGCGCCGACCTCATCGCGTTCCAGAGTCGCCGCATCGGTCTGTTCGAGGGACAGGCCGTCCCGATCCGGCTCGGTGCCAAGGTGAATGGCCGCCTCGGGAACTCGAACTTCGGTGCACTGGCCGTGCAGACCAGCGAGGTGAGCGGCCTCGTGCCGCAAACGGAGATGAGCGTCGTGCGGTTCCGGCAAAACATACTCGCCGAATCGTACGTGGGCATGATCGCGACGGTCGGCGACCCCGAAGGGCGAAGTGACAGCTACGAATTGGGCGTCGACTTCACGTACCAGACCTCTCGGCTCGGAGGTAGCCGCAACTTCCTCGCTGGCGTATGGGGGCTGCTCGTGGATCGCCAGGACCTGAGCGGCGACAAAGCAGCGGTGGGTTTCAAGGTCGACTACCCCAATGACCCGCTGGACTTTGCGATCACGTACAAACGCATCGGTGATGCCTTCGATCCGTCACTTGGATTTGTCCCAAGACGCGGTGTGCAGATTTGGAATCCGACCCTCAACTACGTGGCTCGGCCGGCGATTCCGTGGGTCCGCACGAATCGATTTCAGTTGTTCCCTCGGGTAGTGCTCGACCTCGACAACCAGTGGGAGAGCTACCGCGTGTTCACGGCGCCAGTAAACGTGACGTTCGAGAGCGGAGAGCGGTTCGAGTTCAACGTGGCCCCCGAAGGCGAGCGGCTGACGGCGCCGTTCGAGGTGGCTGATTCCGTGCTCATTCAGCCGGGATCCTATCACTGGGTCCGGTACCGCCTCGAGCAGGATTTCGCCGCCAAGCGCCGCGTGAGTGGACGCGTCACATGGTGGTTCGGAGGGTTTTACGACGGGAGTCTGCACCAGATCGAGGTCTCCGCGCTCTTCAAGCCGTCGGCCAGCGCGTCACTCGAACTCACTGGTGAACGCATCATCGGGAGGCTCCCTGCGGGCGACTTCACGCAATCGCTGGTGGGGGCTCGTCTCCTCATCAACTTCTCGCCCGATCTGCAACTCAACAGCTTCGTCCAGTACGACGACGTCTCTCAGCGGCTCGGCACTAACACGCGCCTCCGATGGACGTTCCACCCCTTGGGTGATGTGTTCGTGGTGCTGAATCACAACGCCGTGCGACCACTGGACCGGTGGGCACTCGAACAAGCACAGTTTCTTGTCAAAGCGCAGTACGCGTTTCGTCTGTAAGCGACGGGCCTTGCTTCGCCGAAGTGCAAGGTAGATCTTAGTCCCAGCAAGATGCGGTTCGCCGCGGTCGCGGCGATCCCGACATTCGGCGCCCGATCCCTCTCTCCCCACCGAACCGAGACCGCCGTCCCACCCATCGACGGGGGTCGAATCATGAATGCCAGTCCTCGAACGCCGAGACTTGGAAAACTCCTGGACGTCAACGGTGAAGTGATGGAGCACCAACGATTCATTATCGGTCAAATCAATAGCTGTGTCCCCCTGTTCCGAACCTGCAACGGGCATGTCCACGGTCCCGCCTTCGGGTGGCCTCATCGGGAATTGAGCACGTCGTCGTAGACACGATCGTACTGAGCAGCGGTTCGGCTTATTTGAAACTCATCTTGCACTCGCTTCCGGCCTGCCGTCCCCATGCGCGACCTCAGGTCCGGATCACGGAGCAATTCGATGACGCGACCGGCGAATGCAGGGACATCGAGGGGCGGCACCAGATATCCCGCACCACTGTTGATCACGACCTCGGGATTGCCGCCCACCGATGTAACGACGACGGGGACCCCGTGATTCATTGACTGGAGGAGTGAAATCGAGAGCCCCTCGGATAGCGACGTCAGGACCGACAGGTCCATCGTTGCATAGTATCGCTCGATGTCGGTGCGGTACCCTGCAAAGACGAGCGCTCGTTCCACGCCGACCGACCGAGCCTGGTTTCGGAGGGCCGCCTCTTCCTTGCCACGACCGAAGATAACAAATCGCACCGAGGGCACCGATTGCAGGATCAGTGGCATCGCCTCCACGAAATACCGCACGCCCTTGATGGGTCGGTTCAGGTTCGCCACCATCCCGACAACCAGCGCGTCAACCCCGATCCCTAGTTCGCGTCGCAAGGCGATGCGTTCGTGATCACCGTTGGAAACAGGCGTTACGCCATTGTGAATGACCAACACGCGTTCTGGATCGACCCCCTCTCGTTCGATGACAACGTTCCTGACCGCATGCGACACGCAGATGATCCGGTCCGGCGCCGAACGGGTCCGTCGCAGCCAGGCATAATCATGCCGGTTCCAGCTGAAGCCCTCGTCTTCACGATTCTCAACAAGGACAAGCGTTTTGCTCCGGAGCTTGAGCATCCTTCCATAGATGATCGACCAATAGAAATAGCAATGGACGAGATCGACGGGATCCCGCTTGAGGTAGCGGCTGATCCTCCACAGCCGCCGCAGCTGGGCGATCGGGAAACGATCCAACAGGTTGTTCTCTCGGAGACACATTACCGGGACGTCCGGCGTGAGCCGCGAGGTGAGCGGCGCTTCACTGATGATGCGAGTATCCCAACGACCCCGATCCCAATGTTTGATCATCGTCAGTAGGTGATCGCCAGTCCCTCCACCCAAATCACTCATGAGGTAGAGGATTCGACTCGATCGGCGTTCGGGAGTCACGTACCGAGTGTGGTCGTGTAATTGAGATTACACATGGCCCGTAGCTTCACGGCGCTCAAACTCACGACGGTTGCGCTCACCGCATCTTCTTGAATCGCTCGCCGTGTAGACTCTCTGCAACGAGTTCGACCTTTTGCGGGATCTTGAACCTGGCAAGCCGTTGTCGGCAAAAGTGACCCATCCGCTTTCGGAATTCGGTCACCGGTTCATCCGCCGTGAGTTTCACTCGTGCCGTCACCATCTGTCCGGTGATGGGGTTCGTTCTGCCAGTCACGGCGACATCCTCGACGCCTTCCATGAGCTGGAGAACACTCTCCACCTCCGCCGGATAGACCTTTTCGCCCCCAACATTGATAATTTCAGATTTCCGCCCCAGGATACGAAGGTAATCTCCGTCCACCTCGACCGCATCTCCGGTCTGGAACCACCCATCCTCTGTGAACGGACTGTCCGCATTCAAGTATCCGAGCATCGCGGACTGCGCCTTGATTTCAAGCAACCCATCGACAACTCTGGTCTCGAAACCCTCTCCACCCACCTTTACCCAAAGTGAATCTGACGATTTCGATTTGGACCGCAGAATACCGACCTCGGACAGCCCGTACGTTTGCAGCATCCGGATACCAGGGAACAAGCGGTGAAAACACTCCAACGTATTCCGAGGCATGACTTCCGTACCATACGTTACTAACTCGAGACTAGACAGATCGTGACGCTTGTACGCCTCACTGAGCAGGAGAAGGTTGATGAACGTCGGTGATGTCGGCAAGATTTGACCTCTGTGACTGGCAATCGCCGCGCACACCGCATCAGGAGATCGGTCCTCCACCGTGATCACGCATCCGCCGTTTGACAGAACGTAGAGCAGGGTGTTCACTCCACCGATGTGGTCAAATAAGAGGAACGTGATCGAACGCTTCGAGTGTCGAGGAACCCTGAATTTCTCAAGCAATGGTACGAAATCGTGCACCGAAGCCTTGTTTTTCCCGGTCGACCCCGACGAAAACAGAATCAGGCCGGGCCGACCTCCGTTCTTGAGTGAGTTGAGAAATTCATGCCTTGCGGTGGCGCCGGTGGCCCGAAACTGAACTGCGTCGGCAGAGTCGATTTTGATGATGAACTCTACTTCTGCGATACTGCGGAATTCCGGCTTCTTCATCTGAACGGACGTCGTCAGCGGAACGATGATGCACGCGCGCTCGATCAGCGCAAGCATCAAAGCCACCGAGTTCGGTGAGAAGTCTGCCTCCAAACTCACAACGGTCCCCGACTCCACGCCGCGATCGCGCAGCTCGCTGCACCATCGTTCGATCGCCTCGGCCATCCACTCGTACGAGTATGCGCGATCACGCCAAATCAGGGCGTCGCCTAAGCCCTGCTCCCGAAACACGGTCAAGAGGAAGTCGATGTGCATCACACGCCGCCGAGGTACAGAGTCTGACCGGTCACCATATCACTTTCCTGTCTCAGAAAGAAATCGATCACGTTCGCGACGTCCTGACATGTCCCCATGCGCGGGATCGCCTGCAGCGACAGAAGGTGGTCGATCTTGTCGCGCGGCACGCCGCGAATCAGGTCGGTCGCGATGGGGACCGGCCCGACCGCATTCACCGTGATTCCGAACTCAGCCAATTCACGCGCGAGGACCTGGGTAAGCGACTCGACGCCGGCCTTGGATGCGGCGTATACAGCTTCACCAGCTAACTTGAGTGGTACGGCAACGGTCGTGAGATTCACGATGCGACCAAAGCGTCGCTTCCCCATCTGCTTGGCAGCCTCACGACAGAATAGAAACGGCCCCACCAAGTTGGTCTGCACGATATCGTGAACAGTCGAGAAGGGAGTCACAAGGCTGTGATTCATTGAGGCCAGGCCCGCATTGTTGATCAGATGATCGACCCGGTTCCAGCGCTTCCGGACGTCGGCAAAGAGTCGCTTTACCCCTGCCTCGTCCGACACGTCGGTCTCATGATGTATGTATTGCTCGTGTTTCCATTGGAGGGAACGGCGACTGCATCCGACAACCCGATGTCCGAGTCGAAGGTAGTGCTTCGCGAGATGCTCCCCGATCCCCCGGCTGGTACCAGTGATGACCGTCACCGGACCCTTGGCGACGTCACTCACCGCGATGATTCGATGAGCTTGACCGCGTATTCGCTCAGGGATCCAACCGTGCGAAACGGGCTTCGTTCTTGGGACATCGCCCGCTGGTCAGCCAAGGTCACGCTGAGTCCATATTGATCCTCAATCGCTTCTTCCACCGCCACGACGAGACCGACTAGCCCCACGGAATCGAACAGGCCTTGCTGGCCGAACAACTGCGTGTGTGGCGTCAGGTCACTCGGGAGCTCTAGTTCTTGCAGTTCCCCCACCTCCCGCGCACACCCCGTAACCAGACTTAGCAGTTCTTCCCTCACAGATGGCTCCTTCGTAGGGCACAGCGCCATTCACACCCGGCCTGAAGCTCAGCTCCAAACCGAAAACATACTCGACACCCGTCCAGTGCAATTTGGAGACCAAAGGTACCGGACAAAGCCGGTAGGCTGGCACGAGTCGTAAGGGCCGACGGTCCAACCAGCCTAGGGACTGTTGCAAGCATGCAACACCAAAGAACGACGCCGCGAGTCAGCCGTTGCTGGGCAATGGCCGCAGGCGGTTGCCGATCCCTAGCCCGATCCCAGCAGAGACGGCCGCTAGCAGGATGGCGAGTAGGACCCCCAGCGCGAAGGCCCTGGTGCCAACATCAACAGTCCAATAGGCGTACTGCCATGAACCAGGCCGCGCGTGGTACGGCCACTGGTCTGCAGCAAACAGGTCGTGGCGACCCAGCGGCGACAACAAGAAATCGGCGAACGGCCAGTGGGCTGCGAGGAGAAGTAGCTCGAAGGTGACAGCTATTCCACCGAGGGGGACGAGCGCGCGCCAGCCCCGACGATCGGTTCGAAGCCAAAGGTCAACGCCGATACTCGGGAAGACGAGCAGGAGCGGGAAAGTGGGCGGCATTATGTGCGTCGCGACCCCCATGTCGATCTCAAGTCGCGGCTGCACAGGGAACAGCGGAAGTAACCACACCATCAGCAACGTAATGGTCATGTATGTTGCCGCCGCCAGAGTAGCCCCCCAGGGGATCATCGATGAGCGTGAGGCGGTCACAAGGACCACGGGGAAGATCGCGGCGCCAACCTGGTAGAACTCTGACCCATGCCAGAGATTGGGACGGGCAACGTACTCGGTCGCCGCAGTAGCGATCCACAACACGATCAGACCCCATCCGTGCAGCACCAGGAGCTCTTGCCAACGCGACGCCCGCGGGTCACATACTCGGTGCTCCATCGCGGTCAGTAGGCCGCCGAAGATGACAACCAACACTGACAAGCCGACCACCGCATGGGGACCAGTGAGCACGGCAACCTGCTCAGCGGTCCTTTGATGCCCCGGGAGATCCAGCGCCAACCCTCCGATCGCGAGAAGCGAACCGACCCGCAAGACAAGCGGCCCATGGCGGAGCCCGGGGACGGCGCCAGCCGTTCGAGCGGCGGCGCTCCGAGCCAGGACGATTGGACTCAGGCTCGCCGCGCCGGCGGCCAAGGCGCATATTAACAGGGTGAGGTGCGGAGGGCTCCAGAAAGTCACCTGACGCACAGACGCCTGCCACGAAATATCCCATACCCAGGCGACCGCGACTAACGTTGAAAGGAGAGGGACCGCTCCCCACAGGGTGGACGCATCCACCGAGGCGTCGCGCACTGGCCCGGATCTGACTCGTGGCTTCCCGTGGGTCAGCGGTCCCTCCTCATGCTGGCGCAGGGTGTGCTGTCAGATTACGGCCACGGGACTGCGCGACCGGACCCTGGAAACACTGTGGAGCGCGCCGTTGGCGAACTCGTGGAAGCTGCTTCAAGAACGGTACTTGAGATAGGCACCCTGCATCAAGCGGATGAGACTCGTGCAAAGCCCTCTTCGCCGCCTGCCGACGACGTTGTGCGGCCACTAACTCGGCGTGCCTTCGTCCTGAACGCCGTCGTGGGCGCAGGAGTGGTTACGTTGCACGCACCGCTTCGCTCCGCATGGGCAGCTTCGCGTGACGCCATGGCCGATGCGCGGGGGCAGGATGCGCCGAGCCTCCAATTCCGCTACCTGGCACGGGATCCGGCCTTCGTGTATTCCCGGCCATGTTTCTCGCCTACGGGTGAACAGGCACTCTTCATGCGTGCTCCCGCAACTGATGACCCCATCTCGGTCCTGAACTCAAACGACAGTCCCTGGAGTCTGTGGACTGTCCCACTGAGCGGCGGGCCTGCCGAACTGCTGTTCGAACATCCGGAGCTTCGAGCCACTCGACCCGACTGGTCCCGCCATTCAGGCCGTATTGCCTTTTCTGGTGTCCGCGACGGTGTCGCGGGACTCTGGCTGATCGACGACAAGGGAGGTAACCTGACGCGGATTCCAGTCGAGGGGCCGCTCCGGGACCGACTGTTTTATCCCTCGTGGTACCCGGCGGGTGATGCCGTTGCGATTACCGACTACCGGACCCGTCAGGTGTTGAAGGTGGGAATACCGAGTGGTGCCGTGCAACCCTTGACGGACCCCGCCAAGGTTCGGGCCGGCATGTGCAGCGTTTCGCCTGACGCATCCTCGGGAGGGCCGCTCGCCCTCGCCGGGCAGAGACCCGGCGGACAGTTCATTGTGCAGAACAACAGCATCTGGATTCAATATCCGGGCCGGGAACCTTACGAACTTGACGGAAAACAAGGACGAATGCCGAGTTGGGCACCGGACGGGAGCCGAATTGCGTTTGCGTCCGTCCGCGGGCGCAACGCCCCGGCTCACGTTCTGCACCACCGAACGCTACCTGGTGGCATTAGCACGATCTATGTCCAGCGTGCGGCAGGCGGACCATCGTCGAATACGCCGGTCGGAGTGACGCCGTTCGGCATTCACGCCCGGCATGCAAAATGGTCTCCCAACGGGCTCCAGCTGGTGTGCATGGTAGAAGCAGCTGACAGCAGTGCACGCGGCATCGGCGTGGTCGACGTGGAAGCCTGAGACGGGTCCGTCTAACTCAAGTTCAGTAACACGACCTCTGAATACAGATTGCTGAGACCTTCCCGCTGCACGCGCGACGACTTGAAGAGGCGGGGGATCTTGAGGGGCCTCTTGTAGCTCCACGGAATCCTCGCACCGGCGAGCAGACGTTCGTCGCATTCGGCGAGGAAGACTCGATGGCGTGCCCACAATGCTTGCTGAATGCCGCCGAGGTTCTTGAGAAATTCTCTTCGATCACTCACGTAATGGATGTGGCCGAGTGGGAGGTGCCGCCACTGCCCCAGGGTATACACGACATAGCAGTACCCTCGAGAGCTGGCAATCACAAGATGCTTGGCATAGGGGAGATGATCGCGGAAGATCTGGGAGTCCGCTTCGTCTAGGCATCCCGCAACATCGTCTGGATCGGTAAGAGCCTGTCGAACCGGGCCCGCACCGAGAAGCGGGCGGGTCACGAAGACTCGCTTGTGAGTCTCCAGAACCTTGAATCCAAGCTTGGAAAACACCTTGAATGCCGGGGTGTTGCAGCTCAGGTTGGTGATGGTGTACTTGAGCCTTCTGAGCTCCAGTACCAGGCCTGCGGCCTCCGACTGATAGGGCTCCTTCGCAACCCAACTCGTCACGTTACACAGCCGTTCGGTGCGACCGTCGATGACCGTATCGGCAAACACCAAACCCAGAAATGCGACGATGACACCGTCGTCGATCAAGACGTAACCGCTGTAATCCTCGGGATGGCTCCACTCATAGTTGAAGATGCGCCGCCATTCGTCAGGCGATCGTTTCGGATCGAGGATGCAGAGCACTTCCCGGTAGACGTCGCCGAACATGGCGGGCGCCGCCCTCAGTAGTTCAGTCACGAGATCAGGGACAGTTGCACGGGATCGGCAAGACGCAGCGCCGCCTGTACCTTTGGCGCGTCACCGTGATTGAGGGAGGAGTCAACCACCGGAATAAAACTGATCCTGAAGCGGCTGAAACAAGTGGCGTACCGATTCCACCTCGCGCTCATGGAGTTCTTTCCACTTCTTGGGTTTTGGTCTCGACCCTCGATGGGTGAATAACCTCTGCTCAGCGCGCGAGATCTGACGGTCCAAGAAACTCGACGCCGGAAGCTCGCAAAAGTCGAGGACCCGCTGATAAAACGCGATGGGTTCAGCCGTTGCCTCTTCGTGGCGTGCCACCAATAGCCTGTCGCTGCAGCATTGATTGAGATCATGCCACGCCATCCGATTTGACGTTACCCATTGAAAGGCACAGATCTCGGCGAGGGACCGATGCGTCCAATCCTGCCACTCTGGCGGCACGAGATAATGCCACTTCGTATACGTCCAATCATTGCCACTTGTGCGGGACCAAATCTTCCACCCTTCCATCAATGAGCTGACGACGTCCTCGGCGCGCCGGATGAGAAAGATGAATCGCGCGTCCGGGAAAAGGTCCGCGAGAAGGGGGATCCTCAGACAATTGGCCGGCGTCTTCTCGACTAACCTGATCGGTGGTCGCTTGTACAGGCGATTCATTGGTCGCTGCAAAAGCTTTCGAGGAAGATGTCTGAGCAATGCCGCGTCGCAGAAGATCTCCTTGTTGTGCGCCTCACGGTAGAGCGTTCGTATGATTGCCCGACCTACTTCGGGCGTCGCCGGTTCCGCCACGCGCTCGCCCACCTCAGGGTGGACGGGGTAATGACGATGAAACACGTGTGGGCTCTCCTCGTAGAAGCTCCACGTCTTGGGATGGTCCGACAGAGTGCGGAACATCAAGGTCGTGCCCGAGCGGCTGCACCCTATGACGATGATGGGCCGGTCGATCAATGCACCTCGACGCATCGTGCCTAGCACTCGCCGTAAGCCATGGGAGTGACTGCGGGAACTCGAGATCTGGCGCAGGCCATCAATGCTCAGAGATCAATCGGTTTGGCTGCAGCAGGGAGAGGCGCCCCCGTGGGGATCGCATCGTCTCCGCACCAGTGCAGCTCAACCCGGTACGTCCGGTAATCGATGCGAGGCCGTTCGGTCATGAGCACACGACGACAATGCGCGTTCATCCAACTCGTGACACCGGACGTGCCATCAATCATGCCGCGCCGTCGGTGAGAGCTGATGAGCCAGAACCCCGACGTTTGCACCGCGGTCTCGGCCAGAAACGCCGAGTCCGCGCGGAATTCTTCGAACGAGAGACCCGGAGCGTAATATCGCTGGATCGTGGCGGGCCATCCGATCACGTGACGGTCACCGCCCGCCCGCATGATATGCGCATAGGCTGGTCCATAGTCGAACCGCGTTCCATCCGACATGTGTGACACCGTGCCTGGCAGCACTCCCGCCAGCATGACCAACGTGGCGGCCGGCACAAACCAGCCGACTCGCGGAGCCAGCCGCTCCGACACCCGCTGAATCACCCCGCCGACGCTGACAAACAGCAGTGGGAGCACGGACATTGCGTAGTCCGCATAGACCGTCCTCCAAGGGGATGCCGCGAGCAGTAGAGTCAGGCAGGCCAAACAGCCAAGGGTGGCAAATATACCCCACCGCCGATCTCGAGGTGGCTCCGCTTGGAGGTGAAAGAGGATGCCCACCCCGGCGGTCGCCACCACGACGGGACCCGCCCATTGCACAATCGCCGGAACGAGTCGGAGATTCGCGGCGAGATCCCGTCCGCCTCCCGATCCCCCAACATCGCCGAGCATTAGCATTACGAATCCGGCAATTCCAAGCAGCGCCAAGGGCCCCCACAGAAACAGCCAGGCCCGAGCTGACGGCCAAAGCGCGCCTACTCGGCCATCTCGACGCACGACAAGCAGCGCGAGCAGGACCCCGACCATTGGAAAGGCGAATGTCGGATGTGTCAGAGTGCCGACGATTAGCGTCGCCAGACTAGCGATGTATAGACCTGGCCGGTCGGCGTCATTGGACCGTAGCAGCAGCATGTACGTGGCCGCGGCGAGCGCATAAACTAGCGTCCAGTACCGGGCAAACTGGCTCGCGTAAACATGCCACTGGGACAGCGCGACCAGCAGTGCAGCCACCAAACCAGCAGTCGAGCCGAACACCTGACGTCCCAGTGCCCACGTGAGCCAGACCCCTGCGACGCCAAACAAAAAGGGAGGCAACCGAAGAAAGAACGGCGTAGCCGGAAATATCCCGAGCAGGACATGCTGCAGGGCATAGTAGACTGGTCGCGGAAAGTTGAATCGCTCCGGGAAATCTTGGGCGTCGTGCAGGGTGTACAGTTCGTCCTGGTATACCGGAAGGCTTGCGAGGCCGTAAAGACGCACGGCCACGGCGAGCACGAGTACACCCCCCAAAAGCCAGACCGTTCTTTGGCCGATGAGCGTGAGCATCTGTGTTCGAGTCTGTAATGGCTGCACGCGTGTCCTCAATGGTGTTGGAGCGAAGGCGTGCCGTGCCTGCCCTCCGATTGTCCGCGGCCTGAACGGAGACGCGCCGCCCCCCGGCACCACACGCAACCACTGTGCCCGGCAAACGGTCGCCGACCTCAATCACACCGTAACGGTGGCCGTCGCGCGACTGCAACATAGCACTCCCGCAGTCTCCAGAGGAGCATCTGGTGCGGGATTTGTTTGGTCTTGGACGAGTGTGCCAAACGAGTGCGCACCACCCTGTTCATCATTACCGAAAGGGGATTCACCGATAGCGCGGTACATCTTTAATGTGGGCCGGCCGGCTCTCCCTGACAAACCGCGTGATCACGTGCGACGCCCCCCCCGACGGCTTCCTAGTGTCCGCCCGACAGCGAGGCGTTGGCATCGGGATACAGTGCGAGGAGGTGGGCGTGCTCGGCCGGTCCCAAGACGCTCAACGCGGTGGCGAGGCCATCAGCCTCTACGCCCGTCGGCGCGATCACGAAGACCGTGTGCTGATCGGTGAGGCCCAATCCAGTACGTGGGTCAACGACGTGCGAGAAACGCGCGCCGTCGATCTCCACGAACTGCTCGCTTGGTCCTGACGTTGCCAGGGCCGCGTTCGTGAGCGACGCGGCCAGACGTCGAAAACGGTCGTTGGCTTCGGGTGCGGCGACTATCCAACCCGGTTTTGACGGCGGCGCGTCGCCCGCAATGACGTCTCCACCGGCTTCGATGAGAAACTGGGTAACTCCGGCGGTTTCGAGGTGTCGTGCAGCTTCGTCCAGCATGTATCCCTTCGCGATGCCGCCGAGATCGAGCCGCATCAGCGGTTGGGCGAACGTCACCGTGCGAGCGGTCGAATCGAGCGTGACGAACTGCCATCCGACGTTCTGCCGCGCGGCCGCGAGCTGTGCAGCATCGGGAAGGCGACCGTGGGTGCGCGCTTCGCGCCACAATGCGGTGAGCGGTCCCACCGTGGGATCGAAGGCACCATCGGTCTCGCACGCGAGCCGTAGCGCCATGCCCAGGACGTCGAAGAGGTCGTCACTCAACTGGCTCCCATTCGAGAGCCGACGCAGCTCGCTCGCCGGTCGGTAATCACTCATGACATCTTCGAGTTCGGCGATGCGGGCGTAGGCCGCTCGTGCTCCCGTAGCCGCGTGCCGCGCGTCGTTCGCATGTAGCGTTATGCGGACGGCAACGCCCATGTGCAGTTCTGTGAACTCGAACTGTTCCTGCGCGCCTACCGGCGTTACTGCAACCGCAAGGACGAGCGCGACGTGCAGCGAGTGAGTACCATTCGGTGGCATGCCATCAATGATTGACGCGGCGATGCGGTCGGCACAAGCGCTGATTGCCATGTGCGTGCTGTGCCCCGGGGTGCTGACGGCCCAAGCGCCGCGTGTCAGCGATTCCATTCCCGGCAGCCTCGTGGTGTTCGAGGTTGTGCGCGTCCCAGGAGGTGCGGCCACGTTGCCCGACGGCGGCGAGGTTGAGGTCGCCGATTTCTGGATCGCGCGCACCGAAGTGACGTGGGACGCGTTCGACATCTATGCCTTTCAACTCGACAAACGCGGTCGGGACAATCCGCCCGATGCTGATGCTATTGCCAGGCCCAGCCGGCCGTACGGTGCGCCCGACTGGGGGTTCGGGCATCAGGGCTATGCGGCGCTCAGCATGACCCGCCACGCGGCGGAGACGTATTGCGAGTGGTTGTCCGCGATGACGGGACATCGCTACCGACTGCCGACGGAAGCGGAGTGGCGTCGAGCACTGGCGCTGGCGTTCCCGGAGCTGGCGGAAATGTCGAATGGCGAACTCGAGGCCTTCGCGTGGTTCGCGGACAACGCTGAGGGGAAGACGCACGCGGTTGGCTTGCGACAACCCGACGCGCTGGGACTGTTTGACCTCCTGGGGAATGCGGCGGAGTGGGTCATCCCTGCCGATAGCGCGCGCGTGACTATGGGTGGATCTTATCGGGACACGAGCGTGAACCCGGTTCCCCGCGCGCGACAAACCAGTCGCTGGAACGAGACGGATCCGCAGATCCCGAAGAGCACGTGGTGGCTCAGTGATGGGTCGTTTGTCGGGTTTCGCGTAGTCAGAGAGATGGAGAGATAGGGTGAAGGGTGAAGGGCGAAGGTGGTGGGCAGTTAGCTGAGTGCTGTTTGCTGAACGCTGGGGGAGAGACATGACCAGGTCTTGGAAGAGGCGAGAGTTCTTAGGGACGTCGGCGGCGGTCACGGCCGCGATGGCGATCCCGAGTGTGAGGGCGTTTGCACAGGGATCCGACGTGCTGCGCGTCGGCGTTATTGGCTGTGGGGGACGAGGCACAGGAGCGGCGCGCGATTGTCTCCGCTCTTCCGACGGCGTCGAGTTGGTCGCGATGGGCGACCTGTTCCCCGACCGTCTCGAGAAATCAATGAAGAACCTCGCCGAGGTGGCGAGTGAAGAGCCGGAGTTCGGTAAGAAGCTCAAGGTCGATCGCGGTCGCGCATTCGCGGGCTTCGACGCGTACCAACGCGTGATCGATGCCGACATCGATCTTGTGCTGATTGCCACCCCGCCGACGTTCCGACCTGCGCACCTCGAGTATGCTATCCGCGCGGGCAAGCACGTCTTCATGGAGAAACCGGTGGCGGTCGATCCCGTGGGGATACGGTCGATCATGGCGTCGTCGGACATGGCCAAGGAGAAAGGGCTCGCGATCGTCGCCGGCACGCAACGGCGCCACGCGTCGACCTATCTCGAGATCATCGGTCGGATTCACGATGGCGCGATCGGCGATGTGCTGAGCGGCCAGGTGTTCTGGAATCAGGGAGGGCTCTGGAAAGCCGACCGTGAGCCCGACTGGAGCGACGTGGAATGGCAGATCCGGAACTGGCTCTACTTCACGTGGCTGTCGGGTGACCACATCGTCGAGCAACACATTCACAACCTCGACGTCGCCAACTGGGTCTTGGGCGCGCATCCCGTCCGCGCCGTTGGTGTCGGCGGCCGGCAGTGGCGTACGGCACCCGAGTACGGACACATCTTCGATCACTTTGCGGTCGACCTCGAGTACCCGAGTGGTGCACGCGTGCTCAGCATGTGCCGGCAAATCGACGGCACGGCGTCGCACGTGGGCGAACACTTCATCGGGACACGTGGGTCGGCGAATCCCAGCTCCTGGATTGACGGCGGGTCCGGCTGGCGTCACGAGGTTCCCCGATCGGAAGTGAGCCCGTACGTGCAAGAGCACACCGATCTCATCGCCAGCATCCGCGCCGGCCAGCCGTTGAACGAGGGTCGTCAGGTGGCGGAGAGCACGCTGACCGCCATCATGGCGCGCGAAGCCGCGTACACCGGTCAGGCCATCGCGTGGGATGAGATTCTCAACGCCAATCTCGAGCTGATGCCGCCCAACCTCGATTTCGGCCCGATGGCTGTTGACCCGGTCCCAGTGCCAGGCGTCACGATGCTCGATCGCACGCGGGAGACGATGTGAGGCGGCGCGAGTTTGCGATCGCGGGTGTTGGTGCTCTGTTAGGGTCGCAGGTTGCAGGACGACGGGCGCAGGCATCGGCTGCGCCCGGCGTCCCGCGCCCCGCGCCCTTCAACCTCCGCTATGCCCCGCACTTCGGCATGTTCACGGGTCACGCTGGTGAAGATCACATCGATCAACTTCGCTTCATGGCGGACGAGGGGTTCACGGCGTTCGAAGACAACGGCATGAAGGGCCGGCCGGTGGCGTTACAGGATCGTATTGGGCGGGAGATGGAGCGGCTCGACATGCACATGGGTGTCTTCGTTGCCCACACCATCTACTGGCAGGAGCCCAGCCTTACAACCGGGAACGACGATTCGCGGGAGGCGTTCTTACGAGAGATCCGCGAATCGGTGGATGTGGCCCGTCGCGTGAACGCGACGTGGATGACCGTGGTGCCGGGGTTCGTCGACCTCCGGTCCGACATGGGGTATCAGACCGCCAACGTGGTCGAGACACTCAAGCGTGCGTCGGCCATCTTAGAACCGCACGGGCTCGTGATGGTGCTCGAACCGCTCAACCCGCGGAATCATCCTGGGTTGTTCCTGACGAAGATCGCGCAGGCCTACGAGATCTGTAAGGCGGTCGATAGCCCGTCGTGCAAGATCCTGAACGACCTGTATCACCAGCAGATCACCGAAGGGAACCTGATTCCGAACATCGATCGCGCGTGGGACGAGATCGAGTACTTCCAAGTCGGGGACAACCCCGGTCGCAACGAGCCGGGCACCGGTGAGATCAACTACCAGGTCGTGTTCCGCCACATTCACCAGAAGGGCTTCGACGGTGTTGTTGGCATGGAGCACGGCAACGCGATGCGCGGACGGGAAGGGGAGCGCGCCGTGATAGAGGCGTATCGGTGGGCGGATGGGTTTTAGGAGGTAGGAGGTAGGTGCTACCCCCTACCTCTTACCTCACCGCGTTGCCGTGATCTTCTCGGGAGGGTAAGCTACCTCTCCTTATTCACACCGCGGAGAGGACATGGCCGGCACGCCAAAGGACGGTGAGACCCGTCCCACCATCACGCCACGCCCGAACGGCTCCCTGAAGGTTTCCGGACTGGAGTTGCTCACCGACTGGCGTGGTAACCCCATCGACCATAAGCCAGTGTTCTCCCTGTGTCGCTGTGGTGCGTCCGAGAAGAAGCCCTTTTGCGACGGAAGCCATAAGCGCATCGGGTTCAACTCGGAGAAGACCACCGACGGTGAGTGGGACTTCCGCGAGAACTACCAGGGTAAGCAGATCACGATCCACGACAATCGCGGCATCTGCGCGCATGCAGGGTTCTGTACCGACGGTATCCCGAAAGTGTGGCGCATGAACGTGGAGCCGTGGATCGATTCTGACGGGGCTGACCCCGAAGCCGTCATCGAGACCATCAAGCTGTGCCCGTCAGGCGCGCTCAGCTATTCCGTCGACAAGGTCGAGCAGCGCGACCAGGACCGACCATCCGAGATACGCGTTTCAAAGGATGGACCCTTCTGGGTACGTGGTGGAGTGGTACTCGAAGACACCGCATGGGGAGTCGAAGCATCCCAAGAGCACTATGCGCTCTGCCGATGCGGGGATTCAAAGAACAAACCGTTCTGCGACGGGACACACTGGTATGTGAAGTTCAAAGATCCAGTCGAAGAGGCGGCAGCCACGTCGGGGGCGAAGAAGTGGGTGCGGGTGGCTGGAACGGATCTCACCGATGGTGAAGTCCGATCCGTGCTCGCTGGCGACCACAAGCTCGCGCTCACGCGGTGCGGTGACGACTACGGGGCGTTGGACGCGGCGTGTCCCCACCAGGGGGGACCGCTCGACGAAGGCACCGTGGCCGACTGCGTGTTGCGCTGTCCGTGGCACGGCTGGGCGTTCGACGTGCGGACCGGAGCGTCGGTGGATGGCAACGAGGCCGTCGCGACGTTCCCGGTCGAGGTACGCGACGATGGCGTGTATGTTGCGGTCGCTGCCGAGGTCGAGCGGAAACGCACGATCTCGGACGTCATGGTCGAGACCATGGTGAACTGGGGCGTGACGCATGTGTTCGGAATGGTGGGCCACTCCAACCTCGGGCTCGCCGAGGCGATCCGGACCCAAGTTGAAGCCGGCAAGTTGAAATACATCGGGGTCCGACATGAAGGTGCTGCCGCATTCGCATGCTCGGGGTTTGCGAAGCTGACGGGCAAACCGGCTGCGTGTCTGTCGATTGCCGGACCTGGTGCGACGAACCTGTTGACCGGGTTGTGGGATGCGAAGGTCGACCGCGCGCCCGTGCTGGCGCTCACCGGGCAGGTCCAAACGCAGGTACTGGGTCCCGGCGCGTTTCAGGAGATCGATCTCGCAAACGCGTTTCACGCGGTCGCCTCTTGGAGCCAGACGGTCCTTCACGACAGCAAGTACGCCGAGCTGGCAACGCTGGCTCTCAAACACGCGATCGTTGAACGTAACGTCGCGCACCTCATCTACCCCGATGAAGTGCAGGTGCTGGAAGCAGCCGAGGATGCCGAAGCGTCAGGCCCGAAGGGGCGGGTCGGTCCAGTGGAGATCGCACCACCGCCTGAGGCGTTACACAAGGCGATTGACCGGACGGCGAAGGCGCAGCGGCCCGCGATCATCGTGGGATATGGCGCCCGTGACTCCATGGCGGAGATCATCGAGCTTGCCGAGCGGGTTGGGGCGCCTGTCATGACCACGTTCAAGGCCAAGGGTCAGATCTCGGATGAGCATCCGCTCGCCGCTGGCGTCCTTGGCCGCAGCGGAACGCCGATCGCGAGTTGGTTCATGAGCCAGGCGGACCTCTTGATCGTGTTCGGCGCGTCGTTTGCGAATCACACGGGCATCGACAGCAGCAAACCGATCGTGCAGGTGGATTTCGATCGGATGGCGCTGGGCAAGTTCCATCCGGTGGACGTTCCGGTCTGGGGTGAGATCGGCGTGACCGCGCATCAGCTGCTGGCCGGGCTCCCAAAGTCGATTGCGTGTGCGGATCATCGCAAGGAAATTGCAGAGCGCTGGAATCTCTGGCGCGAAGAAAAGGCCCGGCGCATGGCGAAAGACGAAGGCCGAGGACTCAATTCGGCCGTGATCTTCGATGCGCTATCGCACGAGGCGCCGGCCAACGCCGTGATCGCCGTCGATGTCGGGAACAACACGTATTCCTTCGGCCGCTACTTCGAGTGCAAAGAGCAACGCGTGTTGATGTCCGGCTACCTGGGCTCGATCGGATTTGGATTCCCGGCGGCGATGGGGGCCTGGGCTGCCGCACCCGACCGCCCCATCATCGCGGTGACAGGCGATGGCGGGTTTGGACAGTACTTGGGCGAGTTCACCACCGTGGTGAAGTACGGCATGAACATCACGCACGTGCTCTTGAACAACGCCGAACTTGGCAAAATCAGCAAAGAACAACGCGACGGTGAGTGGCCGGTGTGGGAGACGGATCTCACTAACCCGAACTTCTCCGAATTCGCGAGAAACTGTGGCGGGCACGGACGGCGGGTGACGAACCGCGACGAGTTGCGTGTGGCGATCCGTGAGGCTTTAGAGTACGACGGACCGGCGATGGTCGAAGTGATGGCCGATAGTGCACTCATCTAGGCGGATGGTACACTGGGGAAACGGGAGATCGTGGTAATGGGCGAAAAGGTCGTCCTCGCCTACAGTGGGGGCTTGGACACGTCAGTCATTCTCAAGTGGCTGGTACTCGAGGGGTACGACGTCATCGCGTACATCGCGAACGTCGGCCAACGTGACGATCTTGAGGCGGCGCGAACGAAGGCGTTGGCAACAGGAGCGTCGAAGGCTCGCGTGGAGGATCTCCGCCATGCGTTCGTCACCGATTTCATCTTCCAGGCGACCAAGGCCAACGCCATGTACGAGGGCCGCTACCTCCTTGGGACGAGTCTTGCCCGCCCGCTGATCGCCAAACGCCAGATCGAGATCGCTGCAGAGGAAGGCGCGCCCTACGTATCGCATGGGGCAACGGGCAAAGGAAACGACCAGGTGCGGTTCGAGCTTTCCTACTATGCGTTGAACCCAGACATCAAGGTCATCGCGCCGTGGAAGATTCCGGCGTTCTTGCATCGCTTCAAAGGCCGCAGTGATCTGCTCGCGTTTGCGAAGGAGCACGACATCGAAATCACGTCGTCTACAGCCAAGCCGTTCAGCGAGGACGACAACCTCTTCCATATATCCCACGAGGCCGGCGAGCTCGAAGATCCGAAGCATGAAGCCGGCGAAGACGTCTTCTCCCGCACGACGGCGCCGGAGGCGGCACCCGATACGCCCGCACGTATCACGATCACGTTCAAGGACGGGGTGCCAGTGGCGGTGGGAAATCAGGATGACGGCACCACGTACACGGATCCTCTCGAGCTATTCGAATATCTCAACGAACTCGGCCGGATACATGGCATTGGCCGCATCGATATGGTCGAGAATCGATTCGTGGGTCTCAAGTCTCGCGGGGTCTACGAAACGCCGGGTGGCACCATCCTACATTGGGCGCATGTCGACATCGAGAGCATCGCCATGGACCGCGAAGTGCTCCGGTTGCGCAATATGCTAACAGCGAAGCTGTCCGAGCTGATCTACTACGGGTTCTGGTTCAGTCCGGAGATGGCCTTTCTGATGGCTGCAGTCGACAAGAGTCAAGAAGTGATCGACGGCACGGTCTTCCTCAAGCTGTACAAGGGCAACGTCATTGTCGTGGGTCGGCAGAGCAGTTCATCACTGTACGACCGCGATCTGGCGTCCATGGATTTGGAGGGTGGGTTCAACCAGCAGGATGCAGAAGGATTCATCAAGATCAACGCCATTCGCCTCAAGGCGCATAGCGCGATCATGCACAAGAAACACAAACACTGGGGTGTTGAGTGACGCTGTGGGATAAAGGGGCGACCGTCGACGAGCGTATCATCGCGTTCTCCGCTGGGACCGAATACCTGCTGGACCAGCGGCTGGTGCCATACGATTGCCAAGCGTCGATTGCGCACGCAACGATGCTGGAATCGATTGGGCTGTTGACCACCGAAGAGAGCGCCCAACTCGTGAAGGGCCTCGAGGCTATCGCCGAGCTCCATGCCCGTGGTGACTTCGTCATCGAAGAATCGCAGGAAGATTGCCACACCGCCATCGAGGAGTGGTTGGTCGCTCACGTTGGTGAGGCCGGCAAGAAGATTCATGTCGGCCGCTCGCGGAACGATCAGGTGCTGACCGCTCTCCGGCTTTTCCAAAAGGAGTCCCTCGGGCGTGTGCGGGATCTGACGAACCTCTTGTCGACGGCCGTGCGTGCAAAGGCGTCCGCGCATGCGCTCGTCCGGATGCCGGGTTACACTCACATGCGGAAGGCGATGCCGACCAAAGTTGGCACATGGCTGGCGGCATTCGCGGATCTCATGGGCGACGACCTGCGCATGTTCGAGGCGGTCACGAAGACGCTCGACCAATCGCCGCTCGGCACCGGGGCAGGGTACGGGATACCCGTCTTCGAGCTGGATCGCGAGCAGATCGCGCGGGATCTCGGGTTGTCCAAGGTCCAAGACAACCCCGTCTATGCCCATCTAACTCGAGGGAAGTACGAAGGCCTTTGCGTTGCGTCGCTGTCCCAGGTGATGCTGGTGCTCAATCGACTCGCGACAGACCTGCTGCTCTTTTCGATGCCGGAATTCGGGTATGTCAAACTGCCGGAATCACTCTGCACAGGCTCGTCGATCATGCCGCAGAAACAGAACCCGGATGTTCTTGAACTCGTGCGCGGCTACTACCACGTCGTTGTCGCGGAAGAGTTCAAGGTGAAGAACCTGACCGGTAACCTGATGACCGGCTATCAACGGGACTTGGGTCTCACGAAGGAGAGTGTCATCAAGGCGTTCGATGTCACCGAATCATGCCTCGAGATGATGACGCTGGTGGTGGAAGGGATGACGATCGACCCGGTGGCGTGCGAACGGGCAATGACGGACGAAATGAACGCCACGGAAGAGGCGTATGAGATGGTGAAGGGTGGGATGGCGTTTCGGGAGGCGTATCGGGAGGTGGGGAAGAAGCATGGAGGGGATAGGATGTAGGATGCAGTCCTATTTCTCCTCCACCAACTCTATCTTATCCTCCTCATTCGGCACCACACACAGAAACTCAAACGGCTCACCTTCCTTCGCCGAGTACCAGTGCGGCGTCCCGGCAGCGATGTAGACCACGTCGCCCTCGCTCACCTCGATGGTCTTGTCGCCGATGCCGATCGTCGCTGCTCCCCGTAACACGTACTGTTCGTGCTCGACGGAGTTGGTGTGTTTGGGCATGCCGCCGCCGGGCTCCATGATGAATCGGCGCATGGCGAAGTTGGGTCCCTCATCGGGGCCGATCAAGACCTGGCGCGTGGTACCCGTGCCGGCGGAGACGGCCTCGGCTGGAATATCGTTCGCGTGTTTGACAGACATGTTCGCTTGGTGAAAGGGGGAAGGGGAACGAGTTCTGGTTTTGGAGGACAAGCTGCTACCTTTGAAAACTCGCATCTCTGACAGGGTTTCGCCATGCGTCTCTCCTCCCGTCTCGCCATGCTCGTTCTCCTCATGTCTATCGCCGCCACGGCAACCGCACACGCACAGGTGGCGCGTCTCGAAGCTCGGCCCAGTCGCATCGCCGTCACCGCCGGTGATTCCGTGCGACTCGAGTTGAGCGCATTCGATTCGCGCGGCAATGCCATCGGCGCCAACGTCCGTGTTGCTGCACCAAGGGGCGCCCTCAACACGAGAGGCTGGTACCAGCACGGCCATATCAAGGGACTCGTGGCTGGTGAGTACGAACTCATCGTGACCACGATCGGCGAGGATACACCAGTCGAGCTGCGTATCCCCGTGGTCGTGAACTGGCCGCCGCCTGCGCGCGTGGAGATTCGCGCCGCTGGGCCGAGCTTGTACGAGGGTACGACACTGGAGCACGAGGCGCGCGTGTTTCATGCCGACGGTACGCGACGTCCCGACCCGAGTGTGCGGTGGCGGAGCAGTAATCCCACGGTGGCGACCGTTGACCGATTCGGTCACGTCATTGCCGTCGGCAGGGGGTCCGTCGCCATCGCTGCGATGGTGGACGACACCGAGGCGTCGGTCGAGTACACGGTTGGGTCGTTCCCAGGTGCGGAGCTCCGCATCAGCGGTGGGCTCGACTCCATTCGTACGGGTGACGTGCAGCAGTTCGAAGTGACCACTATCGATGGCCGGGGGAGCCGGCTTGCCGATGTCCCTGTCACATGGAGTTACACAGTACAGCTAGGCGAAGGCGTCGTTGCGCCCGCGGCACCTGCGCAGGTGGATGACGGGAGGTTCGTAGCGGACGTACCGGGCGTCTACACGGTGCTGGCCTCGGCCGGATCGCTCACGGCTCGGAAGTCGTTCGAGGTCACGCAGCGGAACGTGATCCGCAAGGTCGACGTGATGGGCCAGGGACGGATCCAAGATCACTACACGTCGGACATCTGGGTGTGGGAAGGCGTCGATGGCCGCGACTACGGGATGACCGGGTCGCGGCAGGGGATGAGTCACGCGTACATCTGGGACATCACTGACCCCACCAACATCTTCAAGACCGATTCGATCATCACGGATGCGCGGTCGGTCAACGACGTCAAGGTTTCGCCCGACGGGCGCTATGGTGTCGTGAGTCGTGAGGGTGCGTCGAACCGTCGGAACGGTGTGGTCATTCTCGATCTGTCGCACCCTGCGCACCCGACGATCGCTTCCACGTATGACGAAGGACTCACGGGCGGTGTGCACAACGTGTACGCCACGAACGACTATCTGTTCGCGCTCTCGGGCGGCGACAAATACGTGATCCTCGACATGAGCGACCTCACCAATCCACGCTACGTGAGCGAGTACAACCATCCCAACTCGCGCGTGCACGACGTGTGGGTGCACGACGGTATCGCCTACTCGGCGGAATGGGGGACCGGGGTGGTCGTCGTTGATGTCGGCAATGGGAGGTGGGGCGGCACCATCGAGAATCCGGTGTTCGTCACGTCGTTTCCGCTCCCGACCGGTCAGACGCACGCGGTCTTTCCGTACCATCAGGAATCGACTGGCAAGTTCCTGTTGTTCGTGGGTGACGAGATCATTGGGCGTCGTGGCTTGGCGTGGGAAGGGACTGGGCCAGATGTGCGGCAACCGTATGACCCCGAGACCGGACGCGGTGGCTACCCGCGCGCGACCGCGGGTTACATCCAGATCGTCGACTTCACGGATCCGGAAGATCCCAAGATGATCGCGCGGTATGAGGTCGCCGAATACGGCACGCACAACATGTGGGTCGAAGACGACATTCTCTATCAGGCGTACTACGAGGGTGGCGTGCGGATGGTCGACGTGTCAGGGGAGTTGATGGGGAATCTCTACACGCAGGGACGAGAGATCGCGGTGTTCAAGGCGCACGACCCGATCGGGTGGATTCACAACGCACCGGCGGCGTGGGGTGTCATGCCACACAAAGGCAACATCTGGTTCTCCGATAACACGAGCGGGATTTGGTCGATTCGGTTGCAGGAGCGGCAGACGTTGGTGCCGTGAGGGCGGATTAACGATTAACGACCTCAGATCGGAACAGTCACACCGCGGTGGCCGCCGGTGCAGGCTCCGCGGCCGTGTCGACGGCCGACCGCGCGATCCCGCGGAGCATTCCCGCGAAGACCAACCGATGGAGCGGGTAGAGCGCGTACCAATACGCGAGACCGAATAGTCCGACCGGATCGAAGATGGCGGTTTGTCGAATCCTCGAACCGTCCGGCGTCGGTTCCACCTCGAACTCCAACCACGCGCGACCCGGTAGCTTCATCTCCGCCTGAAGGCGGACGTGCGCGTTCGGTGTCACGGCCTCCACGCGCCAGAAGTCCAGCGCGTCACCAGCGTGGACGTGTTCAGAATCCCGCCGTCCACGACGCACGCCCACCCCACCGACGAGCAAGTCGAGAAAGCCACGCACATGCCACAACCAGGTCCCGTAGTACCACCCGACGTTCCCGCCAATGCGGCGGATGGGTGCGAAGGCCTCGTCGGGCGGGCAAGGCACGTCGACGGTTCGCGAGTCCACGATACGGCGGCGGAACGTGACGCCCGCCCAGCTCTTGCTAGCACCTTTAGACGAGAGGGCATCCGACCATCGTGTTTCGGCAATGTCGCGATCCTCGAGGTGGAGCGCGCGCTCGATCGCCGCGGTAATCCCCAGCGGCGTGATGTCGGGGAACACGCGCTTCGCCGAGTCATCGGTGACGACGGTGGGGTTCCGGACGCTGTCGAGCAGCTTCCGGCCGATGCGCGCGTACACGGGGGTCACAAGTCCCAACCACCTCGATGACAGGCGCGGCGAGAGCACAGGCACCGGAATCATCACGCGCCGCAACCCACGCTGCCGTGCGTACTCGTTCATGATGTCGCCGTAGGAGACCTGATCGGCACCGCCAATCTCGACAACGCGGTGTCCCTCGACTTCGGCGTCGAGGGCGGCGACGAGGTAGTCGACGAGGTCCTCGATCGCAATCGGCTGCGAAAGCGAACGCACCCAGGATGGGGTGATCATGACCGGGAGCTTCTCGACCAGGGACCGTACCATCTCGAAGGACAGGCTTCCTGACCCAATCACGACCGACGCACGCAACTCCACGGTCGTCACGCCGGTCGACGCGAGCACGCGTCCAACGTCTTGGCGGCTTGCGAGGTGCGGTGAGAGGTCGCTTCCACTCCCGAGGCCACCCAAGTAGATGATGCGGCGTACGCCGGCGTGAGCCGCTTCTTCGGTGAAGATGGTGGCGGCCTTCCGGTCCTCGTCTTCGAAGTCGCCGGTCGACCCCATACTGTGGATCAGGTAGTACGCGGTGTCGACCCCGGCGAGGGCGCGGGCGGAGGAGGCGCGGTCGAGCACGTCGGCCTGGACCAGCTGGATGTCGCCCGGAACGCGGCCCTCGAGTGCCTTGGTGTTCCGGGCCATGCAGCGGAGCGCCACGTCGTTCATTTGAAGCGCGCGCAAGAGGCGCCCCCCGACGTATCCGGTGGCACCCGTGAGCAAGACCCGCCGGTTGGCGCTGGTTTTGTTCAACATTTGTCTAATCTATGTATAGGACATTATACTCACAAGCGGCCGATCGTGGTGGCCGTACCGGGACCCTTTACGGAGGCGACTAAATGACTGTGGGGCAATTCCTTACGACGTATGCCGCCGCCCTGGTGACCTTTCTGGCGGTGGACCTCCTGTGGATCGGAGTCGTCGCTAACGCGTTTTATCAAAAGCACTTGGGCCACCTGCTGCGCCCCGACGTGCAGTGGGTGCCAGCCATCGTGTTTTATCTGCTCTTCATTGCGGCGATTCTGGTGTTTGCCGTGCTGCCCGGCCTGCAACGCGCGTCGCTCGGCCATACCCTCCTCCTCGCGGCCTTCTTCGGGCTCGTGGCGTATGCGACCTATGACCTGACGAACCTCGCGCTCACGAAGGACTTCCCCGCGATCGTCGCGTATGTCGACATGGGGTGGGGAATGGCGGTGTCGAGCGTGGTGGCGACCGTGGGCTTCCTTGTCGGGAGGTGGGTGACGGGGTAGCAGATGGGACGGAGGGGACGTTGGATGAAACGCGGCTCGGATCGCGTCGTAGTGGTCCCTCAACTACACACGCGGGTCTTAGCGTGATGCGAATTCGACTTCTCTTGGCCTCGTCGTCGGTCGTCGTGGCTTGCATAGCTCCTGAGGGAGGCAGTGGCTGGTCGGGCGATTGGGAAGGGTTCGTCGAGACGACCAACCAGTCCGTATTCACCAATCTCGAACTCACCGAAGCCGACAGTACGTGGACGGGGCAATTGCGGTTGCCGGGCGCACCGCCTATTGCCGTGGCGCCGGACACGCGCGGCGATACGATCTCCTTTGACATCGAGTTGGGTCCGCAGCAGATCGCGTTCACCGGCGTTCGCGATTCGGATTCCGTAGTCGGCGATGCCGCGGTGGTCGACGGTCCAGTCTTTCCATTCTCGCTCCGTCGCCTGCCGTCGGTGACCGAGCCGCGTAGTCGCGTCGACGCGTGGCGACAGGATCTCGACCACGTCGAACGCCGCTTCCTGGCCTACGACCGCAGTTACTCGGACGACACGCGAGCGGAGGCGGTGCGACGGCTGGAGCAATTGCGGGGGGAGCTTGGCCAACTCTCCGATCCCGAAATCGTCGTGCGGCTTTCACAAATCGCCGCGCTCGCGGATAACGCGCACACGCGGATGTACCTGCTCCGCAATCGGCTCGCGCTGCGGCGGTATCCGGTGCGGATGTGGTGGTTCCGCGATGGTCTCTACGTGGTTCGGGCGTCGCCCGAGTACGCGAACATGCTCCGCTGCCGAGTGACGACGATTGCGGGTGTGGACGTTCAATCGTTGCGGGATCAGGTGGGTGAGCTGTTCGCCGGCAACGAGTCGTGGGTCAACTACAAGAGTCCGTACTTCATGGCGAGCCCGGAGATTCTGCAGGGACTTGGCGTATTGGACACTGACGCTGCGCGCTTTGCGGTCGAGTGTAACGGAGGGATACAAGAGATCGAGATCACACCGGACACGCTGATCGCTTTAACACGTCCAACCGAGAATTGGTGGTCACTCTCTCCACTGCATGTCGACTCGACATTCCAGACCGTGTCCGCCTTCGACACAACCGCCGTCGGCGTGCCCTTGTATCTCCAGCAGCCTTCTCAGCATTACTGGATGATCTACCTCGCCGAGTTGGACGTGCTTTACCTGCAGTACAATCGGTCGCAGAACATGTCCGACGGGCCATCGTTTTCCGACTTTGCCGAGTCGGTGTTTGCCGAGATCGATGGGCGCGACATTCGCGCTGTCGCGGTCGACCTCCGCTTCAATACGGGTGGAAACCAGGGCACGGCCCGCGCGTTCTTCGAGGAACTGGCGTCGCACCCCAAGGTCGCCGACCGGCTTTTCGTGATCACGGGGCCCGCGACGTTCTCGGCCGGGCTCTATCACGCGGGTCAACTTGCCGAAGGCGGCCGGGCACGTTTGGTCGGCCAACACCCCGGTGATCATTTGGATTCGTGGTCGGAAGGTGGGAACATCGTGCTGCCGCACTCCGGCTACACGATGCACTTCGCCAACGGGTTCCATAGCGGATCGACGGCTGAACCGCCTTCCGGTGTGCGGCTCATGAGCGATCTGTCGGTCGAGTCGTTGGAGCCGGGCGTTCCGGTGCAGATGTCCTTTGTAGAGTATGTGCGTGGAGAGGATCTGGCACTGCACGAGGCATTGCGGCGCGTCGAACGGTAGACCACAAACCGATGGCGGCGCGTTCGTCGGCGGGTGAACCCGCCGCTCGGCGCCTCGCCTTGGCGTGGTTGTTGCAACTTCCGGCAAAAACCGAAAGATTGTCTGGATTGTCCGTGTCACCCCAAAAGACCCTTCGCCTCCCGGAGCCTCCATGCGTCGCTTTCTGAAGCTCACCTCCATCGCCACCGTCACCCTTCTCGCCGCCTGTGGCGAGGCCGTCTCACCCCCCGTCGATCAACCTGATTTTGCCCAATCCCAAGCCATCGCGGACCAGTTCATCGTGGTGCTGGAAGACAATGCGCCACCGGGACTCGAGCGGAGTCTGGGCGACGCGCAGGGCGGCGTGCTGTTCACATATGAGACCGCGATCCGCGGGTTTGCCTTCAAGGGATCCCAGCAAGCGGCCGACGCGCTCACGCGCAACCCGTGGGTGGCCTATGTGGAGCAGGACCGTGTCGCCACGCTGCACGCGACGCAGTCACCAACGCCGGCATGGGGTATCGACCGCATCGACCAGCGTGACCTGCCGCTGGATGACAGCTACACGTACAACGTCGATGGCACTGGAGTGGACGTGTATATCCTCGACACCGGGATCCGCCTGACCCACAACGATTTTGGCAGTCGCGCCAACTACATCCCGAACGGGTCCAATGGCGACTTCGTGGGCGATGGCCATGGGAGTGCGGCCGACTGCCATGGACACGGGACGCACGTGGCTGGCTCGGCTGCGGGGTCGTCGTACGGGGTCGCGAAGAACGCCACCATCTGGTCGGGCCGGGTCGTGAACTGCCAGGGCAGTGGGAACGTCTCGATGGCCATCGACGGCGTCGATTGGATCACGGCCAACGCGAATCCAAACAGACCATCCGTGGTCAATATGAGCCTTGGCTATGGCAATGTGCAGAGCCTTCGAGACGCCGTGGAGAACTCGGTGGCAGCGGGTATCCATTATGCTGTCTCCGCTGGGAACGGGAACTTTGCCGGCATTCCCCAGGACGCCTGCTCTGGGAGTCCGGCGGGTGCCCCCAACGCCAATACGGTCGGGGCGACGGCCAGTGATGACGACGAGGCTTCGTTCTCGAACTACGGGACGTGCGTCGATATTCTCGGGCCTGGTGTCGCGATTCGATCGGCATGGTACACGGGTGACAACGCATCGGCCTCGCTGAGCGGGACGTCGATGTCCAGCCCGCATGTTGCGGGCGCAATTGCCCTCTATCTCGATGCCAATGCCGGTTCGACACCCGCGCAGGTGACGAGTGCGCTCACCAGCAACGCCAGCGTCAACAAGATCCGGTTTCATCGCCGAAGCCGACAGAACGGCACGCCGAACCTGCTGCTCTATACGGCGTTCATCGGCGGCGGAGGCCCGCAGCCGCCGATGGCCTCGTTCACCTACTCATGTAATGGCCTGTCCTGCACGTTCGACGGCAGTGAGTCGTCCGGATCGATCGATACGTACGACTGGATCTTCGGAGACGGGAATTCCGGTTCCGGGATATCGGCGTCCAACACATACGCCTCCGACGGTACGTACCCAGTGACGCTCACGGTGACTGGCCCCGGTGGATCGGACTCAGACACGCAGAATGTCACGGTAACGTCTGGTGGCGGTGGGATGTCCCTTTCCACGAACGGTTACAAGGTCAGGGGTCGGCACAACGTCGACCTCACGTGGTCAGGTGCGACGACCGACGTCGATGTGTATCGGGACGGTAACCTGATTGTGACGACGGCCAATGATGGTGCCTACACGGACTCGACGGATAACCGCGGTGGCGCGACCTACGTCTATCAGGTCTGCGAGACCGGCACATCGATCTGCTCCAACACGTCGACTGTCGTCTTCTGACCGTTCGGACACTTGATGGACCGCGAAGGCACGCGTCCAATCTCGGGCGCGTGCCTTCGCGCATCAGTGCGATTGCTCTTGGGCTCGCGACCACGGCCTGCGCTGCCTCAGCCCAGATGAACCTCCATCTCTCCACCGACTCGGCGACCTATGCCGAAGGACAACCCATCCAACTCGTGCTGGTGCTCGAGAACACTGGGCCAGAGGCCGTGACGCTCCAGTTCATGAACGCCCAGAGATACGATTTCGAAATCAGAGATGCAGCCGATGAGGTGGTCTGGCGATGGAGCGATGGCATGGGCTTCGCGCAAATGCTCGGTTCGGAAGTGCTTCAGCCAGGCGACGTGCGCCGCTACGAGGAGGTGTTTTCGGGGAGACTACCCATCGGTACGTATACGGTGGTGGGCACGGTCACGGCCCGAGAGCCGACGCTGGTGGGCAGGACAGACATCCTCGTTCGTTAGCCGCCCCCGTCAGGGCCGCTGGCCTCAGCGCTGATGGCCAGATGTAAGGCCTGCCAAGCCGGCGTCTATGAGACAACGAAAGAATGGGGGGCAGAGAATCATGTTATCCTGCAAAGCTTCCGCAGCATAACGCTCATAGTGCTCGGGAGTTGGGGCGGTCTATCTCGAATGTTGTGTTGCACTTGCGGGCTGGTGCGCTCTTCGTGGTGCTCGTTGCTATCCTGCGAGCGCGAGCGACATATTGCGATATGCTGGTCAGCATAATCTTGAGTTAGCCGGCTGCGCCTAAGCATGTTGGAGACGACCTAGCATGCGCACGGAACCAGCCACCGGTCAGACGCCAGTTAGTGAAGCGGCGTGACCTGCTTCATGGCTCTTCGCGCATCGGCTCGGCAAATCCGTCAGCCATGACCAACCACTTCGAGCGACTCAACTACGCATTCTCCGGGCGGTACCGCGTCCGCTCTTCCTGGGGGCCGCCGCCCTGGGCCTCGATCGCTGGGCGACGGTACGCGGGGTGGCCTTGCCAGCGGCGCTCCCGGGGATCGCGAGCGGCGTGCTACTGGCCGCCGTCCGCGCCCTCGGGGAGACCATGGCGGTCCTGATGGTGTGCGGCAACGTCGTCCAGCTCCCCCGAAGCGTCTTCGACCCGGTGCGGGCCCTGACCGCCAATATCGCCCTCGAGATGGCCTACGCCACGGCCCACCATCGGTCGGCGCTCTTCGTCGGCGGTCTCGCCGTGATGGTGGCGGTGGCGGTGCTGATCGCGGGGGTGGAGCGTCTCGGCCGCGGAGGTGCCGATGCCTGATCGGCGTCGGCGGCGCGTCCCGGCGCGGGCGATCGAGCTGGTCCTGGCTCTGGTCGCCGGCGGCGTGGTACTGACCTTCGGCTGGATCCTCTTCGACCTGTTGCGCCACGGCTTCGGGAGGCTGAGCTGGGCGTTTCTCACCACCTCCCCACTCGACGCAGGTCGCGCGGGGGGCATCGGCCCGGTCATCGTCTCGACCCTCGCGATCCTGGCGGTCTGTCTGACGGCGTCGGTTCCACTCGGCCTCGGCAGCGCCGCCTACCTCGCCGAGCTGACCCGACGTGGCGGCCGCTTCGGTCGCTGGGTGCGGCGAGGCCTCGACCTGCTGGCAGCGGTGCCGTCCATCGTCTTCGGACTCTTCGGCAGCGTCTTCTTCGGACAGGT
>CAMYLY010000015.1 GCA_947259405.1 uncultured Gemmatimonadales bacterium | reverse complement strand
ATGTACTACTCGCAGATTCGCATTGATCCATCGAATCCCGACCGCATCTATGTGCTGGGGACGCAGCTCGCCGTTTCCGATGACGCTGGCCGCACGTTCCGCAACGATGGTGCAACGCAGGTTCATGTCGACCATCACGATCTGTGGATCAATCCGAACGATCCCGACCATCTCATCATGGGCAGTGACGGTGGTGTCACCGCGTCGTGGGACGGCACCAAGCATTGGCGCATGTTCGACAATATCGCGTTGGGGCAGTTCTATGCCGTGAGCTATGACATGCGCGATCCGTACTACGTGTGTGGCGGATTACAGGACAACGATTCGTGGTGTGGGCCGAGTAACACGCGGTCGTTTCATGGTATTCGGAATCAGGATTGGTACGAGGTCGTCTACGGCGATGGCTTCACGTCGATCGTGGATCCCACGGATTCGACGATCGTGTTTGCCGAATCGCAAGGTGGGAACCTCAACCGCTACGACCTCCGCACCGGTGAGAAGACGGCGTTGCGTCCGATCGTTGGGCCGCGCGAAAACGGTGATACCGCGAAGGAATACCGATTCAACTGGCACGCGCCACTGCTGATCTCCCCACACGACCCCGCGACAATCTACATCGGCGCGAACTACCTGCTCCGCTCGCGCGATCGTGGGATGACGTGGGTGGAGGTCGGTGAAGTTGACCTCACTCAAGCGCTCGATCGCGAGGAACTCACGATCATGGGGATCAAGGGTTCCGAGCCGCAGATGTCGCTGAACGACGGTATCTCCCGATATGGGACTCTTACCGCGGTGGCGGAGTCGCCGTTGTCCGCGAGTGTCATCTACGTTGGTACCGATGATGGCAATCTCCAGGTGAGTCGGGACGGTGGTGCCACATGGGAGAACGTGGTCGGCAATATCCGCGGTCTCCCGGAACGCACGTACGTGAGCCGCGTCGAACCCTCGGCCCACGTCGAGGCTCGAGTGTACGCGACGTTTGATGGCCACCGCAATGACGACTACTCGGCGTATGTCTATGTGAGTGAAGACTACGGGCAACGCTGGCGGCGATTAAGCGACGGTCTTCCCGAGGGGCAGTCCGTCAACGACATCGCGGAGCATCCGCGAGCCGAGAACCTTCTTTTCGTAGGGAACGAGATAGGCGTGTTTTTCTCGGTCGACCGCGGAGAAAACTGGACACGCCTCAAGAACAACCTTCCCACTGTTCCGGTTGACGAAATACAGATCCACCCGCGCGATAACGATCTCATCGTGGGGACGCACGGTCGCAGCATCTGGATCCTGGCCGATGTGACCCCGCTCGAGCACCTGACGAGCGCGATGATGGCCGAAGCCGGACGCATGTTTCCGATTCCCGATGTCACACTGTGGGCGGAGCGTGGTGACTGGCCGTTCTATGGCGCGACGTACTCGGCGTCCAACCCCCCTCGGGGAGCCAGAATCCGGTACTACTTGCGAGACGATGTCAGTGGTGCGGCGATGATGACGGACGAAACAGGCGGTCAGCCGGGTAGGCGGGCAGGCGGACGGGTCGCTGGGTTCGACACACCGTCCGCCAGACCGCCAGTCCGCCAATCCGACAGTACCGCGTTCGCGCTCGAGATCACCGATGCATCAGGAAACCATATCCGGTCTCTCGAGGCCCCGGGCACCGCCGGCATACACGAAGTCATCTGGGACTTCCGTCACGATGCCCCGTACGAACCCGAAGAGCAGCAGGGTGGTGGTGGCGGTGGAGGCGGATTTGGTGGCGGGCCACCGCAAGGTCCCATCGTGCTTCCGGGGACGTACACGGTCACCATGGACGCTGAT
Organism: uncultured Gemmatimonadales bacterium; assembly: GCA_947259405.1. Lineage (GTDB taxonomy): Bacteria > Gemmatimonadota > Gemmatimonadetes > Gemmatimonadales > GWC2-71-9 > CAMYLY01. The sequence continues at coordinate 52,031 of CAMYLY010000015.1, read as the reverse complement.
GGTCAGACGTTCTCGTCGACTGCTACAATGAGCCCCGACCCGCGTCGACCCATGAGCGACGTGGACCGAATGTCCCGCCAGGATGCGCTCATGAGTCTCCACGCTCTCGCCAAGCCGCTTTACGAGGCAACGCAGGCGGCTCGACGATTGAATCAACATCTGACAGCGACCGAGGGCTTGGTGAAGGAGCACGACGAGGTGCCGGAGGAGGTGACCGGGGAACTTGCGGCAATCAAGGAAGAGCTTGAAGCGATTCGCGACGAGCTTGGTGACGCAAGCCGCGACGCTCGGGTCGCGCGGGCGATTCAGCAGTCGTCGACGCGGCCAACTGCCGACCAGCTGTGGCAGGTGGACAACGCGTGGAACGAGATTCCCGCCCTGATTGAACGGCTGAATGCGTTGCTCGAAAACCGCCTGCCGGAATTCAATACCACGCTCGATCGACACGGGATTCGACCGGACCCGGGGACCGCCGTGACCGTGCCACGGAAGCCGTGATCGGGCGCGTTTGTAAGACGGTGCGAGAGCTGTTGTAAGGCACGCCCTACACGTCGAAGGGACAGCCCCACTCCGCGTTGGAGTGGGGTATTCTTTAACGCGGGATCCATGGTGAAAGCGCTCGACACGCGGTACAGTGACACACATGTTGGGTATAGCGAGTGAACGCGCGGATCGGCGCTTTCTCCTTCGAACGCGCTACGTCCCACTGGTCCGCCTTCTTCGATTCAGTTGTCTTGTCGCATCGTGCCACGCTACGTCCCCATCGGGCGTTCCGGTGGTGTTTGAGGTACTGCTATGAAGGACGAAAGAAAGACCAAGCGACAACTCATTGAAGAGTTGAACGCCCTCCGCGACGTTACCCGCGATCTCGAGCACGCACGGTCAATAGCTCGTTTCGCTGAGCGGCTCTGCCAAGTAGGCACGTGGGAGTGGGACGCCGCCAGCGATCGCGTGCAGTGGTCGGAGGGGATGTACGAAATGCACGGCGTCACTGCGGACGAGTTTGATCATACGTTCGATGCCTATTTCGCGCTCGTGCATCCAGAGGATCGTGACGAAGCCCGTACGCTCATGGAAAAAGTCGTCGAGGGGCGCACGTCACAGGCCATCGGATATCGACTTCAACATCCGGACGGTAGGATCGTCAGTGTCGTCGCCGATCAAGAAGTCGTGACAAATGATGACGGGATCGTCACCGGAGTTATCGGCACCGTCCAGAACGTGACGACTCGGCGCCTCGTGGAGGACGCGCTTGTCGAGAGTGAGTCCAAATACCGCCTGCTGGTCGAGAGCTCGTTACAGGGTGTCGCCATTTTCGGTGAAGGCAAGTTGATGTTTGTGAATCGGATGCTGGCGAAGGCGGTGGGGTTCACGCCCCTGGAACTTGTGAGCATGCCACGAAGGGAGCTACTCGAGCTCATTCACCCTGAAGATCGCGAGAGTGTACAGGCGGCGTTCAGCAGGAAGGGTATCGCCAACCTGCCCACGCCCGCGCGTGTCGACGTCCGCCTGGTCTGCCGGAGCGGCAAGATCCGATGGCTGACGACCCTGGCGACGTCGACCCTGTTTGGTGGTAAGAGAGCGTTGGTCGTCTCCACGGCGGATGTGACTGATCAAAAGGAAGCATGGGCGAGCGCACGGCATGCCGAGGAGCGATATCGGTCGCTGTTCAACGAGATCAATGACGCGATTTACTTCACGACGGAAGGTGGGCACATCATCGACATGAACCCCACTGGGGCCAGCCTGTTTGGATACTCGGATCAGGAGTTGCGCGAGATGAACGCCGCGGCGCTCTACGCCGACCCGGATCAGCGCAAACGATTCAAGAACGCGATCCACGAGACGGGTGCGCTGCGTGAGTATCCGGTCGCCCTGAAGCGCAAGGATGGCAGTGTTTTGGACGGCCTGGTGACCTCCATCGAGTGGCGCGACAGCCATGGTGAAGTTGCCGGCTATCAAGGGATCATACGCGATGTGACGGAGCGAGTGCGCATGGAGCGGGAGCTGGCCGCAAGTGAAGAACGCTACCGCACGTTCGTGGAACTGTCGCCCGACGCAGTTGTCGTGCACCGTGGAGGGGAGATCGTATTCGCAAACTCCGCGGCGGCGGAACTCCTTGGTGCGGACAGTCCTGGCGCGCTCCTGGGCCGGGATGCGCTTCAGTTCATAGCCCCCAAAGACCGGCCAGCGGTGCGCGAGCGGATCAAGGGTATTCTCGTCGAAGGCAGAGCAGCGCCGCCATTCGAGGAAACGTTCGTTCGTATGGATGGATCGCTGGTACCCGTGGAAGTCCGTGGAACACAAGTGGCACTCCGGGATGGTCCGGCGGTGTTGGTGGTTGCACGCGATATCACCGATCGGAATCGCACTCGCGACCTACTCATGGGCACGGAGGCACTCGCGCACGTCGGAAGCTGGGAGTGGGATCTGACGACCAATCGTGTGGTATGGTCGCCGGAGATGTATCGCCAATTCGGCATCAGCCCCGAGGAGCTTCTGGAGCCGACCTTCGAGATCGCGATGTCTCGTATCCACCCTGCCGATCACGCAGCCATCGAAGCGAACACGAAGCGCGCCCTCGAGACGGGCACCGTTGAACCGATCGACTACCGGATCACGGTGTCCGACGGAAGCATCCGGTACATGCGCGGCGAGGGGACGCTGGTCCTTTCGGCAACCGGCGATCCGCAGCGGATGATAGGGCTTCAGCAGGACCGCACGCGCATCACGAAGACGGAAAGCGAGTTGGAGGCGAGCGAGGCTCGCTACCGCACCCTCTTTGCGAACGCCCCGATTGGTATCGGACTGACTCGGTCGGATGGCTCCTTGGTGGAGTTCAACGATGCGGTCCTCGAACCGGGAGGCTGGTCGCGGAAGGATGTGCGGGACACCGCCAGTGTGGAAGACCTGTACGCCGACCGGACCGACCGCGAGGAAGTGCTACGCATGTTTCGCCGCGACGGATTTGTGCGGCGTCACGAGGTTCCCTTCAGGCGAAAGCATGGCGAACCGTATTTTGCGTCTTTGAGTCTGAGTCAGGTGGTTCTCAATGGTGAGGAGCTAACACTGGCCATTGTCGAGGACATCGATGATCGCAAACGGGCGGAAGAAGCACGGCGCGCCAGTGAGGCCTCACTTCGGGCGTTCCTGGACGCACTCCCTGCGCCGGCCATCCTTCTTGACCGTGACCTGAATGCTGTCGTGGTGAACGCAGCGATCGCGGCGATCGTTGGTCGCCCAATTGGGGAGCTTCTCAACGCACCCGTCCTTGACTGGATACCCACGGCGAACAACGTCGGGCGTGAGTTCGTTCTGAAGACCTTCGAGACCGGCGAGCCACAGAGATTTCGCGACACCCGTGGGGAACGGACGTACTGGGTCCACTGCTACCCGGTGCGCGATGAAACGGGAGCGGTGGTTCGCGTGGCTTGGCTCGGGATCGACGTTACGCAGCAGGAGCGTGCCGAGGCCGAGCTACGCGAGAGTGAGGAACGGTACCGGCGCCTTGCCGAAAACGCACCAGCCATCGTCTATCGATTCCGGTTTGAACCGGATCCCGGCTTCGATTACATCTCCCCGGCTGTGAAGGAGATTACCGGGTACGGACCCGAAGGCTTCTACAGTGACCCCGGCCTCGGCATGCGTACGATCCACCCCGATGACCGGCCGGCCCTCGAAGGATTCCTGCAGGGAACCGTGTACGAAGGCTCCCACGTCCGTCGCTGGATTCACCGTGACGGGCGCACGCTATGGATCGAGGACCGAAGCTCTCCGGTGTACGGCGACGATGGGAACCTGGTGGCTGTAGAAGGTATCGCGCTGGACGTGACGAACCGGCGGAAAGTCGAAGATGCTCTGCGACTGAGCGACCGAGTATTGGAATCCACCCCCGACCATGTCGCCGTGGTCGGATCGGATTACCGCTATCAGCGCGGCAATCGCGCGCACTGTGCAGCGCACGGCGTGAGCCGGCAAGAGCTTCCGGGGAAACACATCTCCGACCTCATCGGAGAGGATCAATTCGACGCGCTCGTCAAACCGCGCATCGACGCCGCGTTTTCGGGAGAAGAGGTCGGCTACGAAGACTGGATCACCTACAAGGAGCTCGGTCGGCAGTTCATGGGCGTGCGGTACGTGCCAATGCACGGAGATGACGGGGTCGACGGTGTCGTCATTATGTCCGAGAACCTCACCGGACGTCGTTTAGCGGAGGAGGCGCTGGAGCGGAGCGAGTCGCAGTATCGATCGCTCTTTGAGAGCGCAAGGGATGGAATCTTCGTCACCACGCCGGACGGGTCTCGCTACCTCGATGTCAATCCAGCCGGCTGCGATCTCCTTGGGTACGGCCGTGAGGATCTTCTCGGGTTGGGTGTCGCTGATGTGACGGCAACGGCCGAAGCTTCGGTCGTACTCGAGCGGCTTCGCGCTATGCCCGAGAGGGACAGCCGGATTACGCAACGGTCGCTGCGACGAGCTGACGGGCGGATGGTTGAGGTCGAGATCAGTTCGGCGCGGCTCGCCAGCGGGCCCGTGTTGAAGATCGTGCGCGACCTCACGGAACGCGAGGCGGCAGCACGAGCACTCGCGGGGCACGCTCGACAGCAGGAAGCGGTGGCGCGACTGGGGCGACACGCGTTGGAGGCTTCAGAGCTCAATACGTTGATGGATGAAGCCGTACAGGTTGTCTCGGAGACGCTAGAGGTCGAATTCGCCAAGGTCCTTGAGCTCCTCCCAAACGACGACCGGCTTCTGCTCCGGGCGGGGGTCGGGTGGCAAGCGGGCCTCGTCGGGAGCGCGGTTGTCGGGACCGATGAGTCCTCCCAAGCTGGGTACACGCTGCGCACGGACGACCCAGTGGTCGTCGAGAACCTCCGAACCGAGACGCGGTTCGCCGGACCCTCACTGCTGACGGACCACGGCGTCGTCAGCGGAGTTAGCGTCGTCATCGCTGTACAAGATCGCCAGTACGGGGTCCTAGGGGCCCACACGGCCGAGCCCCGACAGTTCGGTGACGATGAAGTGGTTTTCCTCACTGCCGTGGCGGCTATCCTTGGGCAGGCGTTGGAGCGTGCGACGGCGCAAGCGGCACGTGATCAAGCGGAGCGTGCGCTGAAACGGTCCAGAGAACGCTTGCGGCGGCTGGCCGTTCGATTGCAGGAAGTGCGGGAGGAAGAACGCGGCTTGTTGGCGCGCGAGATGCACGACGAACTTGGTCAAGCGTTGACCAGCTTCAAGATCGACCTCGATTGGCTGGACGAACACGTGCGGGCTCTGGGTCGAGAGGACCTCACGGATCGGTGCGAGGCCATGGAAGTACTGCTGAGTGATACGATCACCGCGGTCCGCGAGCTGACGGGTCGGCTCCGCCCGCCGGTGCTCGATGACTTGGGCCTCGCCGCCGCGGTTGATTGGCAAGTCAAGGATCTGGCGCGGCGTACTCGTATCACGTGGCGCACGGATATCGAGCAGAGTCCCATACGCCTGACCGAGGGCGTGCAGACTGCCGTCTTTCGCATCTTTCAAGAAACGGCCACGAACATCGTGCGACATGCGGAAGCGCAACACGTGGACATCTCGTTGCGACTCGACTGGAGTGAACTCGCCCTCGATGTTCGCGACGACGGTGTCGGCATCAGCAGCGACAGTCTCGACAACGACCAGTCAGTTGGCCTTATCGGGATGCGCGAACGGGCGGCCGAGTTTGGCGGTAGCATCTCGATCCAACGAGGGGCTGAAGGAGGAACCCTGGTGGAGCTACGCGTCCCATTGGCAACGGATCCAACAGGAAGTGATACATAGTGATTCAGCTGTTTCTGGCCGATGATCACCCCATCGTGCGAGAAGGATTGCGACGAGTCATCACCAAGCATCCTGACATGCAGATCCTCGGTGAGGTCGGGTCGGGCGTTGCATTGCTGGAAGCGCTGGAATCAGCGGAACCGGACGTCGTGCTGCTGGATATTACGATGCCGGGCCCGGGGTTCGCTGAGACCCTGGAGTCCATCAAGCGTGTAAAGCCACGGACGCGCGTATTGGTCCTGAGCGTTCACAATGAGGAGCAGTATGCAGTGCGGGCGTTTCGGTCGGGTGCGGACGGGTACCTCACTAAGGATCACTCGCCAAAGGTCCTGGCCGAGGCGATCCGTCGGGTCCATGGTGGCGGGCGATACATCAGCCCGTCACTCGCGGACGCGCTCATCGACGAGTTGGCGCGCCCGTCATCCACCCCTCTGCACCGTGCCCTGTCGAACCGCGAGTTTCAAGTGATGCAGCGTCTGGGTCGCGGCCAGAGTCTCAAGGAAATTGCCGGTGATCTCGGTGTGAACCCGAAGACGGTCTCGACCTATCGTGCGCGCGTTCTTCAGAAACTGGATCTTCGCACCACCGCCGACCTGATTCGCTACGCCGTTACTAACGACCTCGTTGAGTAGCGACGGTTTGTAGGGGTCGCCTGACAGTGTCATCGGGGACGTACGCTCGTGCGCGTATCCCGCCTATACGTTCGAACTCCTTCCTATCCTAACTTCCCTACTAGAAGGCGTTTGCGCCTGTTGCGGCCGCCCGGGCCATCGGAGGAATAGGAATGGCTACAGAACTCGATTCGGCTCTGCGGGTCGTTGTTGTCGACGACTCGACGCATCTCCGCTCGCGGCTCACTCATGCGCTCGGCGACCTCGATGGCGTGAACATTGTGGGCGAAGCGGAGCATGCTGCAGGAGGCTTACACCAGATCATGACGCACCGGCCTGACCTGCTGGTCGTCGACCTTCGGATGCCGGGTGGGGGGGGGCTCCAGGTTCTTGAAGAACTGCGCCGACGGGACTCGGGGCCCGCCATCTTGGTGCTCACCAACTACCCGTACGCCGCCTACCGCCGTCGGTGTGCCGAGCTTGGCGCGCGCTGGTTCTTCGACAAAGCCACGGAGCTCAGCAAGGTCAAACAAGTGGTCCTCGAGTTCGCCGACGAAACGCGCCGGCGCAATTCCGATCCCGTTCTGAAGCAAGTCAATGATGTCTAGTCAGGTGACCCTGAACCACTGCTGAGGAGGAGCTACCGACGCATGTCCGCGTTCCGCATACTCCTCATCGAAGACGACGATGCCGATGCCCGGCAACTGAAGCGATTGCTGACCGGGTCGGCTGGCCGCGACCACACCATCGAACACGTCAACGGGTTACAGCCCGCCCTGTTGGCGCTTGTTCGGAAACCACCAGACCTGATCCTGATCAGTCTACACTTATCGGAAGGCAGTGGGCTCGACGGCGTCCGCACCATCGCGCAGAGAGCCCCCGAAATCCCGCTGGTCACGCTTGCCAGTTCCGAGTCGGATGGACTCGCACTCCAGAGCCTCAAGGAGGGCTCACAGGATTACTTGGTCAAAGCCGATCTGGACGGACTCCTCCTTGCGCGGTCTATCCAACACGCCATCGAGCGTAAGGCAGCGCAGCGAGTCCTGTGGGAGTCGAGCGCGATGTACCGCACCCTCGTTGAGCAACTCCCGGGAGTGGTCTACCGACGCACGATCGACGGTGGGGCCGTCACGTACGTGAGCCCACAGTTGGAGCCGATGCTCGGGTTCCAGCCCGAGGCTTGGCTCAACAACTCGAACCTCATCACCAACCGTATTCACCCAGACGATCGCCTGCACACGTTCGAGCGGCTGGCGCGGAGCGGCGCCACCGGGGAACCATTCCGCGCCGAGTATCGGGTACAGCGCGAGGACGGCGCCTGGATCTGGGTATCGGATGAAGCGCTCGTGGTGCGGGGTGATGGACAGGCACTCCCGCGGTTTCAGGGAGTGATGTTCGACATCACCGAGCGAATGCACGCCAAGCAGGAGGTCAGTGGGCGCGACAAGTGGTTTGCGGCGCTGATCGAGAACGCCCTGGACGCTATTGCCGTGGTCGCGTTGGACGGAGAAGTCTTGTTCGTCAGCCCGTCGGTCGAGCGGATCTTGGGCTACCGACCTGACGACGTAACGGGACGCGCATTGCTGGAGCTCGTGCATCCTGAGGATTCGACGGAAGCCATTCAGCACCTCGCGAAGGCCGCGGCCGATCCTGAGAGCGTGCAGGAGATGGTGGTGCGGCTGCAGCATCAGGACGGATCATGGCGGGTTCACGAAGCGACCGGTCGGATGCTTCCGGTTGATGCTCCTATGGCTGGGATCGTGATCAATACCCGCGACGTCACCGACCGTAACCGGACACATCGCGAGCGGGCTCGCCTGACGGCAGCCATCGACCAGGGATCCGACGCGACAATCATGACGGACCCGGATGGCACGATCCGGTACGTCAATCCCGCCTTCGAGCGGATCACGGGGTACTCGGCTCGTGAAGTTCTGGATGAGAATCCGAGCACGCTCAAGGGCGGTCGACACGAGCAACCTTTTTACGAGCAGCTGTGGAAGGCGATGAAGAGCGGCGAGAGTTGGTCGGGACGACTCGAGAATCGCCGCAAAGACGGAACCAAGTACTTGCAGCAGACGACCATCTTCCCCGTGACCGACGATTCCGGCACGGTCGTCAGTCTGGTCGGGATCGGCCGCGACGTCACGCGTGAGCTTGAACTGGAAGACCAGCTGCGTCAGTCGCAGAAGATGGAAGCTGTTGGGAGGCTGGCGGGCGGCGTCGCTCATGATTTCAACAATCTTCTGACGGTGATCCTCAGCGAGAGCGATCTTGCGCTCACGTCGCTCGGTGGAGACGATGACCTGCGTGCCCCGCTCGAGGATATCCGTTCGGCCGCCGACCGCGCGTCCCGACTCACCCGTCAGCTGTTGTCCTTCTCGCGACGCCAGATTGTCCAAGCCACCGTTTTCGGGATCAACGATGTGATCCGGGACATGGAGCGCCTGCTCCGACGGCTCATCGGAGAGGATGTGGACCTCTCGGCGGAGCTTGCTCCGGACGCCGGGGCCGTCAACGCCGATCGGGGGCAGATCGAGCAGGTGATCGTCAACTTGGTCGTGAACGCACGGGACGCGATGCAGGATGGCGGGAAGATCCTGATTCGCACCGAGAACCAAAGGCTCGACGCCGCATACTCCGAGAGTCATGCCGATGTCGAACCAGGCGACTACGTCATGTTCTCCGTGAGCGATACTGGCATCGGGATGAGCCGGGAACTGCGGGGACGCATCTTCGAACCCTTCTTCACGACGAAAGAAGCCGGTCGCGGTACTGGGTTGGGGCTTGCCACGTGCTACGGGATCGTCCGTGAATGTGGGGGACACATCGGTGTGTACAGCGAGGTGGGGCTCGGGACTACGCTCAAGGTGTATCTGCCGCGTGAACGCTCGGCGGTGCCGCGAGTGTCTGCTGGTGTCGGCCCAGCGGGAGAAGGTACGGAAACCATCCTGGTGGTCGAAGATGAGGACGCCGTGCGGCGGATCGCGGTCCGCGTCCTGGAACGCTTCGGATACAAGACGCTCGCGGCCCCAGATGCGAAGACGGCATTTGCCTATCTCGACGCGCCCACCGAGAACATCGATCTCCTTCTCAGCGATCTGGTCCTGCCAGAAATGAACGGTCGCGAGGTGGCAGAGCACGCCCGAGCGGTCCGCCCCGACCTTCCAGTGCTCTTCATGTCGGGGTATACGGAGGACGTGGTGTTGCACCAGCAGATGGTTGATCTGGGCAGCGATCTCGTCCAGAAGCCGTTCACTATCGAGTCGCTGGTATCGTCGGTCCGACGCGTGCTCGACTGCCCGGCCGGTCGCTCGACGCCCTCGGCGGGCTCCTCGTCTCCTGTCGCATGAGTGACTATGCCGTGGCGACTGTGAATCCCGAAGGAGCTGTCCGCTGATGTCGGCGGAGAAGGCCCCCCTCCTGTTTGGCCTGCCGGCAAGAGCCACGGGCGAGCCGAAGGTGGTGACGGAAGCCGCTATCCGCGATCGTCTCGCGCGACGCCTGCTCAAGGAAGGCTCAACTGCCGAAGCGACACACCTGGTGCTCGCCATCCTCATCGGCTTCCTGTTCTGGCCAACGGTCGATCGTCTCGTGTTGTGGTTGTGGCTTGGTTTGGTGCTATTCGCCACGGCGCTGCGCGTGGGAATGCGGCTACAGCTACGCAATCGCGAGGCTGTGTCAGAGGCGGCCACCATCGCAGTGCGGTTCTCGATTCTGCTGACCGCGTTAGCGTGGGTGCTAGGGCCCACCATGCTCTGGCAGCAGCTACCGTTCGAAGAATTCGTTCTCATCATGGTAGTGTTTGCTGGACTCGTCGCTGGTGCGACCTCCACGCTCGTTGCCGACCGGGAGAGCTTCTACGGGTTCGCGGCGATTCTCGTCATTCCGTTGGGTTTCGCGGTGCTAGCCAACGGCACGTCGCGAGCGCATCTCGTCGCGTTCACGTTGATCGTGCTCTTTGGTGTCAACATGGTGATCATCTTCCAGCGCGCCCACCGCCAGCTCCGCAACCTGTATCAAGCTGCGGGCGATCTTCACCACAGCCGGGTCCGGGCCGATCGACAGGCCGAATACCTCGATGCACTGATGAGTAGCGCGCCGATCGCCGTCGCCACGGTCGATCGACTGGGCAAGGTGTCCGGGATCAATCCGGCATTCGAGAAGTTGTTCGGGTACGCGGCACGGGAGATTGTCGGCCACTCGCTAAACGACCTGCTGGTGCCTGAGGATAGGCGTTCCGAGGCGGAGCAACTCGACGAAGCGCTGCACGCCGGAGAGTCCGTAGTCTCCGAAATCGAGCGCCGCCACAAGGACGGTAGGATCATCCAGGTCCGAGCTTCTGCGGCGGTGGCGGAGGGGGAAGCGGAAGGCACGGTGTTCGTACTGTACGACGACATACGCGAACTCCGGCAGGCAGAACTGGCGCGCCGACAGGCGGAGGCCCACTACCGCCAACTCGTCGATTCCGCGTCGGATCTGGTGTGGCAGGTGGATCGCGAAGGTCGTTGGACATTCTTGAATCCAGCCTGTGAAAGCGTCTACGGTGCCCAGCCCGACGACCTCCTTGGCACACCATTCATGGAGCGCGTCGATCCGATCCAGGCAGACACGGACATGCGAGCCTTCCGCGCGGTGTTGGATGGGAAGGAACTCGCCGATCACGAGACCGTCCATCGGACGGTGAGCGGGGAGATCAAGTACCTGAGCTTTGCCGCACGGCCCCTTTTCGACGGGCACGGAGCGGTCGTCGGCGCGCGGGGTACAGCGCGCGACGTCACGGAACGCGTTCGCGTGCGTGACGCGCTCGAACAAGCGTGGGCTGAGGCCGAACAGGCCGCCGCGGCAAAGTCCGCGTTCCTCGCCAATATGAGCCACGAGATCCGCACGCCCATGAACGGCATCCTTGGCATGACTGAGCTTCTGCTCGACTCCGACCTCACTGTCGAACAGCGCCGTTCGTTGGAATTGGTCCGTGGGTCGGCAGAGGCCCTACTGACGGTGATCAACGATGTGCTCGACTTCTCAAAGTTTGACGCCGGGCAATTCGAGCTGGAGCAGATAGACTTTGACCTTCCAGGTCTCATCGAATCAACGGTTCGGCTTCTCGGAACGCGCGCAGCCGAACGTGAATTGGAGCTGGTGTGTGACATCGATGCGTCGGTTCCGACGTTTGTGCGCGGTGATCCCGGACGGCTGCGGCAAATCGTCACGAATCTCGTTGGGAACGCCATCAAATTCACGCATGATGGTGAGGTCGTCCTGGAGGCGGTCAAGGAACACGGAGACAACGGAACCGTCACGATCGCGTTTAAGGTGCGCGACACCGGTGTCGGTATTCCGGCTGATCGTCTCCACACCATTTTCGAAGAATTCATTCAGGGAGACGTCTCCACGACCCGCCGCTATGGCGGAACGGGCCTTGGCCTCGCAATCTCGAAGACACTCGTCGACAAGATGGGCGGGGAGATCACGGTGAAAAGTGAAGAGGACTGGGGGAGCGAATTCTCGTTCAGTCTCAGGTTCCCCTTGGGCACACCGCAGCCCAAGGGCGAGCGGTCGGCCCGCAATGCGACGCGCATCAAGGGAGCGCGGGTGCTGGTCGTGGATGACAACGCAACTAACCGGCGCGTGTTGCGAGCAATTCTTGAGGGCGCCGGTGCGCTCGTCGATGATGTACCCAGCGTCGACGACGGTCTAGCCAGCCTGAAGACCGCGCGTGATCTGGCGCGACCGTACGGGCTTGCCGTTGTCGACGTGTACATGCCGGATCGAGACGGATTCGAGTTGGCGGAAATTGCCTGCAATGACGCATCGTTCGCGGACACCGGCATCATGATGCTGACCTCGGGTGGCAGACGAGGTGATGGACAGCGCTGTCGCGAGCTCGGTGTTGAGGGGTATCTCACAAAGCCGCTGTCGCGTGCGGCACTCATCGAGGCCGCCGCGGCGGTGCTCGGTGCCGCCGATACACTACCCGGCGAGCTCATCACGAAGCACTCACTCGAAGAGACGCGTCAGCGCGTGCGGGTCCTGCTCGCCGAAGATAATGCCGTGAATCAACAGGTGGCAGCGGCCATGCTGCGAAAACGCGGACATGAGGTGCACATCGTTACAGACGGGCGAGCCGCGGTCGACGCCGCCAAGGATGCTCACTTCGACGTGGTGCTCATGGACGTCCAGCTGCCGATGCTGGATGGCCTCGAGGCTACTCGTGAACTGCGCAAGCTGCCACAATACGCCCACGTGCCGGTGGTGGCTCTGACGGCCCACGCGTTACCCGAGGACCGCCAGCGATGCCTCGACGCGGGCATGGATCATCATCTTGCGAAACCGTTCAAGGCCCACGAGCTCTTTGATGTGGTCGAGCGGTGGGAGTTCGGCACGATGGCGTCGTCGGGGACAGAGCCGGCTCGCACTCCAGAGCGCCCTCCGGTGGATCTGAAGGGATTTCGCGAGCAACTGCGGGAAGCGGGAGTGGAGCAAGCGGTGAACAGCATGCTCACGGTATTCCTTGAAGACGCACCGGGGCGGATGGACGACTTGGTGTCGGCCGTGAACGCCGAAGAGGCAGTGTCCGTTGAAAACGCCTCGCATGCGTTTAAGTCTGCCGCGGCCACGATCGGAGCGCATAATCTGGCCGCCCTGCTCAAGGAACTCGAACACTCGGCGCGCGACAACACACCTGATGTGTGGAAGGGACTGCTCGCGCGAGTGCAAGACGCCGCGACCACCGCCGTGGACTACATCGAACAGGCGGTCGCGACGCCCTCCCGTGCGTAACCCGTTGTCTAGCTCTCGACCCGAAAGCGCTCCAACCACATCAGATCGAACTCATCGGCGGTGGCCGTGTAGACGACCCCTTTGCCGAATCCCACGATCTCACGGCCAGGTGGAAGCGTCACCTGCTTGACCATGTTGCCTTGTTCGTCGAACAGATCGAAGAGGACCTCGGCATCAACTTTCCCCGAGCGTTGCACCCAGAGGATACCGTTTGGATCGATCCGAATGCCGGATGCGTCAAACGCCGGCATGGCGTCCGGCCAGCTGTAACTGTCGACGCCGGATTGGCCTCGGCTTGAGGGTCCCCCGCGGCTGAACGACGCCCGACGCTGTCCGTTCTGTATCATCATGGAGATTGCGAGGCCGTTGCGGCCCAGTTGATCGACCCACGCTTCCTTCTCGGCTTGCCCAACTCGGACGGGATCATAGCGATTGCTTGGACCCTGCGTGATCGTACCGTCAGGATGCATCCACTGGACGCTGTAGTCGCCTGCCCGCACGAGCGCCACGCGGCCATCGGTACTCGCGGCCCATCCGTCGCGCGGGCTGAGCGGGATCGTCGAGACACTGACGTTGCGGTTGTTCGGACTGCCACTCGTACTCAACTCGCGATCTTGTTCCTTGACCATCGCGACGGTATCCACCTGATCGGTCGCCGGATCCCATCGCACCACCGTCGCCGAGTCCCTGAGCTGTCCATCTGGGCCCATGCCGCCGCTGGCCTGCAGATAGAGCTTGCCCGTACCGTCAACGCCGCGCGGGATGCGGATGAGTGTTCCGCCAAACCCGGGCCGCGTGGACGCTCCCATGATCGGATAGGTTTGGCCGACCTCGAATGCCGAGTTCATGACCGACAGTCGCCCATTCCCAAGATCGACTAGCAGGATGCTTCCGCCCGGAAGCGGCCAGAGCCCATCCGGGGCTCGGTATTCCTGGGGGCCGCCCCCTACTCGGCCAATCGTGTCGGCAGTGCCCGCGTCCAGATCGACGAGCATCAGCGCCTGGCCGAGGCCGTCAGAGATCAGGAGCTTTCCATCGTCGAGTTCCAGGAGACCTCGCACCGTGCTGAACGACTCCGAAAACGTGGCGTCGGCCTTGGCAAGGCGCTGTTGTTGTTGGGCGGCCAACGGCGAGTTATGCAACGCCACGCCCGTGGCCAACATGATGAGGTATTTCGGGTTCATTGCTTTCCTTCCGGATTGCGGGTACGGATTGTCACGTCGCTGAGCTGCATGGAGAGATACCCCACCAAGCGCAAAGGTCGCACACTCGCCCAGGCGACCGCTTCGGAGCATGTTAGTTCCATGCGATTCGGGATTGTAGGTGCCGGTGGAGTCGGGGGCTACTTTGGCGGTCGCCTCGCGCAGGCGGGAAACGACGTGACCTTTATTGCCCGGGGCGGGCACCTGGAAGCTCTGCAGACCCGGGGGCTTCGAATCGAGAGCCCTGATGGACCCATGGTGATCAACCCGGTTCGGGCGACGGATGAGGCCAGTTCGGTTGGACCGGTCGAGACCGTGATCGTGGCGGTCAAGACCTGGCAGTTGTCGGATGCGATCGAGTCCATGCGCCCCCTGATGGGTGGGAACACGGCCGTACTCCCACTGCTGAATGGTGTAGATGCCTCCGACCAACTCGCTGATGCCTTTGGGGAAGATCGTGCCCTCAATGGACTCTGCCGTATCATCAGTCACCGTAGCGCGCCCGGGGTAGTCACGCATGTGGGCGCGGTGCCGACCATCGTGCTTGGCGAGCGAAGCGACGCGCGCTCGGAGCGCGTCGAGAAGATTGCGGCTGTCTTGCAAGCTGCTGGGGTCACGGTCGACATCCCCGAGAAGATCCAGGTGGCGCTGTGGACGAAGCTACTCTTCGTGGTGTCGCTGGGTGGGGTTGGCGCCGTCACGCGGGCGTCGACGGGTGTCGTGCGATCGACGCCAGAATCACGTCAGATGCTCGAAGGCGCCATGTGTGAGATTCGGGATGTTGCGGAGGGCCGCGGTGTTCCGCTGCCGGAGGATATCGTGGAGACCGCGCTGTCCTTCATTGACGGGATGCCGGCCCAAGCGATGGCCTCGTTGCACCGTGATATCGTCGACGGTCGGCCCTCGGAGTTGGATGCCTGGACCGGCACGGTGGTGCGGCTCGGTAAAGAGGCCAAGGTACCGACGCCGATCAACGCGTGCATCTTCGCGAGCTTACTGCCCCAGGAACGAGCAGCCCGCGACACGCACCGCTCGGCCTAGGGCAGGTCGCACTCGCGCGCGCTCACTCCGGCACACATCTTTGGTGCCGCCCAACAACTCGCTGGAGGCATCCCGATGCATGTTCGCCGTCATCTGCCATGGCTTATCGCGCTTCCCGCTTGGCTCATTGTCATCCCGAGTTCGGAGGATGAGGTCGCCGTCCCGGGGTTTGGTGACGACGCTTTCGTGCACACGGGAACGATCGCCGGCGCGGATCCGTCGAGTGGAGAGTTTCCAGCCGATATCGTAACCCAGGTACACCAGGCGATCGCCAATCTCGAAGCGCGGCTCGCGAAGGTGGACTTGGACTTGTCACATGTCGTCTCGATGAACGTCTACCTCGCGGACACGAGGCATTTCAGCGCGATGAACGAGGTCTACCGTTCCTACTTCGCCAGCGATCCGCCGACGCGGGCCACCGTGGGCGTGGATCTTCGTGAAAACGGATCCTTGATTGAGGTGGCGGCCGTCGCAGCACGGCCGCATGTGGAGCGCAGCGTTATCAACCCACCGGGCCTGAAATCGCCGGCGCTGCCGTACAGCTGGGGAGTGCTTGCCGGTAACACACTGTTCGTGGCGGGTGCAACGAGCCGGGATCCGAACACCTATGCGCCCCTGACAGGCGACATCGCCGCGCAAACGCGCCGAGTGTGGGGCAACATTCGGATGGTGCTGGAAGCCGCCGACATGAACGCGGCCGACCTCGCACAGTGTCGTGTATTTCTCGCCGACCCGCGCGATTTCGGTGCGATGAATCGTGCGTATCGCGAGGCGGTCACGGAGAATCCCCCTGGTCGGGCCACGGTGTGGGTGGACCTCATGAACCCCGATTTCAAGGTCGAAATACAGTGTACGGCAGAGCGCGGAGCCAATCGGCGAGTCGTCGTCGCTGAGGGCCGACGGCGATCACGCGCGCCGCTCTCTCCCGGCATAATGGTGAATAACCGCGTCTATCTGTCAGGGATGTTGGGGCGAGGGCCCGAGGGCTATGCCAGGATTCAGGATCAGACAACGCGCACATTGAACAATCTGCGCGCTACACTGTCAGCGGCCGATCTCAGTTTCGCAGACGTGCACGACGTGCACGTCTACCTGCCGGATATTCGCTATACGCGGGTGGTGGATAGCATCGTCGCGACGGTCGTCAGTCCCGATGTCGGCATGACGGTGGTGGGGGCTGGTCTTGTCAGCACCGGAGCCCTGGTGGAGATCATGATGACGGCCGGGAGGGAGTGAACGGTGTGCGGTACGATCACTTCCGAAGGTCGTAGACCCGGACAAACTCGACATCGAGCTCGTTGCGCCATAGAGCGAGAACGTACGTCTCTCCGATTTCGAGTAATTCGAGATCGGTTGGGACGGGTATGCGGGCGGCAAGCTGCCCACCCAGCCCGAAGACCAGCCAATCGACCGTGGGAACGCCGGCCGTCTCCCAGTGGCGGACGAACAGCCTGCCCAATCTGTCCGTTCCGATTTCCTTGAACGCTGGTTTCGCCTCTCGATAGCGTACGCCATCGATCCAGTTCACAACGTGTGCGCGGCGGCCCGGACGCGCTCGGTCGAGCGCGCTGGTCTCGAACGCGCGCCGGTCGGCGCGTGTGACGGAAACGGGTTCACTACTCCATCGAATGAGCCGAATGATGGATCCCGAGTGATTCAGAACTTCGACCTGTGGTTGTTCGGTCTCACCCACGAACACGTGATCGGCGTTCCAGGTGACTTTGGTGTGATGCGCGAACGGAAGCGGTGCGATCCAAAGGTTCTGGCGCCATACGCCCGTTCGAAACCACTCTTCGCCGTGCACAGCCCGGAGTGTGTCGACCGTGCTGTCTCGCAGCATGCGGACCATCCATCCCTGCGGTCGAAAGATCTCTTCGGTTCCCCCGGCCGCCCACATCTCGATCTCGTTACCGTACGACCGATGCTCGTATGTGTCCGCGAGCAGTGACCCGTCCGGAAGGAAGTGCCCGGTGAGCCCCGGCCAATACGGCCCCAGCAGACTGTTGAACAGGAAGACGCCGGTGGAATCGAACCAGGCAGCATTGCCCACTGGCCAATCGTTGGCGATTAGCGTGTCGCCGCGGATACGATCGAGAGAAAACAGCCTGCCGAGCTCCCCGGGACCCTCGCCAATGCCACCGACGGTCTTCACGTGCTGGCCGTTCGCGTCGAAGAACCGGAGCTCTCGACTGCCACCGTCGGCCACGACCAGCGATCCACTCTCAAGCCGCGTTGCGCCAACGACTTGGTTGAACTGCTCGGCTACTTCGCTTCCATCCGTGGTGCCAAGCACCAATGCAGGCGTGGTGGGCAGCGTCCAGGTCGGCAGAGCAGCGGCAGGGATTGCGCTGTTGTCGACGATCTCGATCCCGAGGGAATCGCGGACGACCGCCAGCGCCGGCACCTCGTCGCCACCACAAGAAAGGACGGTGAAAGCCGTAGCGACGGTCCCTCCGAGTAAGCGGCGCATGCCCCGAGACTGCGACGCGGTCCCGCCTTTCGCAACTCGGTCCCTTCTGTCACTTCATCCATCCCTCAGTCCCCGCTCCCCTTGTTAGATTGTGTCCTCTATGAACGGTCGACCCAAGTATTCGAGAGGCGCGCGCAGCGTCGAAGAGACCAAGAAGCGCGGGATCTCCCTCAGCGCGTGGCGCGATGCACGCGCGATCATGTGGCGCTATCGGAAGCGTCTCGCGATTGGCCTCGGCGTCATGATCGTCAATCGGCTGGCGGGCTTGGTCTTGCCGGGGTCATCGAAGTTCCTGATCGACGACGTGATCGGTGCGGGGCGAAGCGAGCTGCTCCTCCCACTGGCGGCCGCAGTCGGCGCGGCCACACTGGTGCAGGCCGGGTCCTCGTTCGCCCTTGGGCAGATCCTGGGTGTCGCTGCGCAACGCGCCATCACGGAGATGCGCAAGACCGTGCAGACCCATGTGACCCAGCTCCCCACGAGCTACTTCGACAATACGAAGAGCGGTGTGCTGATCTCGCGTATCATGACGGACGCCGACGGGATCCGGAACCTCGTCGGCACCGGCCTCGTGCGCATGGTCGGAGGGTTGGTTACGGCAAGCATCGGATTGGTTGTGCTGTTCGCCTTGAACTGGCAGCTCACGCTCATGATGCTGGTCGTGCTCGGGACGTTCGGGATAGGTATGGCCGTTGCGTTCAAGAAGCTCCGGCCACACTTCCGTGAGCGTGGGAAGATCAATGCCGAAGTGACGGGCCGTCTGGGTGAAGGGCTTGGCGGGATTCGCGTGATCAAGGCGTATCGCGCGGAACGCGGTGAGCGATTGGTGTTTGCCAAGGGGGTCCACCGACTCTTCCGCAATATCGCCACGGCGATTACCGGCATATCGGCCATTCAGGCCTTCACAACGGTCATCATGGGCGCGATTGGTGTGATCATGATCATCGTGGGCGGCCGTGCGATGGCGGCAGAAACCATGACACTCGGTGACTTCGTGATGTACGTGTTCTTTTCCGGACTCGTGGCCGCACCATTGGTGAGCATCGCGGAAATCGGTACTCAGATCAGCGAAGCCTTCGCGGGATTGGACCGAATTCACGAAGTGCACCAGGAAGCCACGGAACAGGATGACGATGCCTCCCGCGAGACGATCGGCAGTGTTCGAGGCGAGGTGACGTTTTCGGACGTGCACTTCGGGTATGAAGCAGGCACGCCGGTTATCAAGGGAGTTTCCTTTGTTGCCCCAGCGGGTTCCACGACGGCGTTGGTCGGCTCAAGCGGGTCGGGCAAAAGCACGCTGACCTCGTTGGTTATGGCGTTCAACCGGCCGCAACAAGGCGAAGTCTCGCTCGACGGTCGGGATCTCTCGACGCTCAAGCTGCGCGAATACCGATCGCTCCTGGGCGTGGTGTTGCAGGAGAACTTCCTATTCGACGGCACGATCGCGGAGAACATTTCGTTCGCCAAACCCCATGCGACGGAGCAGGAGATCGAAGAGGCGGCCCGGGTGGCCAACGCGCACGATTTCATCATGGCCTTCGACGATGGGTATGAGGCAATCATTGGGGAACGCGGAGTGAAACTGTCCGGGGGGCAGCGGCAGCGGGTTTCCATTGCGCGTGCTGTGCTCGCCGATCCAGCGATTCTCATTCTGGATGAGGCGACGTCGAGTCTCGACAGCGAAAGCGAGGCGCTGATTCAGGATGGACTCCGGTCGCTTCGACACGGGCGAACGACCTTCGTCATTGCCCATCGGCTGTCCACGATTCGAAGTGCCGATCAGATCTTGGTTGTGGAAGATGGTAGGATTGTGGAGCGCGGAACCCATGCGCAGTTGCTCAGCCAGCGCGGCCGGTATCGGGACCTGTACGACCGGCAGTATCAGCTCGAACACGATCTGTTCATCAATCCCGGCGAGGATCCGACCGCG
Source organism: uncultured Gemmatimonadales bacterium (assembly GCA_947259405.1). GTDB lineage: Bacteria > Gemmatimonadota > Gemmatimonadetes > Gemmatimonadales > GWC2-71-9 > CAMYLY01. The sequence continues at coordinate 32,192 of CAMYLY010000015.1, read as the reverse complement.
GCCGAGGAAGAATCCGAGGCCGTGCCGGTACGGGCGGTCGACGTCCGCCAACTCTAGTAGGCAATGCGCCGCTAGCGCTCGACCTCCTCTTCGTCGGGTGGCGCCGGCCTCGTCCAGAAATCGTCGTTCGGCTGTACGGTGCCGGCGACTTGTTGCGTGTACAGCGCGGCGTTGAAGAGGATCTTGAATGTGCCGAACGGCTGGCCACGCCACTGGGGACGCATGCCAAGGAGAATGACGCGACCATCTCCGTGACTTACCTCGAGGGCGGTGGCGTACCCCTGAATGTGCTCCTCGCCCAGGAGGTAGCCGGATAGCAGCGGGGATCCCACGTCCTGGTATTTCGCGAGCACCGCACCGTCGAAATCATCCGTGACCGTGTACACGGGACCGCGGCTCGCCATGACCTTCGCACGCTCCGGCATACCGGTCATCACGGGGTGTGACGGGTCCACCTGCATCTCTACGATGGAGCCACTCAGGAAGAACGCGTCGCGTTCCAACTCCTCAACGACGTTCTCGACGGGGAGATGCAGTTCCTCGATCGCAAAGGTGGTGCTTCCGTTCATCGCGACGAGCGTACCGCCCATCCGGATGAACTCCTCCAGCGCCCGCACGCCAACATCCCCGATCCCGCCAGCGTACCGCGGCGGCACCGTGCCGGGACGGGAGCCATTCATGATGGTGTTGCGGCCGATATCCGCGAGGATGATGACGTCATACCGCTCACGCAGGTTCCCCGCCTTGACGTCCGCGTTGTACAGACTCCGGAACGAGAATCCGTAGCGTTCGAGGAGCCAACGGGTCCATCCTTCGTCGATGCTCGCGGCCCAGGGGCGATACAATCCAATGCGCGGCTGAGTGATCGCCTGCCCCGACGCGTTGGTGCGCTGCGCCCGTAGGGCCAAGTCGTCGACTATGCCCTGCATCGCAGCCCCGTTGAGCCCGGTGACGACGTAGTAGCCGCTCGTGCCCGCCGCCCCATCGGTGCCTGGCGTGCCCGAGACGAAGCGCACCTGGCCACCCTGCTGCCAAGCGCGATTGATGGCGCGGAATGCGTTGTTCTGGTGCGCGTCGATGCGAAGAGCGGATCCGTTCCCCGTGAGCCGTCCTGGGAGCGGGCGGATGGCGACCGCCACGGGGTGCGTGTCGAACCCGGGTCCGGGTGCCATGTCCCAGGGCGCCGCGTCCTCCGTTGATTGCCACGGTACAGCGGTCCCAACGACCGGCTGCATCGCGCTCGTCACGGATCCGTCAAGTGGTGTTCCCGCCGCGACGACATGCACGTCCATCTGATACGGCAAAGTCCATCCTGCCACATCGTACGGCTGATCAGGTGGCCCGTCGGGAAACTCACGAAGGTCGGGATAGTCCTGTACGTCCAGGAGCTGGCGCGTCAGGTTGGCGTTGGCGCGATCCATGGGGATGACCCAGGTGCCGGCGGGGAACGTCTGTCCCTCGACTTCGACGCCTTGTTGGAGCTGATAGATGTCGATGTTCTGATACGCGAGCCGGCGCAGTAGTTCCACGGCGGCGAGCGGGTCGCGCTGCTGCTGAGGAACGAAATACGCGTACGGCGGGCCTTCCGTGTACATGTCAATGGCGGCGCGACCCGCCAGGTAGCGGTTGTAGAGAATGTTCTCCCGATACTTGGCGGCCACATCGAGCACGGCGGTCGACGAGGTCAACATGTAATCGACAGAGTTCTTGAGGCGCCACCAACCACCGCGCCACAGGCTCGAGTGTAAGGTGCGCGGCTGAAGGCTCCTCGAGCGCTGAGGGAAATCGTTCACGGTGTAGAAGCGGGGCGTGGCGTACGAGTGGAGGCCGGTTTCCGAGAACATGATTACGACGTTGTGGAACGAGTTCATGAAATCGATGTAGCCCGGATACCATGCGTCGTATCCCGTTCCCATGTGTGTGGCTCCTACGAGGCCGCGTTCATCGAGCATTTGAGCAGCCGCCATACCCATCATACTCATCATGCGATTGATGAGAGGATGTACGTACGGCGAAATCGGGTCCGCGTACGGTGGGAGCCAGATCGTCGCCGGGAACGGTGACGTCATGTGGTGACTGTAGATGACCTGCGGTTCCCAGTGACGATTGACACCGACCGCGACGCGCGACTCGATCATGTTGAGTCCGTAGCCATCGCGGTTGTTGTCGTGCCCGATGTATTTCTGGTACAGCCTCGGTAAACGCGACACCTCATACGGCGTGCCCAGGTTGGACTCGTACCATTCCACGACCATGTTCTGCCCGTCAGGGTTGATCGAGGGCCACAGCACGAGAACGACGTTGTCGAGAATAGCGCGTGTCAGAGCGCCGTCCTTTTCGGTCACCAAATCGTACGCGAGCTGGATTGTGTGTTGCCCGTGGGCCGTTTCCGTCGAATGCAGCCCTCCGTCGATGGCGACGATCACCTTCCCCTCCCGGGCGAGAGCACGCGCGTCGTCGGGTGAGAGGTCGTTCGGGTCTGCGAGCCGTTTGGAGATGTCCCGATACTGCTCGACGTTGGCCAGATTGTCGGGCATTGAGATCAGCGCGGTATACCAGGGACGCCCTTCCGACGTGCGGCCCACCTCCACCAGTTGGAGACGGTCGGTGGCGGCGTCCAACGCCTGGAAGTATGAGATCGACTCATCGTAGGAAGCCAGCTCGAAATCATCGCCAATCGCAAACCCGAGCACGGATTCCGGGGTGGGAACCGCCGTTTGTGCGCCGGCCCAGGAGACCCCGAGGAATGCGGTGGTGAAGGAGACGATAAGAACGTGCCAAGCACGGGACATGAGCCGACTCCGCGGAGTGAGAGTCATGGTCAGATGGGATTGTGAGAGTGCTAAGATGCGCGCGGATGCCGGCCCTGCGCCAGGAGAGGGCCAACTTGCTGCAGGTGTAGGGGGTTTCCTACAGCGGGGAGACCTGCCGCGCGACTTGTTGAATCACCTGTTTGGGTCGAAGGTAAAGCGTGTGACAGGTGTCACACTCCTCGCTCGTACATCGTGGCATCTTGATTGGGCATTGACCGTGCTAACGCTCGGCATGGGCGAGGATTCCCCGACGCCTACCTCCAAGGCGGGTCACATGGCAGATGGTCCGACAGCTGGTGTCCCGGCCCGATGGAGACTCCGGCGTTCGCCTGTGACGGCACCCGGATTCCATCTTCACGAGGCTACTGTCGGCGGCGGGATTCATAGTGACAGGGGCCGACAATGGGGAAGGCGCCCTTGCGGCGTTCGAGACAGATCCGCCGGATGTCGTGCTCCTGGATGTCATGATGCCCGGGGTGAGCGGGTACGATGTCTGCCGACGTCTCAAGGAAGATCCCCGAACCCGCCTCATTCCGGTCCTGCTCCTGACCGGCCTTGAATCGACCGCCGATCGGGTCAAGGGAATGGAGGCCGGTGCCGATGAATTCGTCTCAAAGCCATGCGACGGCGTCGAGTTGGTGGCCCGCGTGCGAAACCTCCTCCGCACCAAGTGGTACACTGACGAGTTGGAAGAGGCCGAGACGGTCTTGTTCGCGCTCGCGAAGGCCGTAGAGCGTCGTGACTCGAGCACCGAAGATCACTGCGAGCGCATTGCACACTTCGCGGTTGACCTCGGGCGCGTGGTGGGCCTTCCCCAGCCTCATCTCAAAGCGCTCCGGCGTGCTGGGTTCCTGCACGACATTGGCAAGGTCGGAATTCCAGATGCCGTACTCCTCAAACCGGGTCCGCTGAGCGACACGGAACGTGAAGTGATGCGTCAGCATCCCCTCATTGGAGAACGGATCTGCCGTGGCCTCCGCTCACTGCGTGACGTGCTGCCAATCATTCGCCATCACCACGAACGGCTGGACGGCACAGGCTATCCCGACGGGCTGCGGGGACACCAGATTCCGCTCACCGCGCGGGTCCTACAGATTGTCGATGTCTTTGACGCCCTCACCGCCGAGCGCCCTTACAAAGATCCACTATCGGTTGACGCCGCGTTGAACCGCTTGGCGTATGAGGTGCGTGAAGGGTGGTGGGACGCCGACGTCTTCCACGCCTTCGTTCCCATGCTGCGGGAAAGGATCAACCGGGGGGACACGCTCATCAATTAACGTGGCCTCGCCGCGGCTGTGGTTCGCCGTATCTTCAGCACGTCCACAATCCATAGAGGTCATGTGAGCAGACTCCGGCGCGAGGTCCGGTTAGCTGGTGCCGTGCTCCTGGGCTTGGGCTCCATCTTGGGGACCGGCGTCTTCGTGTCCATCGGGCTCGCGGCTGACGTCGCCGGTTCGGCGGTGATTGGATCTACGCTGTGCGCCGTGGCGGTCGCCACGTTCATCGCGCTGAACGTAGCGCAACTTGCGGCTAGCCATCCCGTGAGTGGTGGGACCTACGAATACGGGTACAAGTATGTCAATCCGACCTTCGGCTTTACGGCTGGATGGACCTTCCTCTTGGCCAAAGGCTTTTCGGCTGCCGCGGCCGCCCTCGGTTTTGCCGGATACGTCGTCGAATTCACCAACGTTTCGTTCCCACCGCGAGCACTGGCCGTGGTCACGATTGCCACGCTCACTGCGTTGGTCATAAGAGGTATCCGGCGCTCGACGGCGGCGAACGCGTTGATCGTGTCGGTCACGTTGCTTGCCCTCGGCATATTCATTGCCTTCGGCATTGGGGGCCTCGCGGGAAACGCGCCGCCAACCCAACAGCCCGCGGAGCTGCGGGGGTGGCAAGGGTTCTTCGAGGCCGCCGCGTTCATGTTCGTCGCCTTTGCGGGATTCGGGCGGTTGGCAACGATCGGCGAGGAAGTCGTCGATCCTGTCCGCAACATTCCGCGCGCCATTCTGTTGACGCTCGGAATCGCTGCGGCACTCTATATCGGGATTGGCGTCGTGGCCGTGTATACGGCGGGCGCGGCCTTCGGCCGTGCGGCGGTCGAAACCGCAGCACCGCTCTTCGAGGTCGCCCGCATCATGGATTCTGATGTCGTACAGCTCGCCGTGTTGATCGGAGCCATGACGGCCCTGTTGAGCGTGCTGCTGAATCTCATCTTGGGACTCTCGCGCGTGCTGCTCGCCATGGCCCGACGCGGGGACATGCCCACGCGACTGGCCACGATCAACGTCGAGCGAAGTACACCGGCGTTCGCCGTAACCGCGGTCGGCGTGGCAATCGCGGGACTTGCGCTCCTGGGCGACGTCCGTGTGGCGTGGTCATTCTCCGCCTTCGCGCTCTTGCTGTACTATGGTATCACCAGCTACGCAGCGGTACGACTGCCAGCGGACGCCCGTCGGTACCATGTGTCACTGGGGTGGATAGGTGTGGTCTCGTGTGGGGTGCTGGCGGTGTTCGTTGAGCTGCAAACGATGCTGATCGGTGCGGGACTCGTGCTGATGGGCTTCGGGTGGCGGGCGGCGATGCGAGCAGCGAGCGATGAGTGGTGAGTTGTCTGCTGAACGTGCAAGTATGGTCTACACTGCTGGTTGCGAACCGCGAACAGCCGACAGCTTTCCAGAGGATGTCGTGCGCGTGTTGGCGGAGTTGGGGTACTGGTTGGGGGAGGCGCACTGGGGGAAGTGGTGTCATGACGGAAGCTGTCGTCGCGGTCACGCCCTGATTCCGTCACGCCTCATGTCGCGTGCGTGACCACGATCACCGCGCGGCGTCGCGCGACGCACTACTCTGAAGCATTATCGGAAAGTGTGTCCGTGTGGCATTCCTCCAACAATCAATCGTTAACCCTCAGCAAGGCCTGAGCTTATGACGCTATCCCTCAGATCGGGCGTCCTCAGGTCGGTTCTTGGTCTCACGCTCGCCGCTGTTGTAGCGGGGTGCGAGAACCCTGCCGACCAGAACTTCGACGCCCCATTGCAGCTCCTCGACGAAGTCTCCCTCTCTGAATTCGAGTCCCAAGTTGGGGCGGGAGCTGTCCGGGTAGAGATCACGGTGGACCCTGAGGAGCTCCTGGCACGCCGCATCGAGATTCAATTCCCCGAAGCACTGGCTGACGAGGAAGCAATCACCAGTCAGATCGTTGGACTCGAGATCGGAAACGGAAGTGGTCACCTCACGTTGCGACTGGGCGATCTCGTGGTCGGGTTCAATGCTGAGACCCGCCTCGAACTGCCAAATGGCGATGAGACGGATCTCGACGCGTTCGTCGGGCGGGTGTTGGCCGCGCTTGCGGAGGGGGCGCATCCCCCGGTCAAGGTCGAGCGCCCCGCGCAGACCGTTCCGCAGGACCCGGACGATCCGGCCTTCGATGCGACCCGAATCCGCCTTCTGCAGGAGCGGCACCGACCTGAGATCGAGATCACCGTCGATCCTGACAATCTGACTCGCAATGACCCTCCGCCCCCGGATGGCTGGCTGACGGTGTTCGGCCTTCCACTCGAGATTCGCATCTCCGAGGGCCTGACCGAAATCGGCGTCGAGCGCCCTGATCTGGAGCGTGTTGAGTTCGAGGGTGTGGTCCAGTCCGTGGATCTCGAACGGCGGTCTTTCACCCTCGAGGACGGCACGGTCGTCAAACTCGTGGATCAGAGCGACATCGCGTTGAGCGATCACATGCCGCGGTTCGAGCGTCTCAGGCTCGTTGCGGAGGCGATCGATGCGGGCCTCACGGTGGTGGCTGCCGGTGTCGGTGCGGTCGAAAGCCGAGATCCGTTGGTCTTGATCGCGCTGAAACTCCGGTTTGGACTTCGCCATGCCGAGCTCGCGGAGTTTCGCGGCCTGGTCGAGTCCGTGAGTGTCGAAGACCTGGCGTTCAAAATGGGAGACGGCACGGTGGTGCGGCTCTTGAGCATCACGCACATCGCGGGTGACGGTACTCCTGCCGAAGTCCTCGAGCGTGTGCAAGCCGCGATCGCGGACGGGAAAGAAGTGCACGTGCATGGCGTGGGTATCGAGGTCGATGAGGACCCGCGCATCATTGTCGCCCTCAAGCTGGAGTTCGGTCCGAGGAATCTGACGAGGGAATTCGATGGCCCCGTCGCCTCTGCCGATGCGGTGGAGCGCCTCGTCAAGCTCGAAGATGGCACAATCATCAAGATTACGGACGACACACAGATTCATCAGAGTGACGATCCACATGTCTTGAATTCGTTGGAAGAGGTCGTGCGTGCGCTCGAGGCCGGCGAACACGTCCTCACGAAAGGCGTCGGCACTGTCGAGCCGAGCCTCAGCACGACGCAGGATCCAATTGTTATCAGTGCGCTGCGCATCGTCTTCGTACTCAGGCCGCCTCCGATTGAACATTTCAGAGGCGTGGTGGCCACCGTACATCTCGATCGACGTGCGCTGGAGCTCGAGGACGGTACCACGGTCCGGCTGGATGATGACACCAAGATCCACCAAGAGTTGGGCGATGCCCGGGTGCTCGGTTCACTTCAGGAAGTAGCCGATGCGCTTGATGCGGGCATCACGGTGTTGACGGGTGGCTTCGGACTGCTCGAAAGCGACGATCCGACCGTCATTCTCGCTCGTGAGATTGTGTTCGTTGTGCAGCCGCCCGAGATGGAACGATTTGAAGGGGTCGTGGTCCGCGTGTCGGTCGGCGACGGCGTCGTCAAACTCGGCGATGAGACGGTGGTGCTCATCACGCCCGACACCAAGTTCCATGTCAATGACGAGAACCCTGGGCTCCTGGGGTCGCTCGAAGAAGTAGCAAAGGCGTTGGAACATGGCCACACCGTGGTCGCGGTCGGGATTGGCACACTGGTCGGGACTGATCCGCGGACGATCGAGGCCGCCGAGGTCGCGTTCATCGTGCGACCGACTGACGCTGTCGTGTTCTTCGAAGGTGTCGTGAAGTCTGTCGACGTGACGCAATCGACGGTCGACCTCACCAACGGAAATACGGTGAAGCTGACCTCCGAGACGCAGATCGTGATGACGGATCACACGCTCGGCAGCCTCGAGGACGTCGAGGCCGCGGTGGCAGGTGGTGCGACCGTGGTCACCGCCGGGATCGGGCATCGGATTGGCCCCTCACCGGGTGTGATCGTCGCGATTCAAGTGTTGTTCGTCGTTACCGTTCCATAGGCGAGGCAACAAGCACGAAAGACGGACTAGCGGGCGTTCCGATTTGGTGGATCTTCGACATCTAACCCTCGGGCTGGATGTCGAAGATCATGCCAACGGAGTTACGCGACGACGATGCAGTCGGCCAGGCGCTTGCTCACGGACTCGTTGAGCGCTATCGCATCGAAGGCCGGGTTGGGCGGGGCGGGATGGGGGTGGTGTACAAAGCGTATGATCTTCGGCACGAACGTCCCGTCGCGATCAAGGTCTTGCGTGAAGAGGTCTCCGCCGCCCTCGGCGACGCACGATTTCATCGTGAAATCCAAGTCACGGCTGGGTTAAGCCACCCCAACATCCTACCACTGCTCGATTCTGGCGACGTTGACGGACATCTGTTCTTCGTCGCGCCATTCGTTGAAGGGGGGTCGCTGCGTGACGTCGCGAACCGCCGTGGCACCTTGGGGTTCGACGAGCTCCTCCCATATGTCATAGAGATCGGGGCCGCGCTCGATTTCGCGCACCGCCACAACATCGTGCATCGGGACATCAAACCGGATAACGTCTTCGTGCTCGACGGTCACGCGGTACTGGCGGATTTTGGACTCGCCAGGGCGATCGACGCGGTGGCCGGGCTCGAACTGACGCGAAGCGGGATTGCCATCGGTTCACCCGACTACATGAGTCCGGAACAAGCACTCGGGCGGCGCGCAGTCGACGGCCGAGCCGACCTCTATAGCTTCGGGTGTCTCATCTTCGAGTTATTGACGAGTGAGGTCCCGTATAGCGGACCGCACATCTCGGCCGTGCTCCGGGCCTACGCGGAGGGAGCCCCGCCCGACGTTCGAGCGTTCCGGCCGGACCTTCCACCTACCGTTGGGAAAGCACTAAAGCGAGCAATGGCGAAGAACCCTCACGATCGCTTCGCCGCCGTAGGGAACTTCGTCCGCGTTCTCGAGGAAGCAAGCACCAACTCGCGGTCACGTTCGCTGCCTTTGGCCCTCGTCGCAGCAGCCGCGATCGTGGTGACGGGGATCCTGGTATTGATCTTCGCCCTCGCATTCTGAGAATGGACGTCCAGCCCGTTGCTGAGCTCGCGCTCACTGTGTCCGACCGTGCACTGCTCGCGGGCGACCGTGGCGAAGGGGTGCGATTGGCCATGGCCATCGTCGTCAAGATGGCCAAGGTGCAAGGGGCCGCGGGCCTGCTCGACATCACGGCGGCGCACATCGATTCGGCGCTCTTCATGGGTGATGCCACACTCGACTTCGCAGAGCGACTCGCCGACCACGGGGCGACCGTGGTGGTGCCTACGACACTCAATGTCTCTGGGGTGGAGGAGCAGCGATGGCGCGAGTGGGCGGTGCCGGCTGACTGGGCGAACAAAGCGCAACGACAGATGCGCGCGTACGAGAAAATGGGCTGCCGCCCGACATGGACGTGTGCGCCATATCAGACGGAAGCTCGTCCCGCATTCGGTCAACAGATCGCGTGGGGTGAATCCAGCGCCATCGTGTTTGCCAACTCCGTCCTTGGCGCACGCACGGAACGCTACCCCGATCTCCTCGATATTTGTGCGGCCATCACGGGTCGGGTGCCGGCGATTGGCCTGCACCTGGACGAACACCGACGTGGCCAAGATCTGGTGGTGCTACGCGACGTGCCCGCAACGCTCCAAGCGAGCGACGTGTTCTATCCCGTGCTGGGACACCGCATTGGTCAGCTGGTGGAAGACCGTGTGCCTGTCATCGAGGGCCTCGCACACCATCCGTCCGAGGATCAGCTCAAGGCATTGGGGGCTGCGATGGCGTCGTCGGGAGCGGTCGCTCTGTTCCATATCGCGGGTGTGACACCAGAAGCCCCCACACGCGAAGCGGCGTTCGGCGGCGGCGCACCGGGGCGCGTGTTCGAGATCGATCTGTCGAACGTGCGGGACGCCCGAGACGATCTGGCGTCCGGGGTCAGTGATACGTTGCATATGGTGGTATTGGGCAGCCCCCACTTTTCGCTCGATGAGTTCAGGCAACTGTCTAGCCTCGTGCAGGAACGAACCCGGCACCCCAACGTCCGCTTTCTCGTCACGACGAGTCGCGCTGTTGCCGCTATCGCAAGGGAGGCGGGGCTGCTGGATCCGCTGCAGGCCTTTGGCGGCGAGCTGATGGTCGACACGTGCATCCTCACCTCGCCCGTTCTCCCCGATTCCATTCGTTCGCTCATGACGAACTCGGCGAAATTCGCGTATTACACGCCCGGACTCCTCAATAGGAGCATGGCGTTCGGATCGCTGAGCGACTGTGTGGCCTCTGCGGAAGCGGGACGTGTCGTGCGTGACGAGACCCTATGGCAGCCGTGATCGTGGGTGCGGTGGTCGTGGGTGGGCAGGCGGAGGGGCGCACTCTGGTGACACACGAGGCACTCAGCTTCTGGGGAGGATACGACGCGGCGGATGGCACCATCATCGATCACCGGCATCCGCTGCACGGAGAGCGGGCAGCCGATCGAGTCCTTGTGCTCCCTGGATCGCGGGGGTCGAGCACGACATCGGCCGTGCTGCTCGAGGCCCTGCGGAACCACACGGCGCCTGCCGCGATCGTCACGCTCGGTGTTGATACGTTCATTGCGTTATCGGTCGTCGTTGCGCAGGAGATGTACGGTGAAGGGATCCCGGTGCTGGCGGTCGATCGTGACGTATTTGCTTCCATCCCGAATGACGTAACGGTCGTTGTGCGTAGTAATGGTCGTATCACGCTGGCTGATCGCGGACGTAAAGGGAACACACCCAACCGAATGGAGTAGAGGTTTGGAACTCAGTCCACTCCGACCCGTGCCACGCCATCTCATCCCGTTCGTTGCTCTGCTGCTCTCCACGCCGCTCGCCGCGCAGGTCCCGAACCTGTGCGGGGGGCAATCCTGTGAGTTCTTCTCTGAGCTGGGCTACGCCTTCCGCGTGGATGGATTTGGCAATGGCCTCGACCATTCGATCGTGTTCGAGAACGGCCTCGTTGGATACCCCGACCCCAACGTCGGGGCTGGAGCCAGCGGGTACTTCGGCGTCGACTTCAACGGTGAGATGCGGGCGGGTCTCAAGTTCCGGCTGCGGCGCCTCTTGGGAGATTCGAGACGGTTCGACTTCGGCATCGGCACCATTCTGTTCGATAGTCGAGGGATCAGCCCCTCGTTTGTCGCGGACGTCGGCGTGACCGTCGTGAAGCCGGTCACGATTGTCGGTGGTTTGGAAGTGATTCGACTGGGACAGGCGAACGATCAGGCGTGGTGGACCATCGGTGCGCGCGTGTGGAGGGAACAGACCGAACCCGACGCGATCGGAGGCATTCTGCTGGGAGCTGGTTTCATCGCCACCATTATTCGGAACGCGTTCTAGGTCGCCTGTGCACGTCCGTCTGATCTCCGTTCCCTACGATTCCGGACACCGCGGTTTCCGGATGGGACTTGGCCCCGACGCTCTGCTCACGTGGGGGCTCGCAGATCGAATTGCGTCCGCGGGGCACGACGTCTCGACGGTGGTCATCGATGGGCCCGACAGTCCGACGGACGAGGTGTCCACCGGTTTCGCGCTCTGTGCGAACGTGGCGCACGAGGTCCGCTCGGTGGTCGGCGGCAGTGGGTTCCCAATCGTATTGACGGGCAATTGTCTCATGCAAGTGGGCGTGGTCGGCGGGATCACACCGAAGATCACTGGAGTGGTGTGGTTCGACGCACACGGTGACCTCAATACTCCCGAAACCACGGCGAGCGGATTTCTCGATGGGATGGCGCTGTCGGTGGTTGTCGGGTGGTGTTTGGAGAGCTTGGCGGGGCGCGTAGACGGATTTACCCCAATCGGCGTCGAGCGCATCGCGCTCGTTGGCGCGAGAGCCCTCGACGAGCCTGAACGCGAAGCCATCGGACGCGAATCGATGCTTCACATCCCACCATCGCAGATGAAGCATGCCGATTGGGTCCAACGGGTGTTGGCGACGATGGCGCCGTGCGACGCGGTGTCGGTCCATTTGGATTTGGATGTGCTCGACCCCAACGTGTGCCCGGTGAACGCGCTCCAAGCGCCTTGTGGAATGAGTATCGAGCAAGCGATGCAGATGGTGGACGCGCTGGCGGCGCAGGGCAGAATCGCCGCCCTCACACTGAGCGCGTATGACCCAGCAGTCGATCCGCAGCACCGCACCCCACCGGTCGCCGAGCGGCTGGTGCATGCGGCGCTTGCCACAGGATGATCGCAGGTGGTTGACTGTGAACGGCCGCGCGGCGCATATAGCAGTGGTTGCCGGAGCAACCAAGACAGCCGTACCGCTGTCTAAACCGAGAGGTCTTTCGTGGCGCTAGTCGAATGTCCTGAATGCGGAACCCCGGTTTCTACGAGCGCAGCAGCATGCCCGTCATGTGCGTTCCCGATTCGCGCACCGTTGAACGCGGTCCCCGCGCCTACTCCGGGTAGCAGAGCGCCCACGGTTGCACCGGCGACGGCGGTGGCGCTCGACACGGTCAAGGGTGTAGCGGCGCGGCTCGTGATGGGAGCCTTCCTCATCTTGACCGCCATCCCCTTCGAAGCGGTGCCGGCAGTGGTGGGCGGGGTAGTGATCGCCGGATCCTCATTCTTCCTGTGGCGCAAGGCCAAGAAGGCCGCCACCGCGGAGCCTGAAGGTGGACTGGCCGCAGCTCGCGTGCAGGAGTTCTTGGTCGAGGCGGAAGACCGGCAACTTCGTGCCTTGGCCGACTTCGAGGAGCAGAGCGCACAGCGGCTCGCGGACCTCGAGGAGCGGATCGACTTCCACGAGCGGCTGTTGATCAAGTCGCGGCAGCAGGACGTCAGCTAGACCGTCAGAACTTCCCGAACTTGAAGGTCAGCGATCCGAACCCCGCACTGAACGTACCGTTATCCACGTTCGGAGAATCCACGTCTGCAATCCATCGGTACCCACCGCCGAGCGCCACTCGAAAGAAGCTCGTGATATTGACGTCGACGTTCACTTGGGGCTGGAGCGCGAAGATTCCGTCAGTCGGTTCCGCCAAAGGGCTGATACCACCGCCGCCGATCAACGTGTTCACGCTGAAGTGCACGAGGTTGTCCGACGCGACGATGTACTCGAGGTCGAGCCCACCATAGCCCAATTCGAACTGCCGAGCCGGTAACCCGCTTGTGAGTTGGATCTCGTTTGTCAGACCGTATCCGGCAACGCCAATCGCGAAGGTCGAATTGATGATCCATGCTCCGCGGCCGCCAGCGAGTACGGCAAACTGTCCGTTGATGCTGGTGAACGTTATGACAGGCCCGCCCCAGCCTCCCGACTCGATTCCACCGGCAAGCAAGGTTTGCTCCTGAGCTACGAGGGGCGTGCCTGCGCTACAAAGAGCGGCAACGACGATGATTGTCTTGTGCATTTCTGCCTCCCCCTTCCACCCTTATCGTCTCGGCGCCATCGCCGGCGACATCTGTGAGAAATGATATTGAACGACCTTCCACTTTCCGTCGGTCAGAACCCGCGTGTCAGAGTAACGCCACGTGCCTTCCTGGGCCTGAGCGCCGGGGATTGTAATGGCTCCGTCGAGGTAGCCCACCGACACGGCAGTCGATCCCACAATTCGGACCTGAACGTCGCGTGGGGTGAACTGTACGGCGAAGCCGGCCTGCAGCGCAGCTTCGAGCATCGGAGCGTTGAAGCCGGCAATCAACGGCCCACCGTCCAGATTGAACCCGCGTACCTCTGGATCGTAGTACGTAGCGAACGTCTCGATATCGCCGGCGCTCCACGCGGCAAGCTGATCCTCGATTGCTGCCAGCACCTCCTCCTGTTGTGCCTGCACGGGGGCTCCGGCAAACGTCGCGACCATGATCAATGCGGGTATCCGCATGCGTACTCCCTGGTTATCCTGTCCGTCACCAATGACTGCACGTTCGCCATGAGTATACACCGGGCATGACCTGGGTTTCCGTCACGTGAACTGGCCAACGGCGCCTGCCTGGCTGACGTCCGCTTTCACGGTCTTGATCGTCACTGCGGTGCTGCGGTGGGTCGACCTCGCGCCGCGCGTGGAAGTGGATTTCTTCTTCTCGCCGGACGACCCGCAGCTCCAGGCATCCCAGGAGATGAGCCGCCGCTTCCCCGCGCCCGAGCTGGTCGTGGTGCGCGTCGCCGGCGAGTCGGTGACGGCCGACGCGTATGTCGAAACGGTGCGATCCCTCACCGAGCAGCTCGGCGACGTCACCGGTGTTGCAGCCGTGAACAGCATCACGACTGAAGACGCGCAGCGCAGCCCACTGTGGGGGCCGATTCTCCTGAATGAAGACGGCCGATCTTCCAACGTCGTTCTTCAGGTCAGTGACGTCGACCCCGAAGCCTTCGTCGCGGACCTCGACCAGGTGTTGGAGGCGGCCCAAAACGCGGACGTCGAGATCCAGGTCTCGGGTGTGCCATACGTCGTCGAGCTGATCCGTCGTAACCTGTTGCGCGATCTGATCGTGTTTTCTTCGGCGGCCCTGGTGCTCTTCGGTCTCATCATCTTCGTGGTCTACCGCAGAGCCTGGCTCGTGGTAGGCACAATCTCGACCTGTCTGCTCGCCATTTCCGGCACCTTGGCCCTGGCGACTGCTGTGGGCCTGCGCATTGGCCTGCTCACTGCCAACATCGCAGTCATCGTCTTCGTGCTCACGCTGTCACACACGGTGTTCCTCGCGGCCAACTGGAAGCGAGCGCGGTTAAAAAGGAACGTGACGCCCACCCAGTCGGCGATTCGCGAGACCATCACGCCCTCGTTTTGGTGCATGACGACGACATTCCTTGGCTTCAGCTCGCTGTTGGTCGCCAGTGCCAAGCCCCTGCGGGAACTCGGAATGACGGGTGCACTTGGCACGGCAATCGCGCTAGTCGTCGCGTATGGGATGTTCCCGGTGTTTTTGAAGGCAGAGGGGATAGAGGGGATAGAGGGGATAGACGGGATAGATAGGATAGAGGGGATAGAAGGGATAGAGCGAAGACGTCGATCCTGGATGGCCGTGGCGGGATTGGGTGTCGTCGTGCTGTTGGGGGCGTTGGGGTTACCGCGGATGTCGACCGATCCCAGCCTCCTCTCCTATTTCGACCCCGACGGGCCGCTTTACGGAGGGCTTGCGGCCATCGACCGTGATGGAGGGAGCAGTCCGCTCAACCTGGCCATTCGAGATTCCGATGGCAGGACCCTCGATCAAGATCCGGTGGTCGAGCGGATGTGGAGGCTGCACGAGGCCTTGGAAAACGACTCCGCCGTTGGCGTAGTGATTTCGCCGGCGCTGTTGCTCAGCGAGGCACGCACCGCACCTTTGGCGGGATTGTTGTCCAACGCAATGCTGATCGATCTGTTGCAGGGTCCGCTCTTGGGGTCCGTCGGGCTTGGATTCATCACGCCTGACAACGACCAGGGCCGCTTCTTTCTGCGCATGCGTGAAGCAGATCGGAGGGAGTCGCGTCAAGCAACGGTCGACCGAATGGTTGAGCATGCGCGCTCGGCCGATCTCGACGTCACCCTGGTTGGTGGCCAATACGAGATGCAGGCGCAGCTCGGCCGGTTGATCGCGTCGAGTCTGACGATCGGGCTCACCGCTTTGATCGTCCTTTTTGTGGGTATCGCGGCGATCGTCTCCCGCGACCTGCGCACCACGACGGTGATGGTTTCCTGTCTCATTGCCATCCCCGTTACGGTATTGGGCCTTATGGGCCATTTGCGCATGCCTGTCGACATCATCGCGTCCCCCGCGGCGAATGTCGCGTTGGCCATGGGCGTTGATTCGATGATTCATCTGGTCATTCGGGCCCGGCGGTTGCGCCAAGGTTCTCTCGGACTTGCTTTCGTTTGGACGCAGGCGCGCGATCAACTCTGGCCGCCGATTGTGGGCGCCGCCGCCATCATTAGCATCGGGTTCGGCATTTTTGGACTGTCCACGTTTCCGCCAACGCAGCGATTCGGGGTCGCGGTGATTGTCGGGACGGTGATGGCAGCGACACTCACGCTGTTTGTCCTCCCGGCGGGTGTGACGGTGCTTGGCCCGCGGAGTGAACGATGACCGGGGCGATCAATGGTACGCCATTGCGTTTGCTCACACTGAATGTGTGGGCATTGCCCGTCACGATACCCGGGCAGTTCAAGGCCGACCGAACAGCGCGCCTTCCCGGAGCACTCCGATCGATCGACGCCGATCTGATCGTGCTCCAGGAAGCGTTCGACACACGGGTTAGGCGCGACGTGGTCGCTGCGCTGCCTGGATATCACATCGCCGAAGACGCGCTCGCATCGCGCCGGATGTTCGGCGTCACCTTGGATGTCCATGGCGGCATCCTCGTCTTGTCGCGATTCCCAATCCGCGATGCGCGCTTCGTCCACCATCCGCTCCCTGTAGGGTCCAAGCTCTCAGAGCGACTCGGGCGCAAAGGGGCGCTGATCTCGACGATCGAGACGCCGGAGGGGCCGTGCACGCTGGTCGCGCCACATTTCTACGCAGGGACGGCACAGGCCGATGCCAGGATACGCGAGGAGCAGCTGCTGGTCCTTCTGGCTCATCTCGATGCGGTGGACCGTGACGCACCGGTCATCGTCGCCGGCGACCTCAATTTCCCGCCTCACACCTATGATGACGGACGACCGTCTGAGATGCGGCTCCTGACGGAAGCGGGTTTCCGTGATGCGTTGAGCACTTCGAGTGGCGCCGAGTCCCCGACGTGGTCGTACTCGCGGAATCGGTATGCGCGCAATTGGCTCCAGACGCACAAATCCGATATGCGGTTCGATTACATCCTATGGCGGGCTGGGCTCCGCTCGACCGTTGAGCCCGCGTCGGCGAGGATTGTCCTGGATACGGTTGGCGAAGAGGTCTCGGACCACTACGGGGTCGTGGCAGACCTCTCGGTAAATGGTCCGCCGGTCTCGGGCTGAGTCTATTGGGAACTCGATGAGACGAGTCGGATACAATACGCATCCCCTTCACTGACAACTCCCTCGGAGGTCACGCGTCATGATACTGAGAAGCTTTACTACGACACTGCTGGTCGGCGGGCTCTCGGTAGGTGTGGCCACGGATGGCGAGGCACAGAGCCCGCGCGATGGTCTCTTCGTTTCGACGGGCTGGCTCGCTGAGCACGCCGACGACGCCAGCCTCGTGCTACTCCACGTGGGACGTCCCGAGGGATACGAGCAAGAACACATTCCCGGCGCCCACTTTCTCCCGTACATGGATCTGCGGCATCCGGACTCCCATTCCAGCGAGAACCTGATACTGGAGCTGCCGGAGCCGGATCAATTGCAGGAGATGTTGCGCGGGTGGGGTATCAACGACGATTCGCGCATTGTCGTGTACTGGGGAGATGACTGGGTCACCCCGACGGCGCGCACGGTGTTTACGCTCGATTGGGCCGGCCTGGGCGATCGAACCGTGGTACTCGACGGCGGGCTCCCGGCCTGGAAGGCGGCCGGGAATGCGGTGAGCACCGAGACGCCGACGGTCGCCAGAGGGAAGGTGACGGTTCGGCCGCAGCAGGACCTCGTGGTCGACGCCACCTGGGTGCAGGCGCATGGGGAAGCACCCGGCTACGGTCTGGTCGATGCTCGGGTGCCCGAGTTCTACGCCGGAGAACGTGAAGATCGTGGCAAGTACGGTCACATTCCCGGCGCGGGATCGACGCCCGGCCCGGGCTTCGTCACGGAAGACCTACTGCTCAAGAGTCCGGGTGAGATTCGGAAGATCTTCGCGGACGCCGGGGTCGCCGAAGGCGACACGGTCGTTGCCTACTGCCACATCGGTCAATACGCGACGATGGCGATTCTTGCCGCCCGTACGCTCGGTTACGACGTCAAGCTCTACGACGGTTCGTTCCAAGACTGGGCAAGGCGCGACCTTCCCACCGAACGACCGTAAGCCGAGTCGTACGACCCGCATGAGAAAAGGCCGGGGCGTCACCACCCCGGCCTTTCGCTCTTCTGAATCTCGCGCCGACGCCGTTAGGCGGAATCGGGCCGAATGATCTCTCTCGTCTCGAGATTCAACGTGTAGGTGACCTCGTTGTTGATCGTGATCGGCACGAGATGGGTGCCATTGAACTCGACCAACACTGTGCGTGTGCGCTCGCCGGATCCATCCGGTCCCTCGCGCTCGACCGTCACGGTCCGCTCGATCGTGCCGGACAGCGGCCAGCCGCTGCCTCGCGGAACCGGAATCACCACGTCGGTGATCACGGTGCTCGCGCTGAAGCTGTAGCTGCGCTCGCCGTTCTCGTCGCTGATGATCGAGCTATTGCTTTCGGACGACCCCGTGCCATTCCACGTGCGCTCGGTTTCTTCGTTGAGTAGGCCGGACACGGTCATGTCTCGCGACCGAGCGACCGTATGTGTCACCGTACCGCGGTCGGTCACGCGCGATCGGCTGCCCGACATGTCGAAGACGATGTTGATCGCTTCGGTGAGCAGCGGATCGTACGCCACCATCTCGGCGCCGCCTTCATCGTAGAACGTCACGGATCGGCTGACCTCGTAATCGGACAGGCGACCAAACCCCGGCCCGCGCATTGGAGCACCGGGCAGGATCTGACCGGCCTCGTCGGTCATGAGGGCGATGTCGTCCACCGTCGCGTCCGCGGCGTACGCCGCGACGTCCAGATTCAGCTCCGCCTCTTCCGCCGCACTGAGCGGGTCATTCAGGTTGTCGCTACAGCCAGCAATCAGCATGAAGGCGGCCGCGAGGCCGAGGCCGCCAAGTCGTCGTGTGTTCAGCATTGTGTCCTCTCAGATTCGGTCATAGCTCCGGCGAATTTCTCCGCCACCCACAACGTCCGACGACGTGTGGGATGGAATGTTAATCACGGGTTCTGATCGTGCATGCGATGTAGGTCAGGGCGTGATGTGGGTCACATTCTGGTGGGATAGTGGGATAGTGGTCCAATCAAGGAATTGGGTAGGGATCAGCCCAACCCTGTGCCCGCGCGACGGCATTTGCCTGGCGGGCGATCCACTGGGTGATCCGCGCGTCGGGGAGCAGGCCATGCTCGCTTGCTACGTAGTCCAGCCCCTCCAGGACCTCGGCGTACGGTCCAAAGCCGTGTACGCGGAATGGGATAACGATCATGCGGCGTCCTGCAGCAGTTTCGGTTCGCACAAAGCTTCGAATCCGTCGCTCGGCTGCCTTTCGTTCATCTTGCCAGTCTTCTCGGAGCGTCGCCGTCTTGACCGAATGGAACCCAAGCTGGCGCGTCGGCGCCGCCAGCCCATCCAGCTTGTCGAGGAACGCGTCGTTGGCATCGTTGTCTCCAAGGCCATGAGCAATGATCAACACGGATTCGTCGGGGGGATGGGTACTCATGGCCGCCGCCCGGTCTCGCAGGATCTCACCGATGACCGGAGCATCCACCAACCCCTCGGGATTGAGGGCCACGCTCGCATGGTGCTTCACCGGTGTCAGCGGTTCAGGGTCGCCCGGCATGCTGAACCGGGGAGTGTCGGAACTCAGGCCGAACAAGAATTCCGTGCGCTGCATGAAGGAGGTCCCGGAGGTGAACAGTCGAACCACGACGACGTGCTCCACCGAAGGGCCAATGGTGTCGATCGCTGCTTGAAGCGTTGCCGGATCGGCCATGCCCAGCGCGACGCTCGTGGCGGCGGCCGCCCTCAACGGCCGTACGGCATCATCAACGGCGGCGTTCCAATCGGAACTCCCTCCGTGGGCCATGACGAGGATCCCTGTGGCGTGCCGCTCGGGCGCAGCAGCAGACCGCGCAACAGTCGGCCCACAGGCCGCAATCGTCAGCATTAGCACGGCCAGGCCGACGACTGTGGAGTTGGTATAGTGCTTCGACATGATTGGCGAAGCGGCAAAGTAACGGATTCTGGGGCCAGAGGGGACCAGCACCGTGCTCACGGGTGCCGATGGACACTACTCTCGACCATCCTGCCCGTGTTGTGTCTTCAGAAGCTATATCTCATCCTAACGTGAACACGGCTGTTGTCCCGATACGTCCCGAAGAACGAATCAACCGGACCGCCGAGCACGTCGGCTTGGGCGATCAACTGAACCCCATCCGCTACCGACCAGTCGAAGCCTGGCCGAAACCACCAATCTCCAGCATAACCGTTGACCACGCCCTCAAGAGTGAGCTTGCTGTAGGCACCGAGGTTCAATTCGGCTCTCCCGAACAGCGATTTCCGAAAGACGTGTTGCAGGTCTAGCGGGCCGTAAACCTGACCGCGATCTGGAAGCTTGATCTCCTGCACCCATTCCACGAGCAGGAGCAGCCCCTCGTCCGCCACCACGTCCCGGAATCGGTAATCCAGACCGAGCGCGTATTGCAGATACGGGTCATCGACCGTCGGGTCGGTACCGTTCCAGTCACCGGTAAAGTAGTACGCGGCCTCACCACGCACTCCGAACGGACCGAGCGTCGTCGCGAAGTCCGCACCCAGCGCGCGACGGCGATGATAAGTCAGTTGAAACTCCACGTCGCCCGCGGTCAATCCGGAGTCCGCGGCGACGACAGTATCGAATCCCGGCAGATTGTTGAATCCGTTGAACCAACTGACGGAGAAATCCCAGCCTCGCGTACTGCCCTTGGCCCTTACCACGTATTGAACGCTCTCGATACCGCTGTTGGGCAGTGCGGGGTCACCCATGGCGTAGGAAACCGGAACGGTAGGCGACCCAACCTCGGGGTATGCGGGATTGGGCACATTGCTGGGGAATGTCGGCCACCAACGGGAGTCCAAGCCCGGGAGGAGGCTGGGCGTGAATGACGGCACCAGTGCACCTGCGAAGGACCAATCTCCCAGGTAGTACTCGGCCCAGGCCGACCACAACCCGATCCGCTCATCCTCGGTATCGAGGAGGTCGGAATAATCCCACGACGTGAGGTAATCGGTCGGATTGACGGCATCGGCGCGCCCCCAAGCGTAAATCTGCTTACCGAGCCGTACGTCAACGTCGCCCAGATAGAGATTCAGATACGCTTCGTCGAGATACACCCTGCTGCGCGAAGGGTCGGCCTGATCGACACGAAACTCCAGGGACCCGAACGCGTCAATCGCCGCACCGAAGCGGTGGCGCAGATCCGACATGAGGATCCCCTGATTACGGCCGTTGATGGAGTTGACATCACCCTTCTTGACGTACGTGATGTTGTCGTACTCGAAGAAGCCACCCAGCGCCGTCTGTGCGCGGGCTGGGCGCAGCGGTACCAGAGCGAGGCTCACCAGCGCGAGTGCGGCCCACTTCATGGGTCATCGCCAGCGCTTCAGATACCGCTCGGAGAAGTATGAGTCGGGCACGTCCTTGTCGACCCCATACTCCTCAACGGTGAGGATGGTGACTTTGCCGTTCCGCATGTCTTCCATCGTCATACGGTACGCGCGCCATTTGTCTGACCCCGGGACCTGCCGGACATCCGTAGCGCGAAGTTCCTTCACAAACGCGCCAGCTCGGTCGTAGTACCTCGCGCGGATCAACACGTGATGGTCCTTGGTGATCCATAAGTCGCGCTTACTGTATCCGCTGTCCTCGAGCCTTTGCGGGTCGGTGGCGACGGCGTCTATGACCCACGTCTCAACACCATCGACGTTCTCCGAACCCATCAACGTGTACTGATGGAATTCCAGTTTCTCTGATTCCAGGTCTTCGTACGTGAAGCCCGATCCGACGAAATCGTCTGTCTTGTCGCTGCCCGCGATGCGTCGTGACTTGCGCAGCGCCGGCAAATAGAGCCACCTGTCATCCTCGCGGTCACTGTGTTCGATTGCGAGAAACCCAGTTCCCGCAATGTCGGCGGGTGCCAAGAAGCGGATGAGCATCTTGCGGTTGTCGTCGGTATCGGTGCTCGTTACGTAGGTGAATTGCCGCTCGCGTTCGCGCCCGCGCGCATCAACCAGCGTCATGGTTTCGTCCGCAGAGATATTCCGTGTGCGGTCTTGTGCTTTGTAGAGTTCCATGACCTCGCGGCCCGTTGGCTCCTGCATCGCGATGAAACCGGTCAGGAGTCCCAGCATCAGTACGTCGGTTCCGTGCACGTATGTTTTCATCGTTCGCTTCTCCTGCACATCTTCATCTGATATCCGTATCCCGTGTCAGTAGCTACGCCGTGACGAGCCGCTCAACGTCACGTTCAGGTACTGCGACGGGCTGCTCAACCTCTCCCGATCCGATGACTGCCGGCAACAACGTCATCGCTAGCACTGCACTGAGGACCATGTTCACTGCCACGAGCCACCCCATATGTATCACCGGCCAGAAGCTGGACAGCAGCAGCACCATGAACCCGATGGCCACGGCCAACGAGTTGAACACGATGGCGCGGCCCGTGGTGTCCATGGTTTCACGAACTGCCTCGCGGAAGTCTGACCCAGTACGGCGGAGCGACCGGTAGCGGGACAGGAAGTGGACGCTGTAGTCCACGCCGATGCCAAGCACGATGCTGGCGACGAGCGTGCTGCCTGCATCGAGCCGCAGCCCTGTGATACTCAGCAGCATGAATACCAGCAAGACGGTGAGGACCATTGGCAGCAATCCGACCAATCCATACCTGACCGACCCGAAGATCAGACTGAGGAGCACGAGAACCGCAATGAATGCGGTGCCGAGACTCTTGAGTTGACCTGGAATGATCAGATCGTCAGCGACGACGCAGAGTGTCGAGCAGCCTGCGAACGTGACCTCGATGTCACTGCCGAAGTGGGCGGCCGCGAACGCCTGCGCTGTTTGCATGATGTCCCTAAGGATTGGCGTGTAATCCTCGCGTATCATGACAACGACGTTGGCCTTGCTGTAATCGAAGTCGGCGAGCTTGGTCAGGTCGTCCCCGCCGGCGTTCTCGTACAACAGCACATACTGTGCGGTCAGATCTCGGCCGCTTACCTCGACCTCGCGTTCGATCTCGATCTCTTTGCCCCCACGCTCGATCCAGTCCACCTCGGTTACGATCTCTGACTTGCGGGGTAGTCGGTTGAACACGGGGTCATTGCCGTTCATCACCAGGTTGGTGCGCTTGACATAATCGGCCAGCGACACCGTGTAGCCGACGACTCCGATAGACTCGAGGGTATCCTGCAGCGCCGCAATGGCCCCTAGAATGTCGGGGTCCTTGAGCCCGTCCATAGTCTTCGTGTCAACGACGATGTTCATCACTTCGATGCCGCCGAACTTCTCTTGGATCATGCGGCTGGCCTGGATGATCTCGCTGTCCTCCTTGAACAGCCCGACCATGGTGCTCCCAACCTCGATCCGCGTTATGGCAAGTCCGCTCAACAGCGCGAGCCCGGCCGTGCCGGCATATACCCACCGCCGGTGTTGCGTAGCGACGCGGCCGAGTGCCTCGAGGCCGATGGCGAGCCCACTACGCAAACCTGTTTGGGCATCGCGAACGGGCCTTGGCGGCTTCATCAGCTTCAACGCCGCCGGCACGAATGTGAGCGAAACCACCATTGCGGCGAAGACCCCGATCGATGTGAATAACCCGAAATCCGTGATCGATCGCAGGCTCGAAGTCGCCAGCGCCCCGAACCCGGCCATGGTCGTGAGCGATGTGAGGATCACGGGCCGTGCGAGTTGCTGCATCGTTCCTAGGATCGCCCGGTCCTTGTCGTGGAACTTGGCCCACAGGAGCTTGTACTCGGTGAGGAGGTGGATGCCATCGGCGATGCCGATGGCGATCAGCATGACGGGCATGAAAGCCACGATCAACGTGATCGGACGACCGACGAGTCCCATCACCCCCAACGTCCATACGAGGGCCACGAGGACTACGGCGAGGGGGATGAAGACGCCCTTGACCATCCGGAACGACAGGAACATGACGACCATCACTAACACGATCACGAGTGGCGTGAGCCTGACCATGTCACCGCTCATGTAGGTCGTCGTCTTCACGTTGACCATCGGGACACCGGCCAGCTGGATCTCTTCGGGTCCCCGGTACGGTTGCGTCAACGCCTCCAGCTCGTCGAACACACGGTCGGCGATCCGCAGATGATCGTCGTAGTAGAATGAGAGTTCTGCCAGGATCATCGCACCCGTGCTGTCCGGAGAGACGAGAAGATCCACGAACATTTCGTTGTCGAACATGGTGGCCGCGAGCTGGCTCAACTCCTCTTCCGTCTTGGGCACCGTCTCCATGGGCGGCTCGATGGTGAGTCCGAACTCCGAGCCGGTGATGTTGTCCACATCGGCCAGGCTAATGACATCGCTCAAGGGCGAGAGCTTGAGTTGCAGTTCCTCGAGGAATTCTGTGAACTCGGGATCTACCTCCGCGTCACTTTTGGCCTGGATCAGCAGATTGTTGACGGGTCCGCGATCCGCAGTTGTGAGGCCTCCAGCGACGATCGACTCGATGAGCCGGTCATTGCGGCCACCGAGCACGGTGGCCCAGGAGCAAAGCACATATGCATCGCTTGGGTCGGTGACGGTGATGTGCCACGCTTGCTCGGTCAGGTCCTTGACCTTCTGCAGGGTCCGGGGATTGAAGATCCCGTCATCCGACGTCACCCCGATGAGGATCATCTCCCTGCTGTCGAAGACGTGCTTGAGCTCTTTGTCCATCAGGACTGACGGATGGTGGCTTGGCAGCAGTTCCTCGATGGAGTTGTTCAGCTCCACCTTCCGCATGTGCCAGCCAAAGAACGCCGTGATGAGGAGGAGGAAGGCGACGACGCGTTTGGGACGCTCGAGTATCGATTCATAGAATCGCATCGGTCATCTCACCTCGTGGAAACTTCATGCGACCCACCCGCGACCAACCAGGTCGCAAGAGCGTTGCCATTGGCTGGAGACCCCCAGGGCAGGGCGCGGGCTGGAGCAGATCCCTGGAGCAGGGTTCGTGAGCGGTGGTACGTGGTGCGAAATGCCCATAGAGGTGGGGCAAGTGCCCCGCCAGTTCCGACCCTGAGAGCGCCGTTCATCGCATGGACCTCGATTCGCTAACAGCTGACAATCCCACCCGGCCTACCCAGGTAGACGGGGGACCGCGAATCGCATTACACTCGCAAAGCGCGAGGCGCTAACGGACTAGTCGTGTCGGGGGGAACGGCGACAGGAACAATCGAGGCACCCGTGCTCGGCGCACGTACCGCAACTTGTTTCGAGTCTCGCCCGAAGGGCCCTCCGCGCGCGATGGAGCGTTACTCGGACATTGTTCGGCGTCATGCCAGCTTCGGCAGCTACCTCTGCTACGCTCGCCCCTTCCAGGTCCACACGTTGGAGCAGTACCGCATACTCATCCTTGATCGTGGGCAAGAGGTCATATATGCACTGGCAGACGGCACGTTCGACGGAAGGCTCGGGCACGTAGGTTTCGGTTAGTAGTGCTCCAGCCCGTGCCATCGCCCTGAGGTCTGCACTCTGGTGCCGGTAGTGGTCGACGAGCGCGTTCCTCAACAGTCGATAAAACCATGCCACGACGGTTTCACCGTCTCGGATGGCGTGGCCTTTCTCGACGGTCTTGAGGAAGGCAGCTTGTAGAATGTCTTCGGCATCGGCGGCGTCTCCTACTCGGCGCTCGAGAAAGGCACGAAAACGCCGGTGATTTTCCACCAACACATCGATGAGCTCGGGTGTCGGCCGTGGTTCAGACATGCGTACCAAGCTACCTAACGCTCGAGGGGGCGTGGGGAGCACGTCGACTCGGACCTCGCTGCCTGCTCGAGTGATCGCCGATCGGCGCCAAGGTCACCATGGGGTCGGTTCCTTGCCTCCTATTCCGGCGATGGGGGAAATGCCCCACGAGGGTGACGGACTCACCCGCGCAACTTCGAGCCGAACCCGGGTCGAATTTTGTAAGCGATTGCAAACAAAGACCTTATACCGCTTGCGTGTTTGGCCCCGAACCTGCTCCTTGCCGCTCGTACCATTCCCGATCACGGTCATCATCCAAAAGAACGAGGACTCTGTGCCGTGTGACAGCAGGCTCAAGTCAAGAAACATTGGAGTAACGCGGTTGGTCATCGCCGCCGTAGCGATGCTGACCGCGTCATCACTCCAAGCACAGACAACGCCAGCCGACACACTGACCGTGGATCAAGCGGTCACGTTGGCACGAACGGCCAATCCGATGCTTCAGGCCATGCGCCTCCGGGCGGACGCCGCGGCGCAGCGGATCCCACAAGCTGGCGCTTGGCAGAACCCACAACTCGGGTTGGCCCTCCGGAACCGGCCGCTCGATGGGTTCGGCACGGACCAACCCATGACGATGAACATGATCGAGCTGGGCCAGCAGATCCCATGGCCCGGCAAGCTTGGCTATGCGAAAGAGAGGGCCGAGCAACTTGCCGATGCGGACTCGCTGGATGCCGACGAAGTGGAGGCGCAGCTCACCGCTCGAGTCAAGGCCGCGTACTACCAGTTGGCGTTTGCCGATCGCGCCATCGCCATCATGGACGAGACGAGAGACCTGTTGCGCAGTTTTCTCGAGGTGTCCTCGACCATGTACCAAGTCGGGACAGGCCTTCAGCAGGATGTGCTGCAGGCGCAGGTCGCGGTGGCGCAGATGACGGAAGACATCACGATCGTGGAGCAACGCCGCATCGCGATGGCTGCCCGGCTCAACGCCCTTCTCGGTCGCGGCGCAACCGTCCTCATCCCGGGACTGCAACTACCGACTACTCAAGAAGCGCTCCCGACAGTGGAGGCCCTCATGGCAGCGGCCGAGGCATTCCGTCCCGCTTTGGCGGCTGCACGCGCTCGGGCCGAAGCAGCTGAGGCTGGATACCGAGCCTCTCGACGCCAGCTCTATCCGGACTTTATGGTTCGCGTCGGCTACGGACAGCGGCCGCAGTTCACGGACATGCTGACGCTGGCGGTCGGAGTTTCTATCCCGCTCTTCGCGGGCTCGCGGCAGCTTCCGCTCCGCGCAGAAATGCTGGCGATGCAGGCGATGGAGGAGGCACGAGAGCGCGACCTCTACAACGAGACGTTTGCTCGCGTTGCTGAGCTTCGCGCGGAAGCGGAGCGCGCCCGTTCGCTTACGAGCCTGTATATCAACGCGGTTCTGCCCCAAGCTCGCGCGGCCGTGGAGTCGGCTTTTTCTGCTTATCGCGTGGGGCAGGTCGACTACATGACGCTCGTGCAGAATCAAATGACGGTAAACCGATACGAAATAGAATCCGTTCGTCTGGCCGCCGACTACCAGCGTGCTCTAGCCGAACTGCAAGCGCTGGTACAACCGGCAGCTGGGAGTGATCGATGAAACTCACGAAACTGTGGCTCATCGGGTTGGCCGCGGGAGTAGCCTGCGGCGGAACCGAAGACGAAGGCATGCCGGGAATGACGGCGGCCGAACATGCGGCGATGTCCGCGGGTGGCACGGCAGGGGAGGTGGATTCTACTGGAGCAGCGGTCCGGCAGCCCGTGCACCTATCAGCCGAAGATGCGCGCACACTCGGGGTTACGTACGCGACCGTCACTCGCGAGACGCTTGAAAAGACTATCCGGACGGTTGGCCGGGTCGAAGCGGCCGAGCCACGGATCGCCGACATCACGCCCAAGATCGACGGATTCATCGAAGACCTGTTCGTGAATTCCACCGGGGAGGCTGTCGAGCGGGGCCAGCCGCTGCTCAACCTGTACAGCCCGAGGCTCGTGGCGGCGCAGGAGGAACTCCTGACCGCCCTGCGGATGGCGGCGCGGATCGATTCTGGATCTGGTGAACCCTGGAGCAATGCGCAGGCGATGCTCGCAGCGGCGCGGAGGCGCTTGGAGTACTGGGATATCACCCAGGAGCAGATCGCGCAGATCGAACGAACCGGTGAGGTGACGAAGACGTTGACCTTCGTGGCTCCATTCTCGGGCATCGTGCTCGAGAAGGACGTGTTCGACGGCCAGCAAGTGATGTCGGGAATGCGCATGTACCGCATTGCCGACCTCTCTGAGGTTTGGGTAGAGGGCGACGTGTTCGAGCAGGACCTCCAGTTCGTGCAGCTCGGTACGCAGGCGCATATCGAGGCTGCCGCGTATCCAGGCGAGCACCGCATGGTACGTGTGAGTTTCGTGTATCCCACTATCGATGCGCAGAGTCGCACGAACAGGGTCCGGGTCACGGTTCCCAACCGGGACATGCGTCTCAAACCGGGCATGTACACGACGATCTACTTCGACGTAGTCATTGGGCGAGACGTCTTGGCAGTGCCAAGAGACGCAATTGTGATCACGGGTGAACGGAACATCGTCTTCGTGCGTGACGCAGACGGGATGTTGCAGCCTCGCGAGATCGTCATGGGTCCCGCGGCCTTGGGTCGGGTTCAAATCCTCGGTGGATTGACCGAAGGCGAGACGATCGTCGCGTCAGCGAACTTCCTCGTGGATGCCGAATCGCGACTAGCCGGCGGCGCAGGATCGATGGCCGGAATGCAGCACGGCGTGGAACCGGTGGCCGAGCCAGATACGACGTCCTCGGAGCACGAACATGATTAACGCGATCATCGCGTGGTCGCTCCGGAACCGGTTCCTCGTGTTGTTGGGAACCGCGGGCCTTGTGGGTGTCGGTCTCTGGGCAATGCGAACCACGCCTCTCGATGCCATTCCCGACCTGTCCGACGTGCAGGTGATCGTGCAAACGGACTTCCGCGAACAGGCGCCGGACATCGTCGAGGACCAAATCACGTATCCGATCGCGTCAGAGATGTTGAAGGTGCCTGGAGCCACCGTGGTGCGCGGCTACTCGTTCTTCGGGTTGAGCCTTGTCTACGTGATTTTCGATGATGGCACCGACATCTACTGGGCCCGCTCGCGCGTACTCGAATACCTGAATGGCATTCGCCAGCAGCTTCCAGAGGGCGTGGAACCCGTGTTGGGGCCTGATGCGACCGGCGTGGGTTGGGTGTTCGAATATGTCCTCGAATCCGAAGAGCTCGATCTCGCCGAGCTGCGCTCGCTTCAGGACTGGTACATCCGATATCAGCTGACGGCGGTGCCGGGCGTATCCGGATTCGTCAAGCAATACCAGGTCGAAGTCGATCCCGAGCGACTCCGCGCTTTCGATATTCCTGTGACCAAGGTGGTCGAGGCCATCGGTGCTCACAATATCGACATCGGTGCTCGAGTGCTCGAGATGGGGGGTCGGGAGTACATGATTCGGGGACTCGGATATCTCGACGGTGTGACAGATATCGAGAATGTCACTGTCGGTGTGACGCCGATCGGCACGCCGATCCGAGTGTCGGACGTCGGAAACGTTCAACTCGGTCCCGCCCCGCGACGTGGCGCGGCGGATCTGGACGGACGTGGGGAAGTGGTGGCGGGGATTGTGGTCATGCGTTTCGGTTCCGACGCCTTGAAAACGATCGAGGCTGTCAAGGAACGGTTGGCCGAAATCGAGGACGGTCTACCAGCGGATGTGAGGCTGAAACCCGTCTATGACCGAAGCGACTTGATTCACCGCGCAATCGAGACGCTGCGCGACAAACTGCTGGAGGAATCACTCATCGTGGCCGCGGTGGCGGTGCTGTTCCTCTTGCACGCCCGATCCGCCTTGGTGGCGATCATCACGCTTCCGTTAGGCATCCTCATCTCGTTCATCGTCATGCGCGCCATCGGCGTGAATGCGAACATCATGAGCCTGGGCGGCATCGCGATCGCGATCGGTGCGATGGTGGATGGGGCCATCGTGATGATCGAGAACATGCACAAGCACCTCGAGCGCGCCGAGGGGACCGTGAACAGGTGGGAGATCGTGCTGGAGAGCTGCAAACAGGTCGGCCCGCCGCTCTTCTTCTCGCTGCTCATCATCACGTTCAGCTTCCTGCCGGTCTTCGCGCTGGAGGCACAAGAAGGCCGGTTGTTCAAACCGCTCGCGTTCACGAAGACGTTCGCAATGGCGGGATCGGCGCTGCTCACGATCACGCTGGTACCGGTGCTCATGGGGTATCTCATCCGGGGCAAGATCCAATCCGAAGCGCGTAATCCCGTGAATCGAGTGCTGCGCCGGATCTATCGACCCGTCATTCACGGAGTGGTTCGCTGGCCGTGGTTGGTGGTGGGCGTTGCCGTATTGGTGCTGGGAGCAACCGTGTTCCCGTGGCGGCAGCTCGGGAGTGAGTTCATGCCCACGTTGCGCGAGGGATCCCTCCTGTTCATGCCCACCACCGTGCCGGGCGTCTCGATTGCGCAGGCGCGCGAGGCGATGCAGTGGCAAGACAGCGTGTTGAAATCGTTCCCTGAAGTCGAAACCGTTCTTGGCAAGGCCGGCAGAGCGCGGACAGCGACCGATCCGGCTCCCCTCGACATGTTTGAGACCACCATCACGCTGAAACCCGAGGACGAATGGCGCGAGGGTATGACCTACGGGCAGCTCGTCCGCGAGTTGGATGAAGCCGTCAGCATGCCTGGGATTACCAACGCGTGGACCATGCCCATCAAGGGACGGATCGACATGCTGGCGACCGGTATCCGCACGGCGGTTGGGATCAAGATCTTCGGGCTGGATCTCGATTCGCTCCAGGCTATCGGTGAGCGTCTCGAGAGGATTATGCAGGACGTTCCGGGAACCCGCAGCGCATTCGCCGAACGTGGAGTGTCCGGATACTACGTCGACATCGATGTGGATCGTGAGGAGGCCGCACGGTACGGTCTCAACGTTGGAGACGTGCATCGGGCCATCATGGGTACGGTTGGCGGGGTCAACGCGGCCGTCACCGTGGAGGGCCGCGAGCGATACGTCGTGAATGTCCGGTATCCGCGGGAGCTTCGTGACGATCTCGAAAAGCTGAAAGAGGTCATCATACCCGTTTCGAGCGGCCGCCAGATTCCACTTGGACAGCTTGCCGAAGTGACAGCCCTTCAGGGGCCCATGGCGGTCAAGACGGAGAACGCCTTCCCGGTCGCAATCGTCACCGTCGATATCGAAACGTCGGACGTTGGAGGTTATGTCACGAATGCGCGTCGCATCGTCGATGAGCAACTGGTTCTGCCAACGGGCTATTCACTCGTGTGGAGCGGGCAGTTCGAGTTCATGCAGCGCGTACTGCAAAAGATGCGCGTGGTCGTTCCCGTCACGCTCGGCATCATCTTCCTCCTTCTCTACTTGAATTTCCGAGGCGTCGTCGAGTCGCTGATCGTGATGTTGGCACTACCGTTCTCGCTCGTCGGCGGCATTTGGTTCCTGTGGATGCTCGGATATAACACGAGCGTTGCCGTATGGGTCGGATTCATCGCCCTGGCAGGAGTCGCCGCCGAGACCGGGGTCGTGATGCTGATCTACCTCGACGAGGCGTTCCACCGCCGGAGTCTCGAAGGTCGGATGAACGATGCATCGGACGTCGCGGCCGGAGTGCGTGAGGGAGCGCTGGAACGACTGCGACCCGTCATCATGACCGTGACGGCGATTACCGCCGGGCTGGCCCCGATTCTGTGGAGCGCGGGCACCGGTGCCGACGTGATGAAGCGCATCGCGTCACCCATGGTGGGCGGCATGGTCACCGCGACGATCCTGACGCTCGTCGTCATCCCCGCCATCTACCTCATATGGCGTCGGTGGCAGGTAGCGCGGCGGCCCGAACTGGCAGTCCGCGAAGCGTTACACGATCAAATGGCCCTGGTGCCAGAGGAATAGGGAGGATTCCATGCGGGAGATGGTTGAGGTCCGCGCAATAGTGCGCATGGAGATGCTGGATCGCGTCGTGCGATGCCTGAAGGACTGCGGCGTCCCGCGCATGACGGTGACCCGCGTGCATGCGCTGGGTGCCGGCGTGGATCACGCGACGGCACGGTTGTCGATCGAAGAGGGCGAATACCAAGAGAAAGCGATGGTGCAGTTCATCTGTTCTGGAGAACGCTGTGAGATGTTCGACGAGCTGATCACGGGAGCCGCTCGAACCGGCCGCAGTGGGGACGGGATTATCTCGGTCCATCCGGTGTTGAACGTCACCAAGATCCGGAGTGGCGAAGTCGGATTGAAGGCGCTGCAATGATCGTCGATCACACGCTGTCGGGAGCGGAACGTGAGGAGTGCTGTTGACGTCGTAGGGGCCGGTCCGGCTGGGCTCGCCGCCGCGAAGACGCTCGTTGACAACGGCGTCCCGGCGACCGTGTGGGAGCGGCATCGCGATGTCGGGACGCGGTTTCACGATGACTTCCAAGGGCTCGAGAATTGGACGACTCCGTCCGATGTCTTGGATGAGTTCGCGGAGGTCGGTATCGCACCGACGTTCGAGCATGTGCCGTTCCGCGAATGCGTCTTCTTCGATCCAGCGGGTCGA
>CAMYLY010000014.1 GCA_947259405.1 uncultured Gemmatimonadales bacterium | reverse complement strand
GACTTCGCGCATGGGGCGCCGATCCGTTACTTCATCGTGGACCCACCAGACGGAACCGTGGGCGCCCCGATCCAAGTGACCGTGCAGGCCCTCGATCAGTTTGACAACATTGTGACCAGCGAAGGGCGCGATGTCACGCTCGCGGTGTCCGGCTCAGCGACGGGCGGCGGCTTGGTGAACATCGTGAGTGGGGCCGGAACCCGGAACATCAACGATTTGACGCCGGAGATGGTGACGCTTACGCTCAACGACACCGAGGGCACGGGCTTGGATGTGAGTTCAACGCAGAACGTCGAGTTTGTCATCGGGGCCGTCGCGCAATACGTGATACTAAATCCCGTGGATGGGACGGTCGACAATCCGATTACGGTGACGGTGCAGGCCCAGGATAGCGTTGGGAATCTCGTCACGACGGAAAACCGCGACGTGACGCTGGTTACCTCGGGCTCTGCCACGGGTGGTGGGCTCGTCGACATCGTCGCCGGCGTGGGCTCGCTGAGTATCAGTGATCAGCAGGCCGAGCTGGTGACGCTCACGCTCCTCGACACCGAGACGACCGGGTTGGACGTGAGCTCGACGGAGGACGTGGATTTTGCGGCCGGGGCCGCGGTCCGCTACGTCATCCTGGACCCGACGGACGGGATCATTGGCACTCCGATTCCCGTGACCGTGCAGGCCCTCGATCAGTTCTTGAACGTGGCAACCGGGGAAAACCGTGACGTCACCCTGGTCACGTCGGGATCGGCAACGGGCGGCGGGCTGGTGAGCATCGTGAGCGGGGTGGGAACGCGGCTCATCAACGACCTGGTGGCGGAGACGGTCTTGCTTTCCCTTCTGGACACCGAGATCACGGGCCTCGACGTGAGTTCAACACAAGATGTGATCTTTGCGGCGAGCGAGGATGCGGACCTCGTGTTGAGCAGTGCAACGGGTACGACAGCGGCCGCGGGATTCATCGCCACGGATAGATAGGCCGGGCAAGCTCCAGATCGGCCGGACACGCACCGTCAGATCAACGACGGCCAGCGAGGGTCCTAGGTGGCCTTCAGGACCTCCGTGATGTGCGTCAGCGCCCACTCCAGCGTCTCTTTGTCGATCACGAGCGGTGGCGCGAAACGGATCACCTGCTCGTGCGTTTCTTTCGCGAGAATCCCACGCTCCATCAGCGCTTCGCAATAGGGCCGCGCCGTTCCATGTTCGCGTTTGATCTCTACGCCAATCATCAGTCCCTTCCCCCGAACCTCCGCCACGCACGGCGCCTCGATGTTCCGTAGCCGCTCAAGGAACCACTGGCCGAGACGTTGAGCACGTTTCGATAGTTGTTCATCCACCAACACGTTGAGTGCGGCAGTGGCGATGGCGGCACCAAGTGGGTTTCCGCCGTAGGTGGAGCCGTGATCGCCGGGTTGAAAGACGTCCATGATGGGCTTGTCGGCGAGCATGGCGGACACGGGATAGACGCCGCCACTGAGAGCTTTCCCTAACACGAGCACATCCGGTCGAACGTCTTCCCACTCGCAGCACAGCATGCGTCCTGTGCGGCCAAAGCCCGTTTGAATCTCATCGGCAATGAACAGCACTTTGTTCGCCCGACAGATCTCGTACGCCGCGTTGAGGTAGCCGTCAGGCGGGACGATCACGCCCCCCTCACCTTGGAGCGGTTCGACTAGGAACCCAACCGTGTGTGGGGTGATCGCGGCCTTGAGCGCTTCCGCATCACCGTAGGGGATGATCATGAAGCCCGGCGTCCACGGCCCGTAGTCCGCGTTTGCATCGGTGTCGGTGGAGAACGAGACAACCGTCGTCGTGCGCCCGTGAAAGTTGTTCTCGCAGACGACGATCTCAGCCCGGTTCGCCGGCACTCCTTTCACGCGGTATCCCCAACGTCGCACCGCCTTGATGGCCGTTTCCACGGCCTCTGCGCCGGTGTTCATCGGGAGGGCACGTTCATAGCCCATGAGGTCGCACAGCCGATGGAGGAACGGTCCCATCTGGTCGTTGTGGAACGCCCGCGACGTGAGGGTGAGTGTGTCGAGCTGCGCCTTTGCCGCCTCGATGATCTTCGGATGACGATGCCCCTGATTGACCGCGGAGTACGCTGCCAGGCAGTCGAGGTACTTGTTACCGTCGCTGTCCCAGACCCAGACACCCTCACCCCGCGTCAGGACAACTGGGAGCGGGTGGTAGTTGTGCGCGCTGTAGCGATCGACTTCCTCAAGGAAGTCGGCGGTTTTGGTCCGGTGCGCAGTCGTCATCATCAGGAGTCTCGTGGTTAAGCTCTGACCTAGACTAGACAGGGACGGCCGGTTTGGGCAAGGCGGGGAGGTGATTCCGCGGTGGGCCTGGCCAGTGTACATTTTACGGCCCGCACGGCGCGGGCCCGGGCGATTAGCTCAGTTGGTCCAGAGCGCTCGGTTCACATCCGAGAGGTCACTGGTTCGAGTCCAGTATCGCCCATATCGAGAACGCCCCGACGGCTCTCACCGTCGGGGCGTTCGTGTTTGCACAGCATGATGCCTACTTTGGTCGTTGGGTGAGCACCATGTAGATGACGAAATAGTCCCCGAATCCCACCGCCCCTCCGATCAAAGCGGCGAGCTGCAGGTCGAGGCCTGCTGCCCGTAGCGCGAAGGTCACGCCCACCACGAGGACGAGGCCTGACACGATGGCGATCACCCGGGCGACGGTGGCGTTCACTGTGCGGTGCTCCTTTGGAGTGAGTTCGACCCGGTTAGTCAGTCGGTAAAGGCAACCCAACCAAGACGGCCGTTATGGCCAACAGGATGAGTGCCACCATCATCTCCATCCCGGCGGTTTGCGATAGGCCCGCCGTGGCCTCTGCCGAGCCCAATGTAGGTCGCACGCGCCGCCAGTTCCACGCACCCAAGCCCAACACTCCACCGAATGCGCCAAGCTTCAGGAAGAGCACGCGCCCATAGGATGTCGTCACGAGATGGCTCCACTCTCCCAGGTAAGCGCTAGCGTTCATCAAGCCGGATATAGCGACAATGACCGCCGCGCCAAGCGCCAGTGGAGAGAATACGTGGATCAGCTGGGCGACCGTCTCGTCCCAGGTGTCGACGCGAGGAGGCCGCCACAACAGTACGACGAACACCCCGAGCGCACCCAGCCAGGCTCCTCCTCCCCCGGTATGCGCCGACTGCATGAGAAGCGCAAACCAGGTGAAGGGCTCATGGGAGGCGGCGTGACTCGTGAGCGGCCAGACGCCGTAGAAGCCGACCGTCGCCGCGAGCGTCACCGCCGCTCCAACAACGGGTGCCGGTCGCTGGAGCGCCCAGCCGGCGATCATCAAAGCGATCACGCCAACCTGCGCGAGCCACCCCTGGCCCCAGGCCGTGTCGAATGCAACAATCCCCACAAGTTCGACAGTGAGCCCTTCATCCACGCCGAAGATCGAGTAACTCTGTGCCAAGAGCCGCAACAACGAGGCGACGAGGAGGCCAATGGAGGCGGTCAGGCCGATCCGACGTACCGCATGGACCAGGACCGATAGGCCCGCAGTCCGGCCGTAAATCAAGAACAGCAGAACCAGTGCCCCCGCGCATCCAAAGGCGGCGACCGACGTGACAAAGCGCGAGCCGACCAGGCCCCACTGCGCCAGTGTTTCCGGTGACATAGTCGTGATGCTAGTTTCCAACCTTAGTCGAAGCAACCGACAGAGGAGGGACATGCGCCCCGTTATTGGATTGATCCTGACCGCCGTCGCCGCGTCGACCGCGGCCGCGTTCGCATTTGACTCGGCTCATCTCACGCTTACGAAGAGCCGGCCCGAGAAGGATTCCACCGTGTCGACCCCGTCAGAGATCCAGTTGTGGTTCAACCAGGAGATCCAGCTCAGTGTGAGCCGCATCGATGTGAAGCGTGGCGAGGAGTTGCTGGAAACGGGGTCCGTGCAGAAGACGGACGACCCAAAGTCCTTCAAAGCCGACCTGCTCGAATTCCTGGACGACGGCGTCTACGTCGTGCAGTGGCGCAGTGCGGGGCCCGACGGGCACGTCATCCGTGGGAAGTACGCGTTCACGGTCGGCTCCGAGGTGGAACGATGAGTTTCTGGATTGGGATCGCGGTCTTCTTCCTCATCCTCCGAGCCACACCCGCCATCATCAAGCGGATCGAAAGCGGGGGTGCTCCCCCGGGCGTCAGTGACCGCATCGATGAACTTGAGCGCCGAGTCGTGGAGACCGAGGAACAGCTTCGGACCCTAGGTGCTGCCGCCGACAGCCGACTGGTGGACCTCGAAGAGCGACAAGACATCACCGAACGGGTACTTCACCGGGTCAAGGACACGAGGGCGCTCGGAGAAGGTTAGGCGCCAGCCACCGCCAGATCGACATCCTCTCGCACCCATAAGTGGTGTGGCCACGAGCCACGCGCCTCGACGTCTCCAAGGCTCCGGAGCAGGTCGCGACACCGCAGCGACCGAGCGTAGTGCGCGCGCTGCTCCATCTCGGGTGAATGGTCGACCGCCCGACCGCGATACCCCGACTCAGAGAGCAACTCTTCTATGGCGGTGGTCGTTCGGCCAAAGGAGAGCAAGGCTGCAGGGTGAAGCTCGAGGAGTAAGGCGCGTACGCGGCGAGACCTCAGGAACTCTCCGAGACCTTCGAGCGCCTGACCCTCGGCCCCCTCGATATCCATCTTCATCACGGTCACATCGTCGATTCCAAGCTCCCGGAGCGCATCGTCCAAGCGCCCGGCGCGCACCGCCTCAGTCGGTCCCGGCGATTCACGGTCATCGACGACCCGTGAGAGGCCGAAATTGCCCGCACCGGGATCGAAGCTCTGCATCTGCAGCGTGGTTTCCGCGTTCCAGGCTGCCATCGGGAGGATGGTGACGTTCGCGAGTTGATTGAGTCCCACGTTCTCCTCGAGTATCGCACGCATCATGGGATCGGGTTCGACGGCGACGATGCGACCCGCGCCCACGATGGCCGACGCGATGAGCGAGTGGTATCCCCAATTGGCTCCGACGTCGACGAACGTCGCTCCCGGAGTGAGTAACTCGCGGATGATCATCGTCTCTTGCGGTTCGTAGATCCCCGCGAGGTACGCGTCGCGCGCGTTGGCGTCTCGCACGTCGCACACGAACCGGTGGCCGCCGAGGCGCCGGGGCAGCCTGGCCACAAAGGGTGTGCGCGCCCGCCCGGTGAGTGCCGCTGCCACTCGAAATCGGCCGCGTGGCAACCGACGGACGACCGGTGCGAGCATGCGGAACAGCAGTGGTGGGCCGGGGCGGACGGGCGGGCCTGCGCTATCTTTGCTGACCATGTCGTTAACAGTAGTTCGAACCCGCGGCGCGACAACCGAGTCGAGTCATCACGTGTCCGTCGCCATCGTCGACCGCGACGCGCGCATGGTGGCAACGACCGGTGATGCGTCGCGACTCACGCTCGCGCGGTCGGCGGCCAAGCCGTTCCAAGCGATCCCACTCGTCAAGGATGGTGTCGTCGATCGTTTCGACGTCTCTGACGCCGAGCTGGCGCTCGCGTGTGCGTCGCATAGCTCCGAACGCCGTCAGGTGCGAGCCGTTGCCGGTTGGCTCGACCGCATGGGGTTTGAGGAGACCGACCTGGCTTGCGGGGCCCACGCACCGCTCGCGACGAGCTTCGCGGTCCCACCCATCGGCGACGATGATGACCCGGACATCCAGCCTGCGTCACCGTCACCGTTGGCCAGCAACTGTTCGGGGAAACACGCGGGCATGCTTGGGCTTGCCCGCGTCTGCGGTTGGGATCCATCCGACTACCACGCGATAGGTCACCCAGTTCAGGAACGGATGAAGAGCGTGTTTGCTGACTACACGGGGGTCGAGCCTGCTGGCATCATCGAGACGGTGGACGGATGCGGCGTGTCGGCGTTTGGCGCGCCGCTCGACCGATTGGCTGTTGCTTTTGCGCGCCTTATAACACGGGACGACCCGTCCGCCAAAACCGTCGTCCGAGCGATGACCGACGTGCCCGAGTACGTGGCTGGGGAACGACGCTCCTGCACCGAGGTCATGCGCGAGTATCCCGGCGGAGTGGTCGCGAAGGTCGGAGCGGAAGGGGTGTATGGCGCGGCCGTCGTCGACCGGGGACTGGGCGTCGCCATCAAGGTGGAGGATGGCAGCGCCGCGGCGGGAATGGTCGCTCTCGTCGCCGTGCTCGACGCACTGAACCTCGGGGCTTCCTCCCGAGCGCGGCTCAAGGCGTTCGCACGCATGCCTATCACGAACACCCGCGGCGAAGCGGTCGGCATGATCGAACCTCGCGGGGCCATCGCGTTCGTTTGATGATGCGGCGCGAAGAAAGGATGGCACGAACCGAACGGACCGTGTGCAGCTTCGCACAACCATGCCAACCAACCTTCTCCGCCCTCCGTCGTCTCTCCGCCCTCGTTGCTGCGTCCTGCGTCCTGCATCCTGCGCCCGGGATGGGTGGGGTGGGTCGGGGCCCATGAAATTCGTCGACCGCGCAGTGATCAAGGTGACTGCCGGGACCGGTGGGTCCGGGGCGTCCTCGTTCCGACGAGAGGCGTACGTCCCCAAGGGTGGACCGGACGGTGGTGACGGAGGTCGCGGGGGCAGCATCTATCTCAAGGCCGACGCCAATTTGCAGACCCTGCTGGACTACGCGTACAAACCGCATCGGCGTGCTGACCGCGGCCAGCATGGGAAGGGTGGCAACAAGACCGGGAAATCAGGTGACGACGTCATCCTCCCCGTACCGCCAGGGACGGTGGTCACCGACGCAGTAACTGGTCAGCGGCTCGGCGAACTCGTCGAGGCCGGTCAGGAGCTGTTGGTGGCCAAAGGCGGACGCGGGGGTAGGGGCAACGCCAGGTTCGCGACTCCGACTCATCAGGCGCCGCGCGAGTGGGAACCGGGAGCGGAGGGTGAAGAGCGCTCGATCGAGCTCATCCTCAAGTT
Organism: uncultured Gemmatimonadales bacterium; assembly: GCA_947259405.1. GTDB lineage: Bacteria > Gemmatimonadota > Gemmatimonadetes > Gemmatimonadales > GWC2-71-9 > CAMYLY01. The sequence goes on along the minus strand of CAMYLY010000014.1, from coordinate 46,879 downwards.
GTTAGCCGACGTCGGGCTGGTGGGCGAGCCCAATGCGGGCAAGAGCACGCTTCTCTCGGTTATCTCCGCCGCGAAGCCCAAAATCGCGGACTACCCGTTCACGACGCTGACACCCCAGCTCGGCGTGGTGGAGTTGCCAGGCAGCCGGACGTTCGTCGTTGCCGACATTCCGGGATTGATCGAGGGAGCCCACGAGGGAAAGGGGCTGGGCGACCGCTTTCTCCAGCATATCGAACGGACGCGCGTGCTGGCAATCCTCGTTCCGTTGGACGCGGTGGACCCGCAGGATGCCTACGACCAAATGCGCGCTGAGATTGCCGCGTATGACGTCGCCCTCGCGGCCAAGCCGCACGTGCTCGTTCTCTCAAAGACGGATCTCATTCCTTCGAAGGACGACCTCCCCGTCATTGTAGCGCCAAAGGCTCGAGCAACGGTTGCCATCTCGTCAGCGGCACACGATGGGCTTAACGAGTTCAAGGAAGCGGTGTGGCGTGAAGTCTCCGCCGTTGGGTCTCATGATCAGGACGAGATGCCGCTGCCGTGACCGGGGATGACATTGCCTACGTAGCATTGGCGCTCGTTCCAGGTATCGGTCGTAGCAGGTTCGATCGTCTCATCCGCCAGTTCAAGACCGCGGCGAACGTCATGTCGGCCGACCATGACGCGCTGGTCGCTGTGCCGCGCATGAGCACGGCGGCAGCCACTGCCATCAAAGAGTCGAACCTCGACCACGCCGCTCGCGTTGTTGCCCAGGTCGAGGAGCTGGGCGGCACGGTGCTGCTGCCGCGCGACGAGCGGTTCCCGCCTGCGTTACGCACCATACCCGAGACGCCCACCTTGCTCTTTGGCATTGGTCGGCTCGATCTGCTGCGTGGACCTGGGCTGGCGGTGGTCGGAAGCCGAGCCCATTCGCGCTACGGGGCCGAGGTCTGCCGACACCTGGCGGGTGGCGCCGCCAAGGCGGGCATCACGGTCGTCAGTGGCATGGCGCGAGGGCTCGATGCGGTCGCCCACACGGCGGCGCTCGACGTGAATGGTCGCACCGTTGGCGTGTTGGGCAATGGGCTGGGAGTCGTGTATCCGTCCGCGAACACGAGGTTGTACGAGCGGATGATCGCGGATGGGTGTCTCATCACGGAGTTCCCGCCTGGCGAGCGCCCCAACGCGGGCAGCTTCCCACGGCGGAACCGATTGATCAGTGGATTGGCGCAGTGCACCCTCGTCATAGAGGCAGGAAAGAAGTCGGGCACGCTCATCACGGTCGACCAGGCGCTCGCGCAGGGGCGAGACGTGTTGGTCGTGCCCGGACCCGTGATCAGTCCGTCGTCGCTCGGGTGCAACCGTCTGATTCAGCAGGGCGCCAAACTCGTCATTGGGTTGCAGGATGTGCTCGAGGAGTACGCCTTGGTGCCCAAGAGTGCCAGAGCTCGGCCCCCAGCGAAGCTGAACGAAGAGGAGAGGCAACTCCTCGACGCACTGGGTGCAGGTGTCGACAATGTCGACGATCTTGCGGAGCGATTGGACGTGCCCGCGGCGCAGGTGTTGGCAGTGCTGACGGGCCTGGAGATTCGCGGGTTGGTGTTGTATGAGGCCGGTGGGGTGGTGCGCGAGGCGCTGCCGGTCTAGCCAGCCGGCGGTTGGGTGGACGGAGGCGAAGTGCCGAGGGTGACCGCGCGTCCGCCTGGCCGCGCGTCCGTCTGCACGACTCATTACTTTCGCCGTAGTGCGCCACGTCTATATCCACGTCCCATTCTGCGCCCGGCGCTGCGTCTATTGTGATTTCGCCATTGCGGTGCGACCGGAGACGCCGTCGCAGCGGTTCAGCGACGCTGTCCTCTCTGAGCTCGACGTACGTCGTAACTCTGCAACTTGGGATGACGACCCCATCGAAACGCTGTATCTCGGTGGAGGAACGCCATCTCGACTCGAGCCTCAATCGCTCGAGCGGCTGCTGATCCACGTTCGCGAGCGCGCCGGTCCGCGCGTCGAGCGAAGCGCGGAGGTCACGCTCGAAGCCAACCCCGAAGACGTCACAGAGAACGCGGCAACCGCGTGGTCGGCCATGGGCATCAACCGCGTGTCCCTCGGTGTCCAATCGTTCCAACCGAACGTACTGAACTGGATGCACCGGCTGCACTCTGCGGAGCAAAGCGCGCACGCCGTGCATTTGTTGCGCGACGCCGGGATCACCAATGTGTCGGTCGACCTCATGTTCGGGCTAGCTCCCGACCTCGAGCACGACTTCGAGTCCGACCTCGAAACCACAATCGGCCTCGAACCCGATCACGTGTCTGTCTACGGCTTGACCGTCGAACCGCAAACGGCGCTTTCGCACCGCGTGGCGCGCGGCGAAGCCGTCGCCTCACCAGATCCGCGGTACGAACGGGAGTTCCTTATGGCCCACCGGCTTCTGACTGAAGTGGGGCTCGAGCACTACGAGATCTCCAACTACGCTCGACCCCGACATCGCGCGGTCCACAACTCCGCGTACTGGAGCGGACGACCATATGCCGGCCTCGGGCCATCCGCCCACAGCCTTCGTGGCAACCGCCGACGGTGGAACGAGCGTGAATGGACACGGTACGCTTCGGTAGTGGAAGGCGGGGGGGACCCCGAGGCCGGTTCCGAGCTCCTGACGCCAAACCAGCTGGCGCTGGAGAGGCTGATGCTGGGGATCCGGACCTCGGAAGGCTTTGCGTTGCCAGACCTTGGAGGCCGAGGCAAGCTCGCCGAGCTCGTGGATAAGGGCTGGCTGCAGGTCGACGGCAATCAGGCACGGCTCACGCCGGAGGGGTGGCTCAGAACGGAGGCCATCCTGACCCGCTTGACCACCTCGGGCAATGGTGGCTAATTTATTGTTGTTATTGGACTTGGAGCAAATCCGTTGGATCAACTCACTCAGCGCGAGCGACATGTGCTGGAGGCGGTCATTCAGACTTTTGTTGAGACCGCTGAGCCGGCAGGCTCGCGTACGATTGCCAAGCGGTACGATCTCGGTGTCTCAGCGGCCACGATCCGAAACACCATGAGTGATTTGGAGGAGCGGGGGTATCTGTACCACCCGCACACCTCGGCGGGACGCATCCCGACCGACCTCGCGTATCGCGTGTACGTCGACGCGCTCATGTCGCCGACCGCGCCGACCATGGTCGAGCAGATCCGCCTCCGGCAGGAACTCACGGCGCAGCACACCGCGATCGAGGAGCTACTGGCCAAGGCGGCCGAAGTGCTGGGACTGCTCACGAGCGAGCTCGGCATTGCGGTAAAACCGTCATTCGAGAACGCCGTACTCGAACGCTTGGAGCTGATCGAAGCGGCAAGTGACCGGTTGCTCATGGTGCTGGTGCTTCAGGGAGGCTTGGCACGCACGATCTTTGTTGAAGTTCAGAACCGCCTGCCGCGGGAAGCGCTTGCAGATGTGGCGTCTGTAATCAACGAGCGTCTGTCGGGATTGTCGTTGAAGGAAATTCGGAGTAGCCTACGCGACCGGCTGCGCGACGCGACTGGGCCCGCCCGCACACGGGAACTCCTCAACATCTTCATCGAAGAGTCCGATCACATCTTCGACATCAAAGCCGGTGACACGGAACTCGTGATGGGCAGCACCAGAATGCTGACGGGCCAACCGGAATTCAGCTCCAACGAACAGATGCGCAAACTGCTCGAAATCACCGAGCAGCGTGATGTCTTGGCCGACGCATTGCGCGCCCGCAAGGAGCCCGGCATCAGCGTCACGATTGGGGCGGAGAACTTCGATCCGCAGTTGAGTTCGTTTACGATCGTGACGTCGACCTTCCAGAGCCATGCCTTTCGCGGCACCATCGGCGTGATGGGTCCCACCAGGATGCCGTACGACAAGGTTGTTACCATGGTGGAACACACGTCGCGCCTGGTCGGCGACCTGCTCTTGCAGCAGCCGAAGTAACGTGCCGTCAATGCCACGTGACTACTACGACGTCCTCGGCGTCGGTCAGAATGCTTCTGAGGGCGACATCAAGAAGGCCTATCGCAGACTCGCGATGGAGTATCATCCTGACCGCAACAATGGGGACAAGGCCGCCGAGGAGAAATTCAAGGAAGCGACCGAGGCGTACGAGGTCCTGCGTGATCCGAGCAAGCGGCAGCGCTACGACCGCTTCGGGCACGCCGGGGTGAGTGGTGCCGCGCGTGGCGGCTTCAGCGGCGGGTTCACTCATTTCGACATTTCCGAAGCGCTCAACGTGTTCATGCGCGACTTCGGTGGGATGGGCGGTTTTGACTCCATTTTCGGTGGGGGACAGCGCGCCCGCCGAGCACGGCGTCGTGGACAGGACCTCCGCGTGACACTCGATATCACGCTCGAGGAGATTGCTCACGGTGTGACGCGCAAGCTCAAACTCAAATCGTTGATCCCGTGCGAAGTCTGTGATGGCTCGGGGGCGCGACCCGACACGTCGACCGCGGTATGTCCGACCTGTGGTGGCACGGGCGAGGCGCGCCGTGCGTCGCAGTCGATATTCGGGCAGTTCATCTCGGTTGGCCCGTGTCCCCAATGTGATGCCGAGGGAACGATCGTGTCGGATCCGTGTGAGGAGTGCCGCGGCGACGGACGGATCCGCGAGCAACGGACGGTCGACATCGAAGTGCCGCCGGGCGTGTCGGAACAGAACTACATCACGCTACGTGGCCAAGGCGTCGCCGGGCCGCGCAACGGTCCAGCGGGTGACTTGATCGTCGAGTTCCGAGTTGCGGAAGACCCCCGATTCGCGCGCCACGGCGACGACCTGGTCCACGACCTCCTGCTCTCGTTCAGTCAGGCCGCGTTAGGAGGGGACTTTCCGGTCCAGACGCCGTATGGCGAGGAGCAAGTGACCGTGTCTCCCGGGACGCAGAACGATACGGTGATTACGCTACGCGGTCGCGGCTTGCCCAACGTGAGCGACGGTCGCAAGGGCTCGTTCCACGTCCGCTGCCGAGTCTGGACACCGACAAAGCTGACGCCCGAGCTCAAATCACTGCTCAAGAGACTCGCGAAAGTGGAAGGGCAGCCTCCGTCCAATGAGAGCCTTGGGCAGAAGCTGTGGGACAAGGTGAAAGAAGCGTTCGGAGCCTGAGATGAGTGACTGTCTATTCTGCAAGATCGTGTCCGGGGAGATCCCCGCCACGATCGCCAAGGACGATCCAGAGTTCGTCGCATTCCGCGATGTGAATCCGCAGGCACCGACGCACGTCCTGGCCATTCCCAAGCGACACGTGCGGTCTTTGAACGATCTCGATGACGACGGTTTGGCTGGTCGGTTGCTGCGCTTTGCCAAGGGAGTCGCGGAAGGAGAGGGACTGGCGGAGAACGGGTATCGGCTCGTCGTCAACACCAATAGCGATGGAGGCCAGACCGTGTGGCATTTGCACGTGCATATTCTCGGTGGACGTGCGATGGCGTGGCCGCCGGGATGATCGGGTTGCCTCGGCGGAGAGCGCCAGATACGTTTGGTGTCTCAGTCACGATGAGAAACCTAGCGAGCGGAGGAAGCGGAAATTGATTGCAGCTCGCCGGAAGAACCGGCGCGAGCGGGGGATCCGATACCGTTAGATCCATCGCCGCGAGGCGCTCGATGCACCACGGCGCCGGTCACAAGCGAAGGCTCGATGAAGGGGTGTAGGTGACCAGCGTCGCCGACACCCCTTTCTCTTCGTCCAGCGTCGCTTCGCCAGACACCCTTGCCGAGCTCGAGTTCGGCCGCGCGCTCGACCGCGTGGCAGCGCGCGCCGTATCCACGCTCGGTGCCGAGGCCGTTCGGTCGCGTCGACCCCTCAGTGATCCTGCTGCTATCACGCACGAACTGGCTCGTGTATCCGAGCTCGCGCGGCACCTTGATGAGGCCGGGCAGTTTCGGCCAGCCGCAGTCGTCGACCTCACGGCCGAGCTGGACACACTGCGCCTGGAAGGGGCGGTGCTCGAAGCTGACGGGCTGCTCCGCGTCGCGGACGCGATTCGGGCCATTCGAGAGAATGGGGCGCTCCTCGAGCAGCACGAGGCCAGCCTTCCCCTGACGTTCGATTTGGCGGTGGCGATGCCGCCAGCCGGGGTCGCCGACGCCATCGCCCGCGCCATCGATGCAGACGGAACCGTGCGGGATGGCGCGTCGACTGCGGTGACCTCAGCGCGGCGTCGGGTGCGCGATACGCGGCGTCGGCTCGTTGCGATGCTCGAGCGCGTGGCGCGTGGCGTTTCGGGGGATCCCCATGTGACCATCCGCGAGGGGCGCTATGTGGTCTCGGTCCCCCGCGACGCGCGCGGCAGCGTCCGTGGGCTGGTTCACGCGCAATCAGCATCGGGCGCGTCGCTCTTCGTGGAGCCGGAAGACGCGGTCGAGATGGGCAACGATCTCCGGATGGCCGAGGCCGACGAAGTGCGCGCAGTGAACCAAGTGTTTCGAGACCTGTCGGAACAGGTCCGGGCGGTGCTTGTTGAGCTCGAGGCGGGGTGGAGCATGTCCGTGGCGCTGGACGACCTCTATGCGCGAGCACAATACGCGCTGGACGTGGAAGCGTCGATCCCAACGGCGGCTGAATGGAGCGAGGCGTTCGCCATCAACGACGGATACCACCCTCTGCTGCGCGAGGAGAAGGGCGCCGTCCCGTTTTCGGTGAGGCTAGTTCCGGGAGGTACGCTGCTCGTGAGTGGACCCAACGCCGGCGGCAAGACGGTCTTGCTCAAAGCGGTGGGGTTGCTGGCGGCGATGACGCAGTCTGGCGTGGTGCCGCCTATGGGGAAGGGGTCTGTCACGCCCGCATTCCGCCAGATTCGTGTTGACATTGGGGATCACCAGTCGATTGCGGCCTCCCTGTCCACGTTCTCAGCCCACTTGGAATCCTTGAAACACATCCTCGGCAAATCGGAACCCGGGTCATTGGTCCTGCTCGACGAAATCGGAGGGGGCACCGACCCAATCGAGGGTGGGGCGCTTGCCGGGGCGGTGCTGGAAGGATTGCAGTCCCGAGGAGCAACGACGGTCGCGACGACCCATCTCAGTGACCTCAAGGAGGCGGCCACCGCGTCGGAGCACATGACGAATGCGAGTCTCGAGTTCAACACCGAGACGTTGGCGCCAACCTATCGCCTTCGCGTCGGGAAGCCTGGTCGCTCGTATGGCCTAGCGATTGCTAAGCGACTTGGGTTGCCCGTCGACGTCGTCACGGCAGCCGAATCACGGATTCCCGAAGCCATCATGACCCTTGATGCGACACTGGCGGAACTCGAACGACGCGAGATTGCGTTACACGAACAAGAGGTCGCGAACGAAGACCTGCGACTGCGACTCGAGGCCGAACAGATTCGGGTAGGGGAACTTCGCGAGCGATTGACCCACTTCGAGCGGGATGTCCAGGAGCGAGAGCGCCAGCTCGAGAAGGCCGGTCGTGAGCGCGCTCGGACCTTCTTGCTCGAATCGCGGCGGCGAGTCGAGGAGGCGCTGGCATTGGCGCGTGCCGCGGTCGACGAGGCGACGGCTAAGCAGGCGCGACGACTCGTCGAAGAAGGTGTGCAGGAGGAGGCGGACGCGATTCAGAAGCTCGCGGCGTTGGAGGAGAAGGGGTGGAGGGTGGGCAAAGGGCGAAGAGCGACAGGCGGAGGTCGAAGGGACGAGCACCAAGGCTCGAGCAGTGGAGATTCCGAGATCGGCCAACAGCCACCAGCTCACGGCAAACAGCGCACATCACACGGGTTCTCCGGATCTGACGTTGAAGCGGCTACTGAAATCAACGTGCGCGGGATGCGCGCGGACGAAGCGGCGGCGGCAGTGGTGGCCGCGATCGACGCGGCGGTTGTGGCCGATCTCCCGCGTCTACGGATCATCCACGGGAAGGGCACTGGTGCCCTGCGCAGCGTCGTGAATGAGATCGTGCGCGACGATGCACGCGTGGCGCGCGGTTCGATGGCTCCCCCCGAACAGGGTGGTGCCGGTGTCACCATCGTCGAGTTCCGCTGATGCCGATTCCCGACGAACTGATCGAACAGGTACGCGACGCCGCCGACATTATCACCTTGATCGGTGAGCATGTGGAACTCAAGCGCACTGGATCAGACTATCGGGGTCCGTGCCCGTTCCACGGCGGGAAGCATCGCAACTTCGCAGTGATCCCCAAGAAGCAAATGTTCTACTGCTTTGTCTGCCACGAAGCTGGCGATGTCTTCACGTTCTTCATGAAGCGCTTTGGGATGGAGTATCCCACCGCTGTCCGGGACGTGGCGGAGAAATGTGGCATCACCATTCCCGATCGTCCGGTCGGCGGTCCCGATCCGCGCGAACCGCTGTACTCGGCCGTCAGTGTCGCAGCGGATTGGTACGTACGGCGTCTTCGTGATGGTGACGATGCGGCGCGCGCGCGTGACTATCTCCTCGGGCGCGGGTTCGACCTCGAGCAGTTTGCGCCGTGGGGGTTGGGGTTTGCTCCGAAAGGCGACGATTTTCTGGAAGCAATGAACACCTTGGGTCTCACGACCGACACGCTGCTGGACGCCGGCCTTGCGTTGCGGCGCGAAGACGGGTCACTGAGGCCGCGGTTCTGGAACCGACTGTTGTTCCCGATCCACGACCTTCGAGGTCGAGTCGTCGCGTTTGGCGGGCGCGTGCTCGGTGACGGTGAGCCGAAGTATCTCAACTCTTCCGACAATCCCGTCTTCCACAAGGGTCGGATGCTGTACAACCTCCACAATGCCAAGCATCCGATCCGTAAGGCGGATCGGTCGGTCGTTGTCGAGGGGTACTTCGATGTCATGCGGTTGGCGGACGTGGGGATCGAAGAGGTCGTCGCGCCGTTGGGGACATCCCTGACCGACGAACAGGCCGCGCTGCTCAGACGCTACACGGCGAACGTGACGCTGTTCTACGACTCGGACGCTCCTGGACTGCGCGCAAGTTTCCGGGCCGCCGACGTACTCTTGCGCGCCGGCGTGCGTGTGTTTATTGCGACGCCGCCGGAAGGCGAAGACCCTGACGACATCGCCCGAACGGGCGGTCGAGCGCGTGTCGACGAGTTACTCGATGACGCGCTCGACGTCCTCGAACGCAAGCTACAGCTCCTCGACCGTAAAGGATGGCTTGGCTCAATCGACGGGCGACGAAGAGCGTTGGACCGCCTCCTTCCCACGCTACGCGCGGCGTCTGACGAGGTGACGCGCGAACTCTATATCTCGCGGGCGGCCGATGCGCTGGGGGTGTCGCGCCAATCGATCGAGCATGAGGCCTTGGGGCGCCGCCGTACCCGTGTACCCACACAGGTCACGGTGGCCGTGGCACCGTCCGGTGACCTCAATCGGAAAGGTGCCGAACGAGAGCTGCTACGTGTCTTGCTGCATGAGCCAGCCCTGCGACCACGGGTGGCTGACCGTCTGTCGGGGTTGCCGGACCGCACGGACTTGCTCACGGAACTCCTCGGATTCGTGGCCCGGTCGGATCCCGAAGCGACCGGTGGAGATCTGTTGCCGCAGGTCGAAGGCGAGGCTCGTGCGCTGCTGGCGACGCTCCTGGCCGAACCTTGGGGAGCCGTGAATTCGGATGCGATCGTGGAAGGTGCGCTCGGACGGATGGAAAGTCGCGAGCTGATGAAGCGGGTCGAGGCAATCGATCGCCAGATATCGGTTGCCTCGGAAGATGAAAAAATGGTCTTAGCCCAAGAAAAGGACGTGTTGAGCCGGCAGATCGCGAAGCTCAATCCGTCCCGATGGAGAGTGATACAACGACATGCCAGGAAGTCCTGATACCCGGTTGGAGGAGCAGGGATGAACGCAGATCTCGTCGCATTATTGGAGTTGCAGGCCAAACACAAAGTCGTGTTGGACATCGAAGAAGTCTTGGCCAGTCTCGAGCCGCAGTTTGCGGAGCTCGACGAGGTGGTCAACCATGCGCAAGAGCAACTGGATACTCAACGGGTACGCGCCCAGGAGGCCGACGACCGACGGGCGGAACTCGAGAGCAAGATCGAGGGCTACCGCGTGATGCAGGAGCGCAAACGCCAAAAACTGGAATGGGTGCGTGGTGCGAAAGAAGCGTCTACCCTCATGGCCGAATTGGATCTTGCTCGGACCGTGCTTGCGCGCGAGGAAGCCGAATGGATTCGATCGGCCGACAAAGTCCAGGACATGCAGCGCCAGGTGGCTGAATCCGAGGCGGCGCTCCAAGAGATCGAAGAAGGGCAGGCCCCTGAGCGACAGGAACTCGAAGGCCGTCGGTCGGACTTGGACGAACGGCTTGCCGCCGCCGTTGACGAGCGCGACCAGGTGGCGGAGGGTGTGCAGCCGAAGTTGCGGGATCAGTTCAGGCGGATCCTCCGCGGTCGAGCGCGCCTTGCACTGTATCCGCTGAAGAGTGGCGCCTGCGGGCATTGCTACACGCAAGTCCCGCTGCACCGCCAGCAGAAGATTCGCAACGGAGATACCATCGAGGCGTGCGAAGCGTGCGGGGTGCTGGTCTACCAAGACGACGGCTCGGAAAACGAGTCCTAACCGACACGCATGCAGATCGCTCGACCCAAATGGGTGGTCGCCGAGGCCGCCGATCCTGAGCGCGTCACGCCCCTGGTCCAGAACCTGAACATCCCCGAAGCGCTTGCGAGCCTGCTGGTGCAGCGCGGGTTCGATTCGGTCGATGCGGCACGCACTTTCCTGCGGCCGTCGCTCGAGGCGTTGACCGACCCCTATGAACTCAAGGACATGGAGAAGGCGGTCACGTTGGTGCAAGACGCGATCCGCGGAGGCACACCGATACTGGTGCACGGCGACTACGACGTCGACGGACAGTGTGCAACTGCGCTGCTGACTCGACTGCTCCGGCAGGCGGGCGCGAGCGTCATTCCGTTCGTGCCTCACCGCGTCCGGGACGGCTACGATTTCGGTCCGGCCGGACTCCAACACGCTGCAGACCACGGCGCTGGCCTGATCATCACCTGCGATTGCGGTTCGACGGCGAGCGACACGGTACGGGCCGCCCGGGACCAGGGTATGAACGTCGTGGTCACGGATCACCACCTCACGCGCGAGGTAGCACCGGCAGATGCGGTCATCAATCCGCAGCAAGGCGGATGCGAGTTTCCGCACAAGGAACTTTGTGGGACGGGGATCGCCTTCAAGCTCGCGCAAGCATTGGTCCCGGCGTTAGGGCTCCCGGCCCATCTGCATACGCACATGCTCGACCTCGTGGCGGTCGCGACCGTGGCCGACGTGGTCCCGTTGATTGGAGAAAACCGGACGCTTGTACGCTACGGCCTCAGACTCCTTGGGGAAACGCGATGGGCGGGGCTGCGCGCGCTGTTGCACGTGACCCAGTTGCGGGCGCCGCTCCGTGCCGGCCAGATCGGCTACATCCTGGCACCGCGCCTCAACGCCGTGGGCCGGATCGGATCGGCGATGGACGGTGTACGCCTGCTCCTTTCCGACGATCCGGACGAGGCGCTGTCGCTGGCGGAACAACTGAACCGCGTGAACGAAGAACGGCAGGCGATGGATCAGGCCGTGCTCGGAGAGGCGCTGCAGATGATGGAGCGCGATGTCGATTTGGATCGCGACTATGGCGTGGTGTTGGCGAACGAAGCCTGGCACCCGGGCGTGATCGGGTTGGCCGCGTCGCGTATCGTCGAGCGTGTGGCTCGCCCCGTCATTGTCATCGGATTGGATGGAGACGCGGGCAAAGGGTCGGGGCGGAGCATTTCGGCGTTTGACCTCCACGCAGGCCTCGTGCAGTGCGGGCACCTCCTGAATCGGTATGGCGGTCACAAGATGGCGGCGGGCTTGTCGATTCGTCGCGATCGCGTTGACGCGTTCCGCGACGCCTTCAATGACGTTGCCCGATCCGTCCTCACGCTCGACGATCTCGTGCCACGCCAACGCGTGGATACCATATTGCCCGTGCAGATCATGAACGACCAATTCGAGCGCCTCCTCACGCACTTCGAGCCCTGCGGCCAGGGGAATCCTGCACCGATCCTCGCGGTGCGGAATACGACGGTGCGCCGCGCGATGCCAGTTGGTACAAACCACCTGCGCTTCACGATCGATGACGGAACGGGGACGCTTGGGATGATCGCGTTTGGCTGGGCGAACCGGGTCCCGGACGACTGGTGGAAGCGTCCGATCGATGTGGCGCTCAAACTCGAACGCAACGAATTCCGTGGTGTGAGTTCCCTGCAGGGCCGTGTCATGGATATCCAGCTCCCGAACTAGTGCGCATCGTGGCGGGGGAATTCAAAGGCCGACGGCTCAAACCGCCGGCCTTGCCCGCGCGAGCCACTGCCGAACGCGTGCGGGAGGCGTGGTTCAATATTCTTGCCCCCGTCATCAACGACGCCGTGGTATTGGATCTCTTCGCGGGCTCTGGCGCCCTTGCCCTGGAGGCGCTGTCTCGGGGTGCGTCACATGCGACTATGGTGGAGCGAGCGAGGAAATCGCTGTCCGCTCTCGAAGCGAATGTCGCGGCCCTCGACGTGTATGATCGCGTAACTGTCGAGCGGATGGACGTCTTCCGTTTTCTCGACGCTCAGGAGACGGACGTCGAGCCCTTCGATCTGGCCTTTGCCGATCCGCCGTTTGACGGCGATGAGGCGGTTCAGTTGGTTGACGCATTCCGCGCGAGGCCGTTTGCGCGCATCTTGGGGGTTGAGCATGCAAGTGCCGTGTCGGTCACCGGCGACGACCAGCGGCGCTATGGCGACGTCGCCATTACCTTCTGCTACCAATGACCCGAATCGCTGTGTATCCCGGCTCCTTCGACCCCGTCACTCGCGGGCATGAGGATCTCATTCGACGCAGCTTGTCGTTCGCGGACAAACTCATCGTGGCTGTCGCCGTCAACTCGTCCAAGGCACCCCTCTTCTCGGTCGAAGAGCGAGTCAAGCTCCTCATGGAGTTGCTCGAGGAGCAGGAATACGTCGAGGTGCGGACGTTCGACGGACTGCTGGCCGACTTTGCTCGAGACAACGGCGCGACGATCATCATCCGGGGGCTCCGGGCGGTCAGCGATTTCGACTACGAGTCGCAGATGGCGTTGATGAACCGCCAGTTGTTTCCCGAGCTCGAGACCGTATTTCTGGTTCCGGCCGTTCACCTCACCTATCTGAGCTCGAGCTTGGTTCGCGAGGTCGCGGGGTTGGGGGGAGACGTAAGCGACCTTGTGCACCCCAGCATCGAGAAGGCGCTGGCAACCAAGCTCGGGCGGTGAGCTTTCGCCAGCGGATTCGCGACAGGGCAGCGGCGCTCGCGCGTACGGTGGTTCTGGCGGAGGGCTGGGACTCGCGCGTGCGGCAGGCGGCGAAGCTCCTCGAGTCGTCGGGCGTGGCGAACGTCATTTTGGTCGAGGAATCAATTCAAGATGAGCGAGCCGACATGGTGGCCGAGTTGTTTCAATCGCGAAAGCCCGATCTCGGTGTGGCCGAGGCTTCGCGGCTGGCGCGGCAGCCCATGTATTTTGCCGCGGGGCTTGTGGCACTTGGGGAAGCGGATGCGGCGGTGGGCGGCGCCGTGTACCCCACGCCCGAGGTCATTCGGGCCGCTCTGCTAGCGGTCGGGCCGGCGCCCGGGGTCACGATTGTGAGCAGTTCCTTCTACATGGCGCTCGATCGCGGTGAACGCGTGCTCACCTTTACGGATGCGGGGGTTGTGCCCGATCCAAGCCCGCCGCAGCTGGCGGAGATCGCCATGACAGCCGCCCGCGACCGGCCGCGCATCGTCGGCGACGAGCCGCGAGTCGCGTTCCTGTCGTACTCTACCAAGGGCAGCGCCGCTGGTCCACGCGTGGAACGGGTCACGGCTGCACTCCGTCGGTTCAAGCACGAGGCGCCGCAGATTGTGGTCGACGGTGAACTCCAGGGTGATGCGGCGCTTGCGCCGGAAGTGGCGGGCGTGAAGGCACCGGGCAGCCCGGTGGCGGGTGATGCGAACGTGTTGGTGTTTCCCGACCTTGACAGCGGGAATATCGCGTACAAACTGGTGCAGCGACTGGCGCGGGCCACGGCGACGGGCCCAATTTTGCAGGGCTTGGCGCGTCCGGTGGTTGATCTCTCCCGCGGCGCGGATGTGCAGGATGTGGTCGACGTCGCGGCGGTGGCGATACTACAGGCTGGCTATCCCTTGGAGGAGGGTGCATGAGCTTTACGGTGCGGAAGGATGAGGCCAAAGGCGTTGTGGTGTTGGGCGTCGACGGACAACTCATCGTCGGGAATCGTCATGACCTGAAGGCCAAGGTGATGGAAGCCATGGACGACGGTGAGACGAAGTTCGTCGTCGACTTCACGAATACTGGGTACATCGATTCATCCGGGCTTGGTGTGCTCGTGTCGTTGGCGAAGAAGATCCGGGAGGTGGGCGGTGATCTCGTGCTCGCTGGATTGAACGAAGATCTCCGGACGCTGTTCGAGCTGACCAAGCTCGACACGTTGTTCGACATCAAAGCCTCAGCGGAGGAAGCGATCTCTGGATTCTGAGATCGCGACGGCTCCGCTTCGGCTGTTCGTCCGGCGCCGAGAGGTGTGGGTATCGGAGCCGACGCGCCGTCGAGTCGAAATCGGACTCCGTGTGCCCACGACCCTCGATGTCGTGGAGGAAGCGGTCGATCTCGTCGCCCGCCACTGCGTCGCCTGCGGAGTGACGCCCCGTGCGGCACGGTTCCAGGTACGCGTCGCCCTCTGTGAAGCGCTCGCCAATGCCATTATCTACGGCAACAAGCTCGATCCGAACAAACGCGTGGATGTATCGGTACACGTTGATGATTCCCGCGTGCTCGTCGAGGTCGAAGATCAGGGCGACGGATTCGATCCGATGATGGTCCCCGATCCCACAAGTCCGGGCCGCATCGAGGCCACCGACGGGCGAGGGTTGTTCTTGATCCGGCAACTCGCCGATGAGGTGTACCACAACGACCGAGGCAATGCCATCTGCATGATTATGCGCCGAGCCTAGAACGCCTGGGCAGCATCATCGCCTCGCTGGGTTCGATGGCGGGATGCGATGTTCGTGTGTGGCGATTAGGGCGAGGGCGCCTCCGGCCAGTCATCGGGTGTGGGACTGCGCCGGCACCCGCGATTCACGTCGATCTGGATGGCAATGTCCGACCGGCTGACGATGGCCGTTGGGTGGAACCGGTGCCCGAGGTCGAGGACTTCTGGTACGAACTCGTTCAAGCCACGGACGTTGAGCATGCTGCCCGGATCTTGGCGCCGCTCCTCACGCAGCTCCTCACGGCGGAACGTGAGACGCTGGACCTTGCGAAAGAGCTGGCCGCCCGCCTCGAAGAGATCGAGCTCCTGTACACGATCAGCCATGTGTTGGGTCAAACGATCCGACTCGAAACTGCGGCCGACATCATCGTCCGGGAGGTCAGCGGGGTCGTCGGCGCGCGTCGGGCGTCAATCTTCGTGGTGGATGACGTGGGGGAGTTCCTTCGTCCGGTGGCCGGGGTGGGGAAGGACGCAACGCAGCTGAACGCGATTCCCGTCGACCATCCCACGTCCGTTGCGGCACACGTGTTCCGCTCGGGTGAAACCAGAGTGTACGACCCGCGCTTGTCGCAGAGTCATCTGTTGTCGACTGACAGTGGGCAACACTACCTCGGTGCGGCGTATCTCTGTGTGCCGATCATGTATCCAGGCTCGAGCGGCGGCGTGCGGCCGGTCGGCGTCATCAACCTCACCAACCGATTGGGGTCCGACCTCTTTTCGGATGGCGAGCAGAAACTCGTCACGGCCGTCGCCGGTCAGATTGCGTCGGCCATCGAGAACGCCCGGCTGGTGCAGCGGGATCTTGCGCGGGACCGGGTGGCCCACGAGCTGGAGCTGGCCCACGATCTCCAACTCAAGTTGCTGCCGGCACCCTCGGTGTTAGGAGACGACATCGACGCCGCGGCTCGTT
The DNA here is from genome assembly GCA_947259405.1 of uncultured Gemmatimonadales bacterium. Lineage (GTDB taxonomy): Bacteria > Gemmatimonadota > Gemmatimonadetes > Gemmatimonadales > GWC2-71-9 > CAMYLY01. The sequence goes on along the minus strand of CAMYLY010000014.1, from coordinate 31,005 downwards.
GTCTTCCTGCCGACAACGTCGGGGGCGACTTCTATCATTTCGTCAAACTGCCCGGCCGCCGCTTCGGGGTGATGTTGGGCGACGTATCGTCCCACGGGTTTGCCGCTGCGCTGATCATGGCGTTGGTCCTATCGGCGGCGGGTATCCATGCGGCGGAATCCGATTCCGCCAAGGAAACGCTCAAGCGCATCCTGGACTCGGTGAAGTCCGAGCTCGAAGAGACGGAGATGCACCTGTCGCTCTTCTACGCGGTCATTGATCTCGAAGAAGACACCATGGAGTACGCGAACGCCGGGCACCCCCATGCGTTTCGCGTCGACCCGAATGGTGAATGGGAACGCCTTGGTGCCACGTCTCCACCGCTCGGCCTAACCGAGGAATTCGCGGTCCACGATGCGCAGACGGCGTGGCAGAGTTGCTGCGACCGCCTAGTGCTCTTTTCCGACGGCATTAGCGACGGACGCAACGCGGAGGGTGAACGGTTTGGGGAGTCGCGTGTCCTCGACGTCGTGGCTCGCTATCCCGACGCGCCGAGTCACGACGTGCTCGAGGCCGTGCTCGAGGAGTTTCAGGCGTTCGGTGCCGCTCCGCACGACGACCGCTCGATCCTCCTGCTTCGCACCTAGTGGGCCGCCGACTCGGCCAGCACTTCCTGTTCGACCCGACTATCCTCGACCGGATTGTCGACGCGCTGGATCCCACCCCCGCAGACACCGTGCTCGAGGTCGGTCCGGGGAAGGGAACGCTGACTGCCCGGCTGGCGCCGCGCGTGGGCAGGGTGGTGGCGATTGAGAAAGACCGGGGCCTGGCGCAATCAGTGCGGAGGACGCAGGGCGAAGGGCAGGGAAGCGATGTCCGAATCATCGCCGGTGACGCACTCGACATCGACTGGCACGAGCTCGTCAGCACGGAACCCGCGCCCTCCGCCCTGCGTCCTCCGACCTTCAAAGTCGTCGGCAACATTCCGTACGCCATCACGTCGCCGCTCATCGACAAGGCCCTGACGCCGCCAATGCCAGAGAGAATCGTGTTTCTCGTGCAGAAGGAAGTTGCGGATCGACTCTCGGCGTCGGCGGGCACTCGCGCCTATGGTGCGCTGACGGTAGGGGTCCAGACGGCGGCCCGTGTAGAACGCCTGTTTGTAGTGCGTGCCGGGGCGTTCCGTCCATCTCCGGAGGTCGACTCGGCCGTCGTGCGCTTGACGCCGCACGCCGAGCCCGCGGTGACCCGAGTCCAGGCCGCCGATTTCCGGAGTTTCGTTACCGCGTTGTTTGGCCAGCGGCGAAAACAAATCGCACGATCCCTCCGCACTGCGACCGGACTCGAGAAGGGTGCCGTCCACTCTGTCCTGGCCCAGGTGGGTGTCGAGCCCACAGATAGGGTGGAAGTGTTGACTCCACAGACACTTGTGGCTCTTCACAGCCGCATCCTGTCGTTGACGGGATGAGACTGGCGCGATTAGATTGTGAAACATTTCACAATACCATGTCCAAAGTTTCTGAGTCAACGGTCCGGCGCCTTTCCCTCTACTTGCGGTTTCTGGAGGAGTTCGAAGCCCACGGTACGCAGACTGTCAGCTCAGAAACGCTCGCTCGCCTCGGTGGAACGACCTCGGCGCAGGTCCGTAAGGACCTCTCGTTCTTCGGTTCGTTTGGCAAGCGTGGACTCGGGTACTCGGTGTCGGAGCTTGCCGAGCGCCTTCGAGATATCTTGGGGTTGCAGCGCAGTTACGGCGTTGTCGTGGTGGGCGCTGGGAAAATGGGGAGCGCGATGGTCCTCCACGGCGGGTTCGCGCGACGTGGGTTCTTCGTGAAGGCGGCCTACGATGTCGACGAGCACGCGGTAGGCCGTCAGCTCAATGGCGTCGAGGTGCGGCACGCCGACCAGCTCGAGCGGGACCTGGAACGCGAGTCGATCGATATCGGGGTGATTGCGACTCCTCCCGAGGCCGCCCAGCGCATTGCGGAGCAGCTCGTGCAGGGTGGGATCAAGGCCATTCTTAACTTCGCGCCAGTGCGCCTCGCCGTTCCCGAGGGCGTCCTCGTGAAGGACGTCAATCTTTCCCTCGAGCTTGAAGCGTTGAGTTACGGCATCCGAAACCGGTAGATTGCGCGCCATGCCGCGCGTGCACGTCAACAGTGAGATCGGGGCCCTCGAAGGCGTTCTCGTGCATACGCCCGGTAAGGAGTTGGCGGCGGTCACGCCGGGGACCCGCGAAGACTACCTGTACGACGACATTATCGACCTCGAGTTTGCCCTCCGCGAGCACCGCCGGATGGTGGGTGTGCTCGAGCGATTCACTACCGTCCACGAAGTCAGCGACCTCCTGCTCGACGTGCTCGCTGAGCGTGCGGCGCGCGAGTTCCTGATTGGTCGCACGGGCGACATCATTCGCTCTGATGAGTTAGCGGGGCCGCTCTCGGATCTGCCCCCCAATGAACTCCGAACGCTGCTGATCGAGGGGGCTGAGGCCAAGGCGGGACCCATCGGCCGGGCGCTCAACGAGATCGGATTCCGTTTGCCTCCCGCACCCAACCTGTTCTTCACCCGCGATATTGGGATCGTGATCGGCGAGCACGCGGTCATTGGTTCCATGCGCCACGAAGCGCGATGGAGCGAGGAGCTGCTGATTGGTGCGCTGTTCCGCTATCACCCCGAGCTCGAGAATGCCGGCGTCATTTACGATGGTTCGGAAGAGCGTCGGTTGTCGTTTTCGGTTGAGGGTGGTGACGTACACCCACTGCGGCACGACCTCGTGGCACTGGGGTTCAGCTCACGATCGAGTCCCGCGGGCCTCGACTACCTGTGTGATCGCCTGTTCGAGCGTACGAATGTCCGTGACGTCCTGGTCGTCGTGATGCCTGGAGAACACACTGCCATCCATCTCGACATGATCTTCACGATGATCGATCGAGGGTTGGGCGTCGTGTTTCCCCCTTACTTCATTGGGCCAGAACGGTTGGCGGTGCTGCACCGCAGCAAGGGCAAGGATTGCGCGAGGGAGATGCCGAGCTTCTTCGATGCACTCAAGGCTGTCGACTTCCCGCTCGAGCCGGTGTTGTGTGGCGGCGTGAATCGCGCCTCGCAGGAACGCGAGCAGTGGAGTTCCGGCTGCAATTTGTTCGCGGTGCGCCCTGGGTTGGCGCTGAGCTACAAGCGCAATGACGCCACGCTGGCGGAGTTGGAGCAAGCCGGGTTCACGATCGTCGATGGGGTGGAGTTTCTCACTGCCGACGCGGCGGTCGATGACAACGAAAGGGCGATCATCACCATTGAGGGGAGTGAGCTTGTCCGCGGCGGGGGCGGCCCACGCTGTATGACCATGCCATTACGCAGAGCAGAACTCTGAGTTTCTCGGGCATCCAGGCAACGCAAAGCGGGACGCTCGTCGACCGCACGCTGGCGTATTTGGGAGGCGGCCCGGCCGATTCACTCACGCTCGCCCGTGACGTGCTGGGAATTGCCCGCGCCACCAGGCCCATTGCGGATCGCGTGATGGTCGCGCTGGTCGGTGCCGACCCACGTGTCCGCCAGCTGGCCGATGCCCGATGGACGCTGGCTGACCCGCGTGAAGCGGAGAAAGCGATCGACGACTGCACATTTGCCGTGGTCGACATTGAAGCCACCGGCTCACGAGCCACCAAAGGCGATCGCATCATCGAAGTGTCGGTCGTCACGCTACGTCGCGGCACAGTCGAACTTGCCTTCGAAGCGCTGGTGAACCCCGGACGCCCGGTCCCGAAGTTTGTGAGCAGGTTGACGAACATCACCAACGCGATGCTTCGCGACCAACCCTCGTTCGACGACGTCGCCGACGCGCTCGGTGGTGCCCTAGCTGGACACGTCTTCGCTGCGCATAACGCGCAGTTCGACTGGCGGTTCATCCAAGCCGAGATGCGGCGCGCGCGGGGCATCGAACTCGACGGACCGCGTATCTGCACCCTTCGCCTGGCGCGAAAAGTGATCCCCGAACTTCGATCGCGCGGCCTGGACACGCTCACGGACTACTTCGGAATCGCCATTCATGGACGACATCGCGCGACGGGGGACGCAACAGCGACCGCGTATTTGCTGGCAAAACTCATCGACCGTGCGGTCGACCAAGGCGCGGCGACACTCGCCGACCTGCAGCACTTGGCTCGGAAGCGCCGCCGCCGTCGGACCGCATTTCCAACGACCGTGACAGAACTATGAGTCTGGCAACGACCTTCTCCGTTGGCGCCTTGACGTGTCACTTGCTTGATGGAGGGAGCCAGCGGCTGGATGGCGGAGCGATGTTCGGCGTTGTGCCCAAGCAGCTGTGGCAGCGCCGTATCGTGCCTGACGAGCGCAATCGGATCCCGCTGGCGCTGCGCTGCCTGCTGATCGAGCACGACGTGGGACCAATTCTCGTGGACACGGGTGTCGGGAATAAAGAAAGCGAGAAGTTCTGCGACATCTACGCCGTCGATAATGTGGGTCACCACGGTCCAACCCGACTCGAAGACGCGCTCGCCGAGGTCGGGGTCCAGCCCGAAGCCATTCGGTATGTGATTAATACGCATCTGCATTTCGACCACGGAGGAGGGAACACGGTTCTGAAGGGACCGAAGGGACAGATGGGACCGGTCGAGCTGGCGTTTCCCAACGCCACCTACGTGGTGCAGGAAGGCGAGCTACAGTTCGCGATGAACACGAACGAGCGAACGGCGGCCAGTTATCTCCCGCACAACTATGCTCCAGTGGCTGAGGCGGATCGGTGGCAACTCGTGCGTGGCGAGGACGAGATCGTTCCTGGAGTTCGAGTTCTTCCCACTCCCGGTCACGTCCCGTACCACCAATCCGTCCTCGCTGAGAGCGAAGATGCGACGCTCTGTTATCTGGGTGACCTCATCCCCACGACGGCACACGTGCCGCTACCCTGGATTATGGGGTACGATCTCGAACCCTTGGTGACGCTTGAGAACAAGCGGCAGCTCCTCGCGCATGCCCATGATGCCCGGTGGCTCCTGGCGTTCGAGCATGATCCGGAGCACGGCGTGGGGCGCGTGGGAAAAGACGAGAAGTCGTACAAGTTCGAGCCGCTTGACAGCCCGACGGGCGACGTCTAGGTTCCAAGCCCACAACTAGTTAAGCAAGCGCCCGCGTGCGCTTCACCCTCCTGCCGGTGGCGAGCGGCCACTGAGCGTTCAGGGTCCGAACGAACTTAGACGACGTGTTGTCGTTTTCGCGGATTCCGGAGGGTCGGATCCGCTTTTTTGTCTTACGCGAGGAGGGATTTCACTGGAAGACAAATCGAGAACGAGGGTGAACCATCAGATTCGGATTAGCCCGGTTCGGCTCATCGGCGCCGACGGGGAGCAGGTTGGAATCGTTCCGGTCGAGGAGGCGCTGACTGCCGCACAGGAACGACAGCTGGATCTGGTCGAGGTTGCCCCGCAGGCCCGCCCCCCGGTCGTCAAGATCATGGATTATGGGAAGTACCGGTTCGAGCAGGCCAAGGCCGCACGGGCGGCAAAGAAGAAGCAGCACGTGATTCATCTGAAGGAAGTCAAGTACCGGCCGGGAATCAGCCAACATGACTTCGAGTTCAAGACGCGCCACGCGCGCCAGTTTCTCGAAGAAGGCAACAAGGTGAAGGTGACCATGATGTTCCGCGGCCGGCAGGTGACCCACCCCGAGTTCGGCCAAGAGGTGCTGAACCGGGTGTTCGAAGCGTTGGAGGACGTCGGGAAGATCGAGGCGCTGCCCAAGCTGGAGGGTCGGAACATGATCATGGTGTTGGCGCCGAAGTAGAGGGGATAGAGGGGAAAGAGGGGACAGAAGGGATAGGAGTTGGAGGGACTGAGAGATGCCTAAACAAAAGACACGGCGTGGAGCGGCGAAGCGGTTTCGGTTGACCGGCAAGGGGAAAGTCCGTCGCCGCCGCGCGTTCAAGAGCCACATCCTGACCAAGAAAAGCCAGAAGCGGAAGCGGCGGCTCCGGAAGGGGACCTTGGTGGCGAAGGCTGACGAGCGACGCGTGAAGCGCGTCCTGTCGTCGTAGGGGGGGAGCGATGCCAAGAGCTCGAAGCAGTGTGACGCGCCTCAAGCGTAAGAAGAAGATCATGCAGGCTGCCAAGGGAGCGCGGGGCGGCCGGAGTAAGCTCTACAAAAGTGCGAAGGAGAATGTCGAGCGGGGCCTTCGGTATGCGTACCGGGATCGGCGCCGCCGCAAACGCGACTTTCGCCGTCTGTGGATCATTCGGATCAACGCCGCGGCACGCACGCACGACCTCTCCTACAGCCGTTTCATGTCCGGCCTGAAAAAGGCGGGCGTCGACATCAACCGAAAGATGTTGGCCGATCTCGCCGTTCGGGATCCGGCCGCGTTCGGTGAGTTGGCGGAGGTCGCGAAACAGAGCTTATAGGCGGGCACATCATGCCCGATCATCCGCTGTATCAACAGCTCGACGAACTCGCGAAAGCGGTCGACACGATTGCGTTGGCTGACGAGGCGGAGCTTGCCGAACTTCGCACCCAGCTCTTGGGGCGTAAGTCGGGCAAGCTGACGCACATCCTGCGGGGTCTGCGGGACCTTGACAGTGACGCGCGCCGCGACGTTGGCCAGCGCGCGAACCGACTCAAACAGCAAATCGAAGCCGCGATCGCGGCGCGCGAGGAAGCGTTGGCGGTCCCACGGATGACCGCGAGTGATGTGGACCTATCGATGGCAGGTCGGCGCCAGTGGCAAGGTGCCATCCATCCGGTGACTGCGGTCGTCGACGAAATCTGTGACATCTTCCGCGAAATTGGCTTCACACGCGTTACAGGGCCCGAGGCGGAGACCGAAGAATACAATTTCGTGAAGCTCAACATTCCGCTCGACCATCCGGCGGCCGACGAGCACGACACGTTCTTCCTGGACGGCCAGGCCAAGCAGCCCTGCGGGGAGTGGAAGGCGCCGGGGCGCTTGCTACTCCGGACGCACACGTCACCGATGCAAGCGCGCACGATGGAACGGTACCAGCCTCCTATTCGCATCGTCGTGCCGGGGCAGGCCTATCGACGCGATCCGTTCGACCCATCGCACTCACCGGCGTTCGAACAGATCGAAGGTCTCGTAGTCGATGACGGGGTTAGCTTCGTCGATTTCAAGGCGGGCATCGACTTCTTCGTGAAGCGGTTCTTCTCGCCTGAAACCGAGGTGCGATTCCGGCCGTCGTTCTTCCCGTTCACCGAGCCGTCCGCCGAGGTCGACGTGCAGTGCCAGCTTTGCCGTGGTTCTGGGTGTTCGACCTGCAAGCAGACCGGCTTTCTGGAGATCATGGGTGCTGGGATGGTCCACCCAGCAGTCTTCGAACGCTGCGGCATCGATGCGGAGCGCTACACGGGGTACGCATTCGGCATGGGTCCACATCGCATCACCATGTTACGGCACGGAATCCCGGATATTCGCATGCTGTATCTGAATGACATGCGTTTCCTCGGACAGTTCGCGCTATGAACGTTTCGCTCGAGTGGTTAGCCGAACTGCTGGGACGTGAACTCGACGCAGCAGATGCGTCGCATCGGCTTGCGATGTTGGGGGCGCCCGTCGAGGGGATCGAAACGCTCAATCAGGATCTCGAAGATGTTGTCGTCGGGATCGTGGAGCAGGCCGGGAGCCATCCGAACGCCGATCGTCTCACCCTCTGCCATGTGAACGATGGATCCGAAACACGAGAAGTCGTGTGCGGCGCCTCCAACGTGCGGGAAGGGGCGAAGTACGCCTACGCGCCGGCGGGCGCTACGCTTCCAGGGGGACTCAGACTTTCCGCTCGGAAGATCCGCGGTGTCGTATCGCACGGCATGTTGTGCTCGCCGAGTGAACTCGGCTTGGGCTCGGATCACGAGGGGATCATGGAGCTCCTGACGGATGCGGAGCCGGGCACCCGCTTGCTCGACGCCATGCCGCTCAAAGACGTGCGGTTGGATCTGGAGATCACGCCCAATCGGCCGGACCTCCTGGGGCATCGCGGAGTGGCGCGTGAGCTGGGTGCCGTATATGGCGCGCCAGTGAAGCTCCCGGCGATCCCTCACGCGCCGGTCGATGGGAAAACGGCGCGCCGTGTGGAATCGCACGGGGTCGTCGGGGGAGTCGAGGTCAGCATCGAGGACGTGGGTGGATGTCCGCGGTACATGGCCGCGGCGATCACTGATGTGAAGGTCGGCCCGTCGCCGACGTGGCTCGAAGCGCGACTCCGCGCTGTTGGTGCGCGCCCCATCAACAACGTGGTTGATGCGACCAACTATATCCTGTTCGAACTCAACCAGCCGATGCATGCGTTTGACCTCGACCGTCTACGTGGGGGCAAGGTCATTGTCCGTGGGGCCCAACCACGAGAGCGCTTGCGGACGCTGGATGGGGAGGACCGCGCCCTCGACCCACAGATGACGATGATCTGCGACGCCGACGGCGCGATTGCCATCGGCGGCGTGATGGGTGGACACGAATCGGAAGTGACGTCCGAGACTACCACGGTACTGCTGGAGTGCGCGTACTTTGACCCGAAGCGTATTCGGCGTACTCGACAGACCTTAAAGATGAGCACGGACGCCTCCTACAGGTTCGAACGTGGAACAGATCCGGAGGGCATGGACGACGCGTTACGCCGCGCGGTCGCACTCATCCGGGCGGTGGCGGGCGGAAGCGAGCCTGAGGCGGCGATCGACGTGTACCCGACACCGTTCCGTACCCGGGCCGTATTCCTGCGCCCGGAACGGGTGGAACACCTCTTGGGAATGCGCATTCCGGTAGACGAGATCGAGCGGTTCCTCACGAGCCTTGGATTTGCCGTGGCCCCCAAGGACGGCCGACTCCATGTGCAGGTGCCGGGATGGCGGCCCGATGTCACGCGCGAGGTCGATCTCATTGAGGAGGTCGCGCGCCTTCACGGGTACGACTCGTTCCCCGTAGAGTTGCGAGCATTCAAGCCGAGCGCGGTACCTGCGGACAGTCGTGAGCCGCGACGTGCCCAGTTGCGGCGGGTGCTCACGGGCCACGGTCTCCACGAAGCGCGGTCGTTCCCCCTGAATCACAGTGATCGCGACGACGCGCAGCGGCTCTCGAATCCCCTTTCGGCGGAGGAGTCCTGCCTCCGCTCCGATCTGATGACCGGGCTCAGAGCATCGGCGGAGCGGAACTGGGGTGCGCGCGAGCGAGACATTCGACTTTTCGAGCTGGGCATCGTGTTCACGGCCACGGCACCGGGCCACCTCCCCGATGAAACAGAGCGAATCGCGGCGGTGATCTCCGGGGCCCGGACGCCTCCGCATTGGACCGGATCAGGCCACGCATCGGACTACGATCTTTGGGATGCAAAGGCTCTGGCGGAACTGACGTTGGGTGTGGTCGGGAACCGCGCCGATCTTGCGGTGAGCGGGGACCGCTGGGTGGTGACGGATGGCGATGGGCGTGAGCGTGGGTGGGTAGGGCCGGTCACTGCGGACCAACCTGCCTGGGCGGCGCCGCTGATCGGATTCGAGTTGGATCTCGACTTCGCGCACGCCGCGCATGTCCAATACCGTGAGTTGCCGACCACGCCGGCCATCGAACGTGATCTGGCGCTGGTCCTCCCGGCTGGCGTATCGGCCGCCGACATCGAGGCGTCGGTCCGCTCGACCTCTGGCGCGTTGCTCGAATCCCTCTACATCTTCGACGAATACCGGGGCGAAGTGGTTTCGGGTCGCAGTGTGGCCTGGAGGCTCGTATTTCGGAGTCCCGGCCGGACGCTCAGAGACACTGACGCTGACGGCGCCGTGGATCGGGTGTTGGCCGTCTTGAAGGAGCAGTTCAATGTTGAACGGCGATAGCCTGCCTCCTGAAACGAAAAACGCATATCAGGCGTTGGAGGATCTCGAACTCGTGCTGGACAACCTCCGCCAGGGCGCGTCCGACTGGCGGCGGCGTGCACTCAAAGCAGAGGCGGAGCGGGCGCGGGTGGACGGCGGCGACACGATCCAGGTGCGGCAACGCGTTAAGCAGTTGGAGGATGACAACGTGGCACTACACGAGCGCCTGGACGCAGCGCGGGGCCGCGTGCACGAGCTGCTGGCGCGCCTGCGGTTTCTCGAGGAGCAAGTGGCTTTGGAGGAGCGTACCTGATGGCCGACAAAACGCTGGTTACGGTCCAGATTGGCGGTGAGGAATACACGCTCAAGTCCGACCGACCCGTCGAATACACGAAGGCCGCTGCCGAATACGTCGATCGTGCCGTGAGCAACGTCAGGTCCATGGGCAAGATCGTGGAATCGCACAAGGCGGCGATTCTGGCTGCGCTCTCGATCACGGACGAGCTCTTTCAAGCCTGGCAGCATCAGCAGGACTTGGCCGACCGCATCAACGGGCTGTCCGTCGAACTCTCGCGCCTGCTGCCCCCGGCCAAGCGGAGCAGCCGATCCTCTGGGTCGTTTGCCCAACCAGGTGACTAGGCGTAAGTTGGACAACTAGTTAGCCTCGATGTAACGACAACTCTGAAGTGCATGCGGCGCGGCCCGAGTGGCCAGCGCTGCCGCTGGAGATAGATATGATAAGCGTTCCGCTCTGGCTGTTCGCCATTGCCGTCTTCGGTATCGTGGTCGCCGGGGCGGTTTTTTATCGCATGGGGCGGAACCGAGAGCGCCGAGATGCCGAACTGGCCGGCCGGGCTGCCGAGCAGGAGGCGCTCCGGATTCAGCGCGAAGCCCAGCGTGAGGCCGAATCCGCGAAGTCCAATGCCCTGCTCGAAGCCAACGCGAAAATCAACGCCGACCGCGAGGAGTTTGAGCGAGACGCCAAGGAGCGTCGTGACGAGATCGACAAGCAGCTGAATCGGCTGCAGGAGCGAGAGTCGCTCATCGATCGGAAGCTGAGCGCGCTCGATGAGAAGGAACAGGCGGTCGAGAGTCAGGCCCAGGGGCTTGGAAAGCGTGAACGGGGCATCGAGGCGCGAGAGCACGAGCTCCAGCAGCTCCATGACGAAACCACAGGGCGACTCGAAAAGGTCGCCCGCATGTCGCAGGACGAGGCGAAAGCCGCGCTGATCGAGGAAATGACCGAAACGGCTGAAAGTGAGGCAGCGGCCAGGATTCGGGAGATTCGCGAGGAGGCCACGCGCACTGCCGACCGCGAGGCAAAGAAGATCATCGCCGTGGCCGTCCAGCGCCTCGCCGCCGAGCAGACCACGGAGGCGACGGTCTCCACGGTCACGCTGCCGAATGATGAAATGAAGGGTCGCATCATCGGTCGCGAGGGACGCAACATCCGAGCGTTCGAGACGGCCACGGGAGTCGATGTCATCATCGATGATACACCGGACACGGTGGTGGTCTCATGCTTCGATCCCGTCCGTCGCGAGGTTGCCCGTCGGTCCCTTGCACAGCTGATCCAAGACGGCCGCATTCACCCGGGTCGGATCGAGGAAGTGGTCGTCAAGGTGCACGAGGAACTCGAGCAGCAACTGATTGAGGCAGGAGAAGAGGCGGTGTATGAGCTCGGGATCCGCGGGCTCCACGCCGAGCTCATCAAACTCGTTGGCCGTATGAAATACCGCACGTCGTACGGACAGAACCTCCTTGCGCATTCCAAAGAGGTAGCGTGGATCGCAGGGATGCTCGCCGCGGAACTGAAGCTCGATGTCGGATTGGCGAAGCGTGGGGCATTACTACACGACGTCGGCAAGGTGTTGACACACCAGCACGAAGGAACACACGTCGAGCTCGGCGTCGAGGTCGCCACGCGGTACGGCGAGGACCCCGTGATCGTCAACTGCATTGCCGCGCACCACGATGATGTTCCCCATGAGACGACCGTGTCCCTGGTGGTCCAAGCCGCCGATTCGGCCAGCGGCGCTCGCCCGGGGGCACGGCGCGAAGCGTTCGAGACGTACGTCAAGCGGTTGGCCAACCTCGAGAAGATTGCGACGAGCTTCAACGGCGTGGAGAAGGCCTTCGCCATCCAGGCCGGGCGAGAAGTCCGCATCGCGGTGTTACCGGATCAAATAGACGATCGTGAGGCCGTGGACATCTCCGAGCAGGTTGCGCGCCGCGTGGAGGCCGAACTGCAATACCCAGGGCAAATCAAGGTGGTTGTCGTGCGCGAAACGAGGGCGGTGGACTTTGCCCGCTAAGATCATCAGTGGAAAAGCGATCGCGCAGGAAATGCGCGAGGAACTGAGGCCTGAAATCGAGACGCTGAAGGCCAAGGGGGTGACACCCGGCTTGGCCGTCGTGCTCGTGGGTGAGGACCCCGCGAGTCAGGTGTACGTGCGCATGAAGGGCAAGGCCTGTGAAGCCGTGGGTATGCACTCTGAAACGGTCGTATTGCCGGCAGCGGCGACCCAGGACGAGCTGCTCGCGGTCATCGACCGCCTCAACAACGATGCGGCGATTCACGGCATCCTCTGTCAGCTGCCTGTTCCGGATCACATCGAAGAAGCAGCCGTTCTGCGCGCCATCCGCGTCGAGAAGGACGTCGACGGATTCCATCCGGAGAATGTCGGGAAGGTTGCGAGCGGCGATCCGGCCGGTTTCCGACCGGCTACGCCGTACGGCGTACAACAGATGCTGATTCGGAGCGGCGTCGATACGCGGGGCGCGAACGCCGTAATCGTGGGGCGATCGAACATCGTCGGACGACCCATGGCGTCCCTCCTTTTGCAGCGAGGCGAAGGCGGTGACGCCACCGTCACGGTGTGTCATTCGAGAACCAAAGACCTAGGGGCGGTCACGCGCGAAGCCGACATTCTGATCGTTGCGATCGGCAAAGCCGATCTGGTGACGAGGGACATGGTGAAGCCCGGTGCCGTCGTGATTGACGTTGGGGTGAATCGCGTCGACGATCCTTCCAAGGAGAAGGGCTATCGACTCGTTGGGGACGTCGCGTTCGACGAGGTGTCAGAGGTTGCAGCAGCCATCACGCCCGTTCCCGGCGGCGTCGGCCCCATGACGATCACCATGCTGCTCTACAACACGGTGCAAGCCGCTCGGCAGTGGGTGCTTTAGACCTTTTCTCGCACCTACCTCCTTCGACCGACGGTGCCTGGCGCGTCGCCGAGGTCACCCGGCGCGCCCGACAACTCATCGAGCGCGGATTCGACCGTCTTTGGGTGCGTGGTGAGGTGACAGGCTTCAAGTCGTACCGCTCGGGCCATTGGTACTTCACCCTCCGAGATGCCGACGCGCAGATTCGATGCGTCATGTGGCAAAGCGACAATCGGCGCGTTCGCACCCAGCCGACGGAAGGCACCGAGGTGTTTGTGGAAGCACGGCCGACCGTGTGGGAGGAACGAGGGGAGTTTCGCCTCACGGTCAAACGCCTGCTTCCCTCGGCGGCCGACGGCGCATGGCAAATCGAACTGGAAAAAGCCAAGGCCGCGCTCGAACGCGACGGGCTGTTCGATTCAGCGCGCAAGCGCCCGCTGCCACCGTTTCCCTCGCGCATTGCCGTCGTCACCTCCGAGGATGGCGCCGCGCTCCGCGATATCATCGCCGTCACGAAACGTCGTTGGCCGGTGGTAGAGTTGGTGGTGGTGCCGACCCGTGTGCAGGGGGACGGCGTCGAGACGGAGATCCGCGCGGCCCTTCGAACGGCTGACCGCGTTCGGGGCGTCGATCTGATCATTGTCGGGCGTGGCGGCGGATCGCGAGAGGACCTGTGGGCGTTCAACACCGAGATCGTGGCGCGTGCCGTTGCTGCTGTCTCGGTGCCAACGATTTCCGCCGTCGGGCACGAGACCGACGTTACACTCACGGATCTCGTCGCCGACGTGCGAGCAGCGACGCCGTCCGCCGCGGCTGAGGCGGCTGTACCTGATGCCGAACGCGTGCAGGCGTCCGTGGACCAACTCGCGCGCCGGCTGGCGCGGGGCCTGAGCGGTCGCACGCAACTGGCCGAGGAGCGTCTGGCACGCACCGCGGATCGTCTCGGGGTCGCCGTCACGAGCCGGATGGCTGAAGAGCGGGCGTACGTGAGTGAACTTGCAGCCCGTCTCGACGCCCTTTCCCCGCTCAAAGTTTTGCGTCGCGGGTACGCCGTCGCACGGAACGCCGCTGGCAAGGTGCTCAAGCGCACGCGAGATTTTGAGCCGGATGTAGCGTTCCATCTTACCGTGTCGGACGGCACCGTGGCGGCGATTCCACGAGGCAATGATGGCTAAACGCAAGCCGACGCTGCAATCTGAACTCGAGTCACTCGAAGCCATCGTGCGCGAGCTGGAGGAGGACGACCTTGACCTCGATCGGGCGATCGGCCGGTTCGAGGAGGGCGTCCGCCATCTCAAGGTTGCGCGAGACTTGCTGGCCAAATCGGAGTTGACGGTGAAGAAGGTGCTCGAAGAAACTGATGGTACTATCGCACTCCAAGACCTCGACGACTGACATTCAGGCGTTCCTCGCAGCGACGCAAGCTGTGGTGAGCGAACAGCTCGCGCGATGGGCTGACTATGCTCAACGGGATATCCCGGGCCGTGTGGGGGAGGCCATCGCCTACAGCCTGGCCTCCACGGGAAAGCGCATGCGGCCGGCCCTCGTGCTCGCTGCGTATCGGGAGTTGGGAGGCGTCGGGGACGCCAGTGAGCTGGCCGCCGCTGTCGAGGTGGTACACACCTATTCCCTTGTCCACGACGATCTCCCTTGCATGGACAACGACGACCTTCGGCGTGGTCGCCCGACGACTCACAGGCAGTTTGACGTACCGACCGCTACGGAAGCGGGGTTCCGCATGGTGCCGCTGTCTGCGACAGTGCTCGCGGCTGGGGCCGAGCGCTTGGGGCTCGATGCAACGCTCGCTGGCCGCATTGGCGTCGAGTTGTACCGTGCGGCTGGGGTCTCCGGCATGATCGCCGGTCAGATTCTCGACCTTGAAGCTGAAGGGCGAGGTATCTCGCTCGAGGAGCTGATCGATCTCCACCGTGCCAAGACCGGTGCGCTCATCGTGGCGAGCGTCGTGATGGGCGGTATGGCCGCCCACGCCACCGAGAGCCAGCTGGGGATGCTCCGGGCCTTCGGTGGCGAGATCGGGCTTGCGTTTCAGATCGTCGACGATGTGCTCGACGCGACGGGCACCTCGGATGTGCTTGGCAAGACGGCCGGTAAGGATGCAGCCCAGCACAAGGCAAACTTCGTATCGATGTTGGGGGTAGACGGAGCCAAGCGGGCCGCGCTCGAGCACTACGGGAAGGCCGTGGACCATCTTGGGGGCATGGGCGTAAATTGCACGCTGTTGCGCGGGTTGGGCGAGTACGCCGTAACCCGCCGGATGTGACCGGGAACTCCCAGTGCACCCAAGAGGGCCTATGTCGATTCTAGAAACGATCCAGTCACCCTCTGACGTTCGACGACTGTCGACGGCCGAGCTCACGACCTTGGCGGACGAGGTGCGAGCCCGCCTCATCGAAGTCGTGTCCCAAACCGGAGGACATATCGGTGCGGGTCTGGGTGTGGTGGAGCTCACCGTCGCGCTCGCGCACTGCTTCGACTCTCCGACCGACAAGGTCCTTTGGGATGTCGGCCATCAAGGATATCCGTGGAAGATCCTGACCGGACGCAACGACCGATTGCCCACGCTGCGGCAAGAGGGCGGGCTCTCGGGATTCCTGCGGCGAGATGAGAGCGAGCACGACCAATTCGGTGCGGGCCACGCCGGCACGGCGGTGTCCGCGGCGCTTGGGATGGCAGCTGCTCGCGATCTGTCGAACGATTCGTACGACGTGGTCGCGGTGTTTGGGGATGGTGCGATGACCTGTGGACTCTCCTACGAAGGCCTCAACAACGCTGGGCATTCGGACCGCGACATCATCCTGGTCCTCAACGACAATGGGATGTCGATTGCGCCCAACGTGGGTGCGATCTCCAAGTACTTGGGCGGCGTGATCGCGAGCCCGTTCGCGAACCGGTGGCGCGAACGTGTGAAGCTTGCCTTCCAGAAGGCGTCACAGGTCGTCGGTGGGCAGCAGATGCTTGATTTCGCAAAGAACGTCGAAGAGAGCGTGAAAAACCTGTTCTCACCGGGGATGCTGTTCGAAGAGCTGGGGTTTCGGTATTTCGGCCCCATCGACGGTCACAACGTAGACCAGATGGTCAAGACCTTCGATCTCGTGCGCTCGCTCGGTGGTCCGCGGCTCGTCCACATCGTCACGCAAAAAGGGCGCGGGTTCCCCATGCAAGAACCCGATCACGAGAAGTTCCACGCCCGGAACCCCTACGATCCGCAAACAGGGGAGTTGCTTCCGTCTTCCGGTGGTCTACCGGCGTGGACCAAAGTGTTCGGGACGGCCATAAGCGAACTCGCGGCAGAGCACCCAAATCTCGTGGCGATCACAGCGGCGATGCCGTCGGGGTCTGGGACCAACATCTTTCAAAAGAAATGGCCAGAGCGCCACTTCGATGTCGGTATCGCCGAGGGCCACGCGACCACGTTTGCCGCCGGGCTGGCGACCCAGGGAATCCGACCGATCGCGGCGATCTATTCGACGTTCCTGCAGCGCGGCTTCGACAACATCGTGCACGATGTCGCCATCCAGAACCTTCCGGTCATCTTCGCCATGGATCGCGCGGGGATGGTCGGAGCCGACGGCCAGACACACATGGGTCTGTACGACATCCCCTATATGCTCGCGGTCCCGAACATGACGGTCACGGCACCCAAGGACGGCCCGGAACTCACCGGGCTCCTGCGTTGCGCGCTCGCCCACGACGGTCCCTTCTGTACACGATACCCTCGTGACAATGCGCCCGGACCGATCGTGCCGGCGGCTGAAGTCGGCCCGGTCGAGTATGGTAGTTGGGAGACGCTCCGTGCGGGGACGCACTGTGCAATCCTTGCCGTAGGGGTCATGTGCCAGCCGGCAATGCGGGCGGCCGCGATGCTCGCGGAAGAGGGACTCGAGGTCTCCGTCGTGAACTGTCGCTTCCTCAAGCCCTACGACCGGGCCATGCTCGAGGCTCTGCTTCTCGATCATCGGCTGCTGGTCACGGTCGAAGACGGATCCGTGGTGAACGGCTTTGGGGCGTTTCTCGCGCGTGAGGTCGGCGGTTTTTCGCCGGACACACGCGTGGTGTCACTGGGAACGCCGGACCGCACGTTCGACCATGCCTCACGCGCTCGCCAACTCGAGGCGGTCGGACTCTCACCCGAGGGAATCGCGCAAACTGTCCGCGCGCTCGCGACCGAAGAGAGCCTGCTGCCTCGATGAACATCGGGGTCGTCGGGAACCCACGGTATGAGGTTCTCCAAAGGCTCCTGTCACAACTTGCGGGTTTGGCTCCCGATCATGATCTCAGGCTCTTCTCCGAGGATGACCTCGCAACACTCTGGCCTGAACCGGTTGCCCCACTCACCAGCGATACGACCCTCGAACTGCTACTTACGTTTGGCGGAGACGGAACCCTCCTGCGCGGGGCGCGTTTCTTAGCCGGTCGCGACGTACCGATTCTCGGCGTCAATCTCGGTCGGGTAGGGTTCCTGACGACGGCGACACCCGAGCATTTCGAGCGCCAGATGGCGGAATTCCTCAACGGGCAATACGATGTCGAGGTCCGGGGCACGCTCCAAACGTTCGTGGGCGAGGCGTCGCGCGAGCGCGAGGGGCAGCTTGCACTCAACGACGTGGTAGTCCACAAGGCCGGTGTGGCGCGCGTCATCCACGTCCGCGTCACGGCCGATCGCGAAGAGGTGGGACAGTACAGCGCCGATGGGATCATCATTGCGACGCCCACGGGATCGACCGCGTATTCGCTGAGCGCCGGTGGCCCCGTGGTCGTGCCCGATGTGGACGCGCTCGTGATCACGGCGATCTGTCCTCATACGTTGGCGGTACGACCGATCGTCGTGCGCGGGGAAGCGGAGGTCATTGTCGAACTCGTGCCTCCGGTGCCCGACCAAGTACTCGTGTCATATGACGGCCAGGAAGGGGCTGTCGTCGAGCCAGGACACCACGTTCGGGTGCGGCGCGCGGCCTCGTCCGTTCGATTGGTGCGGCTCGCACAAAAAGGGTTCTTCGCTCGCATGCGTGACAAGCTAAAGTGGGGTGACCTCAGCGACCGCGAACGAGGATCGAGTGCTGACTGAGCTTCGCGTCCGCGATCTAGCTGTCATCGCGGACGTCACCCTCCCCCTCAAGCCTGGCCTGAACGTGCTCACCGGCGAAACCGGTGCGGGGAAATCCATGCTCGTGGATGCGCTGGCCCTCCTGTTGGGCGAGAGGGCGTCGAGCGACGCGGTCCGCCCGGGGGCGACGCGCGCCGTGGTCGAGGCCGCATTCGAACTGGTCGGCGGCCACGATCCGCAGACCATGGACGTCGCCGACGAGCTCGGCATCGACATCGAGGACGATCGGATCGTCGTGCGTCGCGAGATCAATGCGGCAGGCCGCAATCGCGCCTGGGCCAACGGCAGTCCCACCAGCGTCTCGGCGTTGGCGACCTTGGGGCAGCGTCTCGTGGACCTGCATGGCCAGCATGAAGCCCAGTCATTGCTCAAAGCGAAGGTGCAGCGCGACATCCTCGACGCCTTTGGCCACGCCGATGCCCACCGACTGCGAGTCCGCACGGCATACCGTACGGTCGTCGATCTCCGCGAACGCGAATCCGACCTCCAGCGCAAGCGCGACGACGTCAGGCGCCGCGCGGACTACCTCCGACATGTGGTGGAGGAGATTAGCCACGCAGAGTTACGCCTGGGTGAAGATGCATCGCTCGATGTCGAGGCCAAGCGCCTGGGCAACGCCGAAGAGTTGACGGAACTCGCCGAGCGCCTGCTGGAGTTCCTGGAATCGGACGGCGAGGCATCGGCGATGGCCGCGATTGGCGATGCGGATCGAACGCTCAATCACCTCGTTCGGCTCGACGACTCGGTGGCCCGATGGCCAGAGTTAATCGAAACGGCTCGCGCGAATCTCGAGGAACTCGCGCTGTCGGTGCGCGAATACGCCTCGGAGATCGAATCGGATCCTTCTCGGCTCCGAGATGTGGAGCGTCGTCGCGACCTCTTATATCGCCTGATGCAGAAATATGGGGAATCCATTGAGGACGTGCTCCGGACGCGAGAGGAGTCAGCCGGTGAGTTAGATGTTCTGGACACCGCCGATCTGGATCTGGAGAAACTCGGTGCCGAACGAGCGGCGGCCGAGGAGGAGTTAACCGCGGCGGCCGCCGCGTTGACGAAGGTCCGGAAAGCGGCTGCCATCAAGCTCAAGAAGGCAACGGAAGCTTTGCTGCCGGGGCTCGGCATGCCAGATGGGAAGTTCGCCGTGGCGTTTCGGGAACTCGATGGCGTGACGGAGGCTGGAGCAGAGCAAATTACGTTCACGGTTCAATTGAACCCCGGACTCGACGCCCGACCGTTGGCGCAGGTTGCCAGCGGTGGTGAGCTCTCGAGACTGATGCTGGCGCTCAAGGTGGTGTTGAGCGGATTGGATACGATCCCCACCTTGGTGTTCGACGAAGTCGATCAGGGCATCGGAGGCGAAGTCGCCGCGCAAGTGGGCGATGCACTCGCCGAGGTCGCTGGCGGTCGGCAGGTCCTCGTGATCACACACCTTCCACAGATCGCGGCGCGGGCGGGCCACCACCTGTCCATTGCCAAATCCTCACGGGGCGGTATTGCCACGAGCGACATTCAGATGGTGAGTGGCGACGAGCGTGTGGGCGAGATTGCGAGGATGTTCGGCGACGCAGACGACGCGACCTCCCGGCGGCACGCCGAAGAGCTCTTGAAGAAGCGCCGGAAGGAGAGCGTTCCGGCAAAGTAGCCTGAAGATCAGGGTGACGGCGTCGGTGCTTCCTCCGCCGGTGGAGGACCACCCCACAATCTCCAGTACAACCGCAAGAAGAAGTTGACTGTTGTAGTCTTTGGCGTGAGTCCGCCGCTGCCCGAAAACGCGGACCGGTAGTCGACACCCCCCTCGATCGGGAGCTTGGGTTCCACGGCGCCTCGGTCCATCCTGAGGTAGATCCCGCCTCCAAATGACAGCGAGCGCCAGGAGGTGTTTCGCTCCAGGTCGGCGGCCGACACGGGGCCGCCCAGTGATGGCGGCACGTCGAGTGCGCCAGTGAGGGTGAACGCATCGGCGGATTTGTGGAGGAATGTGGCAGAACCATACGCGGTGAATCCCTCGCTCAATCGGAGCGACGGATAGACGCCAACTCGCAGGATGTCGCCCAGATTGCGTTGGACGGTGGCCTGAGTGGCCAACGTGGCGAACGGGCGATCCGGAGGCGTCACGCGGCGTTCGAGCCGATCGCCAAGCTGCATGGTGTACATCGCGTCAATTGCCAGAGCGAGGAACGTTCCCGGCATCCACACGCTCTGGATGCCGAACTCGATGTCGGTTTGTTTGTCGCCCGGCCCGATATCGGTGTAGTTGTCGGGAACGTCTCGGTTGCCGGTGGGTAGCCGGACGTTGCCGATCAGCACGGCGCGCAGCTTCTCGTTCTGCGCGATGCCGAATCGCATGCCGACTTCTACGTCCCCGATACGATTCGAGTATTTCGTCAGTCCCAAGAGCGGCGCCGAATATCCATAGGCGGGATCGCTAGAGAGCGTTTCGACGTCACTGGTGGTCACTGGTTCACTGGGGAGCGGGAACGACGATGTGACGGCCGGCGCACCCAGGCTTTGGAGGTCCGCGACGAGGCTGGCAATGGCGGTTGTCACGGCGACCCCGGTGACGGAGCCGCCAATCGGTGCAAACGGCGTCAGCACGGTGGCCGTCCCGCCGGCCGCGTCCACACCTGAAAGCAACGTGACGTCGGCCTGCATCTGCCGCGCCCGAAGTACGGCGTCTCGCGCCTGATCACACGTGGGTCCCGTGGGACAGTCGTAGCCATTGGCCGCGATCTGTCCCTCGACGAACGACGCGGCAGTCTCGAGCTCATTGAGGAGACTTTGGATCTGTGCGGCGGCCGCGGCATTTGCGGCACCAGGCGAGGCTTGGTTCCATCCCAGATCCGAGTCGGTCGAATCGATGGACAGGTCGACCTGTGATCGGGTCGTGACCAACGGGACCGAGGCCGTCAGCGTCAGACGGTCTGTGAGCCCGAACGCGAAATTGAATGGGAGGCGCCGGATGTCGGATTCGAGAGTAGTCCGGAAGGCGCCCGTGTTGATAGCGATCGACGAATCACCACTGATGGACCAAATGGCGGCCTGCGCGTCGTAGAGGGTGGGGATGAGGCGAACGCCAGCTGAGTCATCGGAGAAATCGGTCCCCAGTGCCTCCACGTTCCCCAACGTGTCGAATCGCTGCCCGAAGTTGATGTACATGGGTTCGAAACTCACGCGGAGCGTACCGCGCGGGTTCACCCACGCGTCGGCATATTGCGCGGACAAACTGTTGGGCCAAAGAGTGACAGCCACAGGCACGGTGAGGAGCAACCAGCGGATGGCCCGCCCGTGCGCGCGTCCGCCTACCTGCCCGTCCGCCCGTCCGCGCGACTTACTGTCCACTCAAGCTCGTCCCGTACGTCGTGTTGATCGCGTCCACGACCGCGTTCAGGATCAAGATCTGTGCGGACGCGCTCGGGTGGATGCCGTCGCGCGTAACGGCCGTACCGAATGGAGCATCCTCGTGTTGTGGATCGGCAGGGTCGAATGCCGGAAACGGGCGTATCTGGGTGGGATCCTGCAGAAGCGTCTGGAGAATAGTGTTGGGATCCACGTAGGCCCAACTGCGATCCACCGCGTGCTGCTCGATGATGTCGTTGTAGCCCTCAACCACGAGTGTCATGAATGCGGCCTCGTCGGCGCTGATGACCGCGTCCACAGAGCAATCGATCGTCTGCGGTGTCCCGCCACTGGCAGCGGCCATGATCGGCGCACCGTAGTGGAAGGGGATCAGCACGGACGCCGTATCGGATGTTCCGGTTATCGGCGTCGTGGCCAGGCAGTTATTGTCCACGGTGAGTGTGGGAATGCTCTGCGAGGCCTGCCAGTACTCGGCACCCGTCGAGGCATAGGGAGCGAATCGTACCTGCACGACACCGATCAAAACGCCTCCCTGGATAGTCCCCAGTGCGTCGAGGCCGGCCATGAGACTGTCGTACGCGCTCTGAAAGTCTCGGGCGCGGGTGATCAAGCCCGGTTCGCCCGGGTTCGTACCGTCGAGGATTGCTCCGAGCACATCGTTATTGCCGATCCACACCGTCACGAACGTCGGGTCGATCTGCGCCGCCGCTTCCAGCTGCGTTCGGCCACCCAGGATGAACGTCGTGAGCGGATTCGGACTGCTCGTGCCATCCAAATTCGAGATAATGTCGATCGTCGCCGCGCCTGGAACGGCGAGCAAGTTGAGTCGCGTCGAGGCGTTCGCCCGAAAGGCGCAGTCGCCGGGGATCGTATCGATCGTTTCGAGCGTGAAGATGTTGACCAGTGGCGGTGGACACCCAGGCATGGCCAAGGACGGGTACGAGAACTCGCTCCCGATCTCCAATCCCATCGCTTCCGCGAGGAGCACGGCGTAGGAGTTCCGTTGGGTGCTGTCGTTGATACCGCCGGATTCGAATCCCGCAGTGATGGAATTCCCGAGGGCGACGTATCGCGCAAAGATCGGGGACGATGTCTGCGGTGGTGCGAGGGATTCATCATCACAGGCCAGGAACGCAAGAGCAGCGGCGCTTATCAGGAGCGCGGATCGCGTTGATGTCATGGCTGGGTCTCCTAGAATCGCACCGTGATCGTGCCGCCCAACAGGTGCCCATCAAACTCGTACAGGCCGCTGTTGAGGCTGTTGATCACGACATCTGGAGGTGTACCCACAGGATATTCGACCACGCGTCCCCGCCGCTTCTGTTGTGCGATGTACTGATACGCCAGGTCCAGACGCAACATCGGTGAGATGTTGATCCCGACGCCTCCCGTGAACTCGTTGCGCTTGCCTTCAGGGAGCAGTGGTGTCACGGTCTCAGGCGGCGACGCCCCCTGATGCCACAGGTATCCACCGCGCAGTGTCCAATTGGGGTTGAGCACATACTCCGCGCCGAAGCGGAGTGCGCTCGTATTGCGATAATTCTGCACGAGCGTGAGGTCTGGCGTGGCGTCATTAGCGAAGTCAATGGTCAACGTGTCGAACACCGACCAGTTCACCCACTGCCAATCACCGAGGAGTGTGAGCCTGGGGCTCACATCGTACGCGACCCCGAGCGTAAACTGCTGTGGCATTGGAATGCTCGTGGCGCCCGTGGAGTCGGCCAACGGCTGGCCATCCGTGAAGAGATTTGCGCTGAACAGCACAAGATCCAACGGCAGTGGCTGCGTCGGATCCAAGCCGGGCGTGACCAGGGCAATCGGGTTCTGCGGCGGTAACGTGATGCCGGTGGGCACCGGATCGAATGTTACCTGCCCGTCATAATCGAGCGTCACCTGCGTCATATAGCGCGCACCGATCCGGAGCCCTTCCAGCGGCTCGATCGACACGCCGAAGTGACCACCGATTCCGGTCGCACCTGACGCATCGAGGTTGGCGTTCGCGAAGTCGGTTCTGGGCGGGATGCCAAGGCTCGCGAACGTCGAGCCACCACCACCCGGAACCGCGAACCCGGAGAGGTCGGCACGTTGCGTGAGTCCCACGGACCCGACTACGTACGTCAGGCCAGCACCGACGTTGATCCAGTCCGCGACGCGATAGGCGACCGTGGGTTGTAGATATATGGATCGCAGATCATTGTCGTATCCGAGAAAGCGGCCCGCGAACGCGCCACTCGCCTCCAGCTCAGCGGCGCTCAGTGCCGTATCGAGCGGCCACTGCGTCCCCAAACCGTACGGTACGTAAAGTCCGAAACCGGCGGTGAGCTTCTCCGTGATCCCGTACGTCGCGTAGAAGAACGGAACTGGGATCGGGGAGTTATCGAGATCGGTAGTGCGGCCAGTGAAGTCATCGGTGAAGCCGCCGGTGGTCGCAATGAGTGTCGTCCCGAAGCTCACGGTCCATCCGCGCACGCCGGCGAGGAGCGCGGGGTTGAACCAGATGGCCGATCCGTCACCGCACGACTTGGCGACGCCTGTGCCGGCACGTCCCTGGGCACACGTCCCGTGCTCGTTCACCTGGAATCCCTGGGCGCGCACGTCGGCGGCGCCGAGTGCAAGATTGACTACGAGCGCTGGGAGGAGCCGTCCGAGGACGCGCATCCGGTCGACTGCGTTCGGTCCAGAACTTGATCTCGATTCCATGCCCGTCTTCCCCGTACTAGGTGCCGCGAGATTACCCATGCCGATCTGGAAAGTCAACGAAGACTTTACCTTAGCCCTGCCGTAACAGTTCCCGGTCGTACGCCGCCAGGATCTCTTGCCGCCCAATCACGCCCAAGAGCTTGTGAGGATCAGCGTCGCCAACGACGGGAACCAGATGGCTCCCGCGCACTGCCAGTTTCTGGAGCGCGTCGCGGAGCGAATCGCGTGGCGACACGAATTCGAACTGCTCGGCGGCGATATCACCTGCCACTACCAGATCTGCATATCGCTCCGGGTCCGTAAGCACGGTCCGCAAATCTGCGTACGTCAGCATGCCTATGAGCTTGAGGTCCCCATCCAGCACTGGAAATTCGATCTGCGTACTCTGCCCGATCGCCCGCATGATTTGGACGACCGTGGCGCCTTCATTGATGACGTCTGGGTCATCATTCAGGAATTCTCGCACGCGTAGGCGCTCAAGAATCGCGGTGTCACGGCCGGCGTGGATGTTTTCGCCGCGGCGGACCAGCCATTCGGAGTACATCGAGTTCGGGTGCAGGCGTCGAGTGGTGATGTAGGCGATGGCGCCGCACAGCATCAGGGGGAGAATCAGCGCGTAGTCGCTGGTCATCTCAAAGACGATCATGATCGCCGTGAGCGGCGCGTGCGTGGTTGCGGCAACGACGCCGGTCATGCCAACGACGGCGAAGGCCTCCGGAATGATGTCGAGACCGGCATAGGCGCGACCGAGTGCTGCCAGCCCGCCCGCGAGTGTCGCGCCGATGACGAGAGCCGGTGTGAAGATTCCACCCGCGCGAACCGCCGCCAACGTGAACGCGGTGGCGACGAGCTTGGCGACGCAGAGGCCAAGAAGGAACAGCCCACTTCGCACGCTCACGATCTCGATCGAGAGCGACACATGCCCGCGGCCCCAAAGATCTTCTTTGAAGACCAGATTGAGGATCCCGACCGCGAGCGCCGCTACGAGGAGTCGGAGCCAGTAGTTGGGCAGTCGTTCGAGCGCGTCCTCCGTCGCATAGACGAACCGGATGAACGCCATTGCGACGACGCCGCACGCGATGCCAAGCCCCGCGTACAGCAGCAGCTCATCGGCGCCACCCAAGCCGTACTCTGTGGGAATCGCGATGACGGGCGAGTCGCCAAACGCGGATCGTGAGATTGCCGCGGCGATAACGCTGGCCACGAGTATGGGTGGAAACGCACTCACCCCGAAGGTGCCGATGATCTTCTCGAGAGAGAAGAACACTCCGGCGATGGGTGCGTTGAACGCGGCCGAAATCCCGGCCGCCGCACCGCACGACACGAGGAGCCGCAACCGCTGTGGGCCCGACCGGAAGAATCGACCGATCTTGGATCCCAGGGCCGATCCAGCCACGGCCACCGGCCCCTCGGCCCCGACGGCGCCACCCGTCCCAATGGCGAGTGCGGTGGCCGCCGTCTTGACGGCCACCGGCCCCGTATGCACCACGCCACCGCCTTTGGCGACGGCTCGCATCACGTCGGGGACGTTCTCACCCTCGGAGTCAGCGGTCCCGTATTTGACCAACAGGCGAGCCACGAACAACCCAGCAACGACGACGAGCGTGATGGCGAGGTTCCCGATCCCCGTCAGGCGGGCTACGGTGCCAAGCGACACCAGCTGGGCCAGGTCGATCAGTCTGTAGAAGGCAACGACGGCGACGCCCACCGCGGAGCCAATCAACAGTGCGAAGAAGAGAAGGAGGGTGTTTTCGTCGACGCCCAACGTTGAGATCTTCTCAACGCCGCGCTCAATGACGCTCGACGCGCGAGCGATGAGGGCCTGGCTCAACGTGCGGAAGCGGCCCGACGTCACGTCGCGCTAGCGCCGTTTCTTCCGGCTGCGCGCGGCCCAGATGGCCTTGGCCATCCACCCACCCAGTTCGTCCACATCGTCCAGAACCTCGCCGGGAACCGCATAGTATTGCATGGGCGTGGTGCCGGGCCCGAACGGCCGGAATGGCTCCATTCGCTTGGCCTCGTAGTCCGGCCGGTTTCCGTCGTCGACCTTGAAGTACAGGACATCGTCGTCGATGATCGCAAAGAAGAAGGTGCCGGCGTAAAACCCGACCCCGCCGAAGAGGCGTCGAGAGGTGACCCGTTGCACGCGACTGAGCTGCTCGGTGACGTATTCCTTATAAGAGTCGGTGACAGGCATGAGAGAAGATAGGGGGTAGAGGGGATAGAGGGGATAGAGCGGGCAGTAGAGACGGTGGGGATTGGATCCGAGAGGGCAGGGGACAAAATCGGGTCCGGAGGGTATTTTCCGCCTCTCGATTCACAGGAGCAGTTCGCATGCGTGCAGTGAGGTTCTTGTTGTTGGCGGCGCTAATGGCGCCGGTGTTGGAGGCCCAGGAGGAGCGGCCGGCTGGTTGGATGGTGCGATTCGATCGTGCGGGCGTCACGGAAGCAGACGTGGAGAAACTCGTGGTCATGGAGCCCGGGTGGCACATCACGACCGGTCGGGGGGCGGGGATCTACTACGACCCGAGTTGGCAGGCGTCGGGGGAATACACGGTTACCGCAAAGATCTTCCTGTTCGATCCCGGTCAGCGGCACCGCGAGGCGTACGGGATCTTTTTCGGTGGCAGTGATCTGCAAGGAGACAATCAGGCCTACTCGTACTTCCTGCTACGCGATACCGGCGAGTACATCATCAAGAAGCGTATGGGTACCGACGCGCCCACCGTGGTGGGATGGACCGCATCCGACGCGATCGAGAAGTGGCCTGGTGAGGGCACGGCTGAGAACGTTCTCTCAGTGACGGTCGGTGCCAGCAACGTGGATTTCTACGTCAACGGCACCAAGGTGCGTAGTCTGCCCCGCGCTGAACTCGCCACTGACGGCGGCCTCGGCTTGCGTCTCAATCACGCGCTGGATGTCCACGTCAGTGAGATCAACGTGGAACAGATGTGAGCGTTGGAGGCGCCGACTCCAGGAGCCACGGTTGGATTCTACGACCGTGGCTCTGTTGTTAGAACACCGTCGTGATCCACCGATCTCCCGGAGGCACCGTCATGCGCCCAGTCCCGTTCATGTTGGCTGTCGTTATCTCATTCACCCCCACCCTCGGCTTCGGGCAGTCCGCGCCGGCCTCCGGTCCGGTGATCGATGGCTTCGGCGCCGTCTATGCCATCGATTCCGTGGACCTGCCGACGCCGCCGGACCGGCGGTACCGCGCGGTGTTCGATGTTGCGCTGGCCCCGGAGAGCACGGGTGCACTCAACCGTCGCATCGAGACGGTAGCACGGTACCTGAACATGCACGCCCAGGCGGGCGTTCCGTCAGCGAATGTGCACGCCGTCCTCGTCCTGCACGGTTCGGCCTCGCGTGCGCTTCTCCAGAATGAGGTGTATCGGGACAAGTTCAGCGTGGACAACCCTGACAGGGAATTGATCAACGCGCTGGCCGAGGCGGGCGTTGAGATCGTACTCTGCGGCCAGTCGGCCATGTCCCGTGGGTTCTACAAGGAACTCATCGTACCAGAAGCGAAGATCGCGCTATCCGCCATGACGGCGCTGGTGTTGTACCAGTCGGACGGTTACGCCCTGATCGCATTCTGACCTTACCGCCTTACCGTCCTCAGTACGGCATCTCGTGGTCGTCCAAGCCCATGTGATGGCCGAGTTCGTGGATCACCGTGTCGCGGATCTCTATGGCGACGTCATCTTCGCTCTGACAGATTCGTAGGATCGGACCGCGGAAGATCCTAATACGGTCGGGCAGGCCGATGTGCCCGGGGCCGCGGTCCGAGAGCGGGGTCCCCTCGTACAGCCCCAGTAACTCCTTATCACCATCTGCGAACGATGGCTCGTCCTCCACGACGATCGCGACGTTCTCCAAAGCGTACCGGAATTGCTCTGGAAGACGGTCGAGCGTGTCGCGGACGATGCGCTCGAACGTCTTCCGGGTTACGTCCATCGGTCTCGCCGTTCGGTTCGCGGCGTCAGGGTCCGGGCAGTCGTCGGCCCGGCGTCCACGGCGCCCCAGCCGCTTCGAGTGCGGCCTCCAACTGTGGTAGGGTCGTGTCGAGCAGAGTGCTCAGTTCATGTCGCACGCTCCCAAAGCCGGTGCGGGCGATTTCCAGGTTGCGTTGCTGCGTGGCTGTCGGCGTCTGCCGGGTCTCCCAATGACTGCCTACCACGCGACCGACGCGGTTCTGAATCGACCGCACCGTCGACTCGTTGAACTGGCCACGCACCTGGTCGCCGTTCAGGCGGGTTCGGAGCGCGGTCAACTCGGCATTGAGATCGTCCAGGCGACCGAACAGCTCGGGCCCTGCACGCGGGGCCTGCAACAAAGCTGCCCGCATGTGTCGCAACCGGTCGCGGGCGCGTCCAATCTCCTCGCTCGCGCTCGTCACCTGTCGCATCAACTCTCCTGCTTCTTCTTGGAAGGCGGCGACCGCTACGAAGTCCGTTCCTGAGGGAGCGGTCGGGACCGGCTTGACCTCGAACGACTGCGGCGCGCCAAGCGTCCGGACACCGGCGCTCGAGATGAGGAGCAGTTGCACGCTGTAACGACCGGGGGGCGCCAGGGGTCCTTGAGGGTCACCGGCCCACGGAGGGATGAAGTCCGGAACGACGAGATCGATCGGATCCGGAGCTGGGCGGCGAAGGTCCCAGCTCACGCGATGCACGCCCGCCGTTGTGGATCCTTGGAGCCAGCGCACGGGCTCATTCTGTGCATCACGGATCTCGAGCAGGACTTGCGGCCCGCTCTCGATCGCTTCCCGGCGGAGAGCGTCCCAACCGGGGAAGGGAACGTCGGCTCCCTGCTCGCGAAGCCGCCGCTCCGCATCGCGCCGCGCCTCACGGAGGGTGGAAGGAACGTCACTCAGGTAGTACGTGAACGTTGCGCCAAACGGTGGATTCGCCCCGGTGTAGTCGTCACTGCCAAGCGTGGGTTTGCCGGGCGCCTGCATTGGCACGTACGGCACGTACCACCACGCGTCGCGAACGGGGAGGACGGTACTGCCGCTGGCCATCGCACCTCCGGCCATGGCGCGGAGCGGAGTGTAGTCATCCAGTACGAAGAACCCGCGCCCGAAGCTCGTCCCCACCACGTCGTTGTCGCGCCGGTGGATATCGACGTCGCGGAATGAAATGGTGGGTGCACCACTCATCTTCGTCCAATTGGTGCCACCGTTCACGCTGAAATAGAGACCGTATTCCGTGCCGATGAACAGCAGGCCGGGGGCCACGTGATCCTGTTGAATGGCCCAGACGATGGTCTGCGCGGGTAGGTCGCCAGTGATCGAGCGCCAACTGCTCCCGCCGTCGGTACTGCGGAACAGGTACGGTGTGAAGTCGCCCGTCTTGTGCGCATCGGCGGCAGCGAACACCACGGAGGCATCGTGCTGGGAGGCTTCGACGTCGTTGATGAACGAGCGTTCGGGGACACCGGGCAGGCCTCCAGCCC
Source organism: uncultured Gemmatimonadales bacterium (assembly GCA_947259405.1). Classification (GTDB taxonomy): domain Bacteria; phylum Gemmatimonadota; class Gemmatimonadetes; order Gemmatimonadales; family GWC2-71-9; genus CAMYLY01. The sequence continues at coordinate 1,403 of CAMYLY010000014.1, read as the reverse complement.
GCCGCCAGTTGGCACCGCCGTCTTCCGTCACGTGAATGAGTCCGTCGTCGCTCCCCGTGTAGATGAGGCCCTCGGCGACCGGTGATTCGGAGATTCCCGTGATCGTCGCGTACTTGGACATTGCGCCGTTGTGGTACAGGGCATTCACACTCCACACGCGGTCGTCCATCATTTCCAGTTCGTAGCGATTCGTGTTCGTCGTGAGATCGCCGCTGATGGCCGTCCAGGAGTTACCACGATCGTCACTTCGCCACAGGCGTTGCGATCCGAAGTAGATGCGGTTCGAGGCATGCGGGCTGATGTGAATGGGCGCGTTCCAGGTCCAGCGCTCCGGCGGATCACCGGGCGCCGGCTGCGGCTGAATGTCGAGGGCTTCTTCGCTGCGCTTGTCGTACCGGTACAGGTTGCCCTGCTGCGTCTCGATGTAGAACGTATTCGGATCGTCGGGGTCGAATGCCACGTCCGCCCCGTCCGCACCCATGGGCACGTACCAGTCGCGGTTGCGCACGCCTTCGACGTTGGTGGTGCGTGACGGACCGAAGAGTGTTCCCAGGTCCTGGGCGCCGCCCAAGATGTTGTAGAAGGGCGCGCTGTTGTCGAGGGCGCCGAAGTAGAATTGGGATATCGGCAGGTTCTCGAAGTGGCGGTAGGTCACGCCGTCGTCGAACGTCTCGTACAATCCACCATCAGTGCCGACGATCGCGTGCGTGGGATCATCGGGATCGATCCACATCGCGTGATTGTCGCTGTGTTTCTCGCGACCCGTGCCGAGGTTGGAGAAGGTCGCACCACCGTCGCGCGTCACGTGAATGAATACGTCCATCTGATACACGACGTCGGGATCGACCGGGGACGCTTCGATTTCCTGATAGTAGTGTTCCCCAGTCCCGCCCGATACGTACGAGTTGCGACGTTCCCAGCTCTCCCCCTGGTCCAGCGATCGATAGAAGCCGCGGTCGGAATCATCGGCCTCGATGGTGGCGTACACCAACTCCGGGTTGGCGGCCGTGACCGCGAGCCCAATCTTCCCCATGTCACCATCGGGAAGGCCGACCTCGATACGGCGCCAGGTATCCCCGCCATCGACCGACTTGTAGATGCCCGATTGAGGTCCGCCGGCGAGGAACGACCAGATGTGCCGCCGGCGTTGATACGCGGCCGCGTACATGACGTCCGGATTGGCAGGGTTGAACTCGACGTCGGTCACGCCGGTGTTGGCGTCGATGTTCAGCACGTGCTGCCACGTGACGCCGCCATCCCTCGTCTTGTAGAGCCCGCGGTCGCCGCCGGACGCCCACAGCGGTCCCTCAGCGGCGACGAACACCACGTCGCTGTTCCGCGGGTCGACCAAGACCTTCCCGATGTGCTCCGACCGCTCGAGGCCACGCTGCTCCCACGACCGT
>CAMYLY010000013.1:32942-97403 GCA_947259405.1 uncultured Gemmatimonadales bacterium | reverse complement strand
GTCATCGTCGATCATGTGGCCGCCCATGTGCGCTTCCCCCTGACCGAAGTCGACGTGATGATCGTGCACGTCCTGCATGCCACCTCCGACATGAAGGACATATTGCGTCTGGTGCTCAAACGGTACGTCAGGTCGGAATACACACAGGGTCGCGTCCGGTGACCACATCCACGATCCCGAAACAAGCGGGCCACCGAGGTCGTCCCGGTGCACTGCCATGTATTGCTCCATGCGCGGCCGCATCGGATGCGAGAACTCGACCGCGACGGTCGTGTTGGGATCCACCGCAGTAGCGCCGCCGGCAGGTGTCACGGACGTGAGAACAGCCCTCTCGCCCGGATCGGTCGAGTTGTCAGCGCAAGCGGCGGCGGTCAAGAGCAACCCACCGAGCGCTACCAACACGGAATACCTCCTGGTCATGCTCATCCTCCTGGGACGCGATGTCATGTAACACGAAGAAGAATGCGACGGTCAGTGTGAACCGATCGTGAAGCCACGCCGAAGAATCAACTACTACCGCATGAGCGGATCACAAGTCCGCCACGCTAGTTGTTCCTTGGCCTTGGCCAACAACGCGGCCACTTTGCGACACCGTTGCATCCATCGTATCCAATGAAGCCCACGCGTCCGGTTGGTTCCCTGTGAAGTGATCCCCGACATCACGAACCTCTGCGAGGAGGAGAAGTGAATCCCCCGTCACGATGACGGCGTCCTCCGGCATGATCACGACGTGGGCCACGTCGTCTGCGGGAGGCAAGCAGCCTGCCACCGTCAAGAGCCACCACGTGCGTTGTAGCGCCGTTCTCAAGCAGTTCATTTCAGCCTCGTCAGTCGCATTGCGTTGAGCGTCACCGTCAAGGACGCGCCCATGTCCCCAACCAACACAGCAATCAAGAGGGACACGAACCCGGTTACCGCGCCCACAGCCAAGAGCATCTTGAGCCCCAGCGCCGCCGCGATGTTGAACCGGACGAGGCGCCGGGCCATCCGGGCGACCCGTACCGCATAGGGCAACATGTGTAGATCGTCGGCCATGAGGGCGACATCGGCCGTTTCTACCGTTGCGGGCGATCCGGCCGCTCCCATGGCGATCCCGACACTGGCAGCGGCGAGCGCTGGCGCGTCGTTGACTCCATCGCCGAGCATCGCCACGCTCGTGTGCGTGCTTCGGAGCTGCTCCACGCTGCGCACTTTTTCTTCCGGGAGCAGGCCGGCCTCGATCTGATCGATCCCGAGGGCGGCGCCAATCCGGCGAGCGACGCGCTCGTGGTCACCGGTGAGCATGATCTGTTCGTGGATCCCAAGTTCGCGCAGCCGTCGCAACACGTATGGCGCCTCCGGGCGTGCCGCATCGGCAAGGGCGATGAGACCGGCAATGCCGTCATGATTCCCCACCAGCACCACCGTCTTGCCCGCTTCCTGCAACTCCGCGAACCGCGGAGGGATCACGACATCCGGGAAGAGGTCTGGCGTACCAACGCGCACGACGTTCCCGTCGACCCAGGCGGTGACGCCGCGACCGACGGACGATTCGAAATCCACGACCTGCGTTGGGTGAGGCAAGTCGACTGACGCGTCGTCGTGGTACTCCACGATCGCTCGGGCGATTGGGTGTTCCGACCGTCGCTCCACTGCCGCAGCCTGTGCGAGAACAGAGGAAACTCCGGTACCGTCCAGGCCTTCAATGTCCGTGACCTCCAGACGACCGGTTGTGAGCGATCCCGTCTTGTCGAATGCCATCGCACAGGTTCTGCCCAGTTCCTCAACGTATTCACCACCCTTGATGAGCACCCCGTGGTGGGCGGCGCTGGTGAGCGCACTCACGATGGTCACCGGTGTGGCGATCACGAGTGCGCAGGGGCAGGCGATGACCAGCAGGGTGAGTCCACGCGTGAACCACTCGAGGCCCGAGCCCAATCCAACTAGGGGTGGCACGATCATGGTGGCAGCGGCCAGCGCCGTGACGATCGGCGTGTAGTATCGCGCGAACCGATCGACGAACTGCTCGGTGGGCGACCGTCGCGACTGTGCTTCGCGGACCAGCTTCACGATGCGGTCCAGGGTGGTGTCACCGGCGTCCGCGGTCGCCTCGATTTCGAGGTATCCCTCCACGACCAACGTGCTCGCGTAGACGCTGGCACCCAGGTTCTTCGTGATAGGTACCGACTCGCCGGTGACCGTGGCTTCATCCACGGCGGATTCGCCGTCGACGACGATTCCATCGATGGGGATGGATTCCCCGGGGCGCACCCGGACACGATCCCCAATCCTGAGAGCGGAAGTCGCGACCTCGACCTCTCGTCCGTCATCGCCGATGATTCGTGCGGTCTCAGGTGCGAGTTTTACGAGTGCTTCGATCGACCGTCGTGCGCGTGTCACCGCAGCGGCCTCGAGCAATTCGGCGAACGAGAACAGTGCGGCAATCGCAGCGGCTTCGATGGGCTCCCCAATGCCAAGAGCCCCGATGATGGCGACGGTCATCAAGAAGTTCATGTCCAGGTGGCCGCGGCGCACGCCCCGCAGTGCCTTGGGGAAGAAGTTCCACCCCCCCACGACTGCGCTGGCAAGCAGGACGAGTCCTGGACCGTCGCCCCGCACCCGAAGCCAGCCGGCTACATCCGGACTGTCAGCGACGAACGCCCAGGCCATGCCGGTGATCCACAAGAATCCGGAGGCGTATGTGTGTCGCGCGGCTGCGGTCTTCCACGGCGATGGTCGTGCGCTGGCCATTAGGAGGCCCTCGGCATCAACTATTGCCGCCGAGACTCGACCCAGGCGTACAGCGTCGGGAGCACCACCAGCGTTAAGAGTGTCGAGGTGATAAGCCCACCGATGACGACCGTCGCCAAAGGCTTTTGGACCTCGGCACCGGCACCGGTTGCCAACGCCATGGGGACGAATCCAAGTGACGCAACGAGCGCTGTCGTCAGTACGGGTCTCAGACGGACTCGTGCCCCGTCATACGCTGCGGTCACCTCGTCGGCACCATCGCCCCTTCGCTTCTTGATATGGCTCATCAACACCAGACGGAAACTATGATATTCACCCGTCTGGTGAGGGATTCGTGATGGTGAAATCCGGTGACCAATACGTTGACATCGTAGTGGTATTGCATTGGCTCGAAGAGCTGAAGGCGAAGAAGGTGGGGAAACTAGGCCAGCTATGGGGTTCAGGGGGTCGCGGGTTGATCGGCGCATCTGCTGGCGCAGATGCTTGATCCGCTCTCTCCCCGTCGGCGGCTACGCCGCCTCAGGGTCGCACCGCGTCAAATCCCGCCGTCCCGACTCAAGTAAGTCACAACATCACTTAGAGTGACGAGGCGGCCGTTCGTTGAACGGCCGTTCGTTTTTCGTGCTTGGGTGCCAACTGTGCTCGCCTCGGAACTCATGGATCTGCGCACGCGCCTGTTTAACGGAGGGTGCGGAGCGCCGCCTACCCGAGCACGACGCGGACTCGGTGCTCCAGACCGTCGTCCGCGAGGGGAATGAGTGCGTCGTCCGAGATGGGATTCCCATTGAGAATAATGCTTGCCACGCCGCGACAAACCGCATTCGGGTTCTCTACCGTGATTCGATAGAGCGTCTCGCCATGACGATAGTCGATTTCGAAGCGTTTCCAATCTCGGGGAATGCACGGATCGATTGCGAGCGCCAAACCACGCTTGCGGAATCCGAGAATCGACTCCAGTCCAGCGCGATAGAGCCACGCGGCAGCACCAGTGTACCATGTCCATCCTCCCCGTCCACCGTGGTCGGGTGCCGAGTAGACATCGGCGGCGACGGCGTAGGGCTCCACCTTGTAGCGGTGAGCACTCGCGCGGCGGCGCGCATGGTGAATTGGATTGAGCAGATCGAAGAGAGCGAAGCTCTTGTCACCCTCACCCAGCCGAGTGAACGCAATCACCGACCAGATCGCGGCATGGGTGTACTGCCCACCGTTCTCCCGGAGGCCGGGGAGGTAGCCTTTGATGTAGCCGGGATCCTTCGCTGTCTGGTCGAAGGGAGGGGAGAAGAGGAGCGCGAGCCGGTCGTCCTGACGGACGAGCCGACGTTCGACCGATTCCATGGCCTGGCGCGCACGGTCCAGATCGCCTGCGCCGGAAAGAACGGCCCACGACTGGGCAATCGCATCGATCTGGCATTCGTCGTTCTGCGCCGATCCGAGGGGCACTCCGTCGTCGAAGAAGGCTCGCATGTACCACTCACCGTCCCACGCCTCCTTCTCCAACGAGGCGAGCAGCGCCTTGGCCCGCTTTCGCCACCGCGCCGCACGCTTCGTTTCCGAACGGCGATCGGCGATGCGCGCGAACTCGCTCAAGTTCAGATGGAGAAACCAACCCAGCCACACGCTCTCCCCACGACCCTCTCGACCGACGCGGTTCATCCCGTCGTTCCAGTCTCCCGCACCAATCAACGGCAGACCGTGACTACCCACGTCGAGACTTCGATCCAGCGAACGCGCACAATGCTCGAACAGGGTCGATCGGTTTTCGTCGACCTCGGGTTGGAAATAGGATTCTTGCTCGTGCTCCTCGAGGGTGGGACCCTTGAGCCATGGGATCGTCTCGTCGAGCAGGCTCCAGTCCTCGGTGACGGCGAGATACTGAACGACGGCATAGGGCAGCCACAGACGGTCGTCGGAGATCCGCGTCCGTACCCCGCGCCCAGTGGGGGGATGCCACCAATGTTGGACGTCTCCTTCACGGAACTGGCGGGCGGCCGCGCGCACGATGTGCTCGCGCGCGAGATCGGGTCGCGCCACCAACAGCGCCATGACATCCTGGAGTTGGTCGCGAAACCCGAACGCGCCTCCGGACTGGTAGAAGGCGGAACGCGACCACACACGACAGGAGAGTGTCTGATACAGGAGCCAACGGTTGAGCAGCAGATCCATCGACGCGTCCGGTGTCCGGACCTGCACCGTGCCGAGTACCGTGTCCCACCGTGCCTGGACCTGGCGGAGCAGCGCCCCGCAATCCTCCCCTCGATAGTGCGCGATCAGTCTGCGCGCCTGTTCGCGACTTTCTCCCTGTCCAAGCAGGAACAGCACTTCGGCGCGTTCCCCCGGCTGGAGTTCCAGCTCCGTCTGCAACGCCGCGCACGGGTCCAGGGTCGCGCCAATCTGTCCCGATAGCTCATCGCCGCGCTCGAGCGATGCCGGGTGATCGAGACTCCCATTGCGGCCCAGGAACTCGAGGCGATCACCGGTCCAAGACGTTTGTCGCCCACCCAGGTCTGCGAACGCGACCCGACCCGCAAACTCACCGTTCCAGGCGTTCCGCGCAAAGATGGCTCCGGTTTCCTGATCGACTTCGGTAACCACGTGAGGCGCCGAGCGGCTGCGCGTCACACCCAGGACCCACTCGGCATAGGCCGTGATCGAAAGCCGACGTTTGCGGCCGGACTCGTTCACCACGGTAAGGCGCGAGATCTTGATGGGGTCGTCCGGTGGCACGAACTGCAACAGCTCCGCCGCGATGCCGTGGGACGCGTGCTCGAAGCGACTGTACCCCTGCCCGTGCCGGACGACATAGGGCGAGGTGTCTTCGCGGATTGGAAGACACGTCGGCCCCCAGAGTAGACCACTGTCCAGATCGCGCAAGAAGAACGCCTCGCCCGGCGTGTCGCTGACGGGATCGTTCGACCACGGCGTCAGCTTGTTCTCCCGGCTGTTGACCGACCAGGTGGAGCCGGACCCCGACTCGGAAACCTGGAATCCGAAGTCCGGGTTCGCGACGACGTTGATCCAGGGAGCCGGCGTCCACTGCCCCTGCCCCAGCACGGTGACGTGCTCGCGGCCGTCACGCGAGAATCCCCCCAACCCGTTGAAGTATTGAAGGTCGAGCGACGGAGGAGAGACTGGCTCCCCGTCCTCGCGGGGTGAGCGGAGTCGGGGCGGCACCGGCCCCGGTCGCGAGCGCTGGAGTCGGATCACTTGCTCGGACAGCGTCCCTCGACTCGCCAGGATCACCAGGCGTGCCGCCGAACGCAGCAAGACGAGATCCTCCGACGGCAACAGGTCCTCTCGCAGCACGAAGACGTCCCCCGGTCTCCCATCCGCCTTGCGGTCAACCCCGGATTGGCTGGCTCGTGCCATGGCTTCGAAGTACTCCTGGAGGTCCTGCGCGTAGGAGGCACCTTTGGCATTGAGGATCACCAGGTCGGCGGATATCCCCTTCAGCCGCCAGTACTCGTGCGCCCGAAGCAGCTGTCTCGCGACATCCCGCTCTTCTTCCTGCTCGATGCGTACCAGGGCAATCGGGAGATCGCCGGAGATGCCGTGCGGCCAGAGTCCCGAGGGACCTAGGCGGTTCGTGGCCAGCTCCTCGGGTGTGGTGCGCAACGTGCGATCGTTGTAGAGCAGACGATTGGCCAGACGTTGATAGAGGTGCGCATCGTCTTGGGTGATCCTGAGATGGTGCAGCTGCACCTGCGCATACATCCAGGCCAGAGAACTCTCTCGTTCGAACGTTCCCGGGTGACGGTACTTCTCCGCCAGGTCGAGGGCTTCGTCTCGTGACGGCGCCACCAGATTCGTGAACACGAGACGGACCGTTCCGCCCGCAGGAATCGCGACTCGATACCGGAGACTGACGATCGGATCCAGCACCGTCCCGGTGCTGTTGGTGAGCGGCTCGCCCTCCATCAACGAGACTGCCGTTCGTATCCACCGGCCCCGGCCCAGAAAACGTGTGCGCGCGCTCTCGTACTGACAGGCGCCGATCACCTCCCCGTCGATCGACGCGACATGCGCCAGCCACGGCTGTTGCTCATCGGCGGAGCGGGGGCGTCGGGTGGCCAGCAGCGTCTCGAGTTCGGGAACGATCTCCGTTTCCACGAAGAGATTCGAAAAGGCCGGATGGGCCTCGTCCGCGGCCTGTGGCGTCAGGGCAACTTCGGCATACGAAGTCACATCGATCTCACGATAGTGGTGCTCGAGATTGGTCACCGTGAGCTGGCGCAGTTCGGCGTCATCCTCGGGCGAGACCACGATCTCGAGCGCGATGGAGAGTGACCGATCGCGCTGCATGATCTTGGCGCGGTCTTCCGCATAGACGACGTCGTATTCGTCCATTTCGGTGCCACTCGGCTGGAACCCGGCCGACCACACGTCACCCGTCTTTGCGTCCCGCAAGAAGAGAAAGGCTCCCCAACAATCCCGTGTGGTATCCTCACGCCAACGCGTGACGGCAAGGTCGTGCCATCGACTGAAACCGGAGCCCGCGGCGGTGACCATGACCAGATACCGACCGTTCGAGAGGAGGTGGGTGCGTGGCGGGATATCGTGCGGCGACTCGAACACGCGCAGGGTCGACGGCACGAGGTCGCGAACATGGACGGCCACTTCCACTTCCTCGCCGCGCGGTCGGGTGACGGCCACCGCACGTGGCGTGCGCTCCTGCAGCAGGAGCTCCGACGCCTGGACCATGGGATGGGCGTGGAAGCGTCGCTGGGTGAGACCGTCGTGAACGACGTTCCCCAGGGCGACGATCGTCATCCCCTGATGGTGGGCCATGTACGCCCGAACGATGGCCACGTGTGCCGTCTCGGGTAGTCGCGATGGTGTGAAATCCAAGGCTTCGTAGAACCCATAAGGACCGCGTGCGCCGGCATCGCGAAGACGGGAGACATTGGCGATAGCCGCTTTCGGGTCGACCATCGCCGCGAGTGCCGTGGCGTAGGGCGCCACCACCACGTCCTCGAACAATCCGCGCTTGAGTCCCAGACCGGGCACACCGAAGTCCGAGTATTGATAGGTGAGCTCGACGTTCCTCACGTTGTAGGCGGATTCGGAAACTCCCCACGGAACGCCTCGTTCCGCACCGTACCGTATTTGGCGTCCAACCACGAGGCGACAGGTGAGGTCCAGCAGGCTCCGAGACGGTTGTTCCATCACCAGAAGCGGCATCAGATACTCGAACATCGATCCCGACCAGGAAACCAGCGCCGCGCCGCGCCCCACCGGCGTGAGGGCCCGGCCGAGGAGGAACCAATGCCGCGGCGTTACGTCGCTCTTGGCGATCGCGATGAAGCTCGCGAGTCTCGCCTCCGAGGCCAGCAGGTCGTAACAGCTTGGGTCGAGCGTGTTGTCGGCCACGCGGAACCCGATGGAGAACAACCTGCGCGACGGGTCGAAGAGGAACCGGAAGTCCATCGCATGGGCCATCTGCTCTGCTTGGAGGGCCACCGCCGAGAGGCGGTGCTCGAGCGTGGTTGTCGCTTCCGATGTGGAGTCCGGACCCTCGGCCCGAACCATCGCTAGATCACGCGCGTGACTCCGGACCGTCTCATGAACGGCGGTCGCCCATGCCGAAACCTCCGAACCGGTTGCTGTCCCCGCAGCAGCCGAAAGTGTGTGAACGATGTCCTCCAGGCTCTCCGCGTGAGCCTCCAATTCCTCGAGCCGCTCCCCCCATTCACGAAGCGTGGACGGCGGGTCGCTCAGAACCGCCGACATCGCAGCCAAGGCCTCGCGTGCCTGCGACGTCGTGACCATTTCGGTGCGCGCTCCCAACGCGTCACCGTCGACCGCTTCGATCACCGGATCGAGTGCGTCCCGGATCCCTTCGAGGACGCGGGGACCGAACAGCGGCGCCCTGACCAATTCGCGGCACCCCTGGGCCAACGCTATGAGGTGGCCGGCGAGATTTCCGCTATCGACCGTCGAGACGTAGATCGGATCGAGTGGCCGGAGGTCTCTCGTGTCGTACCAGTTGGCGAAGTGACCATGAACCCGGCGCAGGGAGGTCATGGTTGTCAGCGTGGCCTCGAGTCGCCGCAACATGTCCGAGATCCCGATCCATCCGAAGTCGCGCGCAGCCATTGTGCTCAGGAGGTACAGCCCCATGTTCGTCGGCGAGGTGCGATGAGCGACGACCGGCTCGGGATCTTCCTGGAAGTTGTCTGGTGGGAGCGCGTGCTCCTCTTCGGTCACGAACGTCTCGAAGAAGCGCCACGTTCGCCGGGCTGTGAGTCGTAGTGTGCGCGTTTCCCTCGGCGAAAGGCGCTGCGTCTCAGAGACCTCCTGTGGAGCGCTCACCCACCAGGCCAACACGGGCGCCAGGATCCACAGGGACACCAGCGGCCCCGCAACCGTCCAAGCCCATGGTTTGAACGCGAGGAAGAGAACGCCCGCCACCGCGCCGAGGAAAACACTCCAGCGTAAGTGCCAGTAGAACGCGCGAAGCTTCAAATCGACGCCGTACCCAGCCTGCGCGGCGGGAACCCATTCCAGTAGGCGCCGCTTCGTGATGTAGAGCCTGCCGAGCGTACGCACCACGGCATCCGCCATGTACCGCGCCCGGTGCGCCAGCACCGTGATCGCGAGCAACACTTGCAGCGTGGCAACCTGGACGTCTCGGCCGGTGGCGCGCAGATGACTGCGCTTGGAAAACCCCTCGCGCCTGGGGATCAGGCCGTCGAGAACCGGCATGAAACCCGGCAACGCAATGGCCGTGATGAACAGAAAGGTCCAGAGAAACGGCGACACCCCAGGCAGTGTCCACGCGGCGACCCCAAGGAGGAACGACGCAGGCGCCAGGAGGCTGCGTCGCAGGTTGTCCAGCATCTTCCATCGACCGTGCACGGGAATGCCTGACGTCTTTCCGCGTTCGCCATCGTTGCGGCCGAGGATCCAAGGAAGGAGCTGCCAGTCGCCCCGTACCCACCGATGGTTGCGGCGGGCAGCTACCTCGTAGTTGGTCGGGAACTCCTCGAACAGATCGATGTCGGTAACCAAGCCGGCGCGCGCGAACAATCCTTCGAAGAGATCGTGACTCAGTAGCGCGTTCTCCGGCACCCGGCCGGCAAGCGCCGCCTCAAAGGCGTCGACGTCGTAGATCCCCTTACCGGTATACGACCCCTCTCTGAACAGGTCCTGATAGACGTCGGAGACGGCAGCCGCATAGGGGTCCACGCCCCCAGGCCCAGACACGATTCGCTGGTAGGTCGTACTGCCCGGCCCAGTGGGCAGGGACGGTGTGATCCGCGGCTGCAGAATTCCATACCCCTCGACCACCCGGCCCGCCTCGGGGTCCAGTTGCGGCCGATTCAGCGGGTGGGCCATGGCGCCTACGAGGTGGTACGCGGCCCGCCGGGGGAGTCGGGTATCGGCGTCCAACGTGATCACGTATCGAACGCCATCGGGAACCGTGGGTGGCTTGCCGTTGACGGGGATGAACGTCGTATCGGTGGCGCCACGGAGAAGCCGGTTCAATTCACGCAGCTTCCCTCGCTTCCGCTCCCAACCGAGCCACTTGCCTTCCTTCTCGTTCCAGAGACGTCGACGATGCAACAGGATGAACCGGTCCCCTCCTCCAGGCGGACGCCCATATCGCTCGTTGAGGATGGCGATTCCGTCGGCCAGCGCGGCGACGAGCTCGTCGTCGCCCGGCATGTGCTCGAGGGGAGCATCCTTCCAATCGGTGAGCAGTGCGAAATGAAGATGGCCTTCAGGATTCGCCAAGTAGTGCACCTGGAGTCGTTCGATGGACTCTTCGATGTCCGCTGGACTGGTGAGCAGCGTGGGAACCACCACCATCGTTCGCTGGTCGGCGGGCACGCCGTGAGGGAGTTCCAGCTTGCAGAGCAAACGGGGTGGAACGACAAGAGCCACCAAGCGATGGACCAACGACACGGCGAGATCAGAGGCGGGTACGAAGGCCAAAATCCCCAGGAGCATGAGGACAGGCACGCTCGCACCCGCAGTTCCGGTCACGAACAGCGGGCCGGCGAGGACCAGTGCGGTCAACACGCCGATCAATCCGAAATAGCCGGAGACCGCGTGAGCGCGCCACGCTCGCCTGATCCGGACTCGCACCGGAACCCGATAGCCCAGCAGCTTCTCGAACGCCCACCTGCCGGCCGACACCAAGTAATACCCAGGGTCCTCCTCGGCACGCTCGGGAATGGCACGCACCGCGGACTGGTCGTTCGATGGAGAGCGCTCGTCTGGATTGGCTTCGCGTGACGCACGCTCTCGATCGCGCTTCGCCTCGCGGGCCAATGTCACCGCCCCCTGCGCCACTTCCAGTTCTGTTCGCATCGAACCGCGGGACAACTCCTCGACGGCGGCTCGGTACTTGTCGCGAGTGGCAAAATCCATCTCTCCGAACCCTGGAACCGATCGGAGGGTCTCGTCCACCAGGCTCACGTTCTCGAAAAACGCTGACCAGCTGATGGAGGACATCCACCGCATGCTGGTGATGACGTTACGAACCGAGATGTTCGCCGCGGCTTGTGCTTGATGCGCTCGAGCCGTTACCTCGCTGGCGGATGTTCCTTGGGCAGCCAGTCTCTCGTTCAGCCACTCGAGCGCCGGTGTGACGGACCGTGTCTGGTCGCGGAGTCGTTGCAGCAATTGCACGGAGAACGCGCTGCCCAAGCGAGCGCTACCTAGCGGACCCAACACCTGGTCCACCTGTTGCGCGGGCAGGCCGCTCAGGCCGAGCAGGCGATCCGCCATCTCATCGGCGCGCGCGCGACCGTGGCGCGCCCGGATGACGAGCTTCGATAACCGTCGCAGGTTTTCGAGCAGGGCCACGCGAAGGTGGATTGCTACTGCCCAGAGTTCACCGATCCCGAGGGGTTGGACGTGCTGGTACGCGCGCACGAACGCCTGCAGTGTTTCCAGATCGAACCGGCTGTCGGTATGCGCTACATACGCCCATGCGAGCCCGTAGACACGTGGGTATCCCCCGAGATGTCGGCCCTCGGCAATCTTCGGCAGGAGTTTGTAGAAGCTGCCCGGGAGGTGGTCCCTGACTTCCCGGACCTGCTCGTCGACAACGTGAAAGTTGTCGAGGATCCACTCCTCGGCCTGCGTGATCTCGTTCTTCTGTCGGACCGCCCCGACGATGTTTCGGTACCCGGCAAGCAGCACGCGCCCGTTCTCGCGGACACGCGGAAGGAGTTCACGTTCCTTGGCTCGTGCATCAGCGACAGGTTGGGCCAGTGCCAGGCTCTCCGCATGCTGCTGGAGTCGTTCGATACCGAACGCTTCGGCGCGGATCGGTAGTTCCACTTGAGAAGGAGACGCGACCATGGCCTCCGCGACGTTCACGTCGACCTCCGTATGCGCAGGTCCCAGTGTGCGGACGTGATCAAGGAGTCGTAGTCCCCTTCCTGCCTCCGAACCCCATCAACCGGCCCTTTCTGGCGGCAACAACGCTGCCATTGTTTGTTCACCCTCGAGAAGTTGAATTCAAAATGCGCGAGCTCGGCGTCAGCATGCAAAGAGGATACGCGCCGACCCGCTAGGTCGCGAGTTGTCGCACTGTGCGTCAGCCGTGACTCGATCCCTCTGTCGTGTCGCATGGGGTTCAGGGGGGCGACGGGATTTGCGCTCTGTTCGCGTCGCGCCCTGCGGCGCTCGCTTACGCCGCGTCAAATCCCGCCGTCCCGACTCACCAAGGCTCGATGTCGCAACCACTTAGCGGTGTCGGGCCTTTGTCGTTCCGAGAAGGTGGGGTAACAAATGGGGTAACTTCTACCCCAAACCTCACTCATGCACTTTGTCCTAGAGATATGAGCACCGCCTACTTCATTGTTCTTGACGATGACGATCCGGGTTTCGATGCCGTCGTCGATGGAAAGATGTTGACGAAGCACTTGAACGCGGTAAACGAGGTGGCAAAACACCTCGGGCTGAAAAGCTTCGAGGATTACGCGTTTCAGGATTTGAGCGAATTCGGTGGGCCCGACATGAAGCCGCAATGGTTTGATGCGACTGAAGGCGTGGATTGGGCGTCGGCGATTATTAGGAGTCTACGTAAGGAACCGAAATCAATTCCGGATACTAAGGCTGTGATCGAGGACCTCGAAGACTACATCCGCGTTTTTGAGGAAGCGCGTATGCGAGGTCTAAAATGGCATTTGGAACTCGACTTCTGAGGCAAGAAGAGCCGGATCGAGCCCTTTTAGAACACCACCCCGGTGGGCGCCGGCCAGCTGCAACCGATTGTTAGATGGCGCACGCAATCGATCTATCCTGCCTAATGCCTAACCCGCTGAACTGGGGCTGACCGGAGAACTCATTGCAGCGGGCGCCACCGGCGCCGGCTCGGCAAACCAGTGTTTCGTAGCCACGCACACACGACAGACGGACAACATGACCGGGACTTCAACGAGCACACCCACCACCGTGGCGAGTGCCGCACCCGATCCCGGGCCGTACAACGCAATGGCCGTTGCCACGGCCAACTCGAAGAAGTTCGACGCCCCGATGAGGGCGCCGGGAGCGGCAACTGCATACGGCACTTTGAACAGGCGCATGAGCCCGTACGTGAGCGAGGAATTGAAGTACACCTGCAGGAGGATAGGAATGGCAATGAGCACCACATGGAACCAGCGTGTCGTGATGTTCTCGGCTTGAAACGCGAAGATCAACACGAGCGTGGCCAGCAACGCCAGTACCGTGATCGGGGCGAAGAGCGGGAGATACCGCTCTTCGAACCACTTGCGTCCGTACCGCGCCAACAACACGCGACGACTGAGCGATCCGGCGACCAAGGGAATGACGACGAAGATGACGACGGAGTACAGCAGGACCGCGAATGGGACCTCGAGTCCGGACGTGCCGGACACGAGGAACGTCACGATGGGGACGAACGCCACGAGCATGATGAGGTCGTTGACCGAAACTTGCACCAGCGTGTACGCCGGGTCGCCATCGGAGAGATACGACCACACGAACACCATGGCCGTGCACGGGGCTGCAGCCAGGATGATCACGCCGGCGATGTATTGGCTCGCGAGGTCTTCCCCGATCCACGGCAGGAACAAGTGGCGGAAGAAGAGCCACCCGAAGAGGGCCATCGAGAACGGCTTCACGAGCCAGTTCACGAAGAGCGTGACGAAGAGGCCCCGGGGGCGTTTCCCAACGTCCTTGATCGACTTGAAGTCGATCTTGAGCATCATCGGGTAGATCATGAGCCAGATCAAGACCGCGATTGGCACGTTGATATGGCTTCCGTCGCCAAACTCGAGGCCCTGAAATACCTCGACCAGCCCTGGGAACGACTTCCCGACCAAGACTCCCAGCACCATACAGAGCGCTACCCAAACACTCAGGTAGCGCTCGAAGACGTTCATGCGTTTCCCCTCCGCCTTCATCGTCCCGTCGGTCTCTTCGTGATCATGCCATGCCCGCACACACCCAGTCGGCCTGCCGCCGCTAGTAGATCAACTCAGCCCAACGGCCTTCGTCGAACATCTTTGCTTTCTGCTGCTCGTACGTTTCAGGCGAACCGACAATCTTCACCATCGCCTCGTCCAGCAGTTCGCTGATCTGCTTCAGACCGGCCACGTAGACGTACGTTTTTGGGTCCTGCAGCAGGGCCCAGACTTCATCGGCGTTCTGGGTCATGGCCCCTTCCAAGTCGACCGGCACGTCGAAATGGGCACGCGGACTGAGCGCCTGGAAAGCCTTGAAGGTGTCTTCGTCGTAGTAATACTTCAGGTCAGCGTTCTGGTCGTTCATATAGGCCAGTTCGATACCGGTCATGGCGCCGTGATACAGACGCACATCGCCCTCCCAACCTCCCAGTTCACCGTAGATGTGCTTGATGAAGGCCCGGAAGGGGGCAATCCCAGTACCCAGCCCGATCATCAGCAGATTGGCGTCCTTTTCCTGGGGCAGGGTGAAAGCACGAAGGTAGGGGCCTACCAACGTGACAGTGTCGCCCTTCTTCAGATCGCAAAGGTAGTTGGACGCCTTCCCCTCGTAGCGTTCGCCATTGTAGTCGTCAATGTAGAAGCAGCGCTTCACGCACAGCGAAATCACCGGCTTGAAGTCATCGGCCGTACTGCCGCCGGCAATAGAGTAGAGACGCAGGTATTCCTTTTGGCCAAATGCATGGGGACCCGGGACCAAGACCCCAATGCTTTGCCCGACCTGATAGCTGAAGTCGAAGCTGTCCACGGCGAGGTCAATGTGCCGTATTTCCGTCTCGGTGTTCTCGGGCGTAATCCGTGTTGAGCTCACGACGGAAGCACTCATCTGGCGGGTTGTATCGTAATCTTTCAGCTGCATGCTATTCTCCAAATACTCCATGTGCAGGGTGACCGAATCACATCAGGCCGCCTGTCGGCGCCCGCACGCCCGGCCGAACCCATGTAGGCATGATCCGGTGCACGTGTTGTTTCCATGCCACGACACCACCATAAAATAGTCGCATGATGTCTGGTGGGCATGGAGAAGTCCTCCGATGGTCCCGACGTGATCCACCAACCGACATCAACCGCATGGCCGGCCGCCGCGTCTCCTCAAAACGTGGGGAATAGCTGTTTCAATTCGTCGATCGTCGGCTGGCGCCCGTACTGGCAAATCTCAAACGCCTCGGCGTACTTGATCTCGCGGCCTTGTTCCTCGCCGTAGAGTTCGATCAGGCGATCGCGGTAGCGGTTCGCCTGCTCCTCATACCGGCGCTTGACGACCTCGAGGATGTACTCCCGTCGCTCCACGGGGCCGTCCGGAACGTCGGGCAGATACCGCGCCTGCCACGAGCCCGCATCCGCAAACTGTGACGGCATCGCACGGATGCAGTCCCATTTCTTTTCCACCGCATCGTCGATACCCACCACGAAGTCGGGTTGGAAGGGGTACGGTTTCTGAAAATCATCCGGATAGTGAAGGATGATGGGGTTCCGCTCGAGGCGTGGGGAATACGGATCGAAGAAGGCCGCCACGACCACGACCGCCGCATCTTCCACGAGCTCGCCGGTGTAGCGGTGATCGGCGTGATAGTCATAGCGACGGTGGGACATCACGATATCGGCCTGCCAGTCGCGGATGAGCCTCGCAACCGTCCGACGATTCTCGAGCGTGGGCATCAGCTCGCCGTCGTGGATGTCGAGCACCTCCGTCGTGACGCCGAAGATGTCGGCGCATGCCTGCACTTCGGCGCGGCGGCGCTGGGCGAGCGGTCCGCCCGCCATCTCGAAGTGACCGATATCGCCGTTCGTCATCGAGACGAGCTTCACCCTGGCCCCCTCTTGTGCCCAGAGCGCGGCGACGCCTCCCACCTCGAGCTCCGCGTCGTCCGGATGTGCACCGAAGGCGATGATCCGCGGTGCGGTGTTCTGCGCGCCGGAAGGAATCGGGCAGAGAAGCCCGAGGCCGATGACGAGTAAGAGTCGTGACATGGTCGTTCGAGCCTCCACTTGAGTGTCCAGGAGTCGATGAGGAATCTCCCATTCCAGGTGCACCCGCGCCAGCCGCTGCTTCCATCCGCGCTGTTCGCGTTGCGCCGTGCGGCGCTCGCTCACGCCGCGTCAAATCCCGCCGTCGCGATTGCTGAAGATCACAACATTACAATGAGTTTCGAGGCGACCGTTCATTGAGCGGCCGTTTCCGAAGCGTAGATCGACGACGTAGGCGCTGACATCCGCAGGGAGTCCTGATCATCGCAAGCTTCGCGCAGCTATATTGCAATCACATGACTACCCGTCACGCACACGTCCCTCACTCCAATCCACTGCCTCTATGTCACGGCTCACGCTTTCTGTCAACGGCAATGACGTCGACGTAGACGTCGATCCGAATACCCCCCTGCTCTGGGTCCTGCGGGATCACCTGCAGTTGGTGGGGACCAAGTATGGATGCGGCATCGCCCAGTGCGGCGCCTGCACGGTCCACCTGAACGGCGTGGCCGTTCGCTCGTGCATCTTGCCGGTGTCGATTGTAGGGGATCAGCCGGTGACGACGATCGAAGGGCTGTCGCCGGAGGGTACCCATCCCGTGCAGGAAGCATGGCTCGGACACGATGTGCCACAGTGCGGCTACTGCCAGGCGGGACAGATTATGACCGCCGCGGCACTGCTGGCCCAGAACCCGTCGCCGAGCGACGACGAAATCGACGGGGCGATGAGCGGCAACCTCTGTCGCTGCGGGACCTACACGCGCATCCACGCCGCCATCAAGACGGCGGCAGACAATCGGTGACGCCCACCCTGATATCCCTGATCGCGACCAATTCGAACGAGAACTACCGTGGCTACCGTTAAGACGACACTCGACCGACGAACCTTCCTGCAAGCCTCCGCGCTGGCGGGCGGCGGCATGATGCTCCGCTTCAGCTGGCTGGCCGGCTCCGAACCGACGACCGACTTGCTGGATCGTGTCCAGGAAGAATGGTTCGACCTCAACGGCTTCGTGAAGATCGGTACGGATGGCATGGTCACCATCATGTCGCCGAACCCGGAAATCGGGCAGAACGTGAAGACCTCGATGCCCATGATCGTGGCCGAAGAACTGGACGTGGACTGGCACCAGGTGGTGGTGGAACAGGCCCCGCTCAACACGGACATCTTCACCCGGCAGTTGGCCGGCGGCAGCCAGTCCATCCGGCAGGGGTGGCAGGGGCTGCGTATGGCCGGCGCGGCGGCGAGACACATGCTCAGGGAAGCAGCGGCGCAGGCGTGGGGTGTGTCCGCGGCCGACGTCACGACCGCGGCGGGTGTGCTACGCCATCCCGGCAGCGGCAGGTCGGCAAGCTTCGGTGCTCTGGCATCGGCTGCGGCGGAACGTCCCATACCCGAAGAAGTCGAGCTCAAGAACGTCAAGGACTTCACGATCATCGGGACACCGAGACCGAACGTGGACGGCCACAAGATCGTGACCGGGCAACCGCTGTTCGGACTGGACTACCAGCGCGACGGGATGCTGATCGCGATGATCGCCCACCCACCGGCGTTCGGCATGAAACTGAAGTCGGTGGACGACACGGCGGCCCGGGCGATGCCGGGTATCAGGGACGTCTTCACCATTAACACGTTCGAGCCCGACTACGACAAGCACATGTTCGATGCCACGTGTTTCACGGACCTGGTGGTGGTGGTCGGGAACACGACGTGGGAGGTCATGAACGCCAAGAAGGCCCTGCAGCTGGAGTGGGAAGCGACGGACGAGTACTTGGACACGTACGCCCACTACATCACCGGCGCGAAGAGCTCGCGACGGATGCCGGCGGGGCTCGAGGACAGTCGGACGCACGCTGCGCAGATGGCGGAACTGGGTGCCCGTTCAGCGAACGTGGTCCGCAGGGATGGCGACCCGGAGACGGCGTTCGCGAATGCGGCGCGCGTGCTGGAGCGCAGCTACACCGCTCCCTTCCTCGCGCACAACTGCATGGAACCGATGAACTTCTTCGCCAACGTCACGGACCGCTCGGCGGAGCTCGCGGGACCGGTCCAGACGCCGGAGCACATGGAGAGGAGCGTGGCGGCCCGGCTGGGCCTCCCGCTCGGCAGGGTGGACATCCAGATGACGCGCATGGGCGGCGGGTTCGGCCGAAGGCTCTACGGGCACTTCCTGGTGGAGGTGGCGGCCATTTCCCAGAAGATGAACGCCCCGATCAAGCTGGTGTACACGCGCGAAGACGACATGACGTACGGCATTTATCGCCCGTCCTACCATGCGACCTACCGGGCCGCGTTCGATGCCGACGACAACCTCACTGCCTTACACGTGCGGGCCGGCGGCATTCCGGAAAGCCCGCTCTTCGCCAATCGGTTCCCGGCCGGTGCGGTGGACAACTACCTCGCCGAGGCGTGGGCGATCGACTCGAACGTTTCCATTGGTGCATTTCGGGCGCCCAGGTCCAACTTCATCGCCGGTGCCGAACAGGCCTTCCTGGACGAGGTCGCCGAGACGATGGGGAAAGACCCCATCGCCCTTCGGCTCGAACTCTTGGATCGGGCCAGGACGAACCCGGTCGGCGAGCGCAACGACTACGACGCGGCTCGCTATGCCGGCGTGCTGGAACTGGTGCGGGACGAATCGGACTGGGGCAACGCCGAAACCGACCTGCACCGGGGCGTTGCCGCCTACTTCTGCCATAACACGTACGTGGCGCAGGTCCTGGACATGGTGGTGGAAGACGGCACGCCCGTGATTCAAGACGTGCACTGTGCGATAGACTGCGGCATCGTCGTCAACCCGCTCGCCGCGACCAACCTCGCCGAGGGTGGCATCGTGGACGGGATCGGCCACGCGATGTACAGCGGCCTGACCCTGACGGACGGGGTGCCCGACCAGCAGAACTTCGACCGGTACCGCCTCATCCGTCACGGTGAAGCCCCCAAGGCGATACACGTGCACTTCGTGCAGAACGAGATCGACCCGACAGGCCTTGGGGAGCCGCCCTTTCCTCCCGTCATGGGAGCCCTCGCCAATGCTCTGTATCGAGCGACGGGCAAACGCGTGTACGACCAACCGTTCGCGCGGCAGATAGGTGTGTTGATGGGATAGGGGGGTGCGTTTCGGGGGCGTGACGTACGGCAGCGTACGGCATGAATCTCGGGATCGAGCCTTCGGCTCTCACCCTCGCGCCACGTGTTCGTCGCATCGGCGGCGGCCTCTGCTTCCATCCGCTTTGTTCGCGTCGCACCTGCCAGCGCTCGCGGTCGCACCGCGTCAAATCCCGCCCTCCGCGCGCCTGCCGTTGCCGCCGCGTCAACTCCCGCCGCACGACTACCGCCGTCCTCTGCGTAGCTGCGCGATCATTCGCTCCGCGTTCGCGTTCTCCGGATTGAGCTCCAAGGATCGCTGATACGCGCGGATCGCCTCGTCATGCGCGCCCATGAGAAGATGCGCCTCGCCAAGGCTGTCCCACGTGTTCCACGCTTCGGGAAACGCGCGCGTGTTGAACTGGAAGATCTCGAGTGCCTGTTCCATGCGACGGCCGCGAAGCAGCACGTAGCCCAGGGCGTTGACCTCCAGCTCGACCACCGATGCATCAAAGTGCTGTCGTAGCTCCTGCACCGCGTGTTCGGCGGACGCTGTTTGGCCGCTCAGGAGATCGACGACGGCGCCCGAAACTCCCGGCGTCACACCTTCGAAGCCGGCTATCATGGCCAGCAGCTCGTTGGTACGGTCGCGCTCGCCGTCGGCAGCTGCCATGACTGCCGCTGACGCAATGGATCGCACATCCGCGAAACCAGCAAAGGCGCCGTCATCGTCGTGGATCGGCACGAAACGATTGTGGCTGTCCTCTTCGTGCAGTGTGCCGTCGTCTTGGAGATACAGCTTGAATGTCCCCGACTCCGGTTCATACCCGACGAGATGGCCGTCGCCGGCGGTGATCTTCACCGTGGTCGGCGCAGGGAGTCCGAGCGCGGCAGCAGGAAAGTCCCATTCCCCCAAGAACTGTGTCAGTTTGTCGCTGGGAACGCGCGTCATCTTGGGATCCAAGTTGACCGCGAGCGGCGCGAGCGAGGGCTCTTCGACTGCGGTGCCGGTTCGAGCGTCCAACACCTGCTCGATGAGGTCGAGCAATGGCCGCATCGGCGTCCCCTCACCCTCATAGGTATTGGCGCGATTGACGATGACGATATCCGACTCTGGAAGCACAGCAATCATCTGGTTACCGACACCAAGGGCCGCGAACATGCCGTGATGGGTGAACCTCGGCTCGCGCATTACCCACCACATGAACCCGTAGCCCATGATGTCGCTGTCGATCGAGTACAGGGCCGAGCTGCGACGGACCCAATGCTCGGAAAGGATGCGCCGATCGTGCCACATCCCATGCCGAGCGTACAAAAGACCGAATCGCGCCGCGTCACGGGCCGACATGCGGAACGGATACGCGGGATACATCGACTTGTCGCGTTCGTAGTGGTAGTAAGCGTCCGTGACGCGCCAGTCTTCCATCTGCAATGGATGGCCGAAGTACTGATCGAACGCCTCAAAGAGGTCGTCTCCCGTCTCCTGCATCAGGATCGTAGCCGCGGTATTGAAGTCCCAGTTGTTGTACGCGAAGTACCGACCCGGTCCCTCACTGCCACGCGGTCGTGAATCGGTGCGCCCCGCATACGCCGCGGGGTGGAACACGCCCGAACGCGCCTTCAGGAGGTCGAGAATGCGCGCGCGCTTCTCGGCTTCCAGCAACGGGTCCGGCTCGTCATCGATCCTAAGATCAGCGAGCGTCTTGTTGAGCTCGATCTCGCCACGGTCCCAGTAGATTCCGTAGAGAGCGGTCAAGAAGCTCTTGCGCACGGAATGGCACATGAACCGGCGCCCGACGTCGCCCCAGGACGCCACCACAGCGCCGTCGGCAATCACCATGAACGCGGACGAGGGTAATCCCTCCCAGGTCGCGCGCGCCGCCGCGAGCTTGTCGGCGTCGAAGCCGGCCTGCGTGACGTCGGTATACTGCATCCACTCGTTGCCCGGAACACGCACCGCGTCCTGTCCCAGGACAAGCGATGGCGTTGCGAGGCAGGTACCAAGGGCGAGAGCGAGAAGGAGCGTTCGTTGGGTCGACATACGTATAGTCCGCATAGGGTGTCCCGTTAGATCGCTGGGTGAATGGGAAGGTTGGAATCTATGCGAGCGACCGCTAGGGGGTGACCGCGCCGTCGGTCAGCGCTCGCTCACGACGCGCCCCCCGGTTCGCAACTTCCCGATCAAGTTCCGCCGTCCAGACTAGCGGTAGTTGAGTCTACGCAACAACGTAGAGAGCGAGTGAGTCCCTCCCGGATCGCTCGCTCTCCGTGCCTGTGGCCAGTAGTCCGCATCCACTAGTGGAAGGAACGGCCGCGCCCCGCAACTTCACTTCCATCCTCGAGGTGTTCGATGCCGAGAACCGCAACGCTGCTCCCGCAGGGCGCACTGATCGTAGCCATGGCGCTCGCGACCCCGCTCTGCGCCCAGACACCCACCGGATCGACGTGGTGGCCCTCGCCTTGGGGTTCCGACGACCAGCGCGGCGCTGCCAACCGCCTCACTCCGGCGAAGGTCCTCGAGGCCACGGCCCTGATCACGCAGGGTGAGGTCTATCAGCTGGGCCGCGTCTACGAGCAGGGAATGCCGCTGTTCGGAACCCGACAGTACAAGCTCGTCATTCCCGGGCGGCCCACCCTCGGACCCCTCGGCACCAACCAGATCGTCGGCAACGACGAGTTCGTGACGGCCGAGATCGGGCAGGTGGGTACCCAGTTCGACGGCTTGGGGCATATAGGAACCCGGGTCGGCACCGACGACGTGTTCTACAACGGGTTCAAACTGGCGGACATCGGGACGGCGTACGGGCTCTCCAAGCTCGGGGTCGAGAACGCGCCGCCGTTCTTCACCCGCGGGGTGCTCCTGGATGTCGCGGCGTACAAAGGGCTGGATCGCTTGGATCCGACCTACATCGTCACGGTCGAAGACATCCAGGGGACGCTGCGGCGCCAGGGGACGGAGATCCGTGAGGGCGACGTGGTCCTGTTCCGGACCGGACACGGTCAGTTGTGGATGCGGGACAACGAAACCTACGCGGCGTCGAATCCGGGGCCGGGCGTTACTGCCATCAAGTGGTTGATCGAGCGGAACATCGTGATGACCGGGGCCGACACACCGTCAGTGGAAGCCGTTCCCGGAGAAGATCCCGACCGTCCGTTCGAAGCCCACCAGTGGTTGCTGAACCGCAACGGGATCTACAATCTCGAAAACCTCGATCTTGAGCAGCTGGCGGCCGACCAGGTCTACGAGTTTGCGTTCGTCTTTGCGCCGCTCCGGCTCAAGGGGGCGACTGGGTCGCCGGGGAATCCCGTCGCCGTCCGGTGACTCGACACGTTGATAGACCGACGGGGCTCCCGGCCTGACCGTGGAATTCGCCGTCTCGTTCCCTCTTCCACGAGGAAGCTGGACGACCGCCTGCCCGCCCATCCGCCAGGGGTCACAAACGAACGTGCTCGTTGAAGAAAGCGATGGTCCGCTCCCAGGCTAACGCGGCCGCCGCTTCGTCATACCGCGGCGTGGTGTCGTTGTTGAATCCGTGCTGCGTGCCAGGGTACAGGTGCCGCTGGTAGTTCACCCCGGCCGCCTGCAGCGCACGCTCATAATCGGGCCAGCTCGCATTGATCCGCGGATCGTTTTCGGCGGATTGCACCATGATCGGGCAGCGGATGTTCGGCACGTCCTCCAGATTGGGCGCTGATCCGTAGAACGGGACCCCGGCCGCCAGCTCCGTGCCGAGCCGAGTAGCGAGATAGTTCACCATGCCGCCCCCGTAGCAGAATCCAACCGCACCGATACGGCCGGTGCACTCCGGCCGTCCTTGCAGGAAGGCGGCAGCAGCGATGAAGTCCTGCTGGGTCTTCGCGCGGTCGAGTTGCCGGAACAGCTGACGCGCGTCGTCTTCGGTCCCTGGATAACCGCCCAAGGGAAAGAGCGCGTCCGGCGCAAACGCCACGAAGTTGTCGAGCGCCAAGCGCCGAGCGATGTCCTCGATGTGAGGGTTGAGCCCCCGATTTTCGTGGATGACCAGTATGCCCGGGAGTGGACGGGTAGCGCCGGCAGGGTTGACGAAGTACCCTCGCCCACGTCCATAGCCGTCCGGCGAATCGAACTCGATGTACTCTTGCTGAATCCGGGCATCCTCCGGTTTGACGACCTGGGCCTCGAGGAACTTGGGGCTCAGCTCATCGAGCAGCATCGCCGCGGTGACTCCACCGACCGCAAACTTGGCCGCCCGGTCGAGAAAGGTCCGGCGATCGATCCCACCGTGGACGTAGGCGTCGAACAGGACAAGGAGTTCCTGGTCGTAGTCGTGTGCGGTCTTGCGGGGCATGCGTCACTCCTGGGATAACAGCGGGCAAGATCTCGTGCCAACTTAACGCGCGGTCAACGGTCGGCCAGGTGATGAAAACTTCGAACGGATCGTGAAGGCCGTCGGATTGACCAAGTAGATGATGTTCACGTAGAGGGAACCCTCGGCGTCAGCCTCCTACGAGCGCCGCGACCACCGCCAGAAGCACAGATACCTGAATCCCCACCAGCCACACGAAGTGCCGAGAGATCTTCTGGTCGAGGGCGTCGAAACGACGCTCGACACGCTGATCCATCGCTTCGAACCGCTTGTCGATCGCGGCGAATCTTTGATAGATCGCCTCGAAATGGCCCTCAAATCCTGACACGCGACCTTCCAGTTTCGCGACCCGTTCTTCCAATGCCGGTTCCGGCACGACATGCTCCTGCGGAGGTCCGATCGATGCGGCCGCAGCCGCGTTCTCCCGGACACGATGAATGTACGGGACGCCAAAGTGGTAGGCAAAAAAGCGCAAGCAGGAGCTGAAAAGGACGGACGGTAGGACGGTCGTGGGTCAGAACAGCATGAGCTCGAACACTTTGTGCACGCCGTTCGCGAGGAAGTGACACACCATCGCATAGGGAAGCCCCCAGCGCCAGAAAACCCAACCCAGCACAAGACCTGCCACCCCGCTCTTCAGAACGACGCTGGACGCGTAGAGCGCGGCAAACGCCGAGTCAGGGGGCATGGGCCGGCCGGGCAGGTGCCCCACGGCGAACAGGAACGCGGAGACGATCAGCGCGGTGAGGAAGATCGTGCGAGCGTTCTTCAGGAATCGGGCAGCAATCCACGCGACGACGCTCATCAGAAAGAGACGGGAGGTGATCTCCTCCACGACGGCAACGGAGGCCACCCTCGCCCAGCTCAAGGGTTCCGCGAAATGCTCGAGGAGCAGCGCCCGGATGGTCTCGTCCGCTGCTGCCAAACCGACATTGGCCGCGAGGTTTGCCGCGCCCAACCCAATGCCAGTGAGGAGTGCCATGATCGTGAGCGTGGCACGTCGAGCGTTGTCCCGGTCAGCAATTGCCCGGCGCCGCGAGACGGCGAGAAACCCCAACACGACGAGCGGCAGACCAATCAGCCCACCCACGACCAGGGTCTCGAGTCCGAATCCCTCTTCGAGGAATGGGAGTGCGAAGAGGAACAGGACCCACGTCGCGCCGACGGTCACCGGATCGAGGCCGGAGACCCAATCGACGAGCCGGTGCTGCATCGTGAGTTCTTGAACGTTGGCCATGGTGCTAGCTCGAACGAGTATAACGTCGAGTTAGCCAGCGCGTCACGACCGAAGATTGAGCGCATCTCGCGCTTTTCCGCGATCACGGTCCCCATATTTTCCTCTTAGGTTGGAGAAGTCCACAGGTGCACACGGAGGCATGGGATGAAAGCGACAGCGGAGATTCAGGTCATCCCCATCGGCGTCGGCGTATCCGTTCGCAAGGAAGTGCAGCGGGCGCACGAACTGCTGGAACAAGCAGGGCTGACGGTAGCCCTGCATGCGTACGGCACCAATGTCGAAGGTGAGTTGAGTGCGATACTCGACGCGGTGCGCACCGTGCACCAGACGTTGCACGCAGAGGGCGTCACGCGGATCTCGACCGCCGTGAAGTTGGGCACACGCACCGACAAGGACCCATCGCTCGGCGGCAAGCTGTTCTGACGGCACGCCGGTATTCTGCCCTCCAACGCGTCCTTCAGTACGCATGGCGTCAGCGGCGAGCGGATGCTTTAGCGTCGGAATACGCGCGGACCTAGGCCAACAAGAAAGCCGAGGTGGGAGCGATCCCGACCTTGGCTCTCTCTGGCGTGGCGGAACACGCTACTTGGCTACCCGACTAGCGCCCACCTGTCCCGGAGTCCCGTCCCCCTCCGTTGCGGCAGCCAGACGGTAGGTCGGTAGGGCAACAGTCGGGCAGGTGGACAAGGCGGTCTGGCGGACGGGCCGCCAGTCTGCCGTTCGTCCGCCTGTCCGCACACCCGCCTGTCCGACCGGCGCGGCGGCCATTCCCTTATTTTGGTGGGTGGGTCGTTGAGGCAGAGGCACCGTGCGCTTCGCATTACCCCGGGGGGCTGGAGCGACACCGCCTGAGTATCACCTCAGAAGAATCCAAAGCAACCAACTCTCAGAACCGACCATCAGGAGGACCGCGTGTCAGATAGCACAAGCCAGTGCCCGTTCTCGGGTTCGAACACGGCGATTGGGACTTCGGCTACCGAACAGTGGTGGCCGAACCAGCTGAACCTCAAGATCCTGCACCAGCATCCGCCCCAGGCCGACCCCATGGGCGAGGAATTCGATTATGCCAAGGAGTTCAACACCCTCGACTTGGACGCTGTGAAGCGGGACATCATCGACGTCTTGACCACGTCGCAAGATTGGTGGCCGGCCGACTACGGCCACTATGGCCCGCTCATGATCCGAATGGCCTGGCACAGCGCCGGCACGTACCGCGTCGGCGACGGCCGCGGCGGCGCGGGTTCCGGGACGCTCCGCTTCGCGCCCCTCAACAGCTGGCCCGACAACGCCAACCTCGACAAGGCTCGGCGCCTGCTCTGGCCGGTCAAAAGGAAGTACGGCCGGAAGATCTCGTGGGCCGACCTGATGATCCTGACCGGCAACTGTGCCCTGGAGTCGATGGGCTTCGAGACGTTCGGCTTCGCGGGCGGCCGCGAGGACGTCTGGGCGCCCGAAGAGGACACCTACTGGGGGGCTGAACAGGAGTGGCTCGACGACGAGCGCTACACCGGTGAACGGGAACTCGAGACGCCCCTCGGCGCAGTGCAGATGGGGCTGATCTACGTGAACCCCGAGGGGCCCAACGGAAACCCGGATCCGCTCGCGGCCGCGGTAGACATTCGCGAGACGTTCGCTCGCATGGCCATGAACGATGAGGAGACGGTCGCCCTCATCGCCGGCGGACATACGTTCGGGAAGACCCACGGGGCCGCCGACGCCGGTCAGTACGTCGGCGCCGAGCCCGAGGGTGCCACCATCGCGGAGCAGGGCTTGGGATGGAAGAACACCTTCGGGACCGGCATGGGTAGTGACGCCATCACCAGTGGACTGGAGGGCGCGTGGACCACCGAACCGGCGCAGTGGGACAACGGCTTCTTCGATAACCTCTTCGGCTACGAGTGGGAGCAGACAGCGAGCCCCGCCGGTGCGGCGCAGTGGCGTCCCACGGATCGCGCCGCCGACGACACCGTGCCGGATGCGCACGACCCGTCGAAGCGACACGCGCCCATGATGCTCACGACGGACCTGTCGCTCAGATTCGATCCCGTCTATGAGCCTATCGCTCGGCGTTTTCACGAGAACCCTGAGGAGTTCGCCGATGCCTTCGCGCGGGCGTGGTTCAAGCTGACCCACCGCGACATGGGTCCCATCACGCGCTACCTCGGCGCCGAAGTGCCCAGCGAGGAGCTGTTATGGCAGGACCCGGTCCCCGCGGTGGATCACGAACTGATCGACGACCAGGACACCGCCGCCCTAAAGGCGAAGATCCTCAGTTCGGGCTTGTCCATCTCTCAGCTAGTGTCGACCGCTTGGGCGTCGGCGTCGACGTTCCGCGGCACGGACAAACGCGGTGGCGCGAACGGGGCACGCATGCGCCTGGCGCCACAGAAGGACTGGGACGTCAATACACAGGCGGGCGTCTCGAGCGTGCTGCCAACGCTGGAGAAGATCCAGACCGAATTCAATAACGCGCAGTCCGGTGGCAAACAGGTCTCGCTCGCCGATCTCATCGTACTGGGCGGGTGCGCCGCCATCGAGCAGGCGGCGAAGAACGCGGGGTGTGCGGTGGCGGTTCCTTTCTCGCCCGGGCGCACCGACGCGTCGCAGGATCAGACCGACGCGGATGCCTTCGCCGTCCTCGAGCCGACTGCTGACGGGTTCCGGAACTACATCGACAGCAGTCACAAGAAGCCGGCTGAGGAGCTGCTGGTCGACAAGGCGTTCCTGCTGAACCTGAGCGCCCCCGAGATGACGGTGCTCGTGGGCGGGATGCGCACACTGAACGCCAATGTCGGGCAGGCGTCGCACGGTGTCTTCACCGACCATCCCGAGACGTTGACCAACGACTTCTTCGTGAACCTGCTGGACATGGGCACGGAGTGGCAGGCGTCGTCGGCCTCAGACGGTGTGTTCGAGGGACGCGATCGCTCGACGGGCGCGGTGAAGTGGACGGGGACCGCCGTCGATCTCGTCTTGGGTTCGAACTCTCAGCTCCGGGCGCTGGCGGAGGTCTACGCCTGTGACGACGCCCGGCAGACGTTCGTCGATGACTTCGTCGCGGCGTGGAACAAGGTCATGAATCTCGATCGCTTCGATCTCACCTGATCGAAGGGGTTTAAAAGGTCGCGGGTTGAAGGGACCGGCGGACGTGACCGCCGGTTCCTTCCGCTCTGTTCGCATCGCGCCTATCGGCGCTCGTTCGCGACGCGTCAAATCCCGCCGTCCCGACGTATAGTGAACTCGTCGATCAATGCACGTGGGAGGGCACCGACGCCCGAAACTTCCGTGTCGGTCGTCCGTATTGAGTGCATGGCGAAGGGTACGACCCTCCGCTTCGTCGGACGATGTCAGCAATGGTTTCTTGACGGTTCAAGTGCCCATGTCACAAAAGAACCGGATCCAGGGCCTCCACTGGGGGCAGCTCACCACCCTCTGGGTGGCCGTCTTGTTCGCGTGGGTTGTGATCGTTGGTGTGGCTTTCTCCATCTCGCCGAATGGGCAGGCTTCCGAAAAGACGGAGGCATACCTCTTCACGTTGCTAGTTCTCGGCATCGCAACCATGCTCGGCGTGACGTTCACGTGGTTCGGGGGGCGCAGGAGACTCGGTAGCTAAGACCGCCTCCTCGCCGTTACTTGGCTCCGGCATTGGGTCGCGAGTTGAAGAGATGGGGGTGAGGCATCAACTCTCCCACTCAGCAACCCATCTCTTGCCGCCGACGATCGGTCGCGTCCTCGATGTCGAGCGGCTTCGAGATCGATCACGATGCCCATGCCGGCCTCGCGGAGACGTCGAAGCGTTCCCATCTGCGTCTCGGGGTCCAACGGTGCGTTCCGTGCTCAAGTCCAGGATCGGCTGATACACCGCGCGATGGCATAATGACTTTGGCCGGCCGTGCGCGCGTTCTGCATCGCCGCGGCGGGAGATCGCCCGCTTGCTGAGAGGGCCCTTGTCCGCCACCCCGGTTGAATCTGGATGAAGGGGGGGAAACACGCTGCGCCGGCTCGCGGTCGCACCACGCAGGATCCCGCCGTCCCGATTCGCTAAACAAAAGCGAGTCAATCAGTCAGGTTAGCTCGCCTTTTCTCTTGTGGTCCGTGTGACTCAGGTTGTACCCCATTTCATCGGATGTGTAGCGAATTCATGGCCAGTTCACACCTGCTTCAACGCGGCGATCCCAACCTGTCAGTTCGGCGCCTGGCGGGTTCGGCGCAGTCGACTCCAAGACGGCGCGATCTGCCGGGCGCGAGCACTCCCGATGGTGCCATGAGCTAGACACTCGCGGGGACCCTTCGCGTGGCGTGTGAACCGGTCGCTCGTCGGGTTCGGATGGATCTGATGACCACGTGCGGGAAATGCCGTCTCAAGAGAGCGCAATGATCCGCCACACCCTCACGGCAATACTCTGCACTGCGTTACTGACGGTCGCCGAGAAATCCCTCAACGCCCAGGACATCTGGATCGGAGGCCGACTCGGTCTGGTTGGTGGTGCCGTGTGGTTCGAGGATGAAGAGGCCAACGACATGAACCGGCCGAAGGCAGGGTTCCAGATCGGCGGCGTCGTGGCGTACCGATCGCGTTCGATTCTCTCGATGCAGGCCGAACTCTGGTACGTGCAGAAGGGCTGGACGGAAACGCAAGGGGGAGGCGGGCGACGGTTGACCTACGTGGAGCTTCCCCTGTTCCTAGCGCTAACGGCCCCGTGGACGACCGCCCCACAACTCGTCGCTGGTGTGTCCGGGAGTCTCGAGCTCGGGTGCTCGGTGACTGGCGTGCCCCACGTGGGGAGCGTGAGCTGCGACAATCCGCAGGTGCAGTGGCAACATACCAAAGCGCAGTTCGCAACGTGGCTGGGACTCGGCGTGCGGCGGCGGTTGGGTTCGAGCCAACTCAGTGTGCAACTGCTCGGCAATCTCAATCTGACCAACCTGAACAGCGAGCCTCTGCCACGGGGACACGTCCGATTGCTGTCGGTTACCCTATCGGCCACGTACGTGATCGGTCTTGGAGGAACGGCACGATGATTCCCCGTCCACGATCCGCGTTTCGAATCGGTGCCGCCGTCACCACCGCGCTCGTGATGACAGCATGTGGTGAGACGTCGCTCGAACCGGTAACCGTCGCCCCGGAAGAGGGCCTCCAAGGCTTCGAGGCGTCGCTCGACAGCATCCGGGTGGGCCTCGGGATCCCGGGTCTGGCTGCTGCGATCGCGCAGAACGGTGGGATCGTCTGGTCGCGCGGATTCGGACTGGCCGACGTCGAGCGTAGCAAGCCCGCGACCGATACCACGTCCTTCTACGTGGCCTCGGTTACGAAATCGGTGGCCGCCATCGTCTTGATGCAATTGGTCGAGGAGGGGCTGGTGAACCTCGACGACCCCATCAGCGACTACGGCGTGAATCTCGAAGCCGACGGCGTGATCACCGTGCAACACGTCTTCAATCACACCTCCGAGGGCAACCCCGGCACCATGTTTCGGTACAACGGGGGCCGCTACATCAAGCTGGGGAATGTGATGTTGGAGGCGACCGGCGCAACGTTTGCGGAGTTGCTCGTGCAGCGGATCGTGCAGCCTCTCGGGCTCCGCCATACCGCCCCTGATGTCGAGCTTTTGGCGGATTTCTACGTGACCGGCCTCCCGAGGCAAGCGTTCCTGGCCAACGTCGCGATGCCGTACGAGCTGGTGGACGGCCAGGTCGTTCCGTACGCCCGGATTCGTCATTTCAGCCCGGCTGCCGGGTTGGTGACCTCCGTGCGGGACCTCGCACGCATCTCGATCGCCTTGGATGCTGATCAGTTTCTCGATCCTGCGACCAAAGAGATCATGTTGTCGCCTTCGATCGAGATCAATGGGCCGAGCCGGACGTACGGTCTAGGCTGGTTCGTGCAGACGTACGAGGGTGTCAAGCTGGAGTGGCACTTCGGTCTGGCACTCGGGCATTCGTCCTTCATTATTCGTGCGCCTGAGCAAGGACTCACGTTCGTGGCGGTAGCCAACACCAGCAGATTAACCGCGGCATACGACATGGGCGCCTCCGACATCATGATGACCGGTCCCGGACGGTTGTTCGTGGAGTCGTACGTGTTGGGTAACGAGCCCATTTCCCTCGCCAGGTAGCACTGTGGGCGGCTTCGTCGCGACGTGCTCGATGGCTTCCTCTTTGTCAGTCGTGGCGACACAGGCTGCTCATGTGGAGTTGTGGTGCGGAGGCTTGTCGAGCTGAAGGCTAGAGCGACTTGCCTCTCTCGAGAGCTTCGAAGTTGGATTTCACCGAGGCAAGAAAGACTGCGGATGCAGTCCCCGCCGACCCGAAGATCATGCACATCACCATGATTTGATAGCGTGCCGCAATGAGGGGCGAGACACCGGACAGGATCTGTCCCGTCATCATGCCTGGGATGGAAACGAGACCGACGGCAAACAGGGAATTCGTGATTGGGATGAGCGAAGCATGCAGAGCCACCCTCCGCGCCTGCGCGTACGTAACATCCCGTCCGAGTTCTGCACCGAGTCGCTCTCCAGCAAGGCTCACACTGTTCATCGCGCTCGCGAAGATCATTCCCGCGAGTGGAATCATGTAGCTGGGGAGGTACCATGGTTGCAGGTCGAGAACGCCTTTCGTAATCAAGATCAGCGTTACGCCCCCGCCGAGTGCGATGGACCCGAACGACTTCAGGAACACTGTCCTGAGAGGGATGCGTATCGTCCGCAAAGCGATCCAGCTTGATGCAATGAGCATGACCGCGAGCACGGCAACAACGATCAACGCACTGCCAGATTCGAAAATGAAGCCCAAGAAATACCCGATCAGAAGAAGCTGCAGGAGCATCCGAGAGATGGCATGAAGTGACGTCTTGTAGCCAAGACCCCAATTGCCGAGAATGATGATGACCGCCGCGACCGGAATGAAGGACAAAGCCAGGTTTGCCAGCGGTATCGTTTGAACGGCACTACCCATGAGTGGTCTACCTCCGGTGAGGGGCCCACAAGGACACCCGAAACATCACGTGCGGAGAGGCCGCTAGTTTCTTCCTTCGTCGAGGCTCGCGAGTGCCACGCGCAGTTCGAACGGATCGTCGGCTGATGGCAGACCTCGCACCCGGTCGCTCAGTGGTAGATACAGCCGCTTGAGGGCGCGGTAGCGCTTCGCGCGACGCCTCGACGGGCCCGGTGCGATATCACAAATTCATGGCAGTGCTGGGATGTACCAAAGATCCTTCTGAAGATCCACACCACCCTGCATCTCGTCCTGAACGACCCGATCGACAATCAAAACCCCTATCCTCGCCATGTTACGAAACGTGTCAATACCACTGGGGAAATTCTGTCTCGTTCGATGGATATGGAATCGATCGGCAAAGGATCTGTCAAAAGCGCGTTCCACACCTTCTTTCCCAAGCATGAATCCCAATAACCCTCCCCACGTAGCGGTAGGGTTATCAGAATCCCAACCGGCCAACGCACCGATCTTGATCGTCTCGACGATATTCCCTTCGCCGTATAGCAGGCTCACGATGCTGGCAGCAAAGTTGATCCCCGCCGCGAAACAGCCGTTGCAATACAACTCCCGGGACGTGATGTCATACCCATCTTCCTGTTCAACCTGGTACCGCTGATACACGTCATCCCGGGCTTGCTCCCACGGGACCTGTGCCTGATATCTGCCCTTCACGAAGTCATACATCTTCGCCGAATACGAGTCGTCGGGGAGTACCTTACGAGCTTCGTCTGCCATCCAATGGATGTTGGTTTTCAAAGCCTTGGTCTCATCGACGTGGGAAGCGAGTGCATGCATGGCGACATAGAACTCCGCAATCCAAGCTGCGTCCTCTCGCGCCGTCGTTCGTATCGGGAGATATGCCATTTGTAGTGCGATGTCCGGACGTGCGGGAGCCAGAAGACCGAAGATCTCCGTCGTGAGCTGCGCGTCGATCATCTCGTACTCGGGATTCTGATCGGGGTGGCTGGTGGTAGGCGGTATCACCCCTTCTTTCATCAGATCAAACGCCTTTTGGTTCGAAACCCACAAATAGTTTTCTTCTTCCGCCCGCATATGCGTCAACCAACCGTCTCGTATCTGCGCTCCGGACAGAACGCTGACGCGGTTCGTGTACAACAGATGCTGATACATATACTCGATATCCGTATCATCATCTGCACCCCACACGCTCCCTTCCTCTTCAAAAACGAAATCAAGGGTCGGGGACAGATTGCTGGGTTCGTCGGCCCATATGCTCGGCTGGTCGGGCCCACCCCAATCGTCCCTGGTATAGAATGGGCCCGTTCGCACCTCACCGATGTTGCCGATTTTGTCCATCTCCGTCACCAAGCCCGTCCAGTTCGCAATGCACTGGCCCAACCAAAAGCCGTACAACTTCTCGCGGTATTCTAGCCGTGATACCACCCTGTCTGATGGTTTGGGAGTGTAGTCGGCGTAGCTCAGGTGGGGGTCTATGAGTTCTGTGACGGATCGTTCCCGATCCGAGAACTGTCCGTCGCTCCCACAGGAAGAGCAGAGAAGGGCAACCAGTACGATGAGTCCAGAATGTTTGTTGGGACGTTGTTTCGTTTTCATGTGTTCACCATGGTCCCTACGAAGCGCAAGATGGCCGGGGAGCGCTACGCAAGGGGGGCAGCCAACGTCAACGCGACGCACCAGGGCAGCTTCATCATTACCTCCTGCAGATGGAGCCTAACGTCCCTACGCTTAAGCTGCGGGCGTACTCGCCGCACGGCGAATGAGCCCAACTTCCCGTACACAAACGCAGCTTGCCTGAACGTGCACCATCCTCCCCGGGCGCACAACTCAACGACTTCCTCTAGAAGCGTACGCGCCCGGCAGCTCCTCACGCGTGTTAGACCGCGCGGCTGTGCGGGGTGGCAATCTAGGAACTGCGGGTGAGACCATGCGAGAAGGGCCACATTTGCCCAAACTGGTTCGGTGGCACGTTACGATCGCTCGTCAGGTAGTAGTCGAGTCCTCGAAGCACCGCGTCGAGGTAGCGGCGGACCAGCGGTACCAGGTACCAGCGATGCAGCACCCACCTCACGGCCGAGGGGCAGCCAACGAAGGCGCTGGGCCAAATACTGATAGTGAGGTCGCTTTCTTCGGCACCCGCGGCCACGAGCTCCCACCGCACGTGGCTGGCCGGCCATCCAGACTTGCCGATCTCGAGCTCGTACGCGTGTCCCTCGTCCCAGACGGTGAACCGGCGTTGGAGGACCATGCCGCTCAGATAGTGGATCGTGTCCTGTGCGCCGACACCGGGCCAAGCTGCGACTGGATTGCCTGAGCAGAATGGTTGGTACCGTGCGAGGGCTCCCGGGGTGGCCATGACCTCCCACACTCTCTCGGCGGAGACTGGCAACCGACGTGTCACGACTGCAGGCTGGGGCTTAGGCATCAGCACGCCGCCGTTCACGCCCCCGTGCGTGGTGATCGCAACGCCACTTCGCTCAAGGCTGCACGTAGCTCGAACGGATCGTCGTCCGACGGGAGGCCTCGCACCCGGTCGCTCAGCGCCTGATACAGCCGCCTGAGGATGCGGTAGTGCTCGACGTTGCGAGCGGTCGGGGTCCTGCGTCGAGCGGCATCCAGCACGAGAAATGGTGCGGCCAGCTCGGCGAGCGGCACCTCGTGCTCGTGCTCCTTGCCCCATACCCACGCCGCATGAATCGCTGCGCCCAGCGCCGCACCCTCCCCCTCGATGGGTACGGTCTCCACCTCGAACACGTCAGCGATCATCTGACACCATGACGCCGATCGCGAGAGACCGCCGGTCAAGTGAATGACCGCGGGTTGCACGGGAAGCCGGCGGAATCCGCTCCACAAGTTGAGCACGTGCCCTTCGAGCACCGCGCGACTGAGCACCGCCTTGGTGAACTCGCCGATCCCGAAACCGAAATACAGCGGCGCGGCGTGCGGCAGGTCAGGAGTGCGCTCACCTGTGTACCACGGCACGAGCAACCGACCGCCGTTGCCGGCCTCCGTGGCGTCGATGACGGCGTCGAACGCCTCGTGGTCCATCCCGAAGCGCTCCACCACGGCGTCATAGCCGTTCGCCATGTTCGACACGCAGAGGAGCGGGAGGTGATGGCCCGTGCTGTCGCAAAAGGCGGCGATCTCTCCCTCGGGATCGACGTACGGTTCCTCCAGGAACGTGTACGCCGTACCGCTCGTGCCCAGGCTGACCGTGACGATGCCGGGTGCAACATTTCCCGTCCCGATCGCTCCGTACATGTTGTCACCGCTCCCGGCGTCGATCACGCAGTCCAGAGACAAACTGTACGCCTCAGCGAGGTTGGGAGCGATCGTGCCGATCGACGCATCCGATGGACTGACCGGCGGCAGTTTGTCGGCCAACCCCGGGTCGATCGCATCCAGAACCTCTTTCGACCACGCCCCGGTGACCGGGCTCCAAAGTGCAGTGCCTGACGTGTCACCGGGCTCCATGACCGCCACACCGTCGGTGAGCCACCAGTTCACATAGTTGTGTACCAGGAAGAGGGTCGTCGCCCGCGTGTACGCTCGAGGCTCGTGCCGTTTGAGGTGAAGGATCTTGGGTGCGGTGTAACCCGTCCGCTGCGTGTTGCCGACTTCCGCGATCATCCGCTCCGCGCCCCCCACCCGCTCGGTCAGCAGCTCGCACTCTTCGGCCGTCGAGAAGTCGTTCCACAGCTTCGCGAACGGTCGCGCGAGATTCCCGCCCGCATCGAGTGCCACCAATCCATGCTGCTGTCCCGACACGGCGATGGCTCGGATGCGCCGCTGATCGATTTGCGGGTCGGACGCCAGACGCTCGAAGAGCAGCCGGACGGCCTCGATCCACATCAAGGGATCGGATTCGGAGACGCCCGGGCCCAGTCCCTGCACGGTCCCGTCCCGCGTTCCGTAGTGCGGTAGATCGTCATCGTAGTTCACCGCATCGACATACACGGCGGCCTGCTCCCGCGTGTCGATCACGACCAGCTTGCAGGACTGGGTGGAGATGTCGAGTCCGGCGAAGAGTCCCTCCATAACGCCGATGCCTACCAGCTCTCGATCAGGATCTCTTCCAACTCGCCCCGATGGGCCGCTGGGTTGAGGTGACACTCGAGGATGCGCTCGTGCGGCAATTGACCCACCCGGTCGCGCATCTTCTCCAGGGCCTTGATGTTCAGCTCGACTGCCCGCTGGACGGGAATGTTCTCCGGATTGATGTCGATGCCGAAGTACTCCTCGTATCCGATGGCCCACAGGGCGTAGAGCAGGGCCTCCGTTTCCGCCGCGTTCACCACGCCGACGTTGTTGTCTTGGTCGTAGTTCCCGTCGGGCTGGCTATTCCAGTGTGTATGGGCGAGCCGGCCCTCCATCGCGACCAGTGAGAAGGCTGCCGGCAGCATCTCGAACCCCATCTTGACGTGACCCACTTCCGGATTGAGGCCGACGAGCGTCACCCCGTCATCGAGCATCCGTCGGTTCTCCGGGTTTCGGAGACGCGCTTCGATTCGCTGCGCGGCAAGGATGCCCTCCGCCGTCGTGCGATAGATGTTGTTGGCCGCGGGCTCGTAGGGTTTGGGCTCGATCGCGATCCGCACGCCGGGTACCTCGTCCATGGCCTCGGCCATCGCGCCCTCGAAGCGATCCCACATGTGCATGAACGGCTTGCCGTGCAGGTACCGGTACCCGTCCATGCCAGGCCACGAGATGGCGACACGCGCGCCGGCATCCCGCACCATCTTGAGACCGCCCACCGCGATCTCGACCGCGCGCTCGCGCGTGCCGGCGTTCTCGCTCGAGAGCGAGCCGAACTCGAACCGTTTGTCGAAGAAGTGGGAGAAGGGAATCGCGATGAGACGAATCCCCGCCTCCTCCTCGAGCTGCCGGTACAGATGGAGGTTCGCCTCGTTCACTTCATCGGGGAAATGCGCTTCGATCCCCGTCACGCCGAGTGGCGCCATCTCCGCCGCCATCTCGACGCGCTGCTCGATGGATGCCTCAGGCACGAAGCGGTCGTGAAAGCGCCCGCCTCCAGGGGTGAAGTACCAGATGCCGACCGAGATCTTCACCTCGAGATCCTGTCGCAGATTCTCCAGCATCAGTGCGGGATCGCGTGCCGCCTGCTGGTACCGCAGATCCTTCAACTCGTGAAACATGAGGTCTCCGGGTCGCCGTCATCACGTGTGATAGCCGTTGAGTCCGCTCCGTGCAAGCATGTTCCACCTTGCCCGGTCCCGCACCTCGAAGTAGAACTAGCGAGGGGAGACGACGGCGGGGGAGCGACCATGCATCGAAAGTTGCGGATGGGAATGATCGGGGGCGGGCCGGGCGCGTTCATCGGCGACGTGCATCGGAAAGCGGCGCGTCTGGACGGTGGGATCGAACTCGTGGCCGGGGTATTCAGCAGCAACCCGCGCAAGAGCCGGCAGACCGGACGCGAGCAGGCCATCGACCCCAAACGCGCCTATCCGGATTACGAAACGATGATCGAGCGCGAGGTGGGGTTGCCCGACGACGAGTGTATCGATTTCGTGGCCATCACCGTGCCCAACGATCGGCACTTCCCAATGGCGAAAGCGTTTCTGCAGGCGGGCTTTCACGTCATGTGCGAGAAACCGATGACCCTCGACGTCCGGGAAGCGCGGGCGCTCGAGCGCATCGTGGGGCGGAGTCGCCGCGTGTTCGGGCTAATGCACAACTACACCGGGTACCCCATGGTCAAGCTGGCCCGGGACATGGTCAAGCAGGGTGACCTCGGCCGGATTCTCAAGATCGTCGTCCAGTATCCGCAGGGCTGGCTGATCCGCCCCATCGAACGCGATGGGCAAACGCAGGCGGCGTGGCGCACGGATCCCAAGCAGAGTGGCGCCGCGGGCTGCATGGGCGACATCGGGACGCACGCCTGCCATCTCGCCGAGTACGTCTCCGGCCTCAAGGTGCAGCAGCTCTGCGCCGATCTCACGACATTCGTGAAGGGACGCCGACTCGACGACGATGGCAACTGCCTGCTGCGCTTCAACCGTGGTGCGAAAGGGGTGCTCCACGCGAGCCAGATCTCGATCGGCGAGGAGAACAACCTCGCTATCTGGGTCTACGGCGAGGACGCGAGCCTCGAGTGGCACCAGGAACACCCAAACTACCTCTACGTGAATCGTATCGACGCGCCGCAAGAAGTCTGGAAGCGCGGTAACGACTATGTGGCAGCCAAGAGCCCGGCGGCGGGACGTGGCACGCGCCTCCCGTTCGGCCACCCGGAAGCCTTCTTCGAGGCGTTCGCGAATCACTACTGCAACTTCGCCGACGCCGTGCGGGCCCGGATCGAACGACGGAAGGCGGATCCGGTCGTCCTCGATTTTCCGGGCGTTCAGGACGGCGTTCGCGGTATGCGCTTCATCGAGGCGGTCGTGAAGTCGTCCGCCAAGGGTGCGAAGTGGGTGAGGATGTAAGGAGACACCATGGGCAGACCAGTCACACTCTTTACGGGACAGTGGGCGGACCTCCCACTCGAGGAGCTTTGCGCAAAGGCGGCGGCATGGGGCTACGACGGGCTCGAGCTTGCCTGCTGGGGAGACCACGTCGAGGTCGAACGCGCGGCGAAGGACCAGCGCTATGCCAAGAGCCGCAAGGACATGCTCAAGGACCACGGTCTGAAATGCTGGGCGATCAGTAACCACCTCGCTGGGCAGCTCGTCTGCGATCCCAACGACGACACGCGCTCTGACATGTTCGCCCCGGAGGACTGCCACGGCGATGCGGAAAAGAAACGGCGCTGGGCCATCAAGACCATGAAGCAAACGGCGAAAGCCGCGAAGAACATCGGCGTCAAGGTCGTCAACGGATTCACGGGCTCAGCCATCTGGCACATGCTCTACAGCTTCCCGCCAGTGAGCGACAAGATGATCGACGATGGCTTCAAGCAGTTCGCGCGGCTGTGGAACCCCATCCTCGACGAGTTCGACCAGTGCGGTGTCCGGTTTGCGCTCGAAGTCCATCCCACCGAGATCGCGTTCGACCTCCACACCGCCAGACGCGCACTGGCCGCGGTCAAGAACCGGAAGGCGTTTGGGTTCAACTTCGACCCGAGCCACTTCCACTGGCAGATGGTCGATCCGGTCAGGTTCCTGCAGGCGTTCCCCAAGAAGATCTACCACGTTCACATGAAGGACGCCGCGATCACGTTGGACGGCGAGAGTGGGATCCTGGGTTCGCATCTGAACTTCGGTACGCCCGGGCGCGGCTGGAACTTCCGGAGCCTGGGTCGCGGTGGGGTGGAATTCGAGGAGATCATCCGCGAGCTGAACACGCTCGGCTACAAAGGGCCCCTCTCGGTCGAGTGGGAGGATGCGGCCATGGACCGGGAGCACGGGGCGAAGGAAGCGTGCGACTTCGTCAAGTCACTCGACTTCGCGAAATCGGATCGCGTGTTCGACGAGGCGTTCGACCAGTAGCGCGGCGTGACTCAGTCCGCTTCCTCCATCCGTATCGGCAATTTCCTGATGCGCTTCCCGGTCAACGCAAACAAAGCGTTCGCGACCGCGGGCGCTGCTGGCGGCACGCCTGGCTCGCCGATGCCGGTTGGCGCCTCGTCGCTCTCCACGATGTGTACCTCGACCTTGGGCATCTCGCTCATCCGGAGTACGGGATAGTCGTGGAAGTTGCTTTGCTGTACGCGTCCGCCGTCGACTGTGATCTCGCTGTGCAGCGCCGCCGAGAGACCGAAGACCACCGCACCCTCTACCTGCGCCTCGATGTTCCACGGATTCACGGCAATGCCGCAGTCCACGGCGCACAC
Source organism: uncultured Gemmatimonadales bacterium (assembly GCA_947259405.1). Classification (GTDB taxonomy): domain Bacteria; phylum Gemmatimonadota; class Gemmatimonadetes; order Gemmatimonadales; family GWC2-71-9; genus CAMYLY01. Next base: position 57,824 of record CAMYLY010000013.1, on the reverse strand, counting down.
GACACGATGGACGCGCGGCGTTCCGTCGGCCGTGAGCGACACTTCCGCCACCTCGGCCACGAAACTCTCGAACGACTTGCGCACGGCGATGCCACGCGCCCGCCCCTCGGGGAGCGGCTGGCCCCAGCCCGACTTCTCCGCCGCTAGCTCGAGCACCTTGAGCTCGCGTGGAGAGTTTTGGAGCAACACGCGCCGCAACTCGAACGGATCCCTCCCGCCGGCATGCGCGACCTCGTCGAGGAAACTCTCGTTCACGAACGCCGTGTGCGTGTGGCCCACCGACCGCCACCACAAGACCGTGACCGCTTCCGTGGGGGAATGCAGCTCGACGCGTTGATGGGGGATGGTGTACGGCATGTCTGCCGCGCCTTCCACTGACGAGGGATCGATGCCGTTCTGCATCATCGCCTCGAACGGCGTGCCGGACAGAATGGACTGGCCCGCGATCCGTTGATGCCACGCCAAGGGCATGCCCGCGTCGTCGAGTGTGGCCTTGAGCTTGTGCACGAACATCGGCCGGTAGTAACCGCACTGAATGTCGTCCTCGCGAGTCCAGATCGTCTTGATTGGCACGGACTCGCCCTTCGCGACCTGCACCGCCTCGGACACGAAATCAGACGTGGGATTCGCACGCCGGCCAAAGGCGCCACCCAACAACGTGGTGTGGACCCGAATGTTCTGCGGCTGGATGCCCAAGATGGCTGCAGCGGCCATCTGGTCTCCCGTCTGGAACTGCGTCCCCGCCCAGATGTCGCAGCCATCGCCGGTTACGCGGACGGTCGCGTTCAGCGGCTCCATGGGCGCGTGCGCAAGGTACGGCAGCTCGTAGACTGCCTCGATGGTTTTGGCAACCGACGTCAGTGCCGCGGCAGCATCCCCGTCGTCACGGGCTACCGCCCCGGGCTCATCGGTGAGCGCGCGGTACCGATCGCGTTGCGACTCGGTAGTCAGCATGGCGCCCTCGCCGTCGTCCCACTCGATCTCCAGCGCGTCGCGCCCCTGTTTGGCCGTCCAGAAATCCTTGGCGATGACGGCCACGCCCGACGCGATCTCCTTCACCGACACCACGCCCGGGACGGCCCGGGCCGCATCGGCGCTGAATCGACGCACCTTCCCGCCGCACACCGGCGGGTGCGCCACCACGGCGGTCAGCATGTCCGGCAGCATCACGTCGAGGCCGAACTCCGCCCGGCCCGTCACCTTGTCCGGGCCCTCCAGGCGCTTGACGTTGGTCCCGATGATCGTGAAGTCCTTGGGGTCCTTGAGCGTCACCGACGTGGGTGGTGTCACCGTGGCCGCGCGTTCTGCGAGCTGGCCGTAGGACGCGCGCCGTCCCGACGACCGGTGCAGCACGAAGCCGGTCTCGGTTTCCAACTCCCTCGCCCGCGTACCCCACTCCTGGGCGGCCGCTTCCACCAGCAGCGCACGGGCCATTGCTCCCGCCTCCCGGAACTGCTGCCACGAGGAGGGAATACTCGTGCTCCCGCCCGTGATCTGCGCGCCGAATCCAGTGTGGTTGTACGCTGGGTCCACGGGCGCGGGTTCGATCTGCACGCGCTCCCAGTCGGCATCCAGCTCCTCGGCGATGAGCATGGGGAGCGACGTGTACACCCCTTGCCCCATCTCCGATTTGTTGACCAGGATCGTCACCGTCTCGTCGGTGGCGAGGCGGATGAACGCGTTGGGCGCGAAGGGTGCAGCACTCTGGGCCATGCCGCGCCGGACCCATCGATCCGACAGATGGAAACCGAGCACGAGGCCACCGACCGCCGTGCCGGACGTTTCGAGAAACTGGCGTCGGGAGAAGTTCGTGGTCGTCATCGGACACCTCCCTCGTTGGCCGCCTGTTTGATGGCGTCCCGGATCCGATTGTAGGCGCCGCAACGGCAGATGTTACCACTCATGGCGGTGTCGATCTCCTCGTCCGTGGGATTGGGCGTCTTTGCCAGGAGTGCTGCCGCGGACATGATCTGTCCCGACTGGCAGTAGCCGCACTGCACCACGTCGTGTTCCAGCCAGGCCTCCTGGAGGGTCGTCAGCCCATCCTCCGAGAGTCCCTCGATGGTCGTGACCTCGGCGCTACCCACCGCCGAGATTGGCGTAATGCACGAGCGCGTGGCGACACCGTTCACATGGACGGTGCAGGCACCGCACATGGCGATGCCGCACCCGAACTTGGTACCGGGCATGCGCAGCGTGTCTCGCAGGACCCAGAGGAGGGGTGTGGTCGGATCGGCGTCCACCTCGCGGCGTCGGCCGTTGACGGAGAGCGTGATCATAGTCCGCGCCTCGCTAGGGATCCATCAACTTAGTGGATAGCTGTGCGGCGTCCAGAGGAGCTGGTGCGAGGGTCGCCGCTCGGTTCGACGAGGCGTTCGACCAGTAGCGCGGCGTTGTGGGGAGTGCACTTGCCACGCTCTGCGCGTCGAGTTCCGTGCGGGACGTTCCCCTGATAGTTTCGAACTCTACGGCAATGGAGTGAGACTGCCGCGAGCCGACCCCAACGCAGGCAGGAGGAAGAACCTCATGGTCACACTGCGAGTGAACGGCGTCCAGCGCTCGTACGATGGCGACCCCGCGATGCCGCTCTTGTGGTACGTGCGGGACGAACTGGGACTGACCGGCACGAAATTCGGCTGTGGGATCGCGCAGTGCGGAGCGTGCACCGTGCACGTGAACGGGAATGCCGCACGCGCCTGTATGACCCCCATGGGCGCCATCGAGGGCGCGAACGTCACGACGATTGAAGGGCTGAGCCCCGACGGCACGCATCCCGTGCAGCGCACGTGGCGCGACCACAGTGTGCCGCAATGTGGCTACTGCCAGAGCGGGCAAATCATGCAGGCAGCCGCTTTGCTGGAGGAACATCCTAACGCAACCGACGAAGAGATCGACGCCGCGATGACCGGCAACATCTGTCGCTGCGGCACGTACGCCCGCATCCGGCGGGCCGTGCGCGCTGCGAGGGAGGTCTGATATGACCACCACGATCTTCAATGTCAGCCGGCGGCAGTTCCTCCAGGACGTAGGCGCCGGCGGTTTTGCACTTGCCGTCACCGTCCCGGGTGCACGCGGCGTGGCACAGCAGTTGGCGACCGAGACGCGTGCGCCGGATCCCTTCAGTCCAAACGTGTACATCCGTCTCGACCCCACGGGCGACGTGACGATCGTGGCCCATCGGTCTGAGATGGGTCAGGGCGTGCGCACGGCACTCCCCATGGTCGTGGCCGACGAGATGGAAGCCGACTGGTCGCGCGTGCACGTCGAGCAGGCAATCGGCGACCAGGCGAAGTTCGCCTCGGGGATCGATTACGTCGATGCGGCCGGCCCGCAGAACACCGATGGATCGCGCAGCCTGCGCCACTTCTTGCAGCCGCTGCGCGAGGCGGGCGCAACGGCGCGTGCCATGCTGGAAGCCGCCGCCGCCCAGCAGTGGAACGTCCAGGTGGCGGAGGTCGAAGCACGCATGCATCAGGTCGTGCATCGCCCTACGGGTCGTACGGTCGGGTACGGCGACCTCGTGGGAACGGCCAGCGAGATGTCCGTGCCGGCACGGGAACAGATCCGCCTCAAGTCGCCCGACGCGTTTCGGTACATCGGCAAAGAAGTACCGATCGTCGATCTCTTCGACATCACGACGGGACAGGCCTCGTACGGTATCGATCAGGCGTTGCCGGGTATGAGGTACGCCGTGGTCGCACGGCCACCGGTGTACGGTGGCGGCGTCGCCTCGGTCGATTCCGCCGCGGCCGAAGCGGTTGGGGGTGTTGAACGTGTCGTGCGCTTGGCGGAAACGCCGCCGCCCTCGGGGTTCGCTCCTCTTGGTGGCGTGGCGGTCGTGGCACGGAACACGTGGGCCGCGATCCAGGGACGGTCCAAGCTCGACATCACGTGGACCGACGGACCGAACCGCTCGTACGATTCCGAGACGTACGCCGCGCAGCTCGAGGCCGCGGTCGCGCAGCCCGCCAAGGTGATTCGCGACGAGGGCGACGTGCAACAGGCTCTCGCCGGCGCGGCACGTCGCGTGACGGCGGACTACTACGTGCCGCACCTGGCGCACGCGACTATGGAACCCCCGGCGGCGCTCGCCAACGTGGCGGATGGCGGTTGCGAAGTGTGGGCGCCGACGCAGGATCCACAGGGAACACGAGGAACCCTCGCGGCCATACTGGGGATCCCCATCGAGCGCGTGCGTGTAAATGTGACCCTCTTAGGCGGAGGCTTCGGGCGGAAGTCGAAACCGGACTTCGTCGTCGAAGCAGCGCTGTTGTCGCGCGAGGTCGGGGCGCCGGTCAAGGTGACCTGGACGCGCGAGGACGACATCCGTCACTGCTACTATCACGCGCCGGCGGCGCAGCACTTGGAAGCGGGGCTCGATGACGAAGGGCGCGCCATCGCGTGGCTGCACCGTACCGCGTTCCCACCGATACCCTCGACATTCGCGCCCGACGTCACGTACGCGAGCGATTTCGAGCTGTTCTTGGGGGCGAGCGACATGCCATACGACATCCCCAACCTCCGGCTGGAGAATGCCGAGGCGGCGGCACACGTACGTATTGGATGGTATCGCTCAGTGTGCAACATCCAGCACGCGTTCGCGATCTGTTCGTTCGTGGACGAGCTGGCCCACACCCTGGGCCGCGATCCCAAGGACTATGTGCTCTCGCTCCTTGGTCCACCGCGACACGTGGACGTGACGCGTGGCGGTGTGGATCCGTGGAACTATGGTGACCCGATCGAACTGCATCCCATCGACACCGCCCGGCACCGCCACGTCGTCGAGGTGGTGGCGGAGCGGTCCGGCTGGGGGCAGCCGCTTCCGCGCGGCCGCGGCCGCGGGATCGCCGTGCACCGCAGTTTTCTCTCGTACGTGGCGAGTGTCGTGGAAGTCGAAGTCAACTCGGCCGGGGAGCTCTCCATTCCGCGGCTCGACATTGCGATCGACTGCGGCTTCGTAGCGCATCCAGAGCGTGTCCGCGCACAGATGGAGGGCGGCGCCGTGATGTCACTGGGCAACGCCCTCGTGGGCGAGATCACGTTCCGCGAGGGACGCGTGCAACAGAGCAACTATCACGACTATCGGGTGTTGCGACTGACCGCTGCGCCACGCGAGACGCACGTCCACATCGTGCGGAGTGACAAGCCGCCGTCGGGCGTGGGCGAAGTCGGCGTTCCGCCGGTGGCACCGGCGTTGTGCAACGCCATTTTCGCGGCAACGGGGAAGCGCATCCGACGGCTCCCAGTTGGAGACCAGCTAGCGTCCTAGGTCGACCTTGGGAAGCGAGGGCCCGTGGGTCAGGGAGACCCGGAGATCTCCCGCACCCAGATGTTACGATAGCTGACCGGGTTGCCGTGATCCTGTAGCAGCAAGGGAACCCGGTCGGCGTGCGACTCGTACGCCGGCTCGCCGATGTACAGCGTCGGGCCCCGCAGCTCCACGTGGTTCTGGATCAGCACACCGTTGTGGAACACAGTCATGTATGCGGGGCGTAGGACCGTTCCGTCCGCTGCGAACCGCGGGGCCATGAAAACCACGTCGTACGATTGCCATTCGCCCGGGGCTCGCGAGGCATTGACGAGCGGGATGTGCTGCTTGTAGATCGCACCCGCCTGGCCATTGGAATAGGTGCGGTTCTCGTAGGAATCGAGCACCTGGAGCTCGTATCGCTCCATGAAGTAGACGCCGCTGTTGCCGCGGCCCTGGTCTTCGCTCTCGATCTCCGCTGGTGTCTGCCACTCGATGTGGAGCTGCACGTCGCCGAACCCTTGACGCGTGCTGATGTCACCGGTGCCCCCCACGACGGTCATCGCCCCGTCCTCGACGCGCCAGCCGGCTTCGCCGCCGTCCGCCGCTCTCCAGTGAGACAGGTCACTGCCATCGAAGAGCACGATAGCGTCCGACGGCGGGGCGCCGTCACGGCCGGCGGTGACCACTGGCGGCACCGGTTCCCACACTTCGGTGTCCGCCGGACGCTGCGCTTCCGCGGCGGAGCGGGCGAGGCACAGCCCGCACGCGACGAGGAGAACGAGTTGCCGCGACGGCATCGTCGTCATGGGGAGGGGGGCTGCCACGGCACACGGTACGCGGGCAGCAGGTGCGCGTTCGCTTCGGCGTCGCCGGGGAACGACCCCATCGCGTCGTCCCACGTCAGCCGGCGTCCTGTTTTGAAGGCGATGTTGCCCAGGTGTGCCGTCACGGCCGCGCGGGCTGCGACGGCGGCGTTGCACTTGGGTTGCTCACGGCTCTTGATGCACTCGACAAAGTTCACCATGTGCGCGTCGAGTCCGCCGTCGTCGCGCCGCCGTTGGACCGGCATTGGGGTGGTCAGGTAGGAGATCCGGCCGTCCACGTCCTCGCTCTCCGGCAGCACTTCCCATCTCCCCCGGTCCACGATCACCGTGCCTAGGTTCCCAATGAACGCCACGCCGTGGTCGCGTTGGTACGGCCCGAGGTCGATCCCGGTCGCGTGCTCCCACAGCATCGTATAGTCGGGGAACTCGAACACGGCCTGCAAGGTGTCGGGCGTCTCGGACGCATCGTTGGGATAGGCGAACTTGCCACCGTTTGCCGCGACTCCTTTCGGACCCGCGTCGCCCATCGCGTAGTGCACCATGTCGATCATGTGCACGCCCCAATCCGTCATGAGTCCACCGGCGTAGTCCCAGAACCAACGGAAGTTGAAGTGGAAGCGATTCGGGTTGAACGGGCGAGCGGGCGCGGGGCCGAGCCACATGTCGTAGTCGATCCCTTCCGGCACCGGCTCGTCAGGTTTGACCGGAATCGCCTTCATCCAGCCTTGGTACGCCCACGCCTTGACGAGCCGAATGCGGCCGATGGCACCGGACTGCACGTACGTGGCCGCGTCGCTCCAGTGCGCGCCGCTCCGCTGCCATTGCCCGGCCTGCACGACCCTGCCGTACCGCTCCGCCGCCACGACCATCAGCCGCGTCTCACCGATCGAGTTGGCGAGCGGCTTCTCGACGTAGACGTCTTTCCCCGCCTCGCACGCCATCACCATCATGAGGCAGTGCCAGTGGTCCGGCGTTCCAATGATGACGGCGTCGATGTCGGGATCCTCGAGCAGGTGACGGAAGTCGGCGTAGCCCTTGGGTCGGGTTCCGGTACGCTGCTCGACCTCACCGGCGCGTCGGTCGAGCACCGAGGCATCGACGTCGCACAGGGCGCCGCACGTGAGTTCGGGGATCTTGAGGATGGCACGCAGGTTCGCGAACCCCATTCCGTTGCAGCCGATCACACCGACGCGGACCTGATCGCTCGGCGCGACGGCTTTGGTCCCGGCACGTAGGGCCGAGGGCACCATCACTGCTCCAAAGGCGAGGCTGGAGTCACGCACGAAGCGGCGTCGTGACGGCATGGTTCACTCCCGATCAGGTGAGATTTCCCAATGTTAGGCCTTGGGCTCGCGACCGGCTAGGGAAGCGCCGAACCGCTCCAGTTGTTGACGCTGGGTCCGGCGCTCGTGCTCGCGGACACGTTCGGCGGCGTGCTCGGACTCCTCGGTCTCGCGACCATCGGGATCACGTTGCTGTTTCCGGTCCGGCTCGTAATGAGTGCCACGTCATTGGCGACGGCTCTGCGATCTCCGAAGCGTGCGAGCCAGCGACACTCCGCGCTGAGAGAGATGTGCGGCCAGCCGGACGTGCTTCGCATGAGGTTACAACGGTTTCCCCCGCCATCTCGTGAAATACGAGAAGCCAAGCCACGCACCGAAGGTCCGGCGGTCTCCGCGACACCCGCCGTCGTCGAACGCGTAGTCGAACATCGGTTCCAGGCGCAGTGCGAGCTTGTGTGCGGCAAAATATCGGATGCCGATTGCGATGCCCACCACTGGCTGTCTTCTGAGACGGGGTGAAACTTCCCCACCACATCCAGCTTCGCCCGCCGCAACGCCGGCGTAAGGTCAAACGTGCGCGTTCGAAGCCTTCTGCCATGAGGTCGGCCCATGCGTGGTATCTTTCTCACATCGTCAGACGTTGACCTCGTTCTACACCAGACGGACGTATCCCATGACCCGCTTCCATTGGCAACGCGGTAAGTATTTCGCCACGGTCCTCGTTGGCTTGCTTGCCGTCACGGCCGCTCCCGCCTCCGCCCAAGTGGGGGCGGCCGCCGACACGGTCCGCGCCGGCCGCTTCGACGGCGGCAAGATGTGGACGTTCGAATACGCACCGGCGGCGTATTTCAGCGAAACCTACGATTTCAACGCCGACAACGCGTGGTTCGAACGAGCCCGCATGGCGGCCGTCCGTATCCCAGGCTGCTCCGCGTCGTTCGTGTCGCCCAACGGACTGCTGGTCACCAATCATCACTGCGTGCGCAGCCGCGTCTCCGCGGTCAGCCGTCCGGGAGAGGGATTGCTCGACAATGGGTTCTATGCAACGTCGCTCGATGAGGAGCGACCCATCCCCGGCTACTACGTCGATCAACTCATCGCGATTGAAGACGTGACCGACGAAGTGTACGCCGCCTTGGAAGGGGTGGACGCGGCAGCGGATCGAGAGCGAGCGCGGGAGGAAGTATTCGGGCAGATCCGAGCCCGACTGGGCGAGCGACATGCCTCCGACGCCGACAACATTTGGGTCCAGATGATTGCCCTCTACAATGGGGGACGGTACTCGGCGTACGTGTTTCGCCGGTTCACGGACGTCCGGCTCGTCATGGCCGTGGAGCTCGAGATGGGCTTCTTCGGGGGCGACCCCGACAATTTCACGTATCCACGGTACGCCCTCGACTTCGCCTTCCTTCGTGTCTACGACAACGGCGAGCCCTACGAGACCGATCACTATTTTGCATGGGGCTCGGAGGGCGTCGAGGCCGGTGATGTGGTGTTCGTCATCGGCAATCCCGGGCCGACGACCCGCCTCACCACCATGGCGCAGCTCGAGTTCTTGCGTGACGTGCAAGTGCCGGCGCAACGGGCCTGGCTCGCCAGTCGGCATGCAGCACTAGGGGAGTTTCGTGCCCGCCACCCCGACCTGGCAGAGGAGCTGAACATTCGGAACCGCATGTTCTCGTTGTCCAACTCCCTCAAGGCCGCCATCGGGCGATTGGACGCCTTGCACACCACAGAGGTCATGGCCAAGCGGCTCGACGGAGAGCGAATGCTGCGGCAGGCAATCGCGGAGAGCGCGGAGTTGACGGCGGAGTACGGCGGTCTATTCGATCGCATGGCCGACGTCCAAGAGCGTAAAGCGGGGTTGGGCGACGCTTACGCGGCGTTCTTCCAACTGGCCTCGTCGACCTACGGGTCGCGTTTGCTCCGGCGCATGGTGAGCGCGGCGACGTTCGCCGAGGCGCGCGCGCGCGGGGCACCCGCCGATACGTTGGCGATACTGCGTGACGCGATTCTCTCGATCGACAATCACCCGGTGGATTTGGAGCGGCGTCTGCTGGCGGCGCGCTTTGCTGATTTCGAACGGTACTTGGGGTCGGATCACGCAGTCACCCGCACCGCACTGGTCGACGGGACGCCTGAAGCGTCGGCAGCCGCGTTGCTTGCCCACTCCGCACTCGCGACCGCCGCGAAGACGCAGGAGGCGCTTGCCACCGGAGAGCCAGCGGCCAGCGATCCTGCCTTGCCGCTCACGGCGGCGTTGACTCCAGCGTATGGCGAGTTTCAACGGGCGTTCGCCGAGTTGCGAACCGACGAACAGGAATTGGCGAGTCGCCTGGGCCGCGTGAAATTCGAGGTGTACGGGCGTGATGTTGCGCCCGATGCGACGTCGTCGCCGCGCATTACCGATGGCGTCGTCATGGGATTCGAGTACAACGGGACGCTCGCGCCACCGTACACGACCTTCTACGGCATCTACGACCGACACTACGGCCACACCGGCAACGTGGATTGGGCTCTCACCGAACGGTGGCGTACGCCGCCCGCCGGCCTCGACCTCTCCACACCGCTCAACTTTGTCTCCACCGCAGACACGTACGGCGGTAACTCGGGCTCGCCGGCGGTGACCAAGGAGCTGGCGTTGGTCGGTCTCAACTTCGACCGCAACATCCAGGGACTGTCACGGGATTACATCTATCTCCCCGAACGCGGGCGCAACATTATGGTGGACGCCCGTGCGGTGCAGGCCGCACTCGATCACGCCTATGATGCTGATCGCATTGTCGAGGAGCTGTTGACCGGCCGAGTGTTTGAGACGGAAGCGGAGGCGGATCGGGTACGGAGATGAGGATGGTTTCAGGTGGAGGGATCGATCTTGAACACCTGGTCGTGCTCGCGGGCGCGCTCCACGACTCGGACCGCCACCTCGTCGCCCACACCCGCCGTCTGCACCTTTTGATGTTCTACCTCCATCGACGTGACTTCCTCCACGAAATCACTGGTATGGCCGACGATGTGGATCCTATCGCCCTGGTGCAGTTCGCCTTCCGTCACGCGCACGACGGCGACGCCCGGCCCCTTGAAATAGTGCGTGACCGTACCGATCAGTCGCTCTGACATGATCCGCCTCCGCAGCGGGAGAGTTGAGCGGGGCAGATAGGTAGTGGACCTGGACCTGCCCGACCTGGTGGATCTAAGCCTGCCAGCATGTTAGGACCGCAGGTGGCTGAGGGGAAGTCCTCCGCCCAGTGTCAGCCCCGTCACGCCTCGAGTCGCTCCTGATTCCCTCACTTCGGTGGCACCGGTTGACAGGAGAAGGGCAGTTTCGGATTATGCACTTGGCGATCGGAGGCCGCCCCTCGGCCTGCGGAAAGGGTCAAACCCACCTCCGGTGATGTAGCAGGCACGACCTTCTTTTCAGCCCGACCGAGCAGGCCACGGGCGTCTGTGAAAGGAAGGCACGCCATGCCCTCGTCACTTCCCCGGTATCCAAGTCTCGACCACCTCAAGAAGCAAGCGAAGATGTTGCTTGCGGCTCAGCGCCGCGGAGTCCCCGCGTCCTGCGCCGTGTTCCGGCGGATTCGGCGGTTCGCCGCCCGTACCGATGAGGAGATCCTTGAAGCCACGGTCTCACTGGCCGATGCGCAACTCGCGTTGGCGATGCACTACGGATTTTCCAGCTGGAAGGAGATGACCGACGAGGCCCTGTCGTTTCCTCCCAGCACGGTATTCTCCCTGAAGGCGGTCCAAGATCGCTCGGAGGAACCCATCCCGGACTACGCGGGAGCCGGCGTGCCGTTGGCCGTGGTCGCCGCCCTGAACCATGCCGGTGTCCCGATCCGGTTCATGGAGTTCGCAGCGGCCAGCGGGTGGGGGTTCAGCTTCGGCTACTCCTACCACGATGCACGTGCCGCCTACATGGCCGTTCGGGGCAATCCCGAACGTGACGGCCCGCTCGAGATGTTCGCCTTCCTCCCGCATCAGTATGGGATGGCGTATGACATGGCCCTCACGGCTGACCCGATCCAGCTCTGGAGCTTCGCGAAGCGGCACGTCGAATCTGGCACGCCGATCATGAGTGAACACATGGACGGCGGGCAGATCACGTCCTATCGGACGAAGCATGGACGCCGCCAACTCTTCTTCGACGGGACCGTGACTCCCGGCTGGATCGACGTGGATGCGTTCAATCCGTACGCGGTCTACTCCTTCGTCAAAGCTGGAGACAGCCGGCCCCGGCAGGAAATCACCTGTGCCGCACTCAAGCGGGCCGTGGCAAAGGGGAGGGAACACGAATGGGAGGGTGTTCCTCAAGGGCTGGCTGCTCTGCGACAGTACCACTCCGATGTCTCGGACCCGGCCAAGGACTTCTCCGAATGTCCGGAGTGGTTCTGCTGGGCCGCCTTCGAGCGGCTCATGGCCAGGCGCTGCTCGGAAGTCTGGCTGAGGTCGGTGGCCAGCACACTAACCGGTGATGCCGAGCGCCTCATCGCCGCTGCGGCGGACCGCTACGGAGCGGCCTTTCGCTGCTATGACCGGTACCTGGGGGAGACCCAGGGATGTCGCCCGCCCGACCGCACCCTCCACGAACGAGCCCGCACTCCCGCGCGGATCGGGGTCATCGCACCGCTTCTCCAACGAGGCATTGCCGAGGAAGCTGCAGGTTTGGGAGGATTGGAGGAGGCGCTGAGCCTACTTCCGTAAGCATTCTCGGAGGGGTCTCGCGGTGTCAAAGGGGGCGTGCGTATTGCGAGCCTCACAACGGTCCACGCCGTAGCGCCGGAATTCCGCCGCGTCGAATCTGGAAGTTCCGACTAGCGGAGGTTGAAAACTGACAGCAAGATAGAAGGCGAGAATGAAGCCGTTGTCTCACACGATCCCTGAAGACTGGCGCTCGAGCAAGACGTTGGAGCGTTCCGGCCATTGTTGGAGTCGATCCTTGGCATTGTGGCTCGGGTTGCTGCTGGTTGTACCTGGATGTGGCGACCGTACACGTGCAAACGTGATCGGCACGTGGGTCATGCTCGACGAGGATTACGCTCTGATGTATCTGTTTCCCTCGGGTGAGATTCGGTTCGCGAACGGCCTGCCAATCGATGCTAACAGAACCCGCGCGCTGGTGAACTTCGAGACAGGCACCTGGGACATTGACCGGATAGGACGCCTCTGTTATACGAGGGGCCGCGAGCCGACCGCGTGCGCGGACTATGACGCGGCAAGGGTCGCGGGCGTGATGAACCTGCGGCTCTCCGCCGAGTCCGATACGTTCGCCTTTCGACGTTTGTCTGCTAAACCCGACACCGTATGTTGGCGCCTCGAGCTTGCCGACAGCTTGATGTCGGGGCTGGTGATGAGGCACGGCTGCTAGCGCTCCCGGTCGACGGCGTTCGCGCTTCTATCTGTCCCATCGGTCCCGCCGGTCCCATCTTATATGGATGTTCTCGAATCCGGCACCGGAGGTAGGAATGCGCATCCCGTTGATTGGCCTTTCACTCGTCCTCGTCGGGCTCGCGAGCGGTTGCCGAACCGATGGTGAATCCGGCGATGACCCACGGGCGGCATTGATCGCGCGAGGCGATTCACTGGAACTCGACACGGAGTACGTCCCGCCCCCGGGCGACGCGTTGGATCACCACACCGCGGGATTCGCGAAGATTCTGTGTTCGGCGGTGTTCATCACGGGTCTCGATCCGGCGGACGCAGCGGCGAACGTGGGCGGGTTCACGAGTCCATTCGACCAACGCATTCACGTGACCGATACCATGGTTGACTTTGACGACCAATCGATCGCGCTGACGCTCCCCACTGGCGTGACGCGGACGGCCAAACGGTATGGTACTCAGGGATGCGTCGCCCATGCGATCGGGGAAGACTCGGTCTACTTCACCCCATCGGTGGTGGAACCGCGTCTACCCGATCCGGCGACGACGCCGTGGCCGATGGGTGACCTGATCGACTCGCCCTGGCCAGAGCAACTCGACCGCGCAGTGATCGAAGCGGCCATCGACGTCGGGTTCGGGCCGCTCGAAGCGATGACGCTCGGGTTGGTGGTCACGTACCAAGGCCGCATCATCGGTGAGCGGTACGCCGACGGTATCGACATGCACACGCCACTCGAGAGCTGGTCCATGGGCAAGAGCCTCACCGGAACGTTGATGGGGGTACTCATCCAGCAAGGTGCGTACGAACTTTGGCAACCCGCGCCCATTCCGGAATGGCAAACCGCAGGCGACCCGCGTCAGACGATTCGCATTGGTGACATCATGCGGATGTCCAGTGGTATTCGGATTCGTGCGCCACAGGATCCCGACTTCGATCCCGCGCTCGGGTATCCCGACCACGTCTATTTCTACACGGCGACCGCGAACTCCTTCGAGTGGGCGGCGACCCGCCCGCAAGAATGGGCACCTGGCACCGTGGGCCGCTACCGCAATTCGGATCCGGTCCTGACCAACTACCTGATCCGATTGGCCGTCGAGAGCAGGGGAGAGGACTACCATGCGTTCCCCCAGCGCAATCTGTTCGACAAAATCGGCATCCGAAACGCCTTCATGGAGACGGACGTCCACGGCAATTTCCTCACGCAGGGATACGAGTATCTCTCGGCGCGTGACTGGGCGCGGCTCGGCAATCTGTATCTGCAGGACGGGGTGTGGGGCGGCGAACGGATTCTACCGGAAGGCTACGTCACGTACGTCAGTACGATCGCCCCAGCCTGGGAGGCCGACGGTCGACTGATCTACGGAGGGGGCTTCTTCTGGGTGAATGGGAATGGCGGTTGGCCGCTGCCGACCACGGCGATTGGGATGCGCGGGGCCGGTGGCCAGAGTGCGACGATCATTCCGTCACACGATCTTGTGGTGGTTCGGCTCGGCAAGTACACCGGGAGTCGCGCTGGCGGCCGGTCCTTGAATCAACTCTTCGAGGCCCTGATGGAGGCGGTACCGAGATCCACCGAGTCGAGCTGACCGATCCAACCTGTTGCCCGCCAGCGGTGCAGCGTTGTGCGCCACACCACTGTAGATGGTGGGTTCATTTCGGTCAATCACGTGGACTCGTAAAGATCCTCGATAGCAGTCTGTGACAAATCCAGGAGGAACTGGCCGAGCTTGTTGGTGACCGCCGCAAAGTAGGCCGCGCCCTTCTCCGCCGTGGCATGCTCGGGATTCCCCACGCCCGTATCGGTCGTCACTTTCGTCCACTGACGCGGGGCCCAAGCCCAACCTTCGCGCAGGGCGGTGACGCGAAACCTATTGGCCTTGCCCTCGCCGGCCTCGGTGAGTGGGAGCACGAGGTCCGGTTCCAGATGCAACATGAGACTGGTTTCCATTTCGCCTGCGTGATCACCCCCTTTTTGGAAGTAGTCTTCGGGTGGTACGGCTTGGTACCAATTCGCCTCGCACAGGAACACAGACGTATCGACCTGCAGCTCCCGGATCATCTGCCGAAAATCGTTGCCGCCATGGCCGTTGAGAACCACGAGCTTGCGAATTCCACTCGCATCGATGCTGGCCACAACGTCGCGCAGCATCGCCGCTTGTGTCGAAGGGTTCATATTCACGGTGAGCGGGATGTCGAGTTGCTGCGTGTTCACACCGAACGGGATGGTCGGAAGTACGACGACAGAGGCGCCACGACTGGTCGCAACCCGTGCCGCCGCCGCGCCGATCTGTGCGACCTGTATTGAATCTGTACCGTACGGCAGATGGAAGTTGTGAGCCTCGGTAGCGCCCCAGGGCAGCACCGCGACTTCGTACGTCATGTCGCGTACCACCTGCCACGGGAGCTCACTCAGGATGGGATCGGGTTGCTTCTTGTCCATAGGACTCTTCTGGCGTTCGAGAAGCGCTGCCTACCACCGGTGGACCTTAAGCTGCCGCCGACCACCTCACGGAGCAAGCGGAGTCGATGCGCGTGCCGAGTCGTGGCCCAAAGGCTATCTTTGCCGGCGTCCACTCGGTTCACAACCCTGCCACGGATCCACTCATGACATACGAACTCCACCGTCGCGACTTTCTCAAGGCCGCCGGGGTAACGGCCGGCGTCAGCTTCTTTCCCCTAGCATGCCGGTCGGAAGGCAGGGAAGGCGCGCAGGAGGCACAATCGGCGTCGACCGAGCTGCTGTTCGAGATTTCGCTGGCCCAATGGTCGCTGCACAACGCCTACTTCGGCAGTAGCCTCACGGGCGACTTTCAGCGGACCCTCCACAGCGAGAACTACCGCTCCCTCCTCGCTGGCGACATCGACCCGCTCGATTTCCCCGTCCTGGCCCGGCAAGAGTACGGCATCGACGGCGTCGAGCTGGTTAACACCTTCTATTTCGATCGGGCTCGGGACCGGGACTATCTGACCGAGCTGAAGAACCGCGCAGACGGCGAGGGCGTCGCCATCCTCCTCATTATGTGCGACGCCGAAGGCAACCTCGGCGACCCGGACGAGGCGCAGCGCACGCAAGCCGTCGACAACCACCACAAGTGGGTCGAGGCCGCGGCTTCCCTGGGGTGCCATTCGATCCGCGTCAACGCGCGCAGCGACGCCGGCCTGAGTCCGGACGAGCAGCAGCGCCTGGCCGCCGACGGTCTCCGGCGTCTCGGGGAGTTCGGTGACCGGTACGGCATCAACGTGATCGTCGAGAATCATGGGGGACTTTCTAGTGACGGACAGTGGCTGGCCGGCCTGATGGACCGGGTCGATCTTCCGCGCGTGGGTACCTTGCCGGACTTCGGGAACTTCCGAGTCAGTGAGGAGGAATGGTACGACCGCTATCATGGTGTGACCGAGTTAATGCCCTACGCCAAGGCCGTCAGCGCCAAGGCCAACGACTTCGACGAAGCCGGCAATTGTGTCGAGACCGATTACGTACGGATGATGAGAATCGTGCTGGACGCGGGGTATCGCGGTTACGTCGGTATCGAATACGAGGGCTCCGTACTGAGCGAGCCGGACGGGATCCGCGCCACGAAGGCCCTACTGGAACGCGTTCGCGACGAACTCGCGCCGGAGTACGCCTAACTCCGGCGCGAGATCGCGCTTCGCATCACAGGTTTACGACCTGACCCGCATCGCCTCCGGGTCCCATTGGTGAATCTTCCCGTCGAACAGGCTCGCGTTACAGAGCAGTGAGGGCGCTGCCGCGCGGTACCCGTAGACCGCGTCTTGGTGGACCGGCGTACCATTGCGGATCGCGTCGAAGAAGTTGATGAAGTGGTCGAGGCGATCATCGTAGCCGTTCGGGACCTCGAACTCACTCTCCTGCGAGGTGGCTGCCGGATCGGGCATCGGGTACTTCTCGCGGTAGGCATCCATGAATGCCTGCTTCTGCGCCTCCGAGAATGTGCGGACGGAGTTGTATCCCTCGAAGATGGCCTGGTCGGGCGGTCGCCGACGCGGCGTGCTCGATAACGTCAGGCTGCCGCCTTGCACCGTCATCACCCCCTCGTCACCGATGAAGCGGAAAAGCCGCCCTCCACCGCTGCCATCGGCGAAGTTACTCTGGAGTGACAACGTGAACTCGGCGTGGTTTTCGGTCTCCGGGTACCCGAACAGGCCGAGCGTCACGTCCGGCATGTCGCGTCCGTCCTTCCAGAACCGCAACCCACCCATCGCGACGACGGACGTCGGTCCGTGGGAACCGAGCGTGTGATGGATACCCGTGAAGAGATGGACGAACAAGTCACCCGCCACGCCCGTGCCATAATCCCGGTATCCACGCCACCAGAAGAAGCGTTTCGGGTCAAACGGGCGCGTGGGCGCATCACCCTGGAAGGTGTCCCAGTCGATCGTCTCGGTGGACGCATCAGGCGGGATGGAGTACTGCCAGGCCCCGAGAGCCGAGTTCCGGTTGTAGGAGGCCTCGACCATGTTCACCTGGCCGATCGCGCCAGCCTGGTAGAGATCGCGAGCCTTGTCGTAGAGGATGGAACTGCTGAACTGACTGCCCACAATCAGCACCTGTCCCGTCCGTCGCTGCGCATCGATCATCGCGGGGCCTTCGTCGAGGTTGTGCACCATCGGTTTTTCGCAGTAGACCGCCTTACCCGCCTCCATCGCTTCGATCGCGATACGGGCGTGCCAGTGGTCCGGCGTGCAGAGGAGGATGGCGTCCACGTCGGAGCGTGCGAGGATCTCGCGATAGTCGCGCGTGGTGGCGACGTCCTCGCCATAGTATTCCTTGGTCCGCTGGAGCCGACCGTCGTAGCAATCGGCGACCGCAACGAGCTCGGTCCCCGGTACCTCAAGGGCGGTGTCGGTGTCGTACATCCCGATGATGCCCATGCCGATGGTGGCGATGCCCAAGGTGTCCGAGGGCGCCACCGTCTTACGGGGTGGGGGGCGCAACACCTCCGCCTTGGTTGCACTCGCCGCGGTGGGTGTTGAGCCAGCTGCCACGGCAGAGGCCGCAGCCAACTTGATGAAATCGCGGCGTGATGATTTCCTGGTAGCCATAGGTTCTCCCGTCATTGTCCAGTGGTTCCTGTGGGCACGAACGACCTTCCAATCACTTCTTCACAAGCGCCCCGATTTCCCGCCACGTGATCAGATGCACCTCGTGCGCTTCGAGCAGGCGCTCAAACGCCGGATCGGTGAACACGTCGAAGTCGAGCTGCCGCCATCCCGCACCCCAATCAACGTGCCCAGCCGCTGCCTGCATCTCGGCGTCGTCGTACGCAACGTGAATGATGATCTGGGTCACACCGGGTTCGAGATTCTCGATGAGCCCCACGTAGAAGGCCTCCCACTCGTCGGCCGATACCCCGGGCGAAATGGAATGGAGTCGATCGATGACAATGTCCTCGGGTTGCACCAACGCCATGAGGTGCGGTGCCTGCTCCTGTAGTTGATTGGCGGGGAGCATGACTGGAATCCCGTGATCCCGGCCCACTTTCAGATACGCTTCGAAGAGTTCGGGCGTATTGAACAGGGTACCCATGTGCGAGTCGAAATGGGTGGGGCGAATGCCGAACGCGACGGCCCGTTCCACCTGGGCCCGGAGCTCTGCCTCGGCTTCGCGAGGGTCCATGTTCCCGGCGGCGTCCGCTGCCGTCGCGTATAAAAACCCCGTCGAATCCAGCAACGTGGGCACCTGGCTGGCCGGCAGCACCGGACCCCACCGGTAGTGTTGCCATTCCGCAGTCAGGGTGAGATGGAGACCCAGATCCAGATCCGGGTTCTCGCGGGCCGCGGCCGCTATCTCCGGAAACCAGGGCGTCGGCACCATGATGCTGCCTGAGTTGACCGGCCCCGTGCGCATGGCATAAAGCGTTCCGCGGTTCACGGAATGCGTCATGCCGAGGTCGTCGGCGTGAATAATCAGGAGCTTGGCGTCCGCATCGTACCCGAGGCGTTCCGCGAGGGAGGGCCCGGTGCCCGCGTCCTGAGCGGCCGCAAGGGAGGTGCTCATCGCGACGACCAAACCGGTCGCCAGACCCGATAGTCGAAAGAGTTGGTGCGATTCCAAGGTGGTAGCCATGCCCAAATAGAGAGACCGGCACGTGCTCGCGCCACCCCGGTCCCTGTCCACACTGGCCCCTCTATCCCATCCGTCCCATCTGATCCATCTTATCCCCCCGACTTGGCTGACTAGGAAGCTTCATCATGCGCGACATCACCCCGCTCGTCATCGGCGGATCGACTGAACGTGAACGCGTTCCCACCGTCATCGTCCCGGACCATGCCGACGTCGCGCATCTGCTGGCGGACCGCATCGTTCAGGTGATCGATGAACACGTCTCCGCGACGGGTCGGTGCGTGCTCGGGCTCGCGACCGGAAGCACCCCACTTGGGATCTACCAAGAGCTAATCTGCCGGTACGACGCGGGTGAAGTCGATTTCTCCAACGTCGTCACGTTCAATCTCGACGAGTACTACGGCATGGATCCGGAGAGCAGGCACAGCTATCACCGGTACATGCAGGAAAACCTGTTCGCGCATGTGAATATTCCCGCCGATCAGGTCCATGTCCCGAAGGGCACCGTCGCGCGCGAGAACCTGCGTGAGTACTGCGAGGGTTTCGAGGCGGCGATCCGTGATGCCGGTGGCATCGACCTCCAACTCCTTGGACTCGGGAAGACAGGTCACATCGGCTTCAACGAACCGGGATCGTCCAAAGACTCCGTGACCCGGCTCGTCACGCTGGACACGGTCACCAGGAAGGACGCCGCCGGGGATTTCTTCGGCGAAGACAACGTCCCCCGCGAGGCTATCACGATGGGGGTTGCCACAATCCTCGGGGCCCGCGAGATCGCGCTGATTGCCACCGGAGAGCACAAGTCGGCCATCGTGCGGCGTGCGGTGGAGGGAGAGATTACGCCAGACGTCGCCGCGACCTATCTGCAAACGCACACGCACGCGCGCTTCTACCTCGATCTCGCCGCAGCCGCTCACCTCACCCGCATCGCCACGCCGTGGGTCCTCGAACCGGTCGAGTGGACCGTTCCCACCACCGATCGCGCCGTGGTCTGGCTCTCGGAGACGACGGGGAAAGCCATTCTCAAGTTGAATGCGAAGGACTACACGGAGAACCACCTCAGTCCGTTGCTGGCACAGCACACGTCGCCTGGAGTCATCAATGGGGCGGTGTTCAACCGGCTGCGGGATAAGATTCGGGGCCGTGCGCGGCTGCCTCACGAGCGCCGCGTCGTCGTCTTTTCGCCCCACCCGGACGACGACGTTATCTCGATGGGTGGCCTGCTGCGGAAGCTGTGGGAGAACAAGAACGAGATCACCGTCGCCTACATGACGAGCGGGAACATCGCCGTCTTCGACTATGACGTTCGCCGTTATTTCGACTTCGTGGACCGTGCAGGGGAGGCCCTCGGCCTACGCCGCGAAGTGATCGACCGCCGTCGGGACGAACTCGAGGCGAGCTTCGCCTCCAAGCGGCCCGGAGACATCGATATCCCGCTGGTCCAGAACATCAAGCGGGTGATCCGAGAGTGCGAAGCCGTATCGGGGATCGCGACCATTGGCATGCCCGCGAGCGCGGCGCGATTTCTGGACTTGCCGTTCTACCGCACCGGCGAGGTCCAGAAACGGCCAATTGGCGAGGAGGACGTCACCGAGGTGCGCACACTGCTCGAGGAGATCCAGCCGGAACTCGTCTTCATTGCGGGAGACCTGTCCGACCCACACGGAACACACCGCATGTGCAAGGAAGCCATCGAGCGTGCCATGGACGTCCAACCGGTGATCGATGCTGAACGGTGGTACTACCGGGGCGCCTGGCAGGAGTGGCCCCTTCCTGAGGCCGATGTGCTCGTCCCGCTCTCACATGAGGAGTTGCGGACGAAGATCAGCGCCATCTTCAAGCACGAATCGCAGAAGGACGCGGCTCCCTTCCCCGGACCCGTCGACGACCGCGAGTTCTGGCAACGCGTTGAAGCCCGGAACCAGGATACCGCGACACATGCCGACAGACTTGGCCTCCCCGAGTATTACGCCATGGAGGCGTATGTCGTGAAGCGGCCCAACTCTCATGATCACGCTTCCCAAGCCTGACGCCTAAACCAACGAGGATCCCTCCACAATGGTCTCAAGTCACGCATTGTCAGTTCTGCTCTCGATTCGAGTGTGTACGCTTCCAGCGCTCCTGGTCATCACGAGTTCTCCCATGTTTGCACAACAGCCGCCCCAGCTCGGAGAGAGTTCCATCGCCGACGTCGTCGGAGCAATGACGGTGGATGAGAAGGTTGCGCTGTTGGTAGGGATGGGGATGCACTTGAATCTCCCGTTCATTCCCCCGATGGATCCTGAAGACGCGAAGGTGCCGGAAAAGGTCCCGGGGGCTGCCGGGAGGACACACGCCATACCGCGGCTCGGCATTCCATCGCTGACGTTGGCCGACGGCCCGGCCGGCCTCAGGATCGACCCCGTGCGCGAAGGCGATTCCAGCCGCATGTATGCGGCGACCGCGTTCCCGGTGGCGACGCTCATGGCATCTTCGTGGGACACCGCGCTGGTGCGAGCGGTCGGCAAAGCCTTCGGTCGCGAGGTCCGTGAGTACGGCGTGGACATTCTCTTGGCTCCCGGGATGAACATCCACCGCAACCCGCTCGGCGGGAGGAACTTCGAGTACTACTCGGAAGACCCCCTGTTCTCAGGACGTCTCGCGGCGGCCTTCGTGGACGGTGTCCAGTCGGAGGGCGTCGGCACGGCGGCGAAACACTTCGCGGCGAATAACCAAGAGTTCAACCGCATGCAGTCGAATACCATGGTCAGCGAACGGGCGCTGCGAGAGATCTACCTCAAAGGGTTCGAGATTGCGGTCCGCTCGGCGCAACCGTGGGCGGTCATGACGTCCTACAACCTGATCAACGGCACGTACGCCCCGGAAAGCCGTGACCTCTTGACCGGTGTGCTCCGAGACGAATGGGGCTATGCGGGATTCGTGATGACCGATTGGTTTGGGGGTACCGACGCCGTGGCGATGATGAGGGCCGGCAATGACGTGCTCATGCCGGGATACGTGCAGCAGACGGATGATATCGTTAGTGCCGCGGCAAACGGCGCGTTGAGCGAGGCGCAACTGGACGCCAATGTCACGCGCGTGCTCCGTGTCGTGTTGCAGTCGCCGTCGTTCAAGCAGTACGCGTATTCGGACCAGCCCGACCTCGTCGCACATGCACAGCTCGCGCGACGTGCCGCGTCGGAAAGCATGGTGCTGTTACAGAACGACGCCGCGTTGCCCCTTTCACCGTCGGGCACGGTCGCCCTGTTCGGGAACGCGGCGTACGATCCCATCATAGGAGGTACAGGCAGCGGCGATGTCAACGAAGCGTACGCCGTCGCTCTCGACGAAGGGCTGGCAGCGGCCGGGTACACCGTGACGGCCTCGCTCCAGAGCGAATACCGGAGCTACATCGCGAACGCGAAGGCACAGCGCCCACCGCAGCCGCTACCCTTCTTCCCACCGCCGCCGATTGCCGAAATGGAAGTGTCGGCCGATCGCGTCACCCAGCTCTCTCGAGTGGCGGATGTGGCCGTCGTCACGATCGGGCGCAACTCAGGTGAGTTTCGGGATTGGGAGTTGGACAGCGACTTCTTGCTCTCGGACATAGAACAGGCGCTGATCCACAATGTCTCCACGGCGTTCCGTGGGGCTGGCAAGGACGTCGTCGTGGTGATGAACGTCGCGGGTGTGATCGAAGTCGCGAGCTGGAGAGACCAGGCCGACGCGATCCTCGTCGCGTGGCAGCCGGGGCAGGAGGCGGGCCACGCCATCGCGGACGTCGTGAGCGGTAGGGTCAACCCCTCGGGCAAACTCCCCATGACCTTCCCGATGGCCTACGCCGACGTGCCGTCCGCCGATAACTTCCCAGGTGAAGTCCTTCCCGGGCACGAGGACGAGCCGCCTTCGTTGCTCGGGGTGCCGACGCAAGTCACGTACGAGGAAGGGATCTACGTTGGCTACCGCCATTACAATACTTTCGACGTTGAGCCTGCATACGCGTTTGGCCATGGCCTGTCGTACACGACGTTTAAGCACGGTGCGCCACGGCTGAGTGCGTCGACTCTCGAAGACGAACTCCACGTGACCGTCGACGTGACCAACGTCGGCTCGGTGCCGGGGCGCGAGGTCGTCCAATTGTACGTAGGTGCTCCAGGCGTGACGTTGGACAAGCCGGAGAGCGAACTCCGGGCGTTCGCAAAAACGGGACAGCTGGACACTGGGCAGGTAGAAACGATCACCTTTACATTGACCGGTGCGGACCTTGCGTCATTCCACACCGACGGGGCCCGCTGGATCACTGAGGCGGGAACCTATACCGTGAACGTCGGCACCTCGGCGCTCGCAATCACCGGACGGGCCACCTTTGAGGTCCCGCACGAGTTGGTCGTCGAGGAGGTGATCAACCTCCTTGTGCCTCAGGTACCGATCGACGAACGGAGACGCTAATCTTGGGGAGCGTGGAAGCACCAGGCCCTTGCACCGGACCATAGGAGAACGGATTTGCCACACGTGACGTTGCCCCTGCTGAGGTCGATCGCGCTTGCCGCAATCACTGGGCTGCTGGCGGGATGCGGCGCAGCCGAGATCACGCAACAGCAACCCGGGAACGGGGACCCCTCTGAACCGAGTTGGGAGCTCGCCTGGGCCGACGAGTTCAACGGAACCATAATCGATCAGTCGACATGGACACCGGAAGTCATGCCGGATCCGTTCAACAACGAGTTGCAGTACTACACGGACCGGATCGACACCGACTCCGGCGCCAACGCCTGGCTGGAGAACGGCGCGCTGATCATCGAAGCGCGCCGCGAGGATTTCGCGCATCGGCAGCACACGTCGGCACGCCTGATCACCAAGGGTAAGCGCGAGTTCCGCTACGGTCGTATTGAAGCGCGGATTCGGCAGCCCGGAGAAGTTGGCATGTGGCCTGCCTTCTGGCTGCTGGGCGGCAATATCGACGACGTGGCCTGGCCGCGGTGTGGTGAGATCGACATCATGGAGGGCAAGGGGCGGCTTCCACAGTGGACGTCCGGTGCGCTCCATCGTGGTCCCGACGCGGGCTCCAACCGCATCACGTCGGGACACTACGAACTCGCCTCGGGCAGCTTCCACGATGAGTGGCACGTGTTTGCGATCGAGTGGGAACCTGGGCGCATCACGTGGGAGCCGCAGCGGCTCTACGTGGACTACGTACGGGTGTATCAGCGATCGGAGAGCGGCACATCCTGAAGACTGCGGGACCCATACCATCAACCGCACTTCGCATCAGGCTGATTTCGGCCGTTGTCGCGTTTGGCGGCGCCAGTGCCTGCGGCAGCTCCCAGGAACCGGTTCAGACGGGCGTCTCACCCGAGAGTCTCCTCGCCAGCGCCGTGAGCTTCTACGAAGCCTCCCGCGGAGCGACTGGGTTGTATCGCGACAGACTGGACTTCGCCGGCACCAGCGACGCGCCAGCCTCGGTTGCGACGACCGGAATAGGGCTCATCTCCCTGTGTATCGGTAGTCGCCTCGGCATCAACGACGACGCCACCGACCACGCGAAGACGACCGTGCGTACCATGGTGGAGCTCACGCAGTCCCGGAACGCGTCGGGCTTCTTCTACCACTTCGTGGACATGGACACGGGGAACCGCGCGTATAACAGCGAGTACTCGAGCATCGACACCGCGATACTCGTTGGCGGTGCGCTCTTTGCGGCCGCGTGCCTCCCTGGCGACGGCGAGTTCGACTCACTCGTGGTGGCGCTCTGGGAATCGATCGACTGGTCGCAGGCGATTGCCAACCCGGAGACCGGGGCGATCTATCGCGAGATGGAGGACGATGGATCAGGCAAGGTGGGAGTGCTCACGCTACCGTTCAACGAGTACATGCTCGTGGCGTGGCTGGCCAAGCTCGCGGATTCCACCGGAACGGGTCCGGCCACCGAGCTTTGGGAGCGCTTCTACGCCAGCGCGGATAGTCTTCCCACAGCGAATTTCGCGGGGCATGTTGTCCTCACCGACCGGCCGGGCGCGTTCCTGTCCAGCTTCGTCATCCAGTTTGCGTACTACCTGTGCCATCCCTTCACGACGAGTG
>CAMYLY010000013.1:0-32895 GCA_947259405.1 uncultured Gemmatimonadales bacterium | reverse complement strand
CGGGAGTGGCGCTGGAACACGAGTGGGGCCTCGGCGCGGGGAGCGCACGTTCGGTCGGGTATCACGCCGACGCCGTGAACGACAACCCGGACCGCATCGTCTCGCCGCATATCATCGCGGGGTTTCTACCGGTCGATTCGACGGGGCTAGCCGATCTCGGCGCGCTCAGCGGTCCCGCGAGTCGAGCCGTTCGGTCGATCGGAGGCGTGCCCGGCAACCTGCTCTGGCGGTTCAGCGTGTCGGATCCGTCGTGGGTCCCCGCCGAGATCCAAGGGATTGACTACTCCTCCATGATGCTCGGCTTGGCCACGCACGTGTCTGGACGCGCATTCCTAGAGGAACAGAACGACGTGGAAGGGTGGCTGGCCAGTGTTCGCTAACGGGGGGGGCCGACGTCGGCGCATGGTTCTGTGGCTCGCCGTCGGTCTGCTTGGCCTCGTTGCCGGCGCAGCCTGCCGTGGTTCGCTTGCCGACGACGTGCGCGGCATTTGGAACACCCAGTCCATCGGTGGCTACGCCGTTCCCGGCATGACGGTGTATGCGGGCGACAGCATCGCCACCCAATACGTTCGGTGGGCGTTCTACGACGGGGGATTGTGCACGATGACCCAACTGGTCGATGGTGCGACCAACACGTTTGACGAATGCGACTACACGATGAACGCGGAGCAGGCGGCGATCACCATCTTCTTTCAGAAGGAGCTCTGGGATGGGGTGGTCGACGACGGAAGCCGCATGACGCTCACTGACCCACGGGACGTCATCTGGATCCTCCACGCACAGTGAGTGCCTAGCCGCTCGCCCTCGATCACCGTTTAGCCAGCGGCCTCGAGCTCGGCGGCCCCCAGAAGGCGTCGCAGCACGCCGAGGTGCTCCTGCAGCGTCGGCGCGTGCGCCGGACGGCCGTCACGAATGTGCGCGACCACTTCGCCCACCAGACGGCCGTAGCCTTCCATCCAGCCGAGGCCGTGAAACGGGCCCGGTCGCGCAGGGAGTTCCGCAGTGGTGCGGACCTGTGTCGCACGCGTTCCCCCCTCGCCCCAGGTGATCATATCGGGTTGTGCAAAGGACCAACTTGCTGAGGCGAGTTCGCCGACGATCTCCAACTCCAACGTGTTTCCGTTGCCGTGCGCGGTCTTCGAGATCGAGCCAAAGCTCACCATATCGTCGAACTCCATAGTCACGTGGACGTGGGTATCGCGGTGCGGTGAGGCTCCGTTGATGAACCACCGGCGGACGGCGGTTCGATTGGGCAGGGCTCCGACGATGTGGGTGACCAGGTCGGCCCAGTGTGTCGCCAGATCGAGCAACACGTCGAAGCGCCCACCGAGTTCCGGCGTGTCCTTCCACGAGTCTCCTTTGGGGGGTCGGGTCGCGCTCGACTGCCAGTAGCGACCCTCGATCGAGATGAGCGTGCCGAAACGTCCTGCGGCGCAGGCGCGCGTCAACTCCTCAGGGCCCCAGAGAAGCCGGTAGCCGTGACACACCCACGTGGCCATCTGGAGTCCCTCCAGAGCCCTGAGTTGGTCGAGATTGATGGCGGCCGGTTTCTCGCAGATGGCAAACCGGTATCCTTGCTCGACGGCCTCGAGCAGACGTGGCGTGTGGAGCGCGTGCGGGTTCGCGATGACGAGCAATGCTCGGTCAGGGGTGTCCGGCGGCGGGAGTGGAGCCTCCCGGTCGTGCCACACCGCAGGCGCGACCTCGTCGGCGTACATCGCCAAGGCGTGGCGGAGAGCCTTCCCGGCCGCACCTCGCCCGACAATCAATGGCTGGACTCGTTGCTGTACCATTGGATCACTCCCCTCTGTCCCTGCGCGCGGTATCACACCTTGATGAAGATCTTTCTCTTGTACAGCACAGCGGCGGGAATGTAGATGATGAGCATATAGAGGATCGCGTAGCTCATCGAGGCCAGCTTGGGAGGGATCCCGATGCCGGTCATCCCATCCATCCAGAGTCCGTTCAATGCCACCCCCCCGAAGATGTCTGTGTAGAACACCAGGGTGAGCATCCCGGCCAACACATACGATGCGATCGCATTGGCCCCGTAGACCCTGCCGAGTTTGGTGCCCCGTGTATAGCCCAGGACGTCCACGACGAGGATGGCTGCTGCGAGCCCCATCGTACACATCCCCGCCGTCCACAGCGTGTATGAGCTCGTCCACAGGTTCTTGTTCAAGGGCATGACCCATCCCCACGCTCCCCCGAGGAGATACATGGCGAAGCCGAGGAAGAACAGCCACGTGAGCTTGCGATGCGTTTCCTCGATGGACAGAAACAACTTGCCGACGAGCATCCCGATCATGCCGGTGGCTATGGCCGGGAAGGTGCTCATCAGTCCTTCGGGGTCCCAGGTCACCTGCCAGAAATCGCCCGGGACGATCAGCCGATCGAGCCACGCCGTAATGTTGACACCGGGCTCGTAATTCGCGGCGATGAATCCGGCCGACACTTCTCGAATGGAGCCGATGTCGAGTAGCCCTTCGGAGTACTGGACCTGTCCGGTGGCCAACGCCTGGCGGACGACATTGTCGATCGGCACCGGCACGACGGCCATGGCCAGCCAGTAGGCGAGCAACGTCAGCGACGCGATCCAGATCTGCTGTCGCCAGTTGGTGTGCAAGTAGAGCAGTGCACAGACGAAGAAGACGATCGAGATACGCGGGAGCACGCCAACGTATCGCATCCCATCCAGACTGAAGGTCGGCCAGAGCCACAGGAACCAACCGAGCAACATGATCTTGATCGATCGGGAGGCGATCTTCTTGTGGAGGCCCGCCATGTCCGCCCCGGCCTCCAGCCGCTTCGTGTATGCCAGCGTGATGGACACGCCGACGATGAACAGGAAGGCCGGGAAGACGAGGTCGGTGAGCGTGATTCCGTGCCACTCCGCGTGCAGCAGGGGCGGATAGACGTGGCTCCACGATCCCGGGTCGTTGACGATCACCATCAGCGCGATGGTGTACCCTCGAAGCGCATCCAGGGAGATGAGTCGCTTTGAAAGATCGATCGAGTCGGACATTGGTTTGGGCTACGGCGTTCGCGGGTTGATGACCGTGGGCAAGCTCGCCCTCCCGCGGGAGTCGAACGTGCTCAGCTTGACGACGTCGGCGTCGACGTCCACGGGCCCTCCGTACACCGGCGACGTCGGTGTCGGATCGGTCCCGTCGGTGGTGAACCGCACCGTCATACCGGGATACGCCGTGTTCGCGACCAATCGGCCATTGTCGATCCTCGCACCCGGCGGGGCCAAGCGATAGTTGTAGCCTCCGGACAGGCGATCCAATCGCGGAAACTCCCGTTCCCCAAGCGCATTCGCAAAGGCATTCCAAGCCGCGTCGACGGCCGCGTTGCGTGTCGCTCGGTTCTCGATGTCGCCCCAATCTGCCTGCCCGTACCACGCCCGCTCCGCCAGCGCTAACATGCGTGGCAGGTAGTAGTACTCCAGGATCTCCCGGCCCTTGATGGTCTCCGACCAAAGTTGTCCCTGCATCCCAAGCACGTTCACTCGAGCGTCGGTGCGTAGCCGTTCCTGGCCGACGAAGTCCGCGTCCGAGTAGACCCGCCCATCCGGCGTCGACCGCATCGACCGCAGAATGTGGTACGGCACGAACTCGAAGGCCTCCCGCGTTTCGATGAAGCCGCCCCAGTAGTGCCCCCGTTCACGCGGATCTTTGTTATAGGCGAAATCGAAGTAGAAGTTTGTCACGTTGCAGAGGACGACAGGATACCCGGCGTTGGCGAGACGGTTGCCGAGATCTTCTGCACCCTCGAGGCTGTTCCAGATGTAGGGTATGGCATTGCCGTCGGCGAACTCGTCGTTGGGCGTCCACGAGCCGTCGGCCCGGAAGTTCATCGCGAGTTCTTCCCAGCCCGCGGTGCGGATCCCCTTGGCTGCCAGATACTCGACGACCTGTCTGAAGAATGCCAACTGGAGGTTCCGGGGATTGTCGATCTCCGGGTGTTGCTGCAAGTACGCCGCGCAGAGTGGCGACGCCGTCCACGCCCCGCCCGGGACCTCGTCGCCTCCCGAGTGGAAGGTGCGGAGCGGCGTGCCGGCTTCCTCATGCATGTCGATCAGCGCGTCCACGACCGTCGTAAAGAACCGGAAGGCCGACTCGCGACACACGTTGATCACGTTGTCCGTAAACCACTGCGCCGAGCGATAGACGGATGTTTCGTCGGGATCGATCAGCCGGTAGGCCTCTGCCTCCGCTTCCTGCCCTTCAGCCATGAGCCGTCGGTAGCGGTACTCCATCGCCTTAACGGCTGAGCGCGAGTGCGCCGGCACGTTGACCGACGGAATGACCTCGATGTGACGGGCGGCCGCGTAACGCAGCAGATCGATGTACTGGTCCCGGGTGTAGAACCCGCTCCCGTACCCCGTATTGGGATCCGGAAAGGGGCCGGACCCGTAGGAAGGCTGCAGGAAGTCTGCGTCATCGAGGGTGTGCCCCCGAAATGCGCCAATTTGGGTCAGCTCCGGCAACGCCTCGATTTCGATACGCCAACCCTCGTCGTCCGTCAGGTTGATGTGGAGCTTGTTCAGCTTATAGAACGCCATGGCGTCCATCAGCCGCGTGACGGTGGCCGCCGAGTTGAAGTTCCGGCTGAGATCGATGTGCATGCCGCGATAGGCGAACGCAGGCGCGTCCGTGATATCCACCGCCGGAATCTGGATCGCTGCTTGCACACGCCCGAGGTATGCGGCGGGAATCAGCGCGCGAAGGCTCTGCGTGCCATAGAACACGCCGCTTCGGTCGCCCGCGATCATGATGCCGTCCTCAGTCGAGGCGCGCAGGGTATAGGATCCAGCGACGTCGACCTCCGCGTTGCGGAGGTGAATCGTGGGGGAGGAGCCGCTGCCGGCCTCGGTGATCGTGACCGATTCCGTCAGGATCTCTTCGAGGAACGTCCCAAGGAGGGCCGCCTCGGACTCCAATCCCGGTTCGTAGCCGATTACCGCGCCCGGCCCGATCTCGACCTGTCCGTTAAGGCGCGTCACGCTCTGCGGCGAGGGAACGATCAGCTGCACCTCGGCGTCGGGCAACGCACTGATGATGGCGTACTGGTCGAAGAGCCATTCGGGTGTCGGAATTGGCTCAGAGTCGCCCGGGCCACGATTGATCTGATCGGGGCCCTCGAAGGGGGCGATCGTGAAGTCGCGGACGGTATAGGGCTGCGCGGAGCCGTCGGCATCGCGCCACACGACGTAGGGACCGACCGGTGCGTCAGACACCTTGATCATCGCGTAGGATGCGCGATAGCTGACCACGGTCGATGCGCCTGGCTGGAGACGAAAGTCCGCCTCCGGCTTCATGACATAGAGGTCGCCGTTGATCCACTCGATGGTCACATTGCCGGTGATGCTCTCGGGATCAATGTCACGCTGGAACATGTTCCAGTACAGTGACCAGTTGTCCGAGGTCAGCTCGACATCGGAGTCGTTCCGTATCGTGAACCGGGCACGATGCCCGCCTCCCTCGACGAAGTTCGTTTCGAGGTTCCAGACAATTGCGAGGTCGAGGGTTTGCTCCTGGACCCCCGGGCCCTGCGGCGAGCAACCGAAGAAGAACGGGATTGTCAGGAGAACGAACGGTCGTGCCTTCATCATTGCCGGACCCTTTGGGTGAGGAGTTGATGCCATAGCTGTGCGTACTCGTCACACTTCACCATGTGATGCCCAGTGGGGTGAGGCACTGGTGGTGAACGCCGAGGCTTTCCTCGGCTCTGTGAAACGTGTAGGTGACGGATCTTGGTCGCTGTTTCAGGCTCAAAGTTGTTGTGTGGTTTCAGGCACCGCTAGTCGAGACATCGAGGTCGACACAGCCCGCTTCGGTCCCCTTGCGCGCCGCTTCGGCTGATGGAGTAAGAACGGATCGCGATCCTCGGGGGTACAACAGACGGTTCACAGGACTGCCCGACCGAACGGCGGAATGCGCCGCGGCATCGGGTGTCCGCAAAGAGTGCGGGGCATTCGCGGATGGGTTATTATGAACACGGTGGTTCGGTATCGGAGGCCACGATGACCAGGTCCTCACAGTATTCTGTTCGACGACCCCTGTTACCCCTCACGCTGCTCACGTGCGTTCTGGTAGGCTCCATGACCGGGTGCGCGCGTCCTGCCGCCTCAACACAGGCTGAGCCCGAACCGGAGCCGCAGACTGAGGCCGCCGACGCCTCGATCCAGGCCGAGCCCGACTCCGTTCCGGAGCCGGCGACCACGGCCGCCGACCTCACAGCACGTGAGGTCGAGAAGCGTCGCAACGAGAGGATCGCGAACCTCCTAGAGACCCGGACGCCCGGCGTCCGGGTAACGGTCCACGCCGACGGCTCGTTGAGCATCCGGGTTCGAGGAGCGTCGTCCTTTGTTTCCGGCACTGCGCCACTGATCGTGGTCGACGGAACCCCAGTCCGGTTTGCCGCGGGAGGCAGGATCCGCGGCCTCAATCCGCACGACATCCAATCCATCGAGGTGCTGAAGGATCCCACCGATACCGCGCTTTACGGGGTGCGGGGCGCAAACGGCGTGGTTATCATCACGACCTTGCGGCCGATGAACTGAGCGTGTTATGGCGGGGCAGGGTGGGCGTTGCCGCCCCGTTAGCCCTGATCGAAGAATCCGTAAACTGTTTCCCTACAACAAGTTAACTCAACAAATGGGTGCGGGTCGGGAGACCGGCGGCCCTCGTTCAGATGCCGTTGTTGTCGGGCTCCGCGAGCGTTCGCGGAGCGATGCTCTGACAATGCGCGCTAGAGCTCCCGTTGGTTCAGCTGTTCGACCGCGTACGCGCACGCTCGCGCCGTCAACGCCATGTACGTGAGCGACGGGTTCTGGCACGCCGAGGAGGCCATCGATGCGCCGTCGGTCACGAAGAGATTCGGAACATCGTGGCTCTGATTGAACCCGTTGAGCACCGACGTGTTCGGGTCGCGACCCATGCGTGCCGTGCCCATCTCGTGGATCGTAAGCCCGGGTGGGCTAGGCTGCGTGTAGGGGCTTACATCCTGGACTCCGGCCGCCTCGAGCATTTCAGCGGCCGTCACCGCCATATCCCGGCGCATGGCGTGCTCGTTGTCGCTCCATTCGCAGTGGATGCGTAGTACGGGGACGCCCCAACGGTCTTTCTTCTCCGGATCGATCTCGACGTAGTTCGAGTGCCGGGGCAGACACTCCCCAAACCCGCCGAAGTTGATCTGCCACGGTCCTGGCTCGCGTAGCGCAGTTTTGAAGTCTGCCCCGAACCCAGGCATGTTTGCGCCCCTATTCCAGCTGGGCCGTCCCGCACCGCCCTGGAAGCCGTAGCCCCGCACGAAGTCTGGATGTTCATCCCACACGTTCCGGAATCGCGGTATGTACAGCCCGTTCGGCCGGCTCCCGTACGCATCGCGGTCCTCGAGCCCGGGGATCCGACCGCCGGCACCGCTCCGCATGGTGTGGTCCATGAGATTGTGTCCGAGCTCACCACTCGAGTTGCCCAGACCGGTGGGGAATCGATCCGGCCGCGAGTTCAAGAGGACTCTAGTCGACTCGAGGGCCGACGCGCAGAGGAAGACCACGCGGGCTTCGAACTCCATATCCTCGTTCGTCACCGCGTCGATCACGCGGACACCACGCGCCCGGTCGTTGGTGGAATCGTACAGGACCTCGGCCACCACACTGTTCGGGCGAAGCGTCATCCGGCCGGTCGCTTCCGCAGCGGGGAGGGTCGCGTTGAGCGAACTGAAGTAGGATCTCGTGATGCAGCCACGATGACACGGTCCGCAGTAATGGCACGCGGCCCGGCCATTGTGGGCCACCGTCAGAATAGCCGTCCGCCCGATGGTCACGACCCGTTGGCGGCCGAACCGTCGCATCACACCGTCCTTGACGAACTCTTCGCCGCAATTCAGCGGCATGGGCGGCAGAAACTGGCTGTCGGGGAGCTGGTCCATGCCGAGTGCTTCGCCGCTGATACCGGCAAACCGCTCGACATCGTCGTACCAGGGCTCGAGGTCCGCGTACCGAATGGGCCAATCGACTCCATGGCCGTCGCGCGCATTGGCCCCGAAATCCAGGTCGCTCCAGCGGTAGGACTGCCGCGCCCACATGATCGATCTCCCACCCACTTGCCGCCCGCGAATCCAGAGGAACGGCTTGTCGTCTGGCGTGGAATACGGGTTGTCGATGTCATCCACGAAGAACTTGGCCGCGGCCTCATCGCACGCGTAGCACGTGCGTTGCACGGTCTGTCGCTCGGCCAGCGACTTTCGATCGCCAATCCCACGAAAGCGGAAACTCCACGAGGGTTCGTGTTCCGCGTAATCCGTCGCCGGGTCGATGGATCGGCCCGCCTCGAGGACGAGTGTATTGAGCCCGGCCTCGGTGAGCTCCTTGGCGGCCCAACCTCCGGTGATCCCTGAACCCACCACGATGGCGTCGTAGCTTGCCTGTCTCATTCCCACACCCCCGATCCACCGCGCCGAACTGGCGCACAGGGGTCGTAGCGACCCGGAACGATCACCTGTTGCAGCTCCTCCGTGGCCCCAACCTCTGACGTGTAATACCCATACAGGGTGAGCCACTTCATGCGACTGAAGAAGTGGTCTCCGGTTGGGAGCCGCGCGTCACGCAGCGCCGTCACTTCAGCGTCCATTCCTCGGAGCAACACGATCTGCTGTGCTTCGCCGAGGGCAAGAAACGGCGCCCCGAACGTGTTGACGCCTCTGGCGTCCAGTGCCACCAGGCCCCGCAGAAATTCCTCGCGTTCATCGTCCTCAAACCATTCGGCCAGCATCACGTCCACGAACCGGTTGACCTGAGCGGCGGTCGCCCCCGGTGTATCCGTTTCCGGGATGATCAATTCAGCGAGTGCGGTGACCATGGCGTTCTGATGATCACTGAGGACCATGAGTCGGTCCTGCGGAGTCCTTCGGAGGCGGTCGTGGACGGTACGCGCTGCGGCCCATAGATGGTCCGGTGCGAGCGCATCGAGGGCTGAGACGGCGAGCCCTGTTGACAGAACTTTGACAACATCTCGACGTTGCATTGGCTGTCTCCGGGTTCTTCTCATATTGTGGTCCTGACCGCACGGCCGCTAGTGAGCGTGTCGAATCTCGCAGGAGGCACCTCGGTGCGCTCGTCCCACCGCCAATTGCCCCCTGGCGACCATCGGGGCTATATAGACAGCCTTCACACAGTGCCAGCCTACGGAATCATCTATGACCATCGGTCGGCGACAATTGCGTCTCGTTCTCGTTCTGCTCGTGTGTTCCGCGGGTTGTGACCAGGGCAACGTGCCGCCGCTCTTCACGCTCCTGTCGCCGGACGAAACGGGCATCACGTTCGTCAACACCATTACGACGGACGACTCGGTCAATGTGCACACCGATTCGTTCATCTATAACGGTGGTGGGGTAGCCGTCGGCGACATCGACAACGATGGCCTGCTGGATGTCTTCTTCACGGGCAACATGGTGTCGAGCCGGCTGTATACGAACGACGGGAGCATGCGGTTCACCGACGTCACGGAGTCGGCGGGCGTGGTCACCGACCGGTGGGCGACCGGGGCCAGCATGGTGGATATCGACAGCGACGGGTATCTCGATATCTACGTCTCGGTCTCGGGCCCCAAGTGGTCGGCCCCTGACGCCCGGGCCAATCTCCTGTTTGTTAACAATGGCGATCGAACGTTCACGGAGTCAGCCGAAGCGTACCAGATCGCGGATACCGGGTTCACCACCCACGCGGTGTTCCTCGATTACGACGGCAGTGGATCGCTCGACCTCTTTCTGCTCAATAACGATCCTGAGGGCTTCGCGCGAGGCGAGGCCGAGCGACACCCTGCGGGTATCCGCAGCCAGCGTTCCGTGAGCCATGATCGCCTATACCGCAACAACGGTGACGGCACCTTTGTGGATGTCTCGGAGGAGGCCGGGATTCTGCGCGAGGTCGGGTTCGGGCTTGGGGCAGAGGCGGCGGACCTGAATCGGGACGGATGGCCCGATCTGTACATCTCGAACGATGACACGCCCAGCGACGTCCTGTATGTCAACAACGGCGACGGCACCTTCAGCGATAGGGCGGAGCCGTGGCTCAAGCACACGAGCTTCGCGGGCATGGGTATCGACATCGCTGATTTCAACAACGACGGCTGGCTCGACATTCTCCAGACGGACATGGTGCCCGAGGACCTGGAGGCCCGCAAACGGATGACGGGGGCCATGGATTACACGGGGGTCATGCAGCTGCGCCGTCGGGGGTTCCGCGCCGACTATCCCACGAATTCGTTGCAGCTCAACCTCGGGGTCACGCCAGGCGGCGACCTCATCTTGAGCGAGATCGCTCGTTTGGCCGGTGTCGCCAACACCGGCTGGAGCTGGAGCGCCCTGTTCGGGGATTACGACAATGATGGCTTCAAGGACATCCTCATCACGAACGGCTATCCGAAGGCGGTCATCGACTACGACTACCAGACGCAGATGTATGCGGTCCGTCAGCGCGGCGAAGATCAGCTAGGGCAGCAGATCCTCGAGGAACTCGAGAGCTACGAGCTACCGAACTATGCATTCCGAAACACGGGAGATTTGACGTTCGTCAACACCACGGACGCCTGGGGAATTGGGGATCGGGGTTTCTCGTACGGGGCGGCGCACGCCGATTTGGACAACGATGGTCGGCTCGACATCGTGGTCAACAACATCAACGCGCCCGCATTCGTCTACCACAACGTGCAGCCGGTCCACGAGCCCCGTCATTTCCTCCAGGTTCGGCTCGAGGGCGAGGCCCCCAATGCCCGCGGGCTGGGATCGACCCTCACGCTCACGAGCGGCAGCCAACGGCAGTACGTGTACCACACGCCGTATCGCGGCTACCAGTCTAGCATGGATGACCGGATCCATTTCGGACTCGGTGAAGCCCAGCGTGTCGACACCTTGGAGGTGGTGTGGCCAGACGGACGCGCCCAGGTGCTGACCGATCTTTCGGTCGACCAGGTCGTGTCACTGCGCCAGGAAGATGCCACAGAGGTGTCGAGCCTGGACGACGTAACTCCGGGCGATGACCGTCTGTTCCAGCCGACCCCCGCCGGTAGGGCTCCACGGTACGTCCACGGGGAACCGCCCTTGGTCGACTACAGCGTGCAGCCGCTGTTGCCTCACCTGCTGTCCCGGCATGGACCACCGCTCGCGGTGGGCGACGTGACCGGCGATGGTCTGGACGACGTGTTCGTCGGCGGCGCGGCGGGGGTGCCGGCGTCGCTGTTCATTCAGCGGGCTGACGCCAGCTTTGTCAAAGCGCCAGAGGAGCAACCGTGGGAGGCCGACAAGGCGTACGACGATTGGGGGGCAGCGTTCTTCGATGCAGATGGAGATGGCTTGCTCGATTTATACGTAGCCAGCGGCGGGTATTTCCCCGCACCTGAGTCGGACCGGCTGGTGGACCGTCTCTATCGCAATCGGGGCGATGGTCGGTTCGAGCGAGACGACACCGCCCTGCCACTGATGCGTTCTAGCACCGCTACGGTAAAGGCGGCGGACTTCACGGGCGACGGCAGACCAGACTTGTTTGTCGGCGGTCGGGTGGTCCCCAGACGCTATCCCTACCCAACTCGCAGTTACCTGCTCCGCAATGAGGGAGGCCGATTCACGGACGTGACGGAGACGGTTGCACCGGACCTGATTCTCCCGGGCGGCATGGTGACGGACGCACTCTGGATGGACTTCACGGCCGATGGCCGACTGGACCTGGTCACGGCTGGCACGTGGATGCCAGTCCAGTTCTATGAGCACGACGGGGAGCAGTTGCGTGAGGTTACCGAGCGGGTCGCACCGCCGAACATGCGAGGCTGGTGGTACAGTCTCACATCCGGCGATTTCAACGAAGATGGCCGCCCTGATCTCGTCGCTGGGAATCTGGGACTGAACTACTCGTTCACCACATCAGCGGAGAGCAGGTTCGGCGTGTACGCGGCCGACTTCACCGCAAACCGAACCACCGACATCGTGTTCACCCAAGAGATCGATGGGACGGAGTACCCGTTCTTTGGGATGGCGAAGTTGGGGCCCGCCATGTACACGATCGGCGTTCAGTTCCGAACGTATGCGTCGTTTGCCCGCGCACCCATTCAGCAAGTCT
Organism: uncultured Gemmatimonadales bacterium; assembly: GCA_947259405.1. Lineage (GTDB taxonomy): Bacteria > Gemmatimonadota > Gemmatimonadetes > Gemmatimonadales > GWC2-71-9 > CAMYLY01. The sequence goes on along the minus strand of CAMYLY010000013.1, from coordinate 20,777 downwards.
TCAGTGCCACGCAGCTGGCTGAGGCGGTGCGGTATCAGGCGGACACGTTCGCCAGCGTCTACTTGCAGAACGACGGAAATGGAACGTTCACCGCAGCGCCGCTACCCAACCTCGCACAGATCGCCCCGATCAACGCGATACTGGCCACCGATGCCGACGGCGACGGCCACATGGATCTGATCGTTGCCGGCAACCAGTACCACACCGAACCGAACACGGCGCGCGCCGATGCGAGCCCTGGCTTATGGCTCAAGGGTGACGGCCGCGGCGGCTTCACGCCAGTGCCGCCATTTGCCAGCGGGTTCTTGGCCCCGTTGCAGGTCTCGGCACTTGCCTTGATGACCAGCCCGACCGGGCCGGTCGTTCTCGTGGGCAACACCGGTGATTCGCTGCAGGCCTTCGCGATCCGGAGTCGCTGACCCTGAGTGGTCGGCGTAGTCGAAAGCCCGGCCCCGAACGTCGGGACCGGGCTCTCAAACTTCCTACTGGCGCCGTAGCGCCATGGCCGACTAGCGACCTACCACCCTGGGTTCTGCACCAACCTATCCTCGCCCTCCACCCGGCTCAGCTCGATCTGGGTGATGGGGATAGGATAGAGGTCATATCGAGCGGACCACGGCGTCGCAGCGGTGAGGAACGACCGCCTGGTCGATTCCTCTGCCAGGTAATCAGTGATCACCTGTTGGGCCATGCCCCAACGTCGCAAGTCATAGAACCGCTCACCCTCCATGGCCAGTTCGAGCCGGCGCTCATACTGCACCGCCGTCCGGGCATCCGCCTGGACAGTCCACGGCCCCGGATACTGACCTATCTCGTAGTCGGCCCAGGTGATGGACGCGTCGTCGATAGGCACAGCGATCGACGCCGCGTCGGTCCCAAGCCCCTGCGCCGCGACCGCTGCCCGCGCCCTGATCTGATTGACGAGATCACGAGCGTTTTCCAGCGAGCCCACTTCGACCTCGGCTTCGGCCAGTAGCAACATCACATCCGCGTATCGAAAGATGTGGATGTTCATGGAACTCAGCTGCGTATTCACCCAGCCGACGTTACTGACCGCACCGCTCGACGACTCGTAGGCCGTCTTCTTTGGGCTGTACGTCCCACCGAACGACGGCGAGCGAATCCAAGACGACGCGTGGACGCCCCAGTCCTTGTAGGGAACGTCGTCCCGTCCAGCGGTCCAATCCAGCCGCGGATCCAGCATCATCGCGGCCGACGCCGCCGCGTCGAGATTGGCGTCGTTGGCGTTCCAGTTGGGATCGGACAAAGCCAACGGGAGTCCGGCCGCGTCAACCTGGAAGAAGTTGACGAGGTTCTGTGTTGGCTGGTGGAACCCGCAGCAGCCAAACGGACTGCCGGAGTGCGGGAAGTTCAACCGCTCACCGTAGTTCGCGTTGTTCCCGCTGGGTTCACCGTCGTTGGCTGACGCCTGATACGCGAGCACGGTCTCCGTGCCGTTGGAGGCAGTCTGGAAACCGGTCCACACTTGACTGAAGTCGGCTTCCAACGCGTAGGGGCCCGTGTTCACGACCGTCTGCAGGACCGTCAGCGCTTGACCCCACTGTTCGTCATACACCAGCACTCTGCCCTTGTACGCCTGGGCCGTCCACGACGTCGCGCGTCCGACCTGACCGTTTCGCGGCGTTGCCGGAAGCAGCGCGATCGCCTGATCGAGATCGGCGAGCAAGGCAGTGACGACATCGACACCTTGGTTCGACTTCCGGAATGAGGTGTCAGCCTCGGTGTAGTACGGGATATTCTCCCATGTGCGCCAGGCTTCGAAGTGGAAGTGTGCCCGCAAGAACAGGGCTTCTCCCCTGATGGCATCCTGGTCGCTCTGGGTGATCTCGTCCGGATTCGCGGCTACGACGTCATCCAACAGTTGGATCGTGGCGTTGCTGCGGACCACGCCTTCGTAGATGCCCCGCCACTTGTCGTTCAAATAGCCGTCCGCCGCTCCGGTGGCCCAATTGTACAACTCGATATCCGTAATGGCGGGCTGGTCACTGGCCTCCGACCCCTTATAGGCGTCGTCACTGGTCACACTTCCCCAGACCCAGTTGCTAGCCGAATTACCCCAGGCACCACCGACCCCGTTGTTCCACTCGAGCGCCCGGTAGGCGGCCAGGAGTGAACCTTCGACGCCAGCCCCATTTGCCAGCGTCGATTCGTCCAGCGCTCCCTGGGGCGGAGCCTCCAAGAAATCATCACATGCCGCTAGACCGCTCACGAGGATCAGGACAGCCGCCCCCGATAGCAGTCTGGACCATCTTAGATCTTTCATCATCGTTAGTCCTCTCTATGCTCGAGACGGCTTCCTTAGAAAGCCGTGTTAATGCCAATGCTGAACATGCGATTGCTCGGGTACGAGCCACGGTCGACACCGCGGTATTGGTCGCGGATGTCTCCGCCCGCTCCGGAAATGCCAGCCGCCGGCAGTGCCGGATCGAGTCCCGAGTATCCCGTGAGCGTGAGCAGGTTTTCCGCCTGCACGTAGATCCTGGTCCCCGGAACGAACGTCTCGGGAATCCTCCACCCAACTTGCAGGCTTCGCAGCCGGACGTACGATCCGTCCTCAACGTAGAAGCTGCTGATCTGCTGTCCGCTGAACGTGTCGTTCGCGTCGAGCCTCGGGTATTTGGCGTTCGTGTTGTCGGCCCCCATCTCCCACGAATCCGTGAGCAGGTCACTGCGCACGTTCGTGCTGAAGTTCCGGAATACGTAGAACTCCTTCTGCACGTCGAAGATGTCGTTGCCGAACGTTCCGAACACAGTCGCACTAAAATCAAACGCGCCTATGTCGAGATTGAAGTCCACACCCAGCGTGAAATCTGGGTGGGGATCGCCGATGATCACACGGTCGTCAGCGTTGATCTGACCGTCCGGCCCGTCAATCACGCCGTCACCGTCGTTATCCGTCGGTTGGTCGGTGAACCGGATGCGGCCTGGCGCCGCGCCATCCTGCGTGGCGTGGGCCGTGACCGCGGCGTCATCTTCGAAGAAGCCGTCCGCCTCGAGACCGTAGAACGCGCCAAGCGGCGAGCCGACCTGATTGATCACCTGATTGCCGAACCGCGTCGAAACCGGACCGAAGAAGAAGTCCTGCACGCCGTCGATCCGGACGATCTCGTTCTTGTAGCGCGACCCGTTGAGGCTCACGCTCCACGTGCCCGTGGTGCCCACGCTGCCTTGGAAGCCGAGGGACAAGTCGATGCCCGTGTTCTTCATCTCACCGATGTTGACGAACGGGGGTGCGGACACACCGGCCGTTGCCGGCACTTGAGGAGCGAACAACAGGTTGTCCGTCACGCGCCGATACCAGTCGACGATGAAGCTGACGTCACCGCCGAAGAACTCGAGGTCCAGGCCAACGTTCAAGGACCTGTTCTCTTCCCATTGCAGGTCGGCATTCCCCAGCGCCGTCAGCCGGAATCCGGGCTGAATCTGGTTGCCCGTCCCGGCCACGTCGTAGAAGGTGTCGCCCTGACTGCCACCGAACTGGCTCACGATACGACCGGACGGAATGCTTTGGTTCCCGGTGACGCCGTAGCCGAGCCGCAGCATGACGTTCGTGAAGAACGAACTCTGGTTCAGGAACGACTCGCGGGACAGTCGCCAGCCGGCGCTGAACGCGGGGAAGGTCCCCCAACGGTTGTTCGGTCCCAATCGAGACGAGCCGTCACGCCGTAGCGTCGCACTCAGGTAGTAACGCTCGTCATAGTTGTAGTCGACCTTTCCGAAAAACGAGAGCAACGAAGCCACGTTTCCGAAACTGTTGACGTTCTTGGTCGACGCGTCCCCGAGCGCATCCTGGATGTATCGGGCATCGATGGACGTGGTGATCAGGTTGTTGATACCTGAGGCATTGAAGCGGCTGTTCTCCTGTGTGGCCGAATGGCCGACTAAGGCGGCCACGTTGTGGGCACTGCCAAGTGTGGATTGGTAGTTGAACACGTTGCTCCAGGTCCAATCCCGCAACGTGTTGTAATTCTCGGAATGCCCATTGGAGAACGATGGTTCGGACAGCTCCGGGTCGATGGGGTCGAAGAAGACCTGCGAATACTCGACCAGATTGAATCCGAACCTGGTCGTGAACGAGAGGTCTTGTGTAAAGTCGAAGCCCCCGAACACGTTACCGAAGATGATGATGTTTCTACCGATGTCGTCCTTGTTCGCATCGGCTTCCTTGAGCGGATTGGACTGGTTGCCCAAGCCCACGGCCTTGCCGGCAGCGAAGTTCCCACCGACGTCATACACAGGCACGACCGGCTGCATCAGGATGTTCTTGCCGAGCAAGCCGCCTTCGGCGAACCCACCGGGATCGCCCGACCCGCCGTAGAATCGCTCGAACGAGAACGCAATGTTCTCACCGACGCGGAACTTGCCAAGGTTGAACTGCGTGTTGGCCCGAGCACTGTAGCGTTGGAACTTCGAGAAGGCCGCAGTGCCATCGTTATCGAAGTAGTTGAACGACACGTTGTACCCGTGCCCCTCACCTCGGCCGCGGACACTGAGGTTCAAGTCGGCGACGTACCCCGTGCCGAATACTGCGTCCCACCAGTTGGTCCCGGCGCTGCCGGGCATGATCAACGTGTTTGGGAACGCGTACGTGCTCTCATCTACGCCCGACGACTGACTGACGCCATCGTTCGGCCAGATGTAATCGGGTATTGTCGGATTGTTGGGGTCGCCGTAGACGTTCTCTGGAACCGGCAATCCCGCGTTCTCGAAGCTGCGCTTGACGACTTCGTGGTATTCCAGCGCGTCGAGGATCAGGAAGTCGTCGTAGCCGCCGATCGGCTGCTGCATGCCCATCCGTAGGTCCATAGTGAACCGCGGTTGATCCGAGCGGCCGCTGGCCTGCTTCCGGGTCTCGATAATGACGACGCCGTTCCCCGCCCGTGCTCCGTAGATGGAGGCCGCCGATGCGTCCTTCAGGACCTGCATGGACTCGATGTCGTTCGGGTTCAACCAGTTGAAGAACGTCCCCTCGACCGGCGTACCATCGATGATGTACAGCGGGTCGTTGTTTTGGAACGAACTGATCCCCCGAACGCGCACCGTGCTCCGGGAACCCGGGGAGCCACTGGCCTCGACCGTGACGCCCGACACGGCCCCGTCGAGTCGCTGGAGCACGCTCGCCGACGTCTGCTTTTCGATGTTCTCGAGGTCGACGCTGGCGACGGCGCCGGTGATGTCGGCACGCCGCTGTTCGGCATACCCCGTCACGACCACTCCGCTCAACGTCATCACGGATTGCTCGAGAACCATGTCCACCGTCGTTTGTCCCGCGATGTTCACGGCGACTGCGCGGTACCCGATAAAGTTGAAGATGAGCACCGCATCTCTCGGGGCGCTCAGTGTGTAGCGCCCGTCCTCATCCGTGAACGTCCGGATATCGGTGTCGCCCACCACCACTCTCACGCCGGCGAGCGGCTCGCCAGTGGTTGCGCCCGTCACCGTCCCGGACACCTCGATTGTTTGTGCGCGCAGAGGTCCGCACCAGAGCAGTGCGAACACGACACTCATTCCCACCGCGCGCACGAAGTCGAAACGACTCCTTCGGTGTGAGTGCAGCTGATGTAGCTTACCTTGCATGACCCCTCCCTTTAGGCTACCGGTCAATTCCAGGCCTCCACACAATCACTGGGGACTAGGCTCACAGAGCCTCAAATCCCCCAGTTATAGCCTTCGATGATGACTAGTCCATCCCGCAGAACTGCTGTCTGACCGGGCCGAGCGCTTGCTCCCGTTCCTCATAGGAGTGCGGGCGCCACCGAGGGAAGTAGCGCCGGAAAACGGCCGAAGGCCAGCCATCTTCATACTGGAAATAAGTGATCCCGCCGTAAGGTTGATGTCAAATGCCGCCTCTTCTGGCCCCCGTGCGGCTACCCCGTAAAGGATAATTCACAAACTCTAAGAAGGCGCCTCCTTTCTAAAGAAGCTGTGAAGCGAGCCTGACATTGTTCTGCACCTACCCCTCTCCAATCGGGCGATCCGTCTGGACTGGACGTAAACTCAAGACGTCCAAGCAGTTAAGAAGCAAGCGGTCGTTGATAGTCTCACCTATCTTGTTGCTATGCTGATTGCCCCCCTCCGACGTCGTGCATGGATCACCGTTTTGGCTGCCGTCGCCGCTAGCTGCACGACGCCGGTGGAAACCGCTGAAGAGCTGCCCCAACTCGAGCCGCTAATCTCCAGCATGAGTTATCTCGAGTGGTTCGTGCAACAAACGGGGTTGCCTGTCGATTCGTCGCTCTTCGGTGCATATGCGATCCACCCGCTCGGCGACGCGGTGTATCTAGGGTTCAGCGCGTCCCGCCCGTTGGCGAAAGACGGTGCCCTCGTGGCCGCCTATCGGGGTGACCAACTCGTCACGATCGGCCAGCTTCAAGAACAAGGCGTGTGGGACATCACCAACGCGGGTGAAACTGTGGTGATTCCTGGAGTCGATCCATGTTGCCCCGATGGTTGGGAATCCGGCAACGTGTATACCTACACAACAGACACCGGACTGATCAAACACCGGAACCTCCCCAACGTTATCCACGCGTTCGGAAGCTGGTACTCCGAACCATCCGGGACGCTGTACGTGACCACCGGATCGCATCTTGGTGACAACGCGACGTGGACCGGACAGATCTGGCAGTCGAGCGACCTCGGTGCATCGTGGACGGTGACGGCGGACCGTGACGACGGCATCGGAGACTTCCGGAGCTATGACATCGTGGAGCACGGTGATCATTTGTTGGTGCTGGGCGGTGATTCCGAATCCTGTATGGTGGTTCGCCGCCCCACGACCGGCGGTGTGTGGTCAGCGGTGTCACTTCCTGCGAGCGCCGCATGCGGCCAGCAATTCGTTTCGTATGAACGCCAGATCCTCGCCCTTGATGCGTCGTTCGATGCCATTCATGCTGTGAATGAATCGGGCGATGCGTCGTGGATGGCACTCCCCTTTCGTGTCGGTTGGCCCAGCGTTAATTGGGCGGCAACGGCAGGACGTGTGCTATTCGTTATTGCGGGGGATGGGCGAGTCTTTCGGACCGACGACCTCGTCAACTGGACATTCGTGGCGGCGACCCCAGACCCACCCGTAGCGATCTCCTATTGGCCCGAACGAGATATGTTGATCGTTACGACGAGCGGCGCCGAGGCTACTGTGTGGCGTTTGGCCGTGAGTGACTGAACAACGGAACCACGGCGACGAGGGGACGCGCTCGCTCCAGGTCGGCGGTGTGCGCCGCCTCGCGGTCGCATGCATCCCTCGTACCGCGCTCTGACCCCAAGATCAGGGTTGGGAGGACGATTCCCTCCCGTGTAGCTTAGGGCTGACCTTTCCTGAGTCGTGGGGGTGATTCCGACGATGTCTCCGGTCGCGACCGTACCAGAACGATTCTATCAGGCCCTCGGTCGTGCGGCCGAGAGGCTGCAACTCCGCGAAGACGACCCGGCACTCGAGTTGGCCGGTCGATTGGGGATCCGTCGGTTCATCCAGCGACACGCTTCGGGTGACTCCGACTTTCAGGAAAGCAGTTGGGTCGATCATGGTGTACGGCTCCGAAAGGAAGTTCGTGAGCTGTCGGGCGCACTGGAGGACTCCGGCGTCCGGCACTTCTTTTTCAAGGGCATCGGGCTTGTTGGGGAGCTCTACCGCGTCGACGATCGCCGGTTCGACGACATGGATGTGGTGATCGATCCCACCGACCGCAGCGCGGCGCTGGCCATCTTCCATGCGCGGGGGTTCGCGGAACTGGGAGATCGCAACCAGTGGCGGGCCGGGACGGAGCGCCCCGGTATCACCATGTCGCGCGACGACCCGACGACTGGGGAACCGGACACCGCTGCGCTGCTCGATGTCCACTGGGGCCTCGAGCCCGTGTCCATGATCCTCCCGGAGGGAGAGATCACCCTTCCACCGACGGTCTGGGAAGGCGTGGAGGTGCGCCACCGCGTTTCGGTCCCCGTCAACGAGCACCATGCCGCCCTGGTGCTCCATCACCTGGTTCGCCACGACCTGCTACACGTGCGCGGTTTCCTGGACTTTGCACTCCTCTGGGAAGCGATGCCCCAGGATGGTGGGGGCGAGCTTTCGAATCTCGCCGCTTGGCTAGGCGTCTCGCGCGCGCTTGGGGTGATAGCGCGGGTGATGGTGGATGATCTGCATCTCTTTCCACTGCGCGGCGTGCGACTCGGCCCGTGGGATTGGCGTGGGCGCGCCATCTTGCGCCGCGCGCGGCTGGCGGACGTGCTAGTGAGAGCAGCGCGGCATGCGGGAGCGTCGTCGCGTCACGTCACCGTGACACGATCGCTTGCGTGGCACCGCTACCTTCTGGCCGATGCGGCTCGAGGCCGCCGGCTCCTTGGTGAGCTTCTTGCGCCACCCAAAGAGTATCTTCGGTGGCGCTGGCCGGAGGCCAGGTCGAACGCCGGTGCCTGGCGGCGCCACGTGGTGGCGGCGCTCGGCTCCTGATCGAGAGTGGTCCTGGTGCATTCGGACGATCACGTCAGGCCGAGCGGCGGATGTTCACGGGATGCCGGTGGCTCGCCTACGCCTCGTCGACTGGTCGGAACCGTGGGACGGAATGCTGGGTGTGACAGCGGCGGCACTCTTCGACGACTTCTCCTGTGGTGGCGTCAGTGAACATGTCCAGACGGCCACCACATGTCGGGCAGCGTGTACTCACGCTCACGTCCCGCGTGATGGTATTGCCGCTCCCATCATCGAGATGACCAAGGATCTTCTGGCGCAGGTCTCGTTTGGCCATCGGTTCCTCCCAGCTGGGGCAGCGGCGTCGGTGCCGCCGTACACGTGTCTGAACGACTGTATGTACGATGGGCCGCCCGATACTGGATCGGGACGGCCCATCAGCCACGCTACGTGAGTCGGCTATGCGTCGAGTGCGGTGACATTCTCTGCTGCCGGGCCTTTTTGACCGGCCACGACATCAAACTCGACCTGCTGACCTTCGCGGAGGGACTTGAAGCCCTCTCCTTGAATGGCGCTGTGGTGAACGAAGCAGTCCTTGCTACCGTCGTCCGGCGTGACAAAGCCAAAGCCCTTGCTGTCGTTGAACCACTTTACTGTTCCTTTGGTACGCATTACGTGCTCCCTTGTGTTGCTTGCGGTCGGGGGTGCGGGAATGCCGTACCAACCGACTACACTTCCGCGGCATAGCGCCCCCGCGTTGGGCTGCCGCGCAACCGCGCGGCGTAACCTCTCATAATCGGAACGGGGGACCCGATCGTAACCAGGTCCCCCGTCGACGTTCGTTTATGGTCGGCCCCACAACCGGGGGCCGTTACTCTAGCTTACTAACGATACCTGGTATGTGGCGTCTGGTCAACGTGTCGGTGGCATGGGAGCGGCGGATGCGTTCCGGGCGACGCATTGCTCATACCGCGACACAGTACAAACGGTAGACATGAATATCCCGCGCCAAGTAGCTCCCAGTTACGCCTGCTAAGAAGATCTGCCAAGCCCTGAAAGTCGGTTCACCAAGTGTCTCGATCATCGTGTTCCGATGTGCCATCATTCGCTCGTACCAGGCCGTGGTAGTCTTGGCGTAGTGGCGCGTCAGGTTGACGGCGCCTTCGATCTGAAAACCGTTCTTCTCCAATGCCCGCACGTGTTCGCCGACGGTGAACCAGTGGAAACCGGGCCAGACATATTTCTTGTTGAAGGCGATGCCGGTGTTGAGGTCGAGCGGAAGCTTCTTGTACGCGGTCATCAGTGCGTGATGCAGGTACCGCCCACCGGTCTTGATGCGGCGCCGCACGTGCCGAACGTACGGCACCAGTCCTCGGGGGCCCACGTGGCTGATCATGCCGGTGGACGTGACATGGTCATAGACCCGGTCGTCGTTTCGGTAATCACCTTCATTCAACTCCCACCGCCCGGGGTCGAAGCGGGCGAGCATTTTGGATCCCTCGGTCACTTGATTGCGCGAGTGCGTCCATCCGACCACGCGACCAAACGGATGGTTGTCGAGCGCGACGATCAACTGGCCACCATAGCCGCAGCCGACGTCGAGCAGCGTTTCACCTGTCGACGGGGCGATGTAGTCAGCCGCGTCTTTGAACTTCCGCCACATCGATTTCTCGAGTGAGTCGAAGTCGTCTTCCTCACCGTTTCCGACCCGCGTGAGCTCTTCGATATCCAGGCGGTCAGGGTCCTCGAACATGCCGCACGAGTAGCTCATGTACGTACGGTCTAAGTAGACGTTCAAGGCTTCCTGTGGGATGTCGTAGTGACTCTTGACGTTGACGCTCGCGCGATTGGTGCTCTGGAAGGCTACATGCTTGAGCAGGCGCCCAATGAGGTGCCATGGCTTGAGTCGAAGACTGCCGTATTTCCTGATGTCGGTGAGTATGTAGAGATTGCCGTCGAGGTGGACATCACCTTCCAAGAACCGCTCCAGGAAACGCATGCCGTCGAGCCGGAGCAAGTCCCTGCCGCCCTCCTCGGTTTTGATACGAACCCGGAGCTCCTGTCCGGACCAGTGCGGCGTATTCCCGCTGGGCGTGTACGTGTGCCCGGTCCAATCGGTGACTACGACTCGCCACGGAAGGTCGCGCAGAGCCCGTTCCAGGAAGTCCTGGAGCAGTGCGGCCCGCTTGGGTCGAGCGGTCGTCGTGTCCGAAACGTGGCGAGTGGAATCAACCGATGTCATCCGTCAAAGGTAACGCGAATCCAATTGACCGCCTCGCTGAGGGAGTGAGCACGCCGTATGTTAGGCTCCACATGTCTGTTTCCCAGCATCGCCTCACCCAAGCCCTCGCGGACCGCTACAACGTTGAGTGTGAACTCGGCGAAGGCGGCATGGCGACGGTGTATCTCGCCGAGGATCTGAAGCACAAGCGTAAGGTCGCCGTAAAGGTGTTACGGCCCGAGCTTGCTGCCGTGCTCGGTCCGGACCGGTTCATCCGCGAGATCGAGATCGCCGCCCAACTCCACCATCCACACATCCTCGCTCTCTATGACTCCGGCGAATCTGACGGTTTTCTCTACTACGTAATGCCCTTGGTGAAGGGGCAGTCGCTGCGCGACAGGATCGCTCGTGAAGGGGCCCTCCCGCTTGCGGATGCCGTGCGCATTCTGCGCGACGTGATGGACGCGTTGGCCGAGGCACACGAAAACGGGGTCGTGCACCGCGACATCAAGCCGGACAACGTGATGCTGTCGGGTCGTCACGCACTCGTGATGGACTTCGGCGTGGCCAAGGCGGTGAGCGAGGCAGGCGGTCAACAGGAGCTGACGACGGCAGGAATGGCGCTTGGAACTCCGGCGTACATGGCCCCGGAGCAGGCGGTCGGCGATCCCAACGTGGATCATCGGGCGGACATCTATGCCGCAGGGGTGATGGCCTACGAGATGTTGACCGGTGAGACGCCGTTCACCGGAACAAACGCGCAGCAAATCCTGTCAGCGCACGTCATGCAGGTGCCGGTCCCGGTGTCAACGCATCGCGAAACGACACCGGACACGCTGAACGACTTGGTGATGCGGTGCTTGCACAAGAAGCCAGTGGACCGGTGGCAGCATGCCGCAGAGGTTATCCCGCATCTCGAGATGCTCGGGACGACCGAAGGCGGCGTAACGCCGGCAGCGGCGCCAACGCCGGTGAAGACGGATGACGGTGGCGTTGCTCAGGGAGCGACGTTACTCCGAACGGCGGCGCGCTACACCGTGAGCGCGGCCGTCGTGGCGGGCGCGGCGTACGCCATCATGTACGTAGTGGGCTTACCCGATTGGGTGTTTTCAGGTGCCGTCGCGCTGCTCATGGGGGGACTTCCCGTTGCGTTGATTACTAGCCATTCGGAGCGACATCCCGAGACGCGGCTCGTGCGCCTGTTCACCCGGAGGCGTTCTCGGCTCGCCGGTGTTGTCGCTTTTGGAATGCTCACATTGGTGGCGGCGACGTACATGGCCTCCAGGGCGTTGGGGATCGGGCCTGCTGCCACGCTTCGTTCGGCGGGGATTCTGACCGACAGTGATGTCTTCGTGCTCGCTGACTTCGAGAACAACACTGAGTCTCGGTTCTTAGGAGAGGCCATCACCACGGCACTCCGAGACGATCTGTCGCAATCAGCTGTGGTTCCGATGATGGATGGCGTCACAATATTTCTTGCGCGGCAGCGCATGCAGGTGCCACGAGGGCCTCTTGATGTAACCGTGGCTCGCGAGGTTGCCGTGCGGCAAAGTGCCAAGGCGGTCTTGTATGGGGAGGTGAACCGAATTGGGGAGATCTACGCGGTCTCGGCCACACTCGAATCGACCGATGGCGAGACGCTGGTGCGACTCAGAGAGACGGCTGCCGGTGAGGATGCAGTGGTCGAAGCACTGGCCCGGTTGTCGCGAGGGTTGCGTGCAGCAATTGGCGAATCGGTCCGTGATTTGCGTTCGACGCCACGCTTGCCTCAGGTGACGACCCATTCGCTGGATGCGCTACGGAAATATGCGGAAGCCATACGTCTCCAGGGCAGGATGGACGATCCAATCGGGCTGCTAAACGAGGCGGTGGCAATTGACAGCGCGTTTGCGCAAGCACACCGACGACTCTTCACGAGCTATAGCAATAGCGGACGCGAACCTGGAAAGCGGCTCGTCCACCTTCTGGCGGCATACCGACATCGCGATAGAGCGACCGAGATCGCACGCCTCGAGATCGAATCGATGTACGCCAATGTCTTCCAACATGACTACGCTCGCGCCGCCGCTCTGTACGAGCGGATCAAGGAAATCACAGGACGGCCGAGCAACAACTTGGCCTTTTCCTATGTCTTCGCCCGCCGTTTCGAAGACGCGGAGACCACCGCCCGCGAGTACTTGGACCTCTGGGAAGGCAGGTCGCCGGGCGCACACTGGAACCTCATCCAAGTCCTGGTCAATCAGGGACACTTAGAAGAAGCAGATTTGGCGTTGGACCAGCTCGGTGCTGCTTACCCCACGCAATCCATTACGGGGTTTGCGAGTGCGGGTATCGAATACGCTCGCGGTCGCCGACAACAAGCACGAGCGATCGGTGACAGTGTCGGGGAAGTACATCGCGGCAACCCTGGTACGCGCGCAGGAGCGTTGAGGTTCCGTGCGCTAGTGGCGTTGGGTCAGGGGGAGATAGGTGAAGCCGGACGGCTGTTCGATGAGCAGCTTACGGTGCAGCAGATGCGAGGCCTCAATGCTTCAGCGCTCGGGGTCGCCCTTAACCGGGCCGCGATCGCGATTCTCGTCCGAGCGCGTTGGGATTCGACGAGGCTGATCCTCGAACAAGTCGAAAGAGAACACGACGTAGGTCAGCTCGATCCGCCCAGTCGATTGCACCTTCGGTTTGTCGAACTGGCGGCACGAGGCGGGGACCCCCAACTTGCCCGACGCTGGATGGATCGGTGGCGTTCCGACCTGGATAGCCTCCAACAGGCGGCCTCGACGCAGCTCCCCGCCGCCCTCGGCGAGATTGCGCTCGCGGTAGGAGATCCCGTCTCTGCTATCGCACACTTCCGAGAATGGGATCGTGTCATCGGTGCCTGCGGGATGTGCGTGGTCGCTCCACTGGCGCGCGCGTACGAGGTGGCTGGTGAAAGCGACTCGGCGCGGACAATGTACCAGCGCTTCGTGGACGCTCCATGGTACGACCGATACATCAATGACGCCTGGGACCTCGCCCCGGCGCTCGTCAAACTCGGCGAGTTGTACGAAGCGAACGGCGACCGCACGAACGCGGTGAAGTACTACAACGCATTCGTCGACTTGTGGCAGGGTTCAGACGCGGATTTGCAGGTGGCAGTCGAGGACATCCGTCAGCGTGTTGCGCGGCTCGTGGGAGAGCGCAGCAGTTAAGCCACCGAACCCCACCCGGCTCTCAGCCGGGCGGGGTTCGGTGTTGGAGAGTGCGAGAGACGGGGGCCGTTACTGCTTTACGAACGTGAGCGTGTACGAGGCTCCCCCGAAATTCGCTGTGAAGATCAGCGTACTGCCGGAAATCGAGTAGCTGTACGTTTCCTCGTCGACGGTATCGGGATCGATCGTGAGTTGATTCGACTCGGCCGTGAAGTCACCGCCGTCCGTACAGTTGGGGCCAGGATCGCAGAAGCCGAGCTGATCATTGGTCGCCGTATAGGAATACGCGCCGTCTGCAGAGAAGGTGAAGCTCAGGGTCATACCTTCGGTCATTACGTCAAAGCCGTCAACCACGAGCGACGTCGCGTTCCACGTGCCGACGAGGTCCGGCGGGGGCTCGAACGAATCCCCGCACCCAATGACCACGGGGCTCAAGGCTGCGATTGTGACGTAGATGAGATAGTGGTTCAAACGGAGCGCCTTCATCGCGAACCTCCTCCGGATGTGTTTGTAGTACAGAACCCGTCACCGAGGGAGGGTGGGGAAAGACGAGTAGGTTTGTCCGTTACGGAATAGGCACCGGGATGTGTGAAGCCGAAATGAAGCACTCATGAATCTGGCGGCGAAAGCGAAGCAATCGTTCGTGTATCGTGGGGCCGGCCCCTGAGTGGCCCTGCTATTGGCCTCGACCGAAGACGAAGGAGACTCCAATCTTCATGATGAGGAGCTGCCCGCCGCTCGCGCATTCGGGGCAATCCGGTACAGCCTCTTTACTCTGGACGTCGAAGATCCAGCTGTTGGCGCCAAACCACCTCGACACGTCCTCAATGCCGCTGGTCTCCCAACACCGGCCACCGGAATCACCGAGGCAGTCGCTGCCAACCGTTTGTGCGACTGCCGTGCCGGCCGGGTCCACGAGAGAGCCGTCACTCGCCCGCTGGAACGCGTAGATCCGAGCCTCGTCTTGGGTCCATGGGCTGGCCGCACGATCTTCCTGAAGCATGATGACGCCGTCCTCATTCATGTCGCCGTTGTCGGGCGATGCCCACCCCAGACCGGGGCCTTCGGAGCGTCCCAGGAGAGATAGGTACACCGTTCCCGCGGGATCGGATGGGTCAGCCCACGAGAGTCGGTAAATCGAGCCCCACTTGTCCCAGAACCCGTCGGTCTGGTTGCCGAGCGTTGCGTCGCCAGTGTCGTAGAAGTAGAGGGCCGGTGCACCGTGCCGGGCGGAGACCTTGTCGTAGAACCCGTCTTCGAGCCGCGTGAAGTCAAAGGCGTTGTGCGCCGGGTCATCCACCCACTCGTCCAACGGCGGTTTGCCAGTGGCCGGGTCCGGCCCGGGATCCATTGCCACGGCCTCCGGGACGGGTATCCAGTGACCCCTGATCGTCTCTCCAACCGCCAGGTCGCCCACGTTGTCAGCCTCACCCGAGGCGAACACGTATAGTTGTCCGCGACCGCTCAACACGCCTTGCGTATTGCGGGCCACATACATGTACAACTCCGACTCGGCGTCCTCTGAGGTGAGATCGTCACCTGAGGTCCCGTCGTCGTCGAAGTTCACGACCACGACGTTGCCACGGAAACCGGGGAGCGACACCTGTTGTTCGTGCGCGTAGTATCCGACGTGGGGCATCTCGGTGATTCGACCCTGCCGATCGATGGCGAGCTGCATGCCATCGGTGGTCTCTTCGCCGGTGAAGAAATAGCCGCCCGGAAATCCATCATCGGCGTCTTGCCAGGAGCCGGAGCAAAGACGGCTGTAGCCCTCGCTCCCGTCGACGGTGTAGTGGTGATTGACGATCATGCCTTTCTTGGTGTCGATGACGAAACTCGACACCTTGGCAGCACCCGAAATCTCGTGGTTCATGTACGACCGCATGAAACGCCGACCGCCGAAGCTGCCAATGCCGTCTGGGATACCAGCGAGCTTCTGGCCGGAGCCTGGCATGACTTCGCCAGAGGTCGCGAGAGGGATCATCTCCCCGGCGACAAGAAGCTCGGCCCGCGGAGGGGCACTAGTACGGTGTCCGGGCCGGGGCCCCCACAGGTCCAACTCATGCGGCTCCTCGAAACCGGCGAGTGGGGAGGGGTCCTCGCCACACGCACCAATGACGAGGAGTCCGCCCGTGAGAAGTGCCAGCTGCCGTATACGCATGAGGACCACCCCCGTCTGAAGGATAAAGGGAACTCATTCGCGCCTAATCCTCCAGAGCCGGCAACGCCACGACCGGTGCCTCCAGCGGAACTCAACCTGCCACACGCGGTGTAGCACCAAACGGTCCTCCACAATTGGGGGTATTGGCCGAATGACATCGCGACGGATCCAATGGACTACAGCCGTGGCGGTTCTCGCACTCACCTGGCCGTCAACGAACCAAGCCCAAACAAGTGGAGCGGCCGGTTGGGCCATCGAGCGCACCGCCGGAGCCGACCTCTGGTTTCATACGCTCGCGATCATCGGTCTCGAGAGTCCGACCGGGGCGGCGCTGTACGACTCCAATTACGCCGATCGGATAGCGGCTGTGAAAGCCGCGCGCGGGGTAACCACCCGGCTTGCCGAATTGGCACCGGACCTTCGACGGGCACTCGACCAAGACCCAGCATCGCAGCTGTTGCACGATGTGCCACTCTACTTTGCGTCGAGCACGTACGAGCAGATGTTCAAGGCACTCGACGCCGTGGTGCTTGAGGGATACGGTGCTGACGCCTTGGACGAGACCGCGCGATCAGGATTCGAGATTATATCCGCGTCGTATCGGGCGCCCCGTCAGCGCCGTGTGTTACAGGTGCTGCTCGAAGTTGTGCGTGATGAATGGGACACGTTCTACTCCGACTATTGGGAGGAGAGTGCGGCGTCCAGCGCGGAGGCCGTCGGCGCGATACGGCAGCAGTGGACCATAGAGATCGCGCCGGCGCTAGATGGGTTCTTGGAGGCGAGGGGGCTCGACCGTGGCGTCGTGCTGCTCTCCCCCGCACTCAGTGAACGGGGCCGCCTATACATCTATAGTGGCGGGCCGGTGAATGTTGCCACCACACGGCTGACCGAGGACCCCGTCGCCCTCCACGGTACCACATTCTCGATTGTGCGAGAGTTGTGTTCGGTCGCGGTTGGCCAGGCGTTGCGGTCGTCGAACGTCGAGCGTTCCGCTGATCTGTGGGAGAACGCCGCTGTCCGCTGCGGCGAGATGCTGCTGGCACGTGAAAACGAAGACCTTTCGCGTGCATACACTGCCGCCCTCGTCACCGCGGCCGACGTGCCGAGCAACGTTTCTTTTACGGAAGTGTTCCCCATTGATGACGGGCTTGAAGCGTCGCTTCGCGTTGCGATCAGTGCTGAGGGGGCGGCCGACGAGCCTGGTGGCCTACCGTCGACCGGTTGGGTGTTTCGGCCGAGAGCCACGACGGACCTTTGGTACCACGTGCTCGCCGTCATAGCCGCCGACCAACCGGGACCGTTAGGGATGTACAGCGCCGATTACGCGACGCACATCCGCGAAATCAAGCGCGGCCTGGGAGTGTATCCGACGCGGTTGGATTCTCTAACGGCCGACCTCAACGACGTTGCCAATGGCGGGGGGCTCGACAAAGAGATCATCCACTTCGTCCCCGTCTATTTCCCAGACAGCGACGTGGAGGAGATGCTGTCGGTGCTGCGCACCCCCGGCCATACGGACCTAGTGCGGGCCTATGGGCGTCAGGTTGACGGCTGGACACAAAGTGCGATCAGCGAACTCGCCGAGGCGGCGCTTCACGAGTGGGGCGTCTTCTATGAGGATTACTGGGACGCCCAGCTAGCGGAGAATCGCCCTCGCTATGATGCGGTTCAGGATTACTGGGACCGCGTGCTCGGACCCCTGCTCACACCCTACCTCGAGGATCGGCGCCTCGAGGGCGGACTCGTCATGCCATCCATGCCCATCGGCCCCGAGGGTCGTATTACGAACGCTGACCCGTATGACGGCAGCGACCAGATCATCGCCATGTGGTTTCCACTCACCGCCAATACGCCCGAGGTCAGCAACTTCTTCTTCTTGAAAGAACTTTGTTTCCTCATCGTCAACGACCGGGCGTATGGCATGTTGGGCACGGCGGAGCTCACAGATATGAGGCGTACGGGGGCCGTCCGGTGTGGTGCCATGATCCTCGACGAGTACTCGCCGGTGCTTGCCCTCCATTATCGCCGGACCTTCCTCGACGCGGTTGGCGCGGACGAAAGTTCCACGAAGGAGGCGTTCGAGCGCGTGTACTATCTCGACCCTTCGATGGTAGCCCGATTGCGGGCGCAGATCACACTGCCGCAGTAAGCCGACGGACTCGTCTGCGGATCGCGCAACACGATAGCTGCGGTCAACGTTCCCAACGGTGGGGCTATTCCCAACTTGCCAGATGATGCGGTGGTTGAGGTACCGGCAACGGTCGACGCGGACGGTGTGCATGCTAGACAAATGCAACCGTTGCCTGAGTTGGCCGCCGCGCTTCTCAACACGCAGATCAGCATTCACCGACTGTTGGTTGACGCCTTCGAACAGGAGTCACGCGATATATTGCTGCGGGCGCTGCTGCTCGACCCGACCACCGTGTCCTATCGCGCGGCGGTCGAACTCATCGATCTCATGTGCGAGAAGCAGACGGACGCCTTGCCGCGACTCGAGTGGAAGAGGGGATAGGAGCCGGCAGTCATCCTGCCAGTACGCTATCGATTTCCGCAAGTTCGCCTTCCGTGAATGCCAGCTTCTCGAGGGCGCCAACGCAGTCCTCGACCTGCTCTACGCGACTCGCACCGACCAGTACCGACGTCATCGCCGGATGGCGCAGCACCCATGCAAGCGCCATCTGAGCGAGCGACTGACCGCGCGCTCCAGCATATGCGTTCAGTTTGCGAACCTTGGCTACGACTTCAGCGGTGACCCGATCGCGCTGCAGGAACCCGTGCGGCTTGGCTGCGCGCGAGTCGTCCGGGACGCCGTCTAGATACCTGTCGGTGAGCAGTCCCTGCGCCAACGGCGAGAACACGATGCAGCCGATCCCCTCCGCTTCGAGCACAGATAGCAGTCCTTTCTCGATTGACCGATCGAACATGCTGTATTGCGGTTGGTGAATCAGGCATGGCGTGCCCATGTCCCGCAATAGACTGGCGGCGCGGCTGGTGTCTTCCGGCGAATACGCCGAGATGCCGGCATAGAGTGCCTTGCCCTGATGCACCGCGGAGTCGAGGGCGCCCATCGTCTCTTCCAACGGCGTTCTTGGATCGGGACGGTGGTGATAGAAGATGTCGACGTAGTCGAGTCCCATTCGGACGAGACTCTGGTCGAGACTGGCAAGGAGGTATTTGCGGGATCCGAAATTGCCGTAAGGACCCGGCCACATGTCCCATCCCGCCTTCGTGGAGATGATCAGCTCGTCCCGATACGGTCCGAGGTCCTCATGCAGGATTCGGCCAAACGTCTCCTCCGCTGTGCCGGGTGGTGGACCGTAGTTATTGGCCAGGTCGAAATGCGTGATGCCGAGGTCGAATGCGCGATGAACATCGCGTCGTAACGACGTTCAGCTGGCAAGTAGGGCATAGGGTAGCAGGTCTGAGAGCGCGGCCAGCGCTCTCCACGCCTCCCGGTGGATTCTACGTCGTTGGTTTGATAATGGCCTTCGTCACGCGAAGCGCCGCAACGTCCTGAAGCGCTTGGCCGGCCCGATCCAGCTCGTACTCGCCGCCAATGATCTTGCTCAGGGGCAGCTGCTCGCGGTACTTGGACACGATCCGTAACGCGCGCACCATATGACGAAAGTCCGTGCCCCATTGGCCCCGCACATCAGCGTGCTTGCGATTCACGTGAATGTGCGGGTTGATCGTCGCTGGCCCCGTGTCGGTGTAGTGACCGCCGACCACGTAGGTTCCGCCGTCACGGAGGAGATCTAGACCCTCCACGATCGCGTCGGGATTGCCGCTTGCTTCGATCACCACGTCAGCACCACGTCCGCTGGTCAGCTCGCTAATTGCGGCGGCCCGCGCCTCCATCGGGTCCTGCTCGATCGACAGGACTACGTCCGCTCCAAATTGCTTCGCAAGTTGCAGTCGGGACGCGGGTGCCCCGATCACCACGATGGTCCCAGCGCCACGGAGCCGCGCCATCGCCGCTGCACAGAGGCCGACAGGTCCCGATCCTTGGACGACCACCGTATCGCCCATCGAGAGTGTGCTGCGTTCGACGGCGCCGAACCCGGTGAACAACCCACATCCCCCACCAATGACATCCGCCGGACGCAAGTTCTCCGGCAGCTTCACGACCCGCACGCCGGGTTTGAGATAGATCCGCTCGGCCCAGCCACCGAGTGGCCCGTCGTGCGCCGAGTAAGTGATACCGTACACTTGGCGGCTGGGGCATCGATTTGGCTGCCTCGCTACCGTGCAGTGGTAGCACGCGTTACACACTTCATGCACGTCGTAGAAAGACACCTCATCACCCGTCTGCAGCGGCGCTTCGAGGGCATCGGTCGTCACTCCTCGGGTCTCGAGCACGCGCCCAACGCTCACGTGCCCCGGAATGATCGGATATGGCACGCCGGATAGCCGGCCGTGGAACAGGTGGACATCCGTTCCACACACTTCGCTCGCGACCGTCTCCAATAGGATAGCGCCTTCCTCGAGTCCAGGGTCGTCCAGCTCCCAGACCTCGATATCGGTCTGAGGTGCCGTCATGACTGCGGCGCGAATAGACACTAGTTCTTCTCCATTCGGATGGTGCGGAGTAGTCCGCTAAACCGCGGATCCGACCGCAGGTCGTCAAACACCGGGTCCACCGGCAGAAACACGAGATGCAGTGCTCGTTCTTCGCGCGCCCTCTAAACAATCGCGTTCACGGCGCACACGGGTCAATTCCCGCTTGAGCCGCGCGATTTCTTCATCCCGGGCGACGCCATGCCCGCGAAACGCTTTGGCCCC
>CAMYLY010000012.1:126774-188294 GCA_947259405.1 uncultured Gemmatimonadales bacterium | reverse complement strand
CGCCATTCTCGGTGATGGAGGCCTTGGCAACCCGTGGTTGTACATCGTCGGACCGGCGGTTGGTGGGACGCTTGCCGCGGTCGTGTTCAAGATCCAGCAGGCTGGATACCGCACCAGGGGCGCCAACCTGAGCCGCGTTCGCCGGTCTTGGCCCCTGGAGACGTCAGGAGTCGAGGGTCGTTGACGCTCGGTCTATTGTGCCGAAACGCAGGCGCGCAGCACGTCGATCCCGAGTTCGAGCGACAGGCTGTCACAACCCGTCTCTTCTTCTAGCATCCGCTGCTGATCGGCGGTAAGCGGAATTCGTGCGATCGCAGGCGGCGTGGCGTCACGCGCTGCAGACAACTCCTCATCGCAGGATTCGCATTCTGCCAAGGCGTGGACAGGAAACTCACCTGGCGGCTGTGCTTTCCGAGACTCCGGGAAGCCATCCCACACGTACCACCTTGGGACCTTGTTGTCCCGAATCTGCTCGGTTGCTCGCTGTACCTCCTCCTCCGTCAACCCTGCCTGTTCAGCAAGTACGCGTTGCTGCACGTCTGTGAGCTCCAACGGTATCGCGGCGCAGTCGGCGCAGAGGAGCCGGTACTGCATGCGATGCTGCTCCGGGAGCGGCGTGGTTGTCATGGCCATGGGGCCTCTCAGTGAAATGCTCGGTGATGCCGAATTCACTTAGTCTTGCGCTCGGCAGTTGAAAGGACCGTGAAACGCGAGTGAAAGCGTCGCGCGACCTCGGAAGAAAGATGCTACGAAACGCTACACCGAGGACGTTAGTGAGTGTCCACGCCGCTCGTGCGGGGAGTCGGATCCACAGTACTTGGCATCCTCACGAAGTCCAAGTCCTTGCCGTCGTTCGTCAAAACGACTTTGACGGTATCACCCTCGGCGTACTCCCCTTCCAACAACGCGAGCGCCACATGGTTTTGGATACGGCGCTGGATTGTCCGCTTGAGTGGCCGCGCCCCATACGCGGGATCGTACGCTTCGTCGAGCAGGAGTTTCTTGGCCTCCGGTGCCACTTCGAGCGCGAGTTGGCGATCACGAAGAAGCGCTCCAACTTCGGCGAGTTGTAGATCGACGATCTGGAGCAATTCCTCGCGCGCGAGTGGCCTGAACACGACGATGTCGTCGATGCGGTTCAGAAGCTCCGGCCGGAAAGTCTCACGCAGCGACTCGAGCACCCGCCGTTCCGCCTCGCTCCATGCCGTTTCGCCGAACTCGAGAATCCACTGGCTCCCGAGATTGGACGTCATGATCAAGACCGCGTTTCGGAAATCGACCGTTCGCCCTTGTCCGTCCGTCAGACGTCCGTCATCGAGGATCTGCAGCAAGACATTGAACACGTCAGGATGCGCCTTTTCGATCTCGTCGAAGAGAACCACCGAATAGGGACGCCGCCGGACTGATTCCGTGAGTTGTCCGCCTTCTTCGAATCCGACGTAGCCCGGTGGCGCGCCGATCATGCGAGCGACCGCGTGTTTCTCCATGTATTCCGACATGTCGAGCCGAACCATTGCCCGCTCGTCGTCGAACAGGAACTCCGCCAGGGCGCGTGCAGTCTCCGTCTTGCCCACACCCGTCGGACCAAGGAACACGAAACTCCCGATTGGTCGGTTGGGATCCTGCAAACCCGCCCGCGACCGGCGCACCGCATGCGAAACAGCCTCGATCGCCTCGTCTTGCCCGATGACCCGTTGGTGGAGTTCGTCCTCGAGGCGCGTCAGGCGCGCGCGCTCGGATTCGAGCATGCGACTGACCGGAATGCCCGTCCACCGAGCCACGATCTCGGCGACGTCTTCCGACCCCACCTCCTCCTTCAGGTATTGAGCGGTGGCCTGGATCTCCACCAGGCGCGCCTGCTCCGTCCTGATTTCCTCCTCGAGTTCGGGAACGCGACCATATCGGATCTGCGCCGCCCGCTCGAGGTCGCCTTCACGCGTGGCGCGCTCGGCTTCGAGCTTTGCGTTCTCGAGTGCGGCCTTCGTGTCGCGGAGCTGCGTGATCGCGTCCTTTTCCGCCTGCCATTGCGCCTTCATGCTCTGCGCTTGCTCGTCCAACTCCGAAAGCTCCTTTTGGAGATTGGCGAGCCGCTCCTTGCTGGCCTTGTCCTTCTCACGCTTCAACGCCTGCGCCTCGATTTGGAGCTGCGTCTTGCGGCGCTCGACTTCATCAATTTCCTGTGGCAGCGAATCGATCTCAATCCGCAGGCGGCTCGCCGCTTCGTCGATCAAATCAATGGCTTTATCGGGAAGATGGCGATCGCCGAGATACCGGTCCGACAGGGTGGCCGCTGAGACGATGGCGTTGTCCGTAATTCGGACACCATGGTGGACCTCGTACCGCTCCTTGAGTCCCCGCAGAATGGCAATGGTGTCTTCGACATTCGGCTCACCTACGAACACCGGCTGGAACCGGCGCTCAAGTGCCTTGTCCTTTTCGATGTGCTTCCGGTATTCGTCGAGCGTGGTAGCACCGACCACGTGCAACTCCCCACGGGAGAGCGGTGGCTTGAGCATGTTCGATGCGTCGACCGCGCCCTCCGCCGCACCTGCACCGACGATGGTGTGGAGCTCGTCGATGAAGACGACAAATTGCCCTTCTTGACTGGTGACCTCTTTGAGGACCGCCTTGAGTCGCTCCTCGAACTCACCACGATACTTCGCGCCGGCGACCATTTGCGCGATGTCCAAAACGAGAATCTGCTTGCCGCGCAGTGACTCTGGCACGTCACCGTCAATGATGCGTTGGGCCAGACCTTCGACAATCGCCGTTTTACCAACGCCGGGTTCACCAATCAACACCGGATTGTTCTTAGTGCGCCGAGACAGTACTTGAATAACGCGTCGGATCTCCTCGTCGCGACCAATCACCGGATCTAGCTTGCCGGCTCGCGCCATCTCGGTCAGATCACGCGTGAAGCGCTCCAGCGCCTGGTATTGTTGCTCGGGATCGATGTCGGTTACCCGGTGGCTCCCACGCACTGCCTCCAACGCCTCCAGCAAATCACGAGCTTGGATTCCCCGTGCCTTCAGCACGTCGCGCGCGGACGTCCCCTTCGTGTCGGTGAGCCCGAGCAGGAGGTGCTCGGTCGACACGTATGCATCGCCGAGGTCCTTCGCGAATCGGTCGGCACGGTCCAGCGCATTACTCAGTTCACGTGCGGTGGTCGGCTGCCCTCCCCCGGTCTGCCGTGGGAGGCGTTCGACTTCGCGCGCGATTTCGGCGCGGAGTTCCACAACGTTCAGTCCACTCTTCTGTAAAAGCGGAACGACGATGCCTTCATCCTGGTCCAGGAGCGCCAGGAACAGGTGGGCGTCGTTGACAACGGGGTTTCCGTCGGTGGTGGCCAGACCAACAGCCTCCTGGAGCACCTGGCCGGCTTTGACGGTGAGCCTATCGGGTCGAATCAAGGCGGACTCCTCGAATCAGTTGGGCCTTCACCCCTCTTAAGGCAACCGCCGTACCGGGGAACCCTGCCACATCCCCCGAATTTCCCGCCAAAAAGACAGAACGCGCCGGGTTTGACCCCGACGCGCCTGTCAATACTGCCGCCCGGCAGTGCAAGCCCTTCAGGGCCCGCGGATGCGACCGCCTTATTTGACGATCGTCATCTTCTTTTGGTAGACCTTTCCGTCTACGATCAGCTGATAGATATAGACTCCTGACGCTGCCTCTCGACCCGTGTTTCGAATCGTCCCATCCCAATACGCTGAGTAATCACCCGTGCCGTTCCACGCGAGCGCGATATTCTCCAGTTCTTCACCGGACTGCTGAAGAATGGGAACAGCAACGAGCTGCGCGAGGATGGTGTAGATCCGCACCGTGACAACAGGCGGCGTTCCATCGTCCCACAGCGAAGCGCTGAGAGAAAACGGAATCGTCGTCTCCGGGTTGAACGGATTCGGGTAGTTCCTGTGGAGCCGCACCGCGGTGTCATCTTGTTGAGCATGGGCGACCGCGGGTGCAACGACCAGGAGCCCGAGCGCTACAACCGCCCAGGCAAACCGCCTCATGCAAGCTCCTATTCTGACAAAAAGGTTCCTGAGGATTCCCCTTGGTGTTTGGTGTCTACGTACGTTCGCACAATCAAGTTACGGGCAGCTCCGGCCGAGTGTCAACCCGGGCCGATGTCAGGAAACAGACCCGAAATGGCCGAACAAACACCGCAGATCCGAGGGTTGACGTAAGCGGTTCTCCAGTAACAAGTTGCAGCCGGCCGATGACTCACCGATCAACGCCCAGATACCTGACGCTCGCCGTCGCCGCGGGTATGGTCACCGCGGCCGCCTGTGGTTCGGAGCCGCTGGCCTGCACGGCGGAGTTCCGAGTCTATGGCATCACCGTCCTCGATGGAGGTGGTGCACCTGTGCCCGATCTCGATCCCACGGTCACGTTGGTGCGAACCGGACAGGAGATCGTACCGGACACGACGCTTGCATCACGCGCAAATGGTTTCTATGTGGTCCTGACGGACGCCCAAGGGTCGATCCTCGGTCAGACGGGGCGTCAGGTACGATTCAGTGGCACGAACGGCATCGTGTCGACCTCGGCCGACTTCGTGTTTGCCGCTGGGGTCTGCCACGTCGAGAAGATCTCCGGGCCTGATACGCTCGTTGCGCAATAACCGACGCTAGCTTCTAGGACCCACGCGACGCCCGTCCCCTTCCCTCGTCGTGAACCCAGCGGCATCCATCCATTCAAGCACTGGGATCAGATATTTCCGTGAGAGCCCGGTTCTCACTCGTAATTGCGCAGGGGTGGCAATCCCTCCCACCTCTTGGATCTCACTCACGACTTCGTCCTTTACTCGTTCGAGTTCACCGGCCTCGTAGTACCGATCCGCGCCGATACGACGCACCTCACCCTGACGAACGAGAAACTCCGCAAGATCGCGCGCCTCTGCAACGACCTCTTCCAATTCGACCACCCTCATCCCCTTAGATCCTGCTACCCTAAGCAACTCGCGGAGGGAATTAGCATCCTGTTGTCGCGTGGTCCCGAGCGCCGCACGGAAGTTCGGCAGTCGTGCCGTCTCACCCTCGACGACCACAACGTCGGCGTCGACGAGCATGGTGACGACTGCATCTGCAATCACCCCCGGCTCGACGCGCTGTCGCAGAAGGTCGCGACGCATGCCGGGCTCCAAGGGGTGAGCCCGGTGATACTCCTCGAGCAGGCTGCGGACCTGGTCCGCCGCACTCTCGACGACGCCCCCGTCGTAGAACGTCTCTCCAAACACACGGACACCATCGTGTTCCAGTGCAGCTGCCACGTCGTCGATGGTGCTGGGATGTACCCCGACTCGAACGGCAAACGACGACCGCATCATCCCCTGTGCACCGGCCAGCCGAACAAACTCGCGAGCGCGTTCGATCGGATCGCTCACCGCCCGGTGTTCGAGATGTTGGGGCCGACGGGGTCGCTGCGGAGGGTCGGGATCCACGACCACGCATCCGCCCACCGTGGTTACCGGCGAATACGACCGGAGGACGCCTCGGTCTCCCCAGCGCGCAACGACGGGGGATTCTAGCCGCAGGCGAACCGCTCCTTCCCCACCCGGAGCGATGTCATCGGCCTGCGGTGTGACGCGGGCGAACACTTCCGCAGTGCCAAGGTGCACACGGATTCGTGAGCGCTGGGTGAGAGGCTTGGCGTTGGGGAGTAGGGTCACGAGCGCATCAATGCGCGCGGTCTCCTGCCACCCGTCTTCGGTCACGATGACGGTGCCGCGCCGCACGTGGTCGCGCGACACGTTGGGCAGCGCGAGTGCGGTTCGGCGCCCCGGGTCGGCGGCATCTCGCGCCTCTCCATGGACTTCAACGGTACGAACCCGAGCCCGTTCGGTCCCGGGAATGATCCGCACCCTATCACCAACGGCGACCGTGCCACTCCACGTCGTTCCCGTCACGACCGTCCCGGCACCCGAAACGCTGAAGCTCCGATCCACCGGCATGCGAAACACATCATCGTGGGACTGACGTGCGGTATGCTGCCCCAATGTGTCCAACTGCGCCTTCAGATCGTCGATCCCTTGTTCGGTCACGGACGAAACGACGAGCGGGTCGCTCCAGGAAACCGCGGACCGTTCCAGGCGTTCCGCCACGTCGGCGACAACCAGTTCCAACCAGTCGTCCTCCACCACGTCCGCCTTGGACACGGCGACCACTCCAGCCGCGACACCGAGAAACTCGAGGATGGCAAGGTGCTCTTCCGTTTGCGGCATGATGCCCTCGTCTGCTGCGACCACGAGGAGCGCCACGTCGATACCCGTGGCGCCCGCGACCATGTTCCGGACGAAATCTTCGTGGCCGGGGACGTCGACGATGCTGGCCGTGAGGTCGTCGGACAGGCGTAAGGAGGCAAACCCCAAGTCGATCGTGATCCCGCGTCGCTTTTCTTCCTCCCAGCGGTCGGTATCGATGCCGGTGAGCGCGCGCACGAGCGCTGTCTTCCCGTGATCCACGTGGCCGGCGGTGCCAATGACGATGTGTCGGCTCACGTAAGGCTCCGCCAGATCGTGAGTGCAGGAAGTTCCCGGCCCTCCGCCACGTGACGCTCGACGAACTGCACGAGGAGCTGCCGGTGCGCCTTCACATGAGACCGTGAAAGCGGGCCCACATGCTCAGGGTGACCGGCTATCAACAACTCGAGAACTCGGCGATCGTCCGGTTCAAGCGTTCGGACCCGAGTCCCGCGGGCACACGTTCCACAGAGAAACCCACCGTCCGTCACGGAGAATCGCGCCGGTCCCGGCGGGATCGGCTCTCCGCCACGCGCGCACTGGA
This sequence comes from uncultured Gemmatimonadales bacterium, assembly GCA_947259405.1. GTDB lineage: Bacteria > Gemmatimonadota > Gemmatimonadetes > Gemmatimonadales > GWC2-71-9 > CAMYLY01. Next base: position 181,509 of record CAMYLY010000012.1, on the reverse strand, counting down.
CAATGCTAGGCTCGAATCCCAGAGCCGCAATCGTGGTCCATAGTCCCGCCAACGTTTGCGCGTCGAGCTCCCCGGCTGACGCCACGCCTAACCGACCCAACACTTCAACCAAAAGCTCATAAATTTCCGGGTGCGCTTCGGCAGGCGCAAACCGCATCACCACCTCAGCGAGCGCGGTGCTTGCCCCAAATCTCTGCGTGTCACGTGACAGCTCGGGACGCTGCACAGTCACGTCGAACTCGCGTAGCGTGTGCAGATCGCGCGTCGGCTTGAGGAAGAACTGTGCGACCCCCTCGCTCAGGGTTTGAAGCCGCGCCCCAAACTTGCTCTTGGGGTTCATGGCGCCCTTGGCTATGACACTCTGCAGACCATGGTCCCGTGTCAGGAGCCGAACGATCTTCGACGTCTCGCTATACCGGTAGGTGTGCAGGACGATGGCGTCGGTGGAAACCAAGGGCATGGGGGAAGAATAGTGGGATAGAGGGGACAGAGGGGACAGGACCAGCCGATCCCATCGGTCCCCTCCGTCCCGTCCTATTCACTCCCCACCCTCACACCAACCATCACCAACCTCCCTGCTGCGGCGAATCCGACGATCTCCTGGTATTCCTCATCCAGGAGATTCTCGATGCGGGCGGTGAGATCGATTGAGCGACTGTCAGGCCTCCCAACGAGCGTCACGTCGCCGTACACGTCGACGACGTGGTACCCTGGCAACGTGACGCGGGTCGACGGGAACGTCGCGAAGTCGAGATCCGCGCGGCTTCCCACGTAGCGGTACTGCCCGCCAACGCCTACGCGACCCAACTCGTAGCGGCCTCCAAGCGCGAGCGCATACGACGGACGCCGAAGCAGCGACGCCTGGGCCTCGAACTCTCCACCAGGGTCGATCTGGAACCCCGGATCGGTCACTCTCGAGTGGAGATAGGTGTACGTGCCCCAGATCCGAAGCGTCGGCGTCGCGCGCAGCTGGCCCTCAAGCTCGACGCCATTCGCGTTCGCGGCGGCGACATTGTAGAAGTTCCCGTCGTCCGGGACGGCCGGCATCGCCGTGAATTGGATCAGGTCCCGGAACCGTTGATCGAAATACGTGGCCGCCACGACAAGCCGTGACGAAAAAAGCGACTGCTCCGCGGACATCTCCCAACTCACGACGCGTTCGGGAACGAGTTCCTCGTTCCCAACGACGAAACCGCCGCCGAAGTTCTCGATGAAGGTCGGCTCCTTGAACGCCGTGCCAACGGACGCCGACAGCCTGGTGGATGCCGTGACGTCGACCGTCGCCCCGGCCCGTCCGGTGACGAACGTGCCGAAGGCTTCGTTGCGATCCACCCGACCGCCGAGCTGGAGCGACACGGGATCGGCCACTTGGCCAAGCAGTTGGACATACCCGCCGGCATTGGTGCGCTCGACGTCGACCGTGCTCGAGAATGGTCCAAACGAGCTTTGGAAATCCGCGACTGAACGCTCGGACTGTCGCTCCACCACGGCGCCAATGGTGGCAACGCCATCGAGCGGCAGGTACACGTGCGCGCGCCCTTCGAGAGTGATGCGAGCGAGTGAGCGCTGGCTCCGGGAGGCGTACGATCCCACCGTATCGCCTACAAAGTCAGGCTCATCGATGCCGCCCCCGTCTCCAAGACTGAGGCCGGCCAACATCTCGGCATGAACGGTCTCCGAAAAGTACCTCGATACCTCGAGGCCAACGGTCGTCGCCTCGTGGAGGGTATACCGATTGCTGTCGACCAACGCGCCGGATCCATCCGTCGGAAAATGGTATTCGCTTTCGGTATACCGTAACGAAATCGCTGCGCGCGTGCGCTCGTCTGGCGCGAGGGTGAGGCGGCCGCTCAGCGTGGTGTTGTCGTACTGGTTGTTGAACGCGAGCGTCCCATCAGTGTCCGTCCTCCGCACCTGGGCGGAAAACGACGCGTCACCACTGCCACCGCTCGCCCCCGCCGTGACGTCGAGTGTGCCGTACGTGCCGGTGCGAACCTCGGCGCTCGCGCGAGTCGGCCCCGCGCCTTCTTTCGTGATGATGTGGACGACACCCGTGACGGCATCGGTACCGTATAGTACGCCGGCCGGCCCGCGCATGACCTCGACGCGTTCGATGTTTGCCACGCTGAGGTCGGCCCAGTTGTAGGCACCGCCTGGATCGTTGACCGGAACGCCGTCGATGAGTACCTGGACGTAGTCGCTCTGACCACCGCGGACGAACGCCGACGTCACGCTCCCAAACGACCCACTTCGGGCGACCGACACGCCCGGCGCGTCGCGGAGCGCGTCGGCGAGGTACGTCACCCCTGACGCCCGAAGCTGGGCACCCGTGATAACCGTGACGCGCGCGGTGATCCGGTGGGGATCCATCGGTAGCCGCGTGGCCGTGATCACGAGGGGTGGCACCAGCGCGGTATCCGCTACTTCCTGCGCTGAAAGCGCGTTCACCAACCCCGTCAGTCCGACCACGCAGCAGGCACAGGCGCGTCCAACGCTCTCCATCATGATTCTCACCCTTGAGTATTCCGTTCCTGAGTTCGAAGTGGGATGAATTGCGGGGCCGATCGCCATGGGTGGACATCCACTGGCCACTCGAAGACCTCCTCGATCAACTCCGGTGTAATCACGGCGCGGGGTGACCCCGCGGCGCGCATTGCGCCACGATGCATGAGGACAAGTCGGTCGACGAACCGCGCCGCCAGATTGATGTGGTGGGTCACGATGATCCCGCTCATCCCTCGCTCTCTGACCAAGTCGCTCACGAGTTCGAGGACTTCCATCTCGTGTCGGATATCGAGACTGGCAGTGGGCTCATCAAGAACGAGAGCTCCCGGTTCTTGGGCGAGGGCGCGCGCAATCCGAACCCGCTGCCACTCACCACCCGACAACGTCCCAACCCAGCGGTCGCGCAGTGCCGTGACATCGCACTGGTGCATCGCGCGATCCACGACCTCACGGTCGTAAGGCGACAGCCGCCCAATCTGCCCGAGGTGAGGGTAGCGCCCGAACGTGACGGCCTGTCGCACGCGCAGCGGGAACGCTGGCTCTTCACGTTGCGCCACGACACCCACCCGCTGGGCGAACTCGCGCCGGCTCCACTCTGAGGTCGCTCGGCCGTCCGCCACTGCGCGACCCGAGATCGGTCGCAAAAGGCCCAGAAAGAGACGCAGCAGTGTCGTCTTCCCGCTCCCATTGGGTCCGACCAGGCCAACGAGTTCCCCTTCGCCGATCTGCAACGACACGTCTCGCAGCGCATCGTTCGGTGCCTTGGGGTAGCGGTACGTGAGGCCGTGCGCCCCGAACGTCAGTCCTGCCATCGCCGCACTAACACCACGAAGACCGGGACGCCGATGATCGCAGTGACGACGCCGACAGGCAGCTCAACCGGAGCGAACAGGGTACGTGACACGATGTCGGCTGCCACCAGCAAGGTTCCCCCGAGCAAGAACGCAGTCGGCAGCAGTCGCCCGTGCGTATGTCCCCATACGATGCGGACGGCGTGTGGCGTGACCAGTCCGACGAATCCAATGATCCCACTGACGGCCACGGCGACCGCCGTGAGCAGCGACGCCGCGAAGTACAGTATCCGTTTGAGGCGCTCGACCTCAGCACCGAGCACGAGTGCCGGCTCTTCGCCAAGTGTCAGGAGGTCGAGTGGTCGCGCCTGCAGCCAAATGAGCCCCAGAGGAATCACGGCATACGCGGCGAACACTGTCACGGTGGTCCACGACGCGCCCGAGAAGCTGCCCAGCAGCCAGAGCAGCGCGTTCCGAATCTCCGGTGCCGGTGAGACAGCCATGATGGCTCCCATGATCGAGGCGGCAAACGCACCAACGACGACCCCACCCAACAGGAGCACGCGCGGATCGAGTAGACTGCCACCAACGAGCGCCAAACGATAGACCAACGCGACGGCCAGAAGGGCGCCAGCGAGGGATGCCAACGGAACACCCCAAGCGGCGCTCAAGCCGAGGGCGATTGCCGCAACGGCACCCAGTCCCGCACCCCCGGAAAGTCCAAGCAGATAAGGATCCGCCAGTGGATTGCGCACGAGGGCCTGCAAGGCGGCACCGGTAACGGCCAACCCACCCCCCACGAGAAAGGCCAACGCGGCGCGAGTCGCTCGCAGATCACGAACGATCGCCACGGTCGTGGGCTCCCCACGTCCCCACAGCGCATCCCAAACAAGGGGGGCCGGAACGTCCGTGGGGCCAAGCAACAACGCGGTGGCAAGAGCGAGAAAGGCGATGGCGATGAGGGAAAGCCAACGCATTATTGCTCCAGACTCTGGAGCGCCTCGCGAAGTTTCCGAATGGCGTTCGGCGCCCGGAAAGACGGATGGGCGAACTCCGTGCCATCCACAAGTGCGAACCGTCGCGCCTTGACCGCTGGCACGGTCTGCCATTCGGATTGGTCTGCGAACGCCGGTGTTTCGAATCCGACGATCAGCACGACGTCAGGGTCTCGCGCGGCAATCACTTCGATGCTCACGGTTAGTGACGGCCGGTCTTGGTCCGCAAACACATTGCGGCCACCGGCCCGGTCCACGATCTCGCTCAGGAAACTCGACGCACCGATCACGATAGGTGGGTTGTCCCAGGCCAACATGAGCACACTGGGTCGTTGGCGGGGGGTGACAGTCTCCGCTACCAAGCGACGGTGGAGATCCGCGATAAGGCTGTCGGCTGTCTGCATGCGCCCGAGGACCTCACCGATGTCGCGCGTCGTTGCTTCCAGCTCATCCAGCCCGTCGAGCGGGACAGTCATGGTCGCGATCCCGAGGGCGTTTATCCGATCGACGGCTGCCGAGTTGGACGGCGACCGATAAAAGAGCACGAGGTCGGGTTGCCGCCCCACAATCACTTCGATGTTTGGATCGAGCCCGTCCCCCACACTGGGGACGTCGAACGCGGCGGGTGGATCTTGTCCCCACCGTGTTCTTCCCACTAAGCGCTCACCCGCGCCGAGCGCGAACACGAGCTCCGTCAGTGCCGGCGAAAGCGAAACAATGCGTTGGGGCGATCGGGCTTCGGACGGCGCTTCGCTGGGTTGCCTCTCTAGCTGGGAACGGCACGATGCCGTGGCCACGAGGGCGATGCCAATGTGGAAGAACCCTCGGTACAAGAAACGCTCACTCTCTCCATGCGGAAAGACGTGAGCGGGCCGGCATCCATTGAGCCAATCCCACCGCATCCTCCCGCGAGGACGATCTCTGGTGGTGCAAAGCGGATGCGTCTCCTGGCTTCGGGCGTCGACTCGCCTTCCCAGCTACCCAGTGGCGTCGAGAGTCGACCTAGCTGCCCGTCACAGTGGCGGGGCCGCGCCGGGTTCTCACCGGCTTCCGGTATCCGTCTGCGTGCTACCCGGGGAACCTATGCCTGGTCGCGCCGCTTCGCCAGGGCATCGACCAAGCGCTGCTTCATAGCCTCCCGCTCGAGCGCGTATTGGGCGTCGTCACGGTCACCAGCTGCTCGATCGAGCGCGGCGATCTTCGCAGCCAACGCCTCGGGGTCGCCGTCAACCGGCATGGCGGTGGGTGCACGACCGCGCGACCAGACGACCCATGCACTGACAAGCGCCAGCGCGAAGAGAGAGACGACGACAAGCACCACGACGTTCTGCGCGAGCGGAAGATCGCGAGCCGTGACCTGCAGGGTCACTCCGGACGCCATCGGCTGGGCGGTGAATCGCCGATATGGCACTCCCTCCACCGTCTCCCACCCCTCAAACACCATCGCGGGCGTGACCGTGGCACCGCTGTCGGCGACGAGCACGTTCAACAATGGAATCTGCTGGTCCACCGGCAGCGTCCACGTTCTGGCATTCCGCGGAAGCAAGTACGTCACGAGAATCTGCCGCTCACCCGGCGGAATCGGGGCCGCGACAGCAATCGTATTGCCGCGCTGATAGACGGCGTCGGCACTCACGTCCGCCGCAGCAACTTCGAAATCGACTGCATCGGTGGGCACCGCGGTTTCCCACACTGGCTGCCCGGTATCCGGGGCCACTCGGGTCAACGCACCGTCGTTGCGAAGCAGCCAAAGCTCGATGATCCGGCGGGTGCCATCCTGTTCGATAGGCTGGAGGATCACGTGGCGTTCGCCCAGAAGGACAGGCGGCTCAACGGAGGATGTGTCGTACACCAGCAACGTCGGTGTCGGGATGCTCGTACTTCGAAAGGGGTCGGAAAAATACGCGATGGAGTGGTGCTCCACGGCCACGAGATACGTCGCCGCCGAGTCGCCCCTGGGCGACACCAGTCCGAACGCACCCGAAACGGACGTCAGTTGCGAGTCCAACACGACACCACCCAAGGCGGTGACCTCATGCAGAGACGCCCAGTCTCCGGCAACCGGGATCGTGTCGGTGCCCTGGACGCGCACGACCGACCCAGCGACACGAAAACCCTGAGCCTCGACGCGGGTCACGAAGCTCAGGGCGATGATCGCGAGCGCAACGGCGCTACGGCGTAAACTTGCCGAAATCTTCCGGATCGAGATTCTCCAGGTACGTCTTCAGCGAGTCGGGATCGATCGGCTTGGGGTCTAGGGGAAGCGGATCCAACGTGTCGATCGTTCGCAATTCCAACAGTCCTTCTTCGGTGTATATGGGAGCGCCGAGTCGCAAGGCAACGGCGATGCTATCCGACGGTCGCGCATCGATCTGAATCACGTGATCATTGCTGTGGAGGTGCAATTCCGCGTAGTACGTGTTTTCCTGCACCCCGGTTATGAGGACCTGCTTGAGTTCGGCGGTGAGCCCGATGATGATCTGCTTGACGAGATCGTGCGTTAGCGGACGCGAGAACTTGACGCCGGCCAACTCCATGGCGATCGCGCTGGCCTCGGCTGGCCCGATCCAGATCGGGAGCACACGCTCGCCCTCTTTTTCTTGCAGCACGACGATCGGGGTATTCGTGGTCTTATCGATGGCGAGATGCGCCACTTTGACTTCAATCATGAAGCGTCCGTGCCCGATGCCGGCAAGATGCGCGTACCCGGTCGTACCGTGATGAGTTCGGTTTCCTAGGCCGCCTGGCGAACGGCATCGCGTAGATCCGCAACGCGGTTCGTATCCTCCCAGCTGAACAGATGCACGTCGCAGTCCAAGATCCGCGCGTGTTCGGCCGACCGCCCGAAATGACCGTACGCCGCCGTGGCACCATACATGGGCTTCCGGAGGTCGAGTGACGTGAGAATGCCCCTCGGCGTGAGGTCGAATACCTCACGAATACCAGCTTCGAGGGCCGCCTCGGGCACGTTGCCGGTGCCAAACGTATCGACCATGATGGACACGGGATCCGCCACGCCAATCGCGTAGGCGACCTGCACTTCGCAGCGCTTGGCAAACCCCGCAGCGACGATCGTCTTTGCGACCCATCGGGTCGCGTAGGCCGCCGAACGATCCACTTTCGAGGGGTCTTTTCCGGAGAAGGCCCCACCACCGTGACGCGCCGCACCCCCGTACGTGTCGACGATGATCTTGCGTCCTGTAAGCCCCGCGTCGCCAAGTGGCCCACCCACGACGAACCGACCCGTGGGATTGATATGCAGTTGCACGCTCTTCACGTCGAACTCATAGGCGGCCAAAACCGGTCTGATGACGTGCTCCGCAACGGCCCCTTGAAGTTCGGCGGAATCGATCTCGGGCGCGTGCTGGGTCGAGACGACGACCGCCTTCACATCGACCGGGCGGCCGTCCTGATACTCCACGGTGACCTGGCTCTTTCCATCGGGCCGCAGCCAAGGCAGGTCTCCATTCTTCCTCACTTCAGCCAAACGTCGCGTCAACCCGTGGGCCGCCATGATGGGCAGGGGCATCAACTCCGGCGTTTCGTCGCACGCGTAACCGAACATCATGCCCTGGTCGCCCGCTCCACCCGTATCGACGCCCATGGCGATATCGGTGGATTGTGGGTCCAGTGCGGTCATTACCGCGCAGGTATCCGCGTTGAATCCAAACGATCCGTCCGTGTATCCGATCCGCCGGACCGTGTCACGAACCACCTCGGGGATGTTGATCGACGCTGAAGTCGTGATCTCACCGGCGAGCACTACCATGCCCGTGGTGACGAGGGTTTCGCACGCCACGCGGGACGTTGCGTCACTGGCCAGCAGGCGGTCGAGAATGGCGTCTGATACCTGGTCGGCCATCTTGTCCGGATGTCCCTCGGTGACCGATTCAGACGAGAAGATGTAGCGGTGGGAAGCCATAGAACCTCTGCGCGGCGTGGCGATCAACCTGATTGATGCAAAGTAGCGGCGGCATTGGAGTGCGGCAACCGAGTACTGCTGACAAGCTGCTGTCCGACACGCTCCCCCACCGCGCGCTCAAGGGCGAACCGAATTTCGTCCGCCGAACCCAGTGTTAGCACTTCCTCTACAACTTGTGCTGCCTCCTCAGCTTCGATCTGCCGCACGAACCATCGCATGACCGGTAACGACACCGCACTGACACTCAACACTCGAAAGCCCAACCCGAGGAGGAGGAATACCGACACCGGATCCGACGCCATCTCGCCACACACACTTGGAGGCTTACCCCACCGCGTTCCGGCATCCACGATCTTCTTGAGTAGCCGGACCACTGCCGGATGGAAGGGAGTGAACCGCGACGCCAGTCGGGCGTTGCCTCGGTCGACGACTAGAGTGTACTGCGTCAAGTCGTTTGAACCCACGCTCACGAAATCGGCCAGCTGGGTGATTTCATCGGCCAGCACGGCGGCGGCCGGTGTCTCGATCATCACGCCGACGGGGAGATCGGTCATGGCAGGCGCATTCTCGCGTTCGAGTTCGGCGGCGGCATCCGCGACGACCCCTCGAACCTGTTTGATCTCATCGAGTGTGGTCACCAGCGGCAACATCAGCTGCAGATCACCGTGCCGGCGGGCGCGCATCAGGGCTCGCACCTGCGTTCGGAAGAGGTCCGGATTGTCGAGACACACGCGGATGGCACGCCACCCAAGAAACGGATTGGCTTCCGAACTGCCTTCGAACGACATCGGATACTTGTCGCCGCCAACATCGTAACTCCGGATCACGACGGGCTTCCCTTCGAACCGCAGTGCGGCCCGTTCGAAGAACCCCGCCTGCTCGTCTTCGCTCGGCATCGACGACCGGCCGAGCAGGAGGAACTCCGTCCGCAGGAGCCCGACGCCGTCCGCGCCGCGCTTCGAGGCCGCGTCTAAGTCGTCAGGGAGATCGACGTTTCCAAGTAGTGTCACGTGCACCCCGTCCTGGGTCACAACGGGGCCCGTATCGGTCTCGCCAATCTGGCGCTCAAGCTCGTGCCGGAGCCGTTGCGTTTCTCGCGCCTCCTCGCGCTCACCCGCCGTTGGGTCCAGTACCACCGTGCCGGCGTTCCCGTCGAGGATGACGGCGGTGCCAGGCGTGACCCGCTCCAGCGACGCCACGAGTCCCATGACACACGGAATGCCGAGGCTACGCGCCAAGATCGCTGCGTGCGCAGTCCGCGTGCCTTCCTCGCTCGCGAACCCCGCAACCGGGCCCTGCGCAAGCTGGATCATCAAGTCGGGAGAAAGCTCACGCGTAAACACGATGACGGGATGATCATCGTCGGTCTGCATCACCGACTCGAGCGATCGACCGGTGAGGTGATTCAACACACGCTTTTGGACGCTGTTGAGATCGGCAACTCGCTGGCGGAGTGGGAGGCTCGCTGACTGGGCCCACATCGCAGTCAGCTCGAGCGTACGGAATTCGAACGCGCGTTCGGGGCTGAGTTGGTTCTCGCGAACGAGCGTCTCGACATCGGACACGAAATCCGGATCCTCAAGCATCAGGATTTGCGCGTCGAATATTTTCGCTTCGTCCGCGCCTGCACGTTCACGCGCCTGATCACGCAGTCCCGCGAGCGTCTTCTTCACGGTCTGGATCGCGCTCCGCAACCGAGCCAGCTCGTCATCGACATGATCGGCGGAGATGAGCCGCCGTGTCACCTTGGGCAAGTCCCACTGCACGACACGCGCGGGGCCGATGGCGAGGCCGGATGACACGCCGACGCCGCGCAGAATGCGCTTCTCAGACATCTGTGAAATCCCAGTTACGCTGGACGAGGGCGATGACGGCCGCCACGGCTTCGCGTGCGTCGTCACCGTCGGCCTTCACCGCCAGCACACTTCCTTGTTCCGCCGCCAACGTCATCACACCGAGAATGCTCTTCGCGTTCACCCACACACCGTCCTTCGCGATCTGAATCTCCGACTGGAACTTGCCGGCGACCTTGACGAGCTCGGCGGCCGGCCTCGCATGAAGGCCGAGGCGGTTCGCGACGGTGACCGTATCCTCGGTCACGCCCATACCGCCCCCGCAATGAGCGCGAGTCCGGCCACCACCAAGCCAAACCGCACCCCCCCCAAGCTCGGCGACACCCATCGGGACACCACGATGGCGGTGCCGGCCACGACGGCCGCTCCCATCGTCTCCGCCCGTGCCAGATCGGCCGTCAGCGCATTGGCGACCATCGGGATCGCCACCCCCAACGTGATTCCAGCAAGCGGGCCCGCGAGACTCAACCCTGTCTTGATCGAACCACGGGCCAGCACGGTGGCCACCTGCAACCCATACGTCCACCCAACCCGAAGTCCCCACCACCGCAACGTGAGATGCACGACGTTGTAGAGCACCAGGAACGTGACCGCACCGACGACGGGATCGAGCCGCGCTGCTAACGCCAGACCGACGCCGGCCGCGACAGGCAACGCTCCGGCCCATATTAACCGATCTCCGATCGACCCGAGCGCCCCCACTAAAGCGTTTCGGAGCGCCATAACAGGGGCCTCGCTCATGTCGTCGCGCTCAGCTCGGGCGAGCGCTCCCACCGCGACCCCGGCCATGTACGGGTGCGCGTTGAAGAACTGCGCACTTCTGCCTGCAACGAGTGCATCCCCCTCGTCGACCAGAGGTCGCATACTGTGGGCCATGCCGATCCCAATCATTCGGTCGTAGTTGAACGACGCTTGGATCAGAAACAAACGAAAGAAGGTGCGCGTGAGATCGCTCATAGCATCACCACCACGAGCCCCCCCAAGAGTCCGAGCACAAACCACCTGAGTCCGAGACCGCGCCCACCGAGGCGCATGGCCCCGGTAGCCGCGGTTCCAATCGCGGCCCCAATCATCACGACAGAGAGGAGGATGGCCCCACGCACAGTAATGAGGGGGTGCTGCGCAACGAGCGCCCCAACGGATACGCCCATGACGGCGACCACAGCGGCCCGTACCAGCTCACGACCCAGTGCGCGACGATGGATGCGCGAAACCACATTCCAATCTCCCCCGTCGAGCTGCGGAGCCGTGCGGCGGACCTCGGCACTGTTTAAGGCTCGCACCCGCGCAATCGCCAGCTGTCCGAGGTACGCCACGACTAGCCCGATCGCGACGCCGAGCCCCAATCCCAATATCGGTGGCGCATCGGCAGCGATTATCGCCGCCGTCACGGACGCGATCCCGTAATCGGGGTACTGGACGGCTCCAACGGGAAGGACATCGAGTGCAAACAGCTCGAGCAGCATGCCGACCATTCCGCCGGCGAGCGGATCGCCGAGGATGACCCCCGCGACCGTACCAGCGACCAGGGGCCGGGCAATCATCACCTGGCCCACGCTGATGAGATCGAGACTCACCACGGTCCCCCAACCCCAGAGCAGAATCCACAGGGTCATTTGAGCACCGACTCCAGCGAGACCGGTGCTTCGGTGGGCACCGCCTGTGCCGTCACATCGACGCCGCCAGCCCCGAGGTCCCGCAGCCGATCAGCTTCACGATCGGTGAGATAGACGTACGGAAGTCGCTGCCTCCGATCAGGGCCGTCGTGAACACCCCCGAGATTGACTTTTGTGATCGCGGCGCATTTCTCGCACAGGCGGATCATCGTTTCGACGTCACCCGCGAGGACTATGACACGTTCCGGGAGCTTGGCCCAGTCCGCAACGTTGATGGCAGCTTCATCCACCGACTGGAAGGAGACCCCCAAACCCCCAGGGACGCCCAGGCGATACACGTCCTGCTCCCAGGCATTCGCGCGGACTCTGTCATCGACGACCACGATCTGCGTGGCGCCAAGCGCTCGGACCCATCCGATGACAACCTGCCCGTGAATCAGGCGATCATCCAGACGAACAAGACTGAGGCTCACGGCACTACGGACTTGATGGATTGTGTGCCTCGCTCAACGGCACGGGTCGCCGCGGCCTCGGCCGTCAGGTCACGGTGGTAAATGAAATCGAGCAGCATGGGAAGGTTGACCCCTGCCACGACGGCCACCCCCGCCCGTTCCCGAACCTCCATCAGCGTGGCCTGCAGACAGGAGCCGGCCGGCATGTCCACGAACACGACCGTTGGACCCTCGCCAACAGCCGCGTCAACCCGAGCGCACAGCTCATCCGCCGAAGCACCTTCATTACTGACGCCCACCAAAACCCCGTCTTCCCCGGTGATGGTCGCGACCGCTTCGATCAACGCTGAGGCGAGGGCAGCGTGCGAGACGACAACGCCTCGCAGCTCCTCACTCATAATCTTCGGAGAGGTATTCCCGGAGCTCGACCTGCTGCGCCATGCGCTGCATCAGTCGCTCGTTGAACTGCATTGCGGGATTGACCCCACTGTACCGCAACAAATGATTCATGGCGACCACCTCACAAATCACGGTGAGGTTCTTGCCCGGATTCAACGGTACGACCACTTTCGGCAGTTCGACTCCGAGGATCGTCGTGGTCTTGCGGTCGAGGCCCGTGCGCTCGACATCCTGCTCGCTTTCCCAGTCCGCCAACTCGACGACGACTTCGATGCGCTTCTGTTGGCGGACGGCCCGAATCCCAAATAACGCACGCACGTCGATGAGTCCAACACCACGAATCTCCATGTAGTGATGTGCCACGTCGCTTCCGCGCGCCATCAACACGCCCCAGGCACGCTTTGTGAGAAGGACGACGTCATCGGCCACCAAGCGATGCCCGCGCTCGACGAGGTCCAGCACGCACTCCGACTTCCCTATCCCGGACCGACCGACGAACAACAATCCGACTCCATAGACGTCCGCGAGCGACCCGTGGATGGTGGATTCCGGTGCAAAAACCTCATGGAGGTATGGCGTGACGCGGCGATAGAACTCCGCCGTCTTCAACCGTGACCGGAGCACCGGAACGCCACGCTCCTTGGACAGACGTGTCAATTCACGCGGCGCGCGCATGCCTTTCGTCAGGAACACGCAGGGCAGATCGTAGCTCATGAACGTCTCGAGCACCTTCCGCCGCTTATTGGGCTTCAGGGATCGGAGATAGGCCACTTCCGTCTCGCCAAAAACATGCAGGCGCTTGCTCTGGAACCGTTTGGTGAAACCCGCGAGCACGAGGCCTGGGCTCGATACCTCCGGCACCATAATCGCACGACCTAATCCCTGTTCGCCCGAGAGCACTTCTAACTCGAGCGCAACGGCCTTGGCTTCAACGAGTTCGCGGACGGTGGTTTTGGCCATGGAGCTACGACGTCACACGCCTCGGACGTCCAGAGTTCTTGTCCAACTGGCTCCGCAGTTTCTGGACGGCAGCGTCTAACGCGCTGCGAAAGTCGTCCGCTTCGGCATGGGCCACCTTGACCTGGCCCCGCGTCAACGAGAGATGAATCTCGACTATATGATGGCCGTGATCCGCATCAAATATCACCTCAGCATGCTGAGGTCGATGTGCGGTCTTCGCGACCCGCTCAATCAGCTCTGCCGTGCGCTCCCGCAATTCGTCCGGAATCTCAGTGTGACGCGCAGTAACCGTTATCCGCCAAGCTTCATGCTCCATATGATTCACGCTCTCCGCTCGTTGATGGTTTCGAGGAGATGTGTTTCCGTCTTCGTGGCAGACGACTCCCAGGATAACCCCTCGGCAAACCGCCGTGCTGCTGCACCCAACGATGTCACGAGGTCGGGACTCCCAGCGAGCTGGTTCATGGCAGCCGCAAGCGCGGCTGTATCGCCATGCGGCACCAATAGTCCAGTTTGCCCGCTTCGGACGGATTCGCGCAACCCAGGACTGTCCGAAGCCACCGCGGGGGTGCCGCACGCAGCCGCCTCCACGTTCGTGATACCCCACCCCTCCTTGGGTGAAGGCAGGACGACGGCCCAAGTGCGACGCAGAAGCTCGAGTTTCCGGTCTTCGGACACGAAGCCCAGAAACCGTACCTGATCGCCCAATCGGGCCTGGCCCACCAAGCTGCGCAGCCGGCCTTCATCGTCTCCCTGCCCTGCAATATCCAGGCGCAATCGATGCCCTTGGGCGCGGGCAACCCCAATCGCGCGAATCGCCGTGTCGACGCCCTTGTACCGCTTGAGCCGCCCGATATAGAGGAAAGAGGGCTCGGGCCCCCGACACACCGCGGGGTCAGGCGTGAAGCGCGTGGCGTCGACCCCCGGATGGATCACCCGAATCGCCGTGGCGGCAACCCCGCGAGCGACCAGATCGTCGCGGGTACTTTCAGAAATTGCATGAAACGCCGCCTTGCGGTACACACGAGGCACTGGCCGCTCGGCGATCCAGACAAGCGACGCGACAGGGACGGACTCGGCTTGAAACGCCGTGCTCCCGAAGAGGTGCGGCACGATGACGTACATGGGCAGTGGCGCCACATTGGCCAGCAACAGTGGGAGCTTGTTGATGTCTTCGACCATGACATCATAGGACTCTCGCTGGAGCTGCCGCCGAACGGCTCCCCGACCATGGAACGCAAACGTGTACCGACCCCCGAACCGGAGCACGTCGATCCCGCCCACGGCCTCTCTTGGGGAACACCCATCCCACCCTGACGTCACCATGGTCACCTCATGGCCCATGGCGACGAGGCGCTCAAAGATCTCGTGGAAGTGGATTTCAGCTCCGCCCGCCATCGGATTCAGGCGGTCGAGCCAATTGACGGCCAAGATCTTCATAGACTGCCGGCACGACGGGCGACCGCGTCGAGCACGCCGTTGATGAAACGCGGAGCTGATTCTCCGGCAAACCAATGGGCCAGCCGCACGGCCTCGTTGATCACGACCTTGGGCGGAGTCTTACCGTACTGCAGTTCATACAGTGCCAGCCGCAGGATCGTTCGCTCCACCAGCCCCACTCGCTCGTACCGCCAATGCTCCACCGCTGAGGCGATATCGCGATCCAGATCGTCGACAACGGGCACGACGCGAGCAACCAGATCCTCCGACCGTTCAATTGCCCTGCGGCATCGAGGATGGCCCGCGAGAAGTCCGCCGGTGGTCTGACGGAGCGCGGGCCGCCCTTGTATCTGCCACGCATAGAGGAGTTGTGTGGCCCGCGCACGAAGGCGCGTTTCGGATCGCAGCATTAGCCGTCGAGCGTATCGAGTGCCCGCTGGGTTTGGAACGCCGCCCGAGCCGCCTCTTCGCCTTTGTTGCCAGCCTCTCCACCCGAGCGAGCCCGTGCCTGCGCCATCGTATCGCACGTGAGGATGCCGAACCCGACCGGCACCCCATGCTCCAACGCCACGGCGCTCAACCCCTGTGACGCTGATTGGGATACGTACTCGAAATGCGGCGTTTCTCCGCGGATCACCGCCCCGAGGGCGACCGCGAGCGCATAGCGCCCGGTATCGAGTCCGCGCGTAACGGCAAGGGGGAGTTCGAAGGCACCTGGCACCCACACGACGTCGACCTGCTCCTCCGGGATACCTTCCTGCCGGATCACCGCCTGAGCCCCGTCTAGGAGCCGCCGGGTCACGGCTTCGTTGAACTGCGACACCACCACGAGGACCCGCCCTGCCAAGGGCGCCGGGTCAGACTGCGAATCCATTGCCATGCTAGTGAGAAAGCAGGTGGCCCAATTTGTCGCGCTTGACGTCGAGGTACGACCGGTTGTCGTCCGTGGGCTGGCGCTCGATCGGGACCCGCTCGACGATCTCCAATCCGTAGCCGTCGAGCCCAACGACCTTTCGCGGATTGTTGGTCAGGACGCGAATCGACGAGAGGCCGAGATCGACCAGGATCTGCGCCCCAATTCCATAGTTGCGCAGATCGGGGGCGAATCCGAGCGCCTCGTTTGCCTCCACGGTATCCCGACCGCGGTCCTGTAACTCGTAGGCTTTGAGCTTGTTGATGAGCCCAATGCCGCGCCCTTCTTGATCCAGGTACACCACTACACCGGCTCCCTCTTGGGCGATCATGCGCATCGCACTCTGCAGCTGCCACCCGCAGTCGCAGCGCCCCGATCCGAAGACGTCACCCGTGAGACACTTCGAGTGCATGCGGACCAGGACGTTGTCCTTACCCTCCACCTCACCAAACACCAAAGCGACGTGCTCGGCGGCGTCGACGGCGTTCGCATACGCGACGACGACGAAATCACCGTATGCCGTGGGGATCACCGTCCTCGCCGCGCGCTCGACCAAGCGCTCGTGCTGCAGCCGGTACGAGACCAGCTCTGCCACCGTGACGAAGGTCAACGCATGGTCTCGCGCGAACTGTTCGAGCTGCTTACGACGCATCATGGTGCCGTCGTCGGCCAGCACTTCACAGATCACCCCGGCCGGATAACAGCCGGCGAGGCGAGCCAGGTCGACGCTGGCTTCCGTGTGTCCCACCCGTTGCAGGACGCCGCCACGCCGCGCGCGCAGTGGAAACACGTGACCCGGCCGACGGAGGTCGCCCGGTGCGGTCGCCGGATCGACGGCCACGTGAATCGTCTGCGCTCGATCGGCCGCGGAGATCCCCGTCGTTACGCCGAACCGCGCCGCCGCGTCGATACTCACGGTGAACGCGGTCTCGTGCTCTTCGGAGTTGTCGTCCGCCATCTGCGGCAGGCCGAGCGCGCTGCATCGCTCCGGCAAGAGTGTTAGACAGATGAGGCCACGTCCGAACTTGGTCATGAAATTGATCATGTCCGGCGTGACGTGCTCCGCCGCACCAATCAGATCCCCTTCGGACTCTCTATCCTCGTCATCCGCGACCAAGATGAGCTTGCCGTCGCGAAGATCTTGAATGGCCTGTTCGATCTTGCCAGCCACGTTCCCTCCTGCTTACTGCGTTGCTCTCGCGTTCATCAGCTGGCGGACGTACTTCCCAATGACGTCTGCCTCGAGATGCACCTCATCCCCAACTCGTACCGTGCCAAGGGTCGTATGTTGCAGCGTGAACGGAATCAGCGACACCTGGAGCACACTTGGCTTCGGCATCGCATTGACCGTCAGGCTCACGCCGTTCACGGTCACTGACCCGTGCGGCACGCACAGCTCCGCAACCTCGGCGGGCACCTCGATATCCACCAACACGGCGTCAGCAACGGACTGCACGGCGCGCACGGCGCCCACGCCGTCGACATGTCCCTGCACAATGTGACCACCGAATCGATCCCCAACCGCCATCGCCCGCTCGAGGTTCACGACGGAGCCACACTCCAGGCGTTCGAATCGGGTCCTCCCCCGGGTCGTCACGACGGCCTCCACCGTGAACCACCCAGGTCCGCGGTCCACCACGGTGAGACATGCACCGTCCACCGCCACGCTCTCACCGAGCTCGAGGTCGTGGTACGGGGCTTCGATCCGCAGGGCCAGCCGGTCGGCCAACCGGTCCAAGGACGTGATCGTGCCCGTCGCGCCTACGATTCCGGTGAACATGGTGCCCGATCCACGACTAATAATGTATCCTCGCCCAGGGGTCGTCGCTCGACGACCGTCCAGCGCTGAGCTTCGATCAGCGCCGAGGACGACCGCTCTCCGAAGGCCGGAGTCCCCTGCCCTAGCCAGAGGGGTGCCTGAATCCAGTAGACCCGGTCGACCGCTCCGGCCTCGAGGAGCGACCCGGCGAGTCGCCCGCCTCCCTCGACGAGGAGCGACCGAATGCCGGCGGCTCGGAGCCCCTGGAGCGCCTCGAGAGTCTCACTGGCGGCCACGAATCGCACGCCGGCGCCGGACAATGCAGGACGAGCACGCTCGCGCCCCTCGATCGACGTCACAACGAACGTAGGGATAGCGTTGGCGGTTTCTACGAGTTTGAGCGACCGGGGAACGGCACCCGACGAACTGAACACGATTCGCGTCGGCGGGATGCGTGGGATGATTTCGCGGGCCGTCAGATGGGGATCGTCCACTTCCGCCGTGCGCCGGCCGACTCCAATGGCGTCAAAGCCAGCGCGAAGCCACTGCACGAACGCACGCGCGTCGGGACCCGAGATCCACTGAGAACGGCCACCGGCATCGGCGAGAAACCCGTCCAGCGACGAGGCCAACTTCAGCGCAACGAAGGGACGCTCGGGACGAAGGTGGCCACAGAAGAACGGTGCATTGAGTGCGGTCGCCTCTTCAGCCAACACCCCCCCAACTACATCGACACCGGCTTCGCGCAGTCGGCGCGCGCCTCCTCCGGCCTTCCGATCCGGGTCGAGGACCGCGTACACCAGCCGGGCAACGCCTGCGTCCAGCAGCGCTTCGGCACACGGCGGGGTCTTCCCCATGTGCGTGCACGGCTCGAGGTTGACCACGCAGGTAGCTCCCTTGGGATCGTCACACGATTGGAGCGCGTGAATCTCGGCGTGCGGGCCACCGAACTCGGCGTGGTAGCCCTCCCCAATGACCGCCCCGTCACGAAGGAGCACCGCACCAACAAGTGGGTTTGGTGCCACGCGCCCCCAACCCTGGTGGGCGAGCGTGATGGCCCGCGCCATCGCATCCCGATCGTTCACGGAGCTACTCGACCGTCACGCCCTCCCCGGAGACCACGTCGCCCATCACCCAACTCGGCACACCGTGCTGATCACCCGAGGCACGTACAGCATCCACATCGTCCGCGGAGACCACGCCAATCATGCCGACGCCCATGTTGAAGACCCGGTACATCTCGCGTTCTTCGACACCTCCCGCCGACTGCAAGTATCGGAAGATGGTGGGGACCTCCCAGCACGCGGTGTCTACGCGCGCTCCACAACCACTCGGGAGTGAGCGAGTCAGGTTACCCTCGATGCCACCCCCGGTGATATGCGCCATTGCGTGAAGGCGGGACAACACTGGGCGGAGACACGACGCGTAGCTGCGATGGACACGAAGCAACGCGTCTGCCACGGTGGTGCCGAGGTCGTCAACCAGATCGTCGATACCCAAACCCAGGTCGTCGAACACGATCTGGCGCGCCAGCGAATAGCCGTTCGTGTGCAAACCAGAAGACTCGAACCCCACGAGCACGTCGCCCACGCGAACGCGATCGCCGTGGAGTGCGTCCTGCTCAGCCACGATCCCAACGATGGTTCCGGCCAGATCGTAGTGGCCCGGATGGTACAGGTCTGGGAGTTGCGCGGTCTCCCCACCCGCCAGGGCCATGTCGTGGGCACGACACCCGCGAGCGATCCCCTCGACCAGTGCGGCAATGGTCTCGGTCGTGACGTCAGCGACCGCGAGGTAGTCGAGGAAAGCGAGCGGCGTGGCACCGTGAACCAGGATGTCGTTTACGCAGTGATTGACCAGGTCTTCCCCTACGGTGTCATGCCGACCGGCACGAATGGCCACGAGCACCTTCGTCCCGACACCATCGGTACTCAGAACCAGTGTCCCATCCTCTATGGAGGGGAGTCGCAGCATGCCGCCAAATCCACCCACGGATCCGCGCGACAGCGCTGTCTGCGTGCCGGCGACCGCAGCCGCGATGCGTTGCTTTGCCGCATCGGCCGCATCGAGGTCCACCCCCGCCGCGCGGTACCGATCGGCTGAGCTCATCCGCTGGACGCGACCTCGGGTTGGATTTCGAATCGTACGAGCTCCGCGAACTCTCGAACGCGCCCCGTGACCTCCGCCGGTCCGATTTCGTCGAAACGGTCCGTCGAGAAGCGCTCGACCGCAAACGATCCCATCGCCGCTCCAAAGACCATCGCGCGCCGGAGATTCTCCTCGTCGGTGTCGTCGGTCCGAGCGAGATGGCCCATGAACCCGCCCGCGAACGCGTCGCCCGCTCCCGTCGGGTCGAATACGTCCTCGAGGGGAAACGCCGGGATATAGAACACTCGTTCGCGGTTGACCAACACCGCGCCATACACCCCTTGCTTGATGACCACCAAACGCGGCCCGTGCGAGAGGATCCACCGCGCCGCCCGATACACGTTCCAGTCGCCTGACAATTCGCGCGCTTCGGCATCGTTCACTAGCAGCACATCGATGCGTTGCATCACCTCGAGCAACGTCTCCCGCTGACCGTGGATCCAGTAGTTCATCGTATCGCAGGCGACCAAGGTCGGGTGGTCCACCTGATCCAACACCCGCAACTGCAACGCTGGGTCAATGTTGCCCAGGAAGACGTACTTGGCGTCACTGAACGCATCGGGGATGCGGGGTTCGAATTCGGCGAAGACACCGAGTCGCGTCTCGAGCGTCTCTCGATTTTGCAGATCGTAGGAGTACTTCCCCTTCCAGCGAAAGCTCTCACCCTGCTTCCGCTCGACCCCCTGCAGATCGACACCGCGTTTCGCCAACCGCTCGAGCGCCTCCGGCGGGTAGTCGTCGCCCACCACACCGACAACCTGCACACCGTGCAAGAGACTTGCCGCATAACTACAGAACATTGCCGACCCACCGATGGCATCGACTTTCGTCCCAAACGGCGTTTCCACGGAGTCGAGTGCGATACTGCCAACCACGAGGAGCGACATCAGCTTACATCCGTTCCGGGGCAGAGACCCCCAAGAGATTCAAAGCATTACGAATGACGATCTGCGAAGCTCGAGCCAACACGAGTCGCGCGTCACTGAGTGCCCCGCCAACACCTAGGACACGATGATGGTGATACCAGCTGTTTACCAGACGGGCGACGTCTTCCACGTAGCTAATGATTCTATGTGGCTCGAGCGCACGCGCCGCGGATTCGACCACAGCCGGAAAATCGGCGAGTCGGTTGATCAACTCCTGTTCAGCGTGTTCGACCAGCAACTCGAGTTCGACACCATCGGTCGCCGTCGTTGCCGGGTCGATCCCTGCATTGCGAAAGATTCCGGCCATCCGCGTGTGTGCATATTGGACGTAGTACACTGGATTGTCGTCCGACTGCTTGAGCGCGAGATCGATGTCGAATACGAACTGCGCTTCCGCGCGACGCATGAGAAAGAAATATCGCGCTGCGTCCACGCCCGTTTGCTCAAAGAGATCCCGAAGCTCTACGATGTCTCCCGTGCGCTTCGAGAACTTGACCTCGGCGCCCTCTCGCATGATCCGCACGAGCTGCACGATGACGGCGTGGAAGAACTCTGGATGCCCGAGCGCGACCAACGCCGCCCGCATTCTCGCAATATAGCCATGGTGATCCGCACCCCAGATGTCGATCGCGCGATCGAAACCGCGTTCGGCCTTGCCGCGATGATAGGCGATATCGGGGAGGAAGTACGTATAGGCACCGTCACTCTTCCGCAGCACGCGGTCCTTCTCGTCCCCATGGTCCGAGGTCCGGAGCCACAACGCGCCATCCCGATCATACGTCAAGCCCGAATCGTGCAGCGCCGCCAGGGTCTGATCCAACTGGCCAGACCGGTAGAGTTCGGACTCGAGCGAATACACGTCGATATGAACACCGAACTCGGCAAGGTCGCGATCCTGCTCCTCGCGCTGCCGTGTCACCGCCAGGTCGCGACAAGCGATGAGCGCCTCGGTCTCGTCCAGATCGGCGAACGACTCACCGCGCTCGGCAACCACCTCACGGGCGAGATCACGCAGGTATTCGCCGTGATACCCATTCTCCGGGATAACGGCGTCGCGACCCACGGTCTGCTGCACACGAGCCCACAGCGATTCTGCGAGTCGTTCGATCTGGACGCCCGCATCATTGATGTAGAACTCTCGCACAACCTCATGTCCCGTCGCTTCAAGCAGCGACGCCACAGCGTCACCCAGTGCCGCACCGCGACCGTGCCCGACATGCAGGGGACCCGTGGGGTTGGCCGAGACGAATTCGACGTTTACCGTTCTGCCCGCTCCGCTTTGCGTCTGGCCGAATCGCGCATCCTCGCGCACAATGCACTCCAGTGTCTCGGCGAGCGCGCTCCCGGCCAAACGGAAGTTGATGAACCCGGGTCCGGCAATCGTCACCTCGCTCAAGAGGCCTGCCGGGGCGTCGAGCCGAGACACGATCTCCTCCGCAATCGCTCGCGGCGTGCGTCTTAACGGTTTGGCCAGCGTGAGGGCGACAGTGGTCGCGAGATCACCGTGTGTCGGATCGCGGGGGCGTTCGAGGAGGATCTCTGCGTCCGCAACGCCGAGCTTGTCGAGAGCTCGTTGCAGCGCCTCACGGAGCCGATCGGCTCCAGCGGTCAGTGTTACGCTCCCTTCCTCTTCTTAGAATCGGTGGAATCCGACGACTTCTCAGAATCGGTGGAATCCGACGACTTCGACGACTTGCTATCCTGCTTGCCATCGCCCTTGCCCTCACCCTTCTGCTCAGACTTCGACGGCTCGGCCGCTTTCTTGTAGTCGGTGGCGTAAAAGCCCGAACCCTTGAAGACGAATCCCGTCCCTCCGGTGATCAGACGCTCGCCGCGAGCACCGCAGTTTGGGCATTTCGCGCGCGTCTTGTCCGACATCTTCTGAAGTTTCTCGTATTCGTTGCCACACTTGGCACACGCGTAGGAATACGTCGGCATCCTCGATCCTCTAAACGCAACAGAATGAAGAACTTAGCTGAGCTTGGAAAGCCGGTCAAGCGAAGGGCCCCCGATTGAACGTCGGAGGCCCTATGGGTGTTACGGCTGGAATCCGGGTCGCTTATGGTGCGCGAACCTGGATGTTGCCCTGCTCTATCTCCGTCAGCCCAAAAGCATTGAGGTAGTCATTATGCTCGCCCCCGCAGATCACCTCCGC
Organism: uncultured Gemmatimonadales bacterium; assembly: GCA_947259405.1. Classification (GTDB taxonomy): domain Bacteria; phylum Gemmatimonadota; class Gemmatimonadetes; order Gemmatimonadales; family GWC2-71-9; genus CAMYLY01. The sequence goes on along the minus strand of CAMYLY010000012.1, from coordinate 158,675 downwards.
AAATGGCCCATCAGGGAAGGGGGGTAACAGTCCGATACTGGCAAGAAAGTCCAAGAGTTCCCTTGGGGCCCACCCGGTCGTCTGGTCCGGATCCGCTTGGTTCCCTTCTCCATTGTCTTGGGCAAGGAAAACGACTTGGTCGCCGGGCTGTGGGTCTAACAGAGGATTAAAAGACTCCGGATTCACGTGCGTGACTGCCCCGACGATAGCCACTCGATTCTCCGAAACGAAGTTCATACAGACGACGTCCAACGAAAACTGGAGTCCGTTGCCTCCGGCGCTTCTTATCCGGTTGTTAAATTGGGCGTTCCCGCTGGCCGAGCCGTCTGAATGCTGGATGGCGTTGAACGAAAACGTCCGTAGTCCACCCTGGCTTTGGTAATGACCGCTCCCCAATGCCGATCCAAGGACTTCGCCACCCCCGTGAGTCGAGAGCAGCAGCTCGGCCGTATCGACATCCAATGGCGTATCCGGCGAACAGCCCAATACGAACAACGGTGCAAACATGAGGATGCTTCTTGACATGTTCATGGAGTCTCTCCTCGTCAGCCTAGCAGTGCGAGTTAAAGTCACCACATCATCACGGCTCAAAAGCAACGATGGAGAAGAGGCGTCCTAGGAGGGCTCAAGCCACGAAGGGCTTCGAAGAACACACTATCAACAGGTCCTTGAGAGTCATCGGCGGTCAAGGTCATCCACCGACCTCCCATAATGCGCCTCAGTACTGCAGGCCGCAAGATCCGACCAACCGGGAGGTGCAGTCTCAGACCACCACGTCCACGGTATCGAGCGGTGGGAATTCCGTTGGAACGTCAAGCGCGTGGGCGGAAGGTACCCCAGACCGAACGCATCGTGTCAGAGATCTCGCCAACCGAAGCGCGCGCGCGCACAGCGGCAATGATCGACGGCATCAGGTTCTCGGTCCCAGCCGACGACGACGAGAGCCCGTCCAACGCGTCACGCCATTCCATGTCGTCGCGTCGCGCTCGCGCGTGCGCCAAGCGCGTGCATTGCTGCTCTGCAAGCTCGGCGTAATCGGGTGCGAAGAAGTCCGCCGGAGTCTCCTCTTCAGCGAACTTATTGACCCCGACCACCACCGTGCTCCCTGACTCGACGGAACGCGTGTACTCGTACGCCGAGCGAGCAATCGCGTCCTGGAGGAAGCCCGATTCGATGGCCGCACGCACTCCTCCGTTCTCGTGTACCTCAGTGAGCAGCGCGTGAGCAGCGTCCTCCAGGGCACTCGTGAGATGTTCGACATAGTAGGACCCACCAAGCGGGTCCACTGTCTGCGCTGCCCCAGACTCGTACGCCACAATCTGTTGGGTCCGTAACGCGAGCGTGGCGGCTTCGCCCGAGGGCAGAGCGAGCGCTTCGTCGTACCCGTTCGTGTGCAGCGATTGCGTTCCACCGAGTACGGCGGCCATCGCCTGCACCGTCACCCGTACGATGTTGTTGAGTGGCTGCTGCGCCGCGAGCGTCGAGCCCCCTGTCTGCGTGTGAAACCGCAGTCGGCAACTGCGATCGCTCGCGTCGAAGTGCTCGCGCATTAGACGCGCCCACAGCCGTCGTGCCGCGCGGAACTTGGCGACCTCTTCAAAGAGATCGTTATGTGCGGCGAAGAAGAACGAAACCCGGGGCGCAATGGCCTCGATGTCGATGCCAGCATCCACCGCGCGGTGGAGGTATTCCAGCCCATTGGCCAGCGTGAAGGCGACCTCTTGCACCGCCGTGCACCCCGCCTCTCGCATATGGTAGCCACTGACCGATACGGGGTTGAAGTTCATGCCTTCTTCGACAACGAACGCGAAGATATCGGTCACCAAACGAAGCGAGGGCTCGACCGGGAAGATGTAGGTCCCGCGGGCGATGTACTCCTTCAGGACATCGTTCTGGATGGTACCTCGGAGGTCGCTGCGGGCGACGCCACGTTCCTCCGCGACCACCACATACATCGCCAGCAATATGGCCGCCGTGGAGTTTATCGTCATCGATGTCGAGACCTGATCCAACGGAATTGCATCGAACAGGCGACCCAGATCATCTACAGTGTCGATCGCAACCCCGGCTCGCCCAACCTCGCCCATGGCCATGTCGGCGTCGGAGTCGTATCCCATTTGTGTCGGGAGGTCGAACGCAACCGACAACCCTGTCTGACCTGCGTCCAGCAACGCACGGAACCGGGCATTCGTTTGCTCCGCTGTGCCGAAACCGGCGTACTGCCGCATGGTCCAGAGGCGCCCGCGGTACATCGACTCGTGAATGCCGCGCGTGAACGGAAACGCACCCGGCTCTTCGTCGGGGCGGGACGTCGCCGGTCCGTAGACCCTGGCGATCGGGAGACCGGAGGGCGAGCGACGGTCGTCGCTCACGTGGGTGCGCCGTCGACCCGCGCGACGGTTTCTTCGACGAACGCCACGTCGTCCTTGCTCCCAATCAGCAACGGAGTCCGCTGATGGAGCCCCGCGGGTTCGATCTCCAGAATCGGCGTCCGCCCGTCGGAAGCTGCGCCACCTGCCTGTTGTGCCACAAAGGCCAGCGGCGCCGCCTCATAGAGCAAGCGCAGCTTCCCCTGCGGCGATCTTGAGTCTGCCGGGTACATGAACACGCCACCCGACAGAAGATTTCGGTGGAAGTCGGCGACCAATGACCCGATATACCGCGCGTTCTTCCGATGGTCTTTGGTGCCATCGCCCTTGAACGCGCGCACCACCTCGCGGTACCCGTTCGACCAGCGGCTGTAATAGCTCTCGTTCACACTATAGTACTTCCCAACCTCGGGAGTCTTGATGTCGTGATGGCAGAGACGGTACTCGCCGATCGTGGGGTCGAGCGTAAAGACGTGGACCCCGAAACCGGCGGTGTACACGAGCACAGTGCTGGAGCCATAGACCACGTATCCGGCCGCGACCTGATCACGCCCGGGCTGGAGGAGGTCGCTGAGTGTACCCGCACCATCGGACGTCTTGCGCCGGTGAATGGAGAAGATCGTCCCAATCGAGACGTTCACATCGATATTCGACGAGCCGTCCAGCGGGTCAAAGAGCAACGTGTACTTACCGTACCCGTACGCCTCGTCTACCGGGATAGGGTCTTCATCTTCTTCCGAGCCCATGACACAGATCCGGCCGGTTCGCGCGAACGCGCCTTTCATGGCCTCATCAGCGATGACATCGAGTTTCTGTTGCTCCTCGCCCTGGACGTTGGTCTGCCCGACCGCACCCAACACGTCCACCAATCCCGCTCGGCGGACGAGGCCGGAAATCACCTTCGACGCAAGTGCGAGGTCGTAGAGCAGATTGGTGAGCTCACCCGTCGCCCCCGGGTGCAGCCGCTGCTGCTTGAGGATGAACTGCTCGATGGTAACCAACGACGAATACGACACATGAGCCTCCCCACGAGGTGGTCCCGCTCCCGATTCACGACCTCAAGATAGCGCCCATCGCTTCGGATCGTCACGGTCCCGTCGTCGTCCGTGCGGAAGATCTCGACATCGCGAGCGCGTAACCGATCGAGCACTTCTCGTGCCGGGTGGCCATAGCTGTTCGGTCCGACGCTGATCACGGCGACCGCAGGATCGACGGCCGCGAGCAGCGCAGTACTCGTGCCGCCCGCCGACCCATGATGGCCGACCTTGAGCACGTTTACCCGAGCGAGTTGGTCCTGCAGCGCCAGCTCCACCGGTGTGCCCGCATCACCGAGCAGCAAAGCGCTGAAGCACCCAAACTCGACGCGCAGCACGACCGAGTTCTCGTTGACCCGGAATTCACGATTGATCCAACTGTCGCTAGGGTGCATCACGATAAAGCGGACACCGTCGACAACGAGCGAATCACCAGCGCGCGCCGCCATCCAGGTTGACCCGCTCGCGTCGATCTGCGCCAGGTGCTCTCGATAGAGATCAGTCGTGAGGGGCTGCCCCGGCTCGAGCACGAGACGTGGCTGGAAGGTGGACACGATGGAGGGAATGCCGCCGAGGTGATCGGCGTCGCCGTGCGAGACGATGAGCGCGTCGATCTGTCGGACACCACGGCGACGCAGGAACGGAATCACCGTCTTCCGACCTGCGTTTTCGTGGCGGGTGAGCGGACCCCCGTCCACGAGGAGCCAGTGTCCGCCCGGCGTGCGCACGGCAATCGCGTCACCCTGTCCGACGTCCAACGCATACAACTCAAGCTCCCCGTCGCGAGAACTCGACCAACTCTGTAAGCCGACGGCTCCCCACGTGACCAACGCGCACGCCGCGGCCAATTGCAGCCGGAGCCGCGACCATGTTGGGCGTCGCTCGACGAGATACGCGACCATGCCAACGACCGCACACCATGGCAGCGCAAAACGCCATCCCGGTACACCCGTCACGTGTGCCCCAGGCAGCGACGACGCGACAGCGGCAACCCGCTCCAACACGGTGAGGACGAGACCGGCGCCAGCGGCCATCGGAGCACCCACCGCAAGACTCGCGAACACAGCGGGAACCGCCACCCCAGCCAATGGAATTGCCAGGAGGTTGGTGAGCACCCCCACCGGCGCCGCGGACCCAAAGACAAATGCGGTAATCGGAGCGGTCGTGAGGGTTGCGCCTACCGAAGCGGCGCCGAGCCTGGCAAACGGCCGCCGGCGCACCCGAAGAGGCAGGTGCCGCGGAGCGTAGCTCGTCGCCCACACCGCACTGACCGAAAGCCAGGCCCCAACGGACCGGACAGCCCAGGGATCGATCGACACCACGGCAAGGGCCCCGACCGACAGGACCGCGAGCGCGGCCGGGTGCCGCTGTCGGATTCGCGCAGCCGCGTACACCGAAATGAACGCCGCGGCGCGCGTCGCCGATGCTGGAAAGCCCAGCAGGCCAACATACGCCCACGTGCAGCAAGCGCCGATCACGATGGCGTGGCGCCGAGCGGGGGTCAGGCGCACCCCCATCACGATCCATCCGGCGAGCAGGCCCACATGCAGACCGGAGATCGCCAGCAGATGCGCGATACCAGCCCCGACGAACGTTTCGCGAATCGCCGGCGGGAGATCGTCGCGCCGGCCAATCACCAGGGCCTCGACCATGCCGCTCCGCTCGCCATAGAGATCGCGAATTCGAGCCGCCGCCGCAGCACGGAGCCGACGCCGGAGCCCCCCGTGGACACCGACTTGCCGCGCGTGGACGACGCGCAGCACACCATACCCGCGATAGGTACCCGCCACGATGAGTACAGCCCCGGCAGGATACCATTGATCCAGTCGGACGATGATCGTGCCCGCGCATCCGGGTGCGGCATGAATGATGTGCGCGTGGGTTCGCAGTCGTTCGCCGGGCGTGTCATCGAGGGTGACGATCGCGCGCTGCTCACCAACCTCCCACACGGCTCGACACCATGCGGCGCGGTCCCGGTTCGCGATCGTCCCTCCCACCACCCCAGCACACGCGACGGCGACAACGATGATACTCCAGGCTCTGCGGCGCCCCATGGCCACGGCAGCCCATGCCACGGAACACCCCACTACGACCACACGCACCGGCAGAACGCCGCCACTCCACAGGCCGATTATGTACGCCGTGGCGAGGTGCACGATGGGGAGGCGCACGGCTCTCAACCTCCGCTGTGCAAGCGCGTAGTTGATCCTGCCTGAGTTGTCGTGGGAAGCAGAGTGTCGTCAGGGAATGACGGCCAACTCCGCGCGCTGCAGGGTAGGCACTCCGGTGAAGGTCGCACCGGTGGTTCCCGTCAGACGAACGTCGAGGTAAGTCCCGATCCAGGCCGTGGGCCCATCCACGAGTACGACCTTGTTCTGTCGCGTTCGCGTCTGGAGCAGCTTGCCGCGTCGCGCTGGCTTTTCGACCAAGACTTCGTGCGTCGACCCCACCAGCGCCAAATTCTTGCGGCGGGCCTCAGCCCGCACCACACCGATGAGTCGTTCGAGACGCGGCCCGGCCACCTCGTCGGGAACGGGATCCGGCAAACGCACCGCACCCGTGCCCTCACGCGGCGAGTATCGGAAGGTGAAGGCATCGTCGAACCCCACCTCGCGAACCAAGGAAACCGTATCGTCAAAGTCCTCGTCCGTCTCGCCCGGAAAACCGACGATGATGTCGGTCGTAATCGCGATGTCGGGCACGGCTGACCGGAGCCTGTCGACGCACTCGAGGTACGCCTGGCGGGTATAGCGACGCCCCATCGGCTTGAGGAGGCGCGTCGATCCGCTCTGGACTGGCAGGTGCACGTGTTCACACACCTCTGACACATCCGCCATCGCCTGAACCACCGAGACGCTGAAGTCGTTGGGGTATGGACTCGTGAATCGGACCCGTCGCACTCCATCGACGGCTCCCACCGCGCGTAACAGATCACCAAAATCGTGGTCGCCATCGTGGTAGCTGTTGACTGTCTGTCCCAGAAGAGTGATCTCGGTCGTTTCCGCCGCGGCGAGCCTCTGCACCTCGCCCACGACGTCCGCCAAGGTACGACTACGCTCCCGCCCCCGTGTCATCGGAACAACGCAGAACGTGCACCGATAATCGCAACCACGTTGCACGGTAATGAAGGCGCTGGGACCCCCTTGGCGTGCGGCGGAGACGTCCTCGTAGTGCTCCCATGACTTGAACTCGACGTCTGTCGACCGTTGTCCATCGGCCGCACCCGCGATCAACTCAGGGAGCCCGCGGTAGCCGTCCGGGCCGATCACCAAGTCCACGTGCGGCGCCTCATCGAGCAACCGTTGCCCGAGACGCTGCGCCATGCAGCCGAGCACCCCGAGGACGACGCCCGGGCGTTTGTGACGTTTGAGTTCGCCCATCCGACCGATCACGCGCTGTTCCGCATTGTCTCGCACGGCACAGGTATTCACCAACATGACGTCGGCATAATCGGGGGTGTCGATCGACTCGAACCCGTCTTGCCGGAGCAAGCCCATCACGGTCTCAGTGTCGGCCACGTTCATTTGGCAGCCGTAGGTCTCGACGTACACCCGTTTCGGATCACTCATGTGGTATCACGGCGAGGGCCCCGTCGGCATCCACCGTCACCTGCCCACTGAACCGCCCCGGGACCGGGCGCGACGTGGGTACAAACACCTCGAGGTAGTCGCCCGTCACGCCTTCCCATCGTCCGCGCGACCGGCGCAACGTGACGACGTCAGCATCGCTGCCAACGCGCTGGGCGCGATAAGCCGCCTTTTTGGCCGCGGCAAGTTCTCGAAGCTCCTCGGACCGCGCCGCGGCCACGGGGGGCGCAGAGGACGGGCCAAGGCGCCAGGCGGCCGCATCCGGACGTTCGGAGTATGGGAAGACATGGAGATAGGTGAATGGCAGCGCGTCTACAATAGAAACCGTGTTGCGAAAGTCACGCGCTTCCTCCCCCGGGAACCCGACGATCACATCAGCCCCAAGGCCAAACGTCGGCACGCGCTCCGCGAGCTGCTCGATTCGTGTGCGGTACGACGCCGCGGTGTACCAGTGACGGCCCATGCGTTTGAGGATCGTATCACTCCCGGACTGAAGCGGCGCGTGGAGGTGCGGTGCGAGACGGTCGGGCATGAAGACCATCAGCGACTCGAGCCGGTCATCGACTTCGGTGGCTTCGACGGACGACAGCCGAAACCGCACGCGCGGCACTTGGCCTATCAGGGCTTCAACCAGACCGCCGAGGTCCATGCCGTCCAGGTCGCGCCCGTAGCTGCCAATGTGCACACCGGTCAGGACAATCTCTTCGGCGGATTCGGCTAGCACCGCCGCCTCGCGGCAGATCTCCGCCGGTGACCGAGATCGGTTCTTCCCCCGCGCAATCGTAGTCGCACAGAAGGTACAGTGCTCGTCACAGCCGTCTTGGATCTTCAACCAGGCACGGCGACCGCGGGCAAAGCGCCGGAGGATCGGATCGACGCCGCCACCCGAGATCCCGAGGGTTCCCAGCACGCTCTTCGGCTCGGCACCGCCTACCACACCGACGACGCCGGGTAGGCCCGCAATGGTGCCGTCATCGAGCGCTGCGGCACACCCCATCACCACAGTCCGCACATCGGCATTCGCGCGGGCCAACTGCCTGACGTACCCGCGGAGCTTACGCTCGCCAACGTGCGTCACCGTACAGGAGTTGACGACCGCGGCTTCCGCCAAGCTGGGATCCTCGACGACCTCAGCGCCCGAATGCTCCAGCGCCTGCCGTACCACCTCGGTATCGTATTGGTTGGCCTTGCAGCCGAATGTATGCAAGTAGACTCTCGTCACGGCGTCACCCGCAGCTCGAAGCTCACAAGCCACGCGCGTTCCTTCGCTCCCCCGCCGTCACGCATCACTCGCTCTAACGCAAACTCGATGGTCGTACGGCCACTCGCTAACCCGATTCCAGTTCCAAAGGAGAGATTGATCTCCCGTGGTTGCTCCGCGGTTGGGCTGTACGGCAACTGTGCCCACCGGAAGCCCAAGCGGAGCGGGAACCCTGTTATCCCGAGGATCTCCAGACCATTTCCAACTTCGAACGTGTCGAACGCGTTGAGCGTCGTGGACGCCGCAAGACCACTGCGCGATCGCGACCATGATCGCCAGATCACCGTCGAGGCAACACGCAGGTCGGGCACCGGAGCGAAGAACACGCCCCCGGAGAACTCTCGTGGCAGGTCCGTGCGACCGAACTCGACGTCCTCAGTCAGCTTGACCCTCATCGAACCATTGAACCGTGCTGACGCACCGAGTCGTAGGTACGGCTTCGCGTCCCACATCACCCCAACGGACCCACCAACACCATTGAAGCTCACACGGTCCTCGCGTCGGAGGGGTGCCAAGGCGCTATCCGCGAAATCTCTGAAGAACTCGTTCTCCGTGGTGCCGCTCAAGATATGGATGGCCGCTCCAATTCTGAGCGTCGACAGCGCTTGCCACGCCACGGCCCCACGCAGATCAATGACGGCGCCGTCGGACGAGATTTGCTCGTTGTACGGCACGGTATCACCACTGATGATCACGTCACCGGCGTCGACGACATCATACGTTCGGTCCAGATACGTCCCGAACGTCAGACCGAAGGCGAAGGGTGTAGCGCCGAACGGCCCCCCGAGGCTTGCGTAGGCAAACCGCGTGTCCAAGAGCCCCGTCGCCGAGATGTCGTCCACCTCGTAGTCCCGGAAGCTTGACGTCGACGTCGCGGACGCACTCAACTGGCGATAGGCCGCCACCGCTCCCGGATTGAGCGCCGATCCCGGATCGAGCGCAGCCAACCCCCCGCCCATCGCGCGCGTTCGTACGCCGATCGCCCGACCTGGGTACCCGAGGCCAAGAACGCTGTACACGGACGTCTGCGCGACGGCCGGCGGGGGCAACGTGACCACGGCCGCCACGATGACGACCCAGCGACCTACCACTACCGACGCTCCAGGAACGGAGGCACGTAGCTGAGCGAAAGGAGCGGTGCATCGACCGTCCTACTCGAGAAGAAACGAAGTTCGAACATGCGACCGGCCTCCGGTGCCGCACTCAAGAACAACGTTGTCGGCAGGATGGAATCCGCCGTCCACGTAGCCATGATATTCGTGACGTCCAGGAACACGGTATCGGTCGCGCCACCAAGCACTGCCACTGCACCGGAACCAGGAACGAAGTTGATGACCTCACCGCGGGGCGACTTCTGTCCGACATCACGCGTCACCGCCAGCGCTCGAAGCGTGCCTCCATCACCAGAAGCCGCGGCGGCCGGCGAGCTGGGGATGAGCACCAACGTCGCTTTGAGGATGTCGGAGGAATCGCGAATCCGAGCCGGCAGGTTGAATCGCAAGATCGTTCGCGCTGACGGCACGCCCCCCACAACCAGTAGCGAATCCGCCAAGGGGGCGCCGGACCGAGCGACGAACGTATCGAAATCCGCGAACTCACCGCCGATGAGTGTTGAGACGGTGTCCCCGATCGCCGAGAGCACCGTAATATGTCGGGCGATCAACGGGAATTGGCCGCTCTCCCCCGTGGTGAGGTCGAGGAACGTCTCTGCGGGTGCACGGAGCGCCCAGCCGATCGTCGCCTGCGTCGAATCGGGACCAATCCCAGGGTACAACGACGCGGGGAAGTCGATCTCGAGCGATCCCGTCAACGAATCGTCGACGGCAAACGTCGTGAGGCGCGTGGAATCCTGGAAATAGGGATCAAGGTCCGCATACGTCGTCGCGGAGTCCACCGTCGCGGGGATGCGGTAGAGTACGACTTCCAGATCTTGCACCATCGTGTCTCGGCGGAGGACATCCACTGTGACACGTATGGAATCCACGGAGACCAAGGTGTCACCTCCACTGACGGAGAACTCAGCAAACGGCCGGAACCGCGTGATGCCCCGCGTTTCCACGACCGAGCCCTCGCTGACCAACTGGAAAACCGGCGCGTCTTCGGCAACCGCATACCCTCGGAATGACGAGTCACCCGTGACGATGCCGGACAAGATTGTGTCGACAACGGTGATCCGTTCCGGCGGACAGAAGTCCGGACACTGCGCGGGCGCCGTGATATTCTCACGACACGCAAGCACGCCAAAGCCGAGTGCGACCAGCGTGATCACGCGTGGCCAGTTCATTCGCATCGGCGAATGATACCCAATATCAAGGAGAGAGATCACTGCTCGAGAAACCGTCCGGCAGCAGCTCCTCCAACCGCCACCGGCGCTCCCCGTTCCCGCTAACGGCGATCACTTCGAGATCCATCCCAAACTCGGCCAGCATCTGACGGCAGGATCCGCACGGCGCCGCAGGTGGAACCGACTCGGTCACGACCACGAGGCGCGCGAATGCCTGTACTCCCGCAGCGACGGCTGAACCCAACGCGACGCGTTCGGCGCAGATGGTGAGAGAGTACGAGGCATTCTCGACGTTGCACCCAGTGAAGACCTCTCCCTCGAGCGATTCCAGTGCCGCACCAACGGCATACCTCGAATACGGGGCATACGCGCAGTCCCGTGCACGTCGTGCAGCTGTGACAAGCTGTTCGATCATCCGTTCAGCAACTCCAGCATGGGTTGGCCGGCCCCAAGGCCGATGTCAAAGAACGCGGCGGCCGTGGCACCGATGTCAGCGAACGTACCCCGATCACCCAGCGCAACTCTGGGGACTCTCGGGCCTACCGCGAGCAGGGGCACCACTTCGCGCGAGTGGTCGGTCGAGGGCGTTGTTGGGTCATTTCCATGATCGGCCGTGATGAGCATGAGGTCGTCATCGCGCAGCTTGGACACAAGCGATGGCAATCGCTCGTCGAGCTCGCGCAACCCATGGTAGAACCCCTCGACATCATTTCGGTGCCCCCACGACTGATCGAACTCGATGACGTTGGCGAAAATGAAGCCGTGGTCGAGGGTGTCCAGCGCCTGGCCGATCAGGCGGTATGCGTCCGCATTCGTCGGGGTATGCTCGCTTTGGATGTTCCGTGACGCGAAGAGGTCATCGACCTTGCCCACACCGACGCGCGGAATACCGACGTCGGCTAGCCGATCCAGCAGCGTCGGCCCGGTTGGCTCCAACGAGAAATCCCGCCGGTCGGCGGTCCGCTGGAAATCGCCCGGGCGACCGCGAAATGGCCGAGCAATCACGCGCGAGACGGCGTGCGCGCCGACCAGGATGTGGTCCCTGGCCATTTCGCACGCGCGGTACAACTCGTCAAGCGGGATGACGTCCTCGTGCGCCGCGATCTGAAAGACGCTGTCGGCCGACGTGTAAACGATCCAATCTCCCGTCTCGAGCTGAGCGGGACCGTGCTCCTCGATCACGACCGTGCCTGACCCCGCGACGTTGCAGCGGACCCGACGGCCTGTTTCCGATGCAAAGGCATCGATGACCGACGGTGGGAATCCGCCGGGATAGGTCGGAAAGGGCGTCTCGAGGATCACGCCACACAACTCCCAGTGACCAGTCGTGCTGTCCTTGCCTTTCGAGCGGGGAACCGCGACCCCGTAGGCAGCAAACGGACGGTCACATACCATGCCGCGGAGAGGCCGGCAGCAGCCCAGTCCGAGCGCGGCCAGATTCGGCAGATCCAACCCGCCGATGGCCTCTGCCACGTTCCCGAGCGTGTCACTTCCGGCATCGCCGTATTCGTCGGCGTCTGGTGCGGCTCCGATACCCACCCCGTCCAGCACCACCAACACACAGCGGCCCCGCAAAGTCATGGTCCCGTATACCGGCGAGGCACGCGTGGTCCAAGTCGGGAGAGCGCCTCGTACGCATTGGTTCCCGCCCACGCGGCAAACTCGTCAATCGTCGTCTCAAGATCGCCATCTCGACCCACGACGGTCGCGGTATCCCCAACACGCACGGCATGGCGGTCGCCAAGATCCACCATCACGAAATCCATCGTGACCCGCCCAACCATCCGGTACCGATGCCCGGCCACGAGCACGCTGGCCCGGTCTCCGACGGTTCGTGACACCCCGTCCGCGTATCCGATGCCAACAGTCCCGATACACGTCGCCTTGGTCGCAGTCCAGGTTGCGCCGTAGCTCACCGAATCGCCGGCTCGAAGGTCTCGCAACGCGACGACAGGCGCCTTGATCTCCACCACCGGTCGCGGTGCCGGAAGGTCTTCTGCATGCTGCCCTCCGTACAGGAAGATCCCTGGTCGTGCCAAGTCGAGCTTTTCCCGGAGTCGCCACGCGGCGGCGCTATTCGCCGCGTGCACGAGGGGGGGGCGAGATCCAATCCGCTCCAATGCCTGCTGGAACCGGTCCCACTGCACATCAACACTGTCCTGCCCCTCGTCGGCCGAGTGAAAATGGGTGAACATCCCTTCCTGGAACTCGGTCGCGCAGCCGGGGAGTTGCGCCGAGTCCCAGCGCACGCCACACCGCCCCATACCGGTGTCGACCTCGACGTGAAACGGTCGTGTCCAGACGGCCGCGACCGAGGGATCGTCGACGACTGCCGTGAGATCATACTCCTCGTACAACTCGAGAAAGACGGCGCGAGCCGGGGTGAAGACGAGCAACCGTCTCGTAATGCCCGCCTCACGCAGGGCGACGGCCTCGTCGATAGTGGCGAGGCCGAATCCCCACGGATCCAAGGTCTCCAACGTTCGCGCAACGGGGAGGGCTCCGAGGCCGTACGCCTCAGCTTTGATCATGGGTAGCAACGCATCACACCCGGCGGCAGCCTGGATGGTCCGTGCGTTGGCCAGGAGATGCCCGAGATTGACCTCGGCCCAGGCCCGGTCATTCCGGGGCGCCGTTGACACACTCACGAATGGTCGGGTATTGTACCGGCCCAATCTCGCAAATGCAAGAACCATCAGCGCTTGGGCGCATTGTCGATCTGGTCAGGGACCTACGGAACCGTTGCCCGTGGGATGCCGCCCAGACCCCTGAAAGCCTCCGCACCTATCTGGTCGAGGAGGTTATGGAGCTCGATCACGCCATCGGCATGGGTGACGGCGATGCCTTGATCACGGAACTGGGGGACGTGTTGCTCCACGTCGCGTTCCAAATCGTGTTAGCGGAAGAGCGTGGGTTGTTCGGAGCTGAGGACCTTACGCGCGCCGTTGAGATGAAGATGTGGCGACGACACCCGCATCTCTACGGGGAGGACGCCGCCTCGGGCAAGCCGTCGCCGGAGAGTGCCGCGGCCGTCAAGGAACGGTGGGAGCGCCTCAAGCGGCGCGAGTCGACCGCTCCATCGAGCGTCGTGGATGGCCTGCCGCCTACCCTCCCCGCTCTCTTGATGGCGTTCCGCCTCCAGGAGCGAGCGGCCGGCGTCGGGTTCGACTGGCCCGATACCGAGGGTCCCCGCTCCAAGGTGCGCGAGGAACTCGACGAGTTGCACGCTGCCGACTCCACGGCCCTGCGAGAAGAGGTTGGGGATCTGCTCTTCTCGGTGGTGAATCTCGCTCGGAAGCTCAGTGTCGACCCGCGGGCCGCGCTCCAGACGGCCAATCTGAAATTCGCGGAGCGGTTTCGGCGGCTCGAGGCGCTGGCCGTCGAGCGCGGCATCGACGTGGGACACGCCGACCTCGAAACGCTCGATGGATTGTGGAACGAGGTGAAGCGACCACCGTAGCTACGGATACAACCGGGTCATCATGCGTGGAAACGCGATGGCCTCGCGAATGTGCGGGATGCCGCAGATCCACGCGACCGTGCGCTCGATGCCCAATCCGAATCCCGAGTGTACGAACGTCCCGTAGCGCCGCAGATCGAGATACCATGCGTAGGGCTCTTCGGGAAGATCGTTCTCGCGAATCCGCGTCAACAGCCGGTCGAGGTCGTCCTCCCGTTGGCTGCCTCCGATGATCTCGCCGTATCCCTCGGGTGCGAGCAGATCGTTGTTGAGCACGAGGTCGGTGTTCTCCGGATTCTCTTTCATGTAGAAGGCCCGTACACTTTTCGGATAGTCGTAGACGAACAGCGGCTTGTCATACGCGTTTGCAAGCACGGTCTCTTCGTCGGCACCGAGGTCGGCGCCCCACACCGCGTCAGTCCCGAGTTCCCTCAACTTCACGATGGCGTCCGTGTACGAAATACGATGGAACGGCGGTGTAACACGTTCGAGGAGCGCGACATCGCGCTCGAGTTCCTGGAGCTCACCCACGCGTCGCTCGAGACACCGCTCGACGATGTACGCGATGAGCGACTCCTGGAGCCGCATGTTGTCAACGGAGTCGTACCACGCCATCTCGGGTTCCATCATCCAGAATTCGGCGAGGTGCCGCCGTGTTTTCGACTTCTCGGCACGGAACGTCGGCCCGAAGCAATACACCTTTCCAAGCGCAGCGGCGGCCGCCTCAAGGTATAACTGCCCCGTCTGCGCAAGGTAGGCCGTGCCAAAGTCGAAGTAGTCCGTTTCGAACAGCGTACCGGCAGATTCCCCGATCGACCCGGTCAGGATGGGTGTATCCACGAGCACGAACTCGTTGTCGTAGAGGTAGTCGCGAATCGCCTGCACGACTTCGTTTCGCACCCGCATGATGGCGGCCTGCTTTCTGCTGCGGAGCCACAGATGTCGATGCTCGAACAAGAAGCTGGTACCATGTGCCTTGGGCGTGATAGGGTAGTCGGTGCTGGACCCGATGACGTCCACCGCGGTCACCCCAAGCTCGACGCCGCCCGGCGAACGCGCATCCTCGCGCACCTCACCGGTGACGGCAACGGACATCTCCTGCGTGAGTCCGCCGAAATCGGTCCACACACCCTTCGGTACGTCAGCCTTCGAGACCACGCACTGCACGTACCCAGACCCATCGCGCAGGACGGCAAACGAAATCTTGCCACCCGATCGTGACTTCATGATCCATCCGCGCACCGTGACGGTGTCGCCGATGTGGCTCGGCAGTTCACGGATGATACGAGTCTCAGCCATTACATCTCGTCGCGGGCGACATCAGCCTTTGCCGCGAGGATGAAATCACTCTCGGTGAGTCCATTGATCTTGTGGGTCCAGATCTTGAGTCCAACCTTGCCCCAGGCAAGGTAGATGTCGGGATGATGACCCTCGGATTCGGCGATCGCACCCACGGCGTTGGTGAAGGCCAGCGCCCGCGCAAAATCGTCGAACGTATAGGATTTTTCGAGGTGGTGTTCATCAACCACAGCCCAATCACCCCCCAAGGACGTGTGGAGGGCATGGAGTTCCGGTCCCGTGAGCGGCGGAACACTGCCCATGCATGGGACGCAGTGCTTACCTGCGAGATCAGTCATACGGCGATGCCAGTTGGGGACGGGTAATTATAAGGGGATGCAGGGTGCAGAGTGCAGGGTGGTCGGCCTTCAACCCACCCGGAACAGCTCCATGCCGCGCTCGTAGTGCCGTTCGATTCGGCGCCGCAGCGGGTGGTGTTCGCGTTTGGCAAGAACTGGATCCTCGGCAATCAGCCCAAGCGCCTCACGGCGTGCCAGTTCGACCAGGTCCGCATCTTCGGCCAGGTCCGCAAAACGCAGATTGAAGCCGCCGGCTTGGCGCGTGCCCACGAGCTCACCCATTCCACGCTCTTGGAGATCGAGCTCGGCGATGCGGAAGCCATCTAACGTCGTCGCGAAACGCTTGAGACGTGGGTGCGCCGATTCGGTTGCCGCGAGCAGGATGCAGTGGCTCTCACCCTCACCGCGCCCCACTCGACCTCGAAGCTGGTGGAGCTGCGCCAAGCCAAAACGTTCGGGATGCTCAACGACCATGACCGTCGCGTTGGGGACGTCGATGCCGACTTCGATCACCGTCGTCGCCACCAGCACGGCTACGCGCCCATCGCGAAATCGCCGCATCACGCCGTCGCGCTCCTCCGCTTTGAGCCGCCCGTGCACGAGCCCGACTTCGTGCGGCGCGAGCTTCTTGGTGAGCTCCTGCGCCATGGTGGTCGCCGCCTTGAGGTCCATCTTCTCAGACTCCTCGATGACCGGGTACACGACGTAGGCCTGATGACCCGCCTCACACTGGCCCTTCACGAACTTGTATACGGCGGCCCGATCGCGGTTGGTGCGTACGGATGTGGAGATGTCACCGCGCCCGATCGGTCGTTCGCGCAGCTCACAGATGTCGAGATCCCCATACAGGGTGAGGGCCAGCGTCCGCGGGATGGGCGTCGCCGATAGCAGCAGCACGTCGGGATGTTGCCCTTTGGCGATGAGGGCAGCGCGCTGCTCGACGCCGAAGCGATGCTGCTCATCGATGACCACAAGCCCGAGACGGTGGAAGCTCGTCGTTTCCTGAATCAGGGCATGGGTACCCACCACGATGCGCGCGTCGCCGGACGCCAGCCGCCGACGGATCGCAGATTTTTCGGTTGCGCTCAAACGACCAAGCAGCATCTCGGGTACCAGCCCCAGCGGCGCCAACAGCTGCTGGATCGTGCGACCGTGCTGTTCGGCAAGGAGTTCGGTGGGAGCCATGAAGACGGCCTGGTAGTCGTTCTCAAGCGCCAGGAGCATTGCGAATAAGGCCACGACTGTCTTTCCAGTCCCGACGTCACCCATCAGCAGCCGGTGCATACGTGTCGTGCTCGTCATGTCGTCCGTGATCTCTCTGACGGCACGCTTTTGCCCCTTCGTGAGTTCAAAGGGGAGCGCGTCCTTCAACGACGACGTGAGTTCGCGCTTGAGTTCGAACCGCAGGCCCTCGGTCGCCTCCTTGGCCAGATGGCGCGCGCGAGCGACGACGAGTTGCATGTCGAACAGTTCGTCAAACGCAAGCCGGCGGCGTCCTGGCTCCCAACCTTTCGGCTTGCTCGGACGGTGCAAGGCAACCAACGCCTGTTTGAGCGGGATCAGACGCGCCTGCTGACGCAGGTGACCGGGTAGCGCGTCATCGATCTGCGCAACCAGGGTGTCGAGGTGGTCACCGATGAGTTTGCGGATGACTCGATGACTCAGCCCTTCCGTGGCCGGATACACCGGGAGCACGAGGCCCTCGGTATCGAGAGCACCCTCATCACCTTCCTCGGCGAGGATGACATACTCCCGGGGCGCCAATTGGCGGCCGTGGTAGTACTTGACCGGTCCCGTAACCAGCAGCAGTTGTCCAGCCTTGATGGTGCGGTCCAAGAATGCCTGCCCGGGCCAAGCGCACTCGATCACGCCGCTCGCATCCTTCAACACGGCACGGAAGATCCGGAGGCGACGGCGCGTGGGCATTACGGCTTTTGAAACGACGCGGCCGACGACAGTGATATCGCGCCCAACACTCGCCTTCCCGATCGGGGTGACCGTGGTGGCATCGAGGTAACGATGAGGCGCGTGGTAGAGCAGATCCTCCGCGACGCGGACGCCAAGCCTGTGAAACGCTTCAGCCCGACGCGGTCCGACGCCTCGAAGAAACTGCACGGAGGTATCGAGCGCGATCGCCATCAATTGAGGAGTTGCCGAATGAAATCGTGGGCATCGAACGGCGCCAGATCGTTCACGCCCTCTCCCGTGCCAACGTACCGGATGGGAATGTCGAGTTCGTGACGCAGCCGGACGACCGCGCCGCCCTTCGCCGTCCCGTCGAGCTTCGTGACAATCAACCCAGTAACCGGGACCGCTTCGGAAAACGTCTTGCCCTGCTGGAGCGCATTCTGCCCCACCGTTCCATCCAGCACCAGGAGGGACTCGTGTGGGGCACCGTCCCGCTTTCGACCAACCACACGGGCGACCTTTCGTAGCTCATCCATGAGGTCGCCCTGGGTGTGCAACCGACCGGCGGTGTCGATCAACACCACATCTATGCTTTTCGCCTGCGCTGATTCGACCGCGTCGAAGGCGACCGCCGCGGGATCGCCTTTCTGCGAACCCGTCACGTACGGAACACCGAGACGTTCGGCCCAGATCGTCAACTGCTCCGCCGCGCCCGCTCGGAACGTGTCCGCAGCAGCGAGGAGTACCGTCTTCCCGGCGCCCAGGAGTCGTTGTGCGAGCTTGGCGATGGTCGTCGTCTTCCCAACCCCGTTCACGCCAAGCACCAACACGACGCCAGGGCCCGCCCCATCCCCCAGTGACAAGGACGGTTGCTCCTGGGGGAGGTACTCCAAGAGTCGTTCCTCGAGCCACGCCCGCACCTCATCGGTCGATTGGAGTTTGCCGCGCCGCAAGAGATCTCCGAATTGCTCCGCGATCTCAAACGACGCCGGGCCGAAGTCCGCTTCGAGCAGCGTGCGCTCCACGTCTTCCAGCGTGTCGGTATCGAGACCTCTGACGAGCACGCCGACATCGGAGAGCGCGACCTGCCTGATGCGCTTCCACAATCCCCCCTTCATGGCAGCCCTCGCCTGAGTCGCCACCCCCACTCGGCTGCAAAGGCGGTGATGGCTAGGAGGAACAGCCACCAGCGCTGCCGGACGAAACGCTCCGAGAGAAAGGAACCGTCCGCGGCATCAAGCTCGCTCGACGTAATGGGACCGATGTGGAATTCCGGAGAGTACGATTCCACCACGACGGTTCCCGACCCACTGACGTTCTCGGAGGACCATTGATAGACGCCCGGGTCCAAGTCCAGGAACGCGGTCCCCGTTTGATCGAACCGCAGCTCCCGCTGCAACGCCCCCGTGTCACCGCGCAGCGTGACGCTTACGCGTTCAGGGATGCTGTCGCTGGTCCACGTGAACGGTGCGGGCACGCCGAGAGTCGTCGTCCGGACCGCAGTGAGCGACGCGGTTCGTGTCCGACCCTGGCCCCCAAGCAACCAGTCCACCCCTGCCGCGAGGATCGCGCGGTAGGCTTCACGTTCGGCCCCGCCGCGAAACGCCCATCGCCACATGCCAGTCCCTGCCGTGACCAAGCGTCGCATGCCAGCGGAGTCCGAGCCCAGAAGGATCGCCCGCGACGGTCCGCGCCGACTTCTCCGGGCAGACAAGGCCACCCACTCGGTCTCGGACGGTACCAACGGTAGCAGTCCGGTCAGTGGTGGCAAGGAATCCCAGGCAATTCCCACGAGTGCCGCCACCAATGGTGACGCGTCGAGTTCGTCAACCAGGTACCAGTCCCCCTCGAAGAACTCCCCCTCGGCATCCTGTCCTGCAGGCCATCGCCACGTCGGGATCGAGGCACGGAGCAATGGCAGTGAGGCCATCGAGCGTTGGAGGACCAATCCGGCGTTGCGGGTCACACGGTCGATCTCGGCATCTCGCAGCACCTGCATCGAACCCATCGAGACCCACCGGTCGTCCGCGACGCGCGCGTACCCGCGCACTGAGTTCCGAGCAATGTCGCTCAGTTCTTGATAGAGAAATCGACCCTCATAGTCCGCGGGATTCGCCAGCACAATGACCGAGGGAAGCTCACTCACCGATGTCACGCGCGTACGCACATCGTCGCGGGCTTCCTGATCGCCGGGGGCCGACACTGCCACGTGCAAAACGCGGTCGCCCACGGGCAAGCTGCCGGCGGCAATCGTCACCTGCCTGCGACCGATACCGGGACTCGGCGGCAGATCAATCGATCGACTGGCCACCATTCGAAGGCCGTCGAACACCTCGACGCGTCCGGTATCGGCCGGCAACGCTCCCCAGGTACCGATCGTCAGCGTGACCTGCACCGAATCGTCATCTTGTACCGTCGGCGGAACATGTACGTCGATCAGCGCGGCGTTCGCGAGAGTATCGCGTGGCAAGAGCACGTAGTTCGCCCGCACCGCTTGCAGCGCCAGCAGCGGCGAGCCATCCGCCAGCTCGCCGTCGGTGATGACATGGATAGGACCACCGAGCGCACGCGCGGTGGCCAGTGCGTCTTCGATCCGGCTGATACCGTCCCGCGGTTCCGAGGTGTCGAAGGGCTCCACGGCCGTGCCAAACCGGAGAATCGTTCCGTCACTCCCGGCCACGTCACGTGCTGTATCGAGCGCTGCCTGCCATGACGCCCCACTCGCGTTCATGGACAACGAGGCGTCCAGCAAGACGACTGGAGGCCCGCCGCTCACGCGGACGGTGCGAGCCGGGTTCCAAAGCAGGAGGACAAGGGCCCCTAGTCCAGTGGTGCGGAGCGCGGCGAGCCCGAGGCCAACCGCGCCGAGCCGCTCCCATCCCACGTAGACGGCACCAGCTACGAGACCCAAACCGACGACGGCGATCACCGCAAACATGCGAGTGCCTCTTCCAGTGAGAAACGTCCGTCGAGGAGTGCACGGCCCACTATCATGCCGTGCAGATCCGCCGCACGCGCAGCACGGACCTCATCGAGTGACTCCACACCGCCGCCGTAGATGATCGACGCCCCCAAGCCCCGCACCGACGCCGCGCTACTGAGATCCGCGCCGGCGAGGCTTCCGTCCCGCTTCACGTCACGGACCACGACGGTTCGGATTCCGCACTCGACCACCCGCTCGACATATGATCTCAGCGGTTGATCGACGATCCGGTTCTCGTCGCGCACGAACATTTTCCCCTCGCACGTCTCGAGCGCCACCGCAACTGCCTGGTGGCCCGCCGCTTCGACGAGTTTCGCTAAGGCGTCGGCGTCACGCCCCACGCCGGTTCCAAACACGACGCGACTGGCCCCAGCCCCGACGACCGCCTGCACGCGCGACACGTCAGCAAGATTCCCCCCGACCTGTACCAGCACTTCCGGAATGCGGCACAGCTCGCACACCAAATTGAGGTTGTCTCCTGTGCCAAACACAGCGTCCAGATCGACCACGTGGATCCATGAGGCTCCGGCCGTGACGAAACGGCGGGCGACCTCGAGCGGGGCCGATGGACCCGCGGCTCGCACGACACGCCCGTCGCGGATGTCCACGGCCGGATACAGTTCCATGCAGATGTCCTACCTCGGGGAAGACTACTCGATGTCCGCCGCTACCGTGCGAGTGCTTGGAGGTTTGAGAAGCGACAGGTACTGCGCGCGCAGTCGGTCGAACTCGTCACGGCGATCCTCAGGAACAGGCTCGGCGGTGCCGTACCGGACCGCGGTGCGCGGATCGACGTGGACTCCTGCCCGAATGAACTCGTAGTGCACGTGCGTCCCGGTCGCCGTTCCCGTCATACCGGCGTATCCGATCACTTGTTCCTGCTGGACCCGGGTTCCCGGTCGGATACCCGACGCAATGCGGTTCATGTGCGCGTACCGCGTGCGGACGCTGTACGCATGGCGTAGCTCCACGATGAGTCCGTACGTACCCCAACGCCCTGCACGCGTCACCGTACCATCCGCCGTGGCCCAGATGGGCGTCCCCCTGTTGGCCGAGTAATCGACTCCGCGGTGGGCGCGATACGTCTTCAGGACAGGGTGAAAGCGACGATTCGAGAATCCCGACGAAATCCGTTTGAACGCCACGGGACGAAGCAGGAATGCGCGCCGCAAGGACTGCCCATCTTCGTCGTAGTATTCCAGTCGTCCGTCCTCGCCAGGCAGCAGATAGGCCGCATTGTCCACGCCGCGAGTCTGCATATGCACGGCGAGCGTGCGGCCAAATCGCACATCACCCAGCGATGATCGTTTGCGCTCGTAGACCAACTCCACGCTGTCGCCCGGGTAGAGATCCCGCGCGAAGTCCACGACCCAGCCAAAGACGCCATCTGCGACGTCGGACACCAGACGATCCCGCTCCGTCCGCGACAACATCGAGTCGGGGATCAGCTGATCGAGCGTGGCCCACAGCGACGATACGACGCTGCCGGCAGCCATCTTGACCTCAGTGGTCCACTCGATCGTCACGGACTGGCCCACCCATGCGGAGTCTTCGCGCACAATCGACAACACCTTCTCATCCCCAACGCGCGTGGTCACTCGAACCGGATGGTCCTGACCGATCATGTAACGGAACGTGAACACCTGACCGGCCCGCACCCGGCGTGGGTCGATGCCATCGGCGGCGGCCAGTACCTCGATCAGCTCCTGTCCCGCGATGTCGTTCCGCCCAAAGACATGCGACAGCGTCTCGTCCTGGTGCAGCGTGTCCGGACGATCTCGGTAGGCTTCCGTGATGATGAGAGGCTCGGCCACGGGGATCCGTTCCGCCGACCAGGCCATGCCCGCGGCCCAGAACACAGCGATCACCGCGAGCGTGGCAACGCCCCAGTGCAGGACACGACGGCTCAACATTAGTCCATTTGGCGACGAATGAACGTCGGGATCTCCATCTCAGAGACGTTGGCCTCTTCGACTGGCCGCTCAGTAGGCTGCGGCTTGGGCATCGCGGCTCCTCCGGCTAACGGCATCGACGGCCGAGGTTGGCGTTGTGGGAACGGGAGGACGCCAGCTCCGCCGCGCCCGAACGGGGTTTCCTGGGCGCTTTCTTTGTCGAAGCCCGTGGCGATGACGGTGACGCGCGCCTCACCCTCCAGACTTCTTCTACGACCTCGAACTCCAGCAAGTGGGCCAGCTGACGACCGACCCCCGGGCCCTGCAGCAGCTGCGCGAGCTGGCCGAGGTCGACCGGCTGCTCGCCGACGCGCGGCGACGCCGCTCCGAGATCGCCGAGCGCCTGCCGCGTCTGGGCTCGGAGTTGCGCCGCCTCGAGCGCCCGGTCTTCCCCGCGCCCAATGCCCGTGCCCATCAACGCCGCACCACCATTTTGCATCACGGTACGCACATCGGCAAAGTCCACGTTGACGAGCCCGGTCACGCTGATGAGCGTCGAGATCCCCTGCGTTGCGTGCAGGAGCACCTCGTCCGCCTTCTTCAGGGCCTCCTGAAAGGGCACGTTCTTCCCGACCACCGCGAGCAGCCGCTCGTTGGGCACGACGATCATAGTGTCGACGTGCTTGCGCATTTCCGAGATTCCGATCTCAGCCTGCCGCATCCGCTTGCGGCCCTCGAACAGGAACGGCTTGGTAGCAATCCCCACGGTCAGCCCCCCGACGTCGCGCGCGAGCTGCGCGATGATGGGACCTGCACCGGTACCGGTTCCGCCCCCCATTCCACAGGTCACAAACACCAAATCCGCCCCCTCGAGGACGCGAAGCACATCATCGCGATTCTCCTCGATGGCCTGCCGCCCAATCTCAGGGCGCGCCCCGGCACCAAGCCCGCGAGTCAGCTTCTTGCCGATTTGCACTTTCACGTCGGCTTTGTTGGTCATCAGAGCTTGCGCATCCGTGTTGATCGAAATGAACTCGACACCGGTGAGGTGCTCTTCGATCATGCGGTTCACGGCGTTGCCACCACCTCCGCCAACACCGCTGACCTTCATGCGCGCGTTCTGTGAGACCGTCTCCTCGAGTTCGAAGACCATGGGTCCCTCGTTCATAACGTTAGAAAAACTCCTGGAGCCATTGTTTGATCGGTCCGAAAAACTTCCCTCCCGGTCCGTACCCATCTACCTGCTCGCGGCGGCGCGTGCCGTACAGAGCCAGCCCGACCGGCACGGCGTACCGCGGAGATTGCACGTTGTCCACCAGCCCACTGATGCCTTGCCCGGGAACACCGAGTCGGATCGGCATCGCAAAGACCTCCCGACCCAGCTCCACGACACCTTGGAGCTGTGCTCCACCTCCAGACAGGATCATCCCCGCCGGAAGCCGTCCTGCGTATCCGGATGCTTCGATTTGTTCGTGGACGAGTCCGAAGATCTCGTCCAGACGTTCCTGGATAATATGCGAAAGTAGCTCGCGTTTCGCTTGCCGCGGTCCCTGTCCGGGCGTCCCAGCGAGCTCCACAACCTCACCTTCTTCGATCAATGCCGTGTACGCGACCCCAAATTGCTCCTTCAGTCGTTCGGCATCAGACTGGGTGACACTCAGCCCCTGCACGAGGTCGCTCGTCACGTGCGCCGATGCAAACGGCAGGGAGGCCAGGTGGCGGAGCTTGTCATCCTGGAAAATCGCCACGTTCGTGGACCCGCCACCCAATTCCACCAGCGCACACCCCAATTCCTTCTCCTCGCCGGAGAGCACCGCAAGCGACGCCGCGAGCGGCTCCAGCACCAGTTCGCTGACCTGATACCCAGCGCGCTGGACCGATCGCCGCAGATTCTGGGCAGCCTGGCTCTGGGTCGCCACCAAACACATCTCCACTTCGAGCCGCATCCCCGTCATTCCGATCGGATCGCTGATCCCAGACTGGCTATCGACCTTGTACTCCTGCGGGATGTAGTGCAACAGTTCGAAGCCATCGCCCAGCGAGACCGCTCGGGCACTCTCGTCGGCACGGTCCATATCCGTGCGGCGGATCTCGTCTCCCGTGACGGACGCCAGGCCAGAGGAGACCTGGGTCCGGATGTGTTCCCCGGCAATGCCGCAGAAGACGGTGGGGACCTTTACGCCGGCCATGCGTTCGGCAATCGTCATGGCGCGGACGACCGATTGCGTCGTCTCCTCGATGTTGCGCACAACGCCGCGCTTGACCCCGGACGTCCTCGCGACGCCAACGCCGAGCACGCGGACCTTGCCGCCACTCCCGCCCGACGCCTCCGCAATGACTGCGCACGTTTTGGTGCTGCCCAGGTCAAGTGCACCCACTAGCCCAGCGCGCTTCACGACAGGTCCATCCGGACGATCACCATGCCCTCAAACCTCGCATCAATCACCGTGACGGGCCGGCCCTCATCCGTCACGCGCTCGCGCACACTGGCCACCGCGGCCAGTTGCTCGGTGGTCGGCACGCCTTCGAAGAGGACTTGTTGCCCGTCCAGTGACAGCACGACGGTCGAGTCACCCTGACGAACGGCCGCTTCGGTCGCGTCGAACAACAAGGGATCCGCAGCTCGCGCCATGGCCAGCGCGCGGACCAGCAACGAGTCCGCTCCCCGGATGAGCGGGAGATCCAACTTCGCTCGCAGCGGATCGTACGGAACTGGGCGTCCCTCCGCGTCGAGCGGCACCACGCCCGAATCACCGACGGCGAACGCGACCGGTGCACGCTCAGTGAGGATGAGCCGCAGGGTGCCTGGAAGCCGGCGCTCAACCCGCGCATCCGTGATTCCAGGTATCTTCGCCGCACGGTCAGCCAGAGTGCGTATCGAATGAAAGATCGTGCGGTTGGGCTCCAGGTGGAGGGAGTCTACAACCTGGTCTGCACTCAAATACTGCAGGCCCACAATCTCGATCTGCCTGACCCGAAAAAAGTCGAGGTGCCTGAGCGCGAACGGGGAGAGCGCGACCATCGTCACCATGAGGAAGACCGCGGCACCGGTGATCCCGGCAACGCGCTTCACGCGGCCCTCCCGGCGAGCAGCTGAAGGAGCGCCGGACCGACGGTCGTAATGTCGCCCGCCCCGATGGTGATCACTACGTCGCCAGCGCCGACAACGGAAGCGAGGTAGCCGGGTAACTCGTCCTTGTTGGGCACCCATTCCGTGGTGACACCCGCTCGCCGAGCGGCCCGCACGACGACCTCCCCTGTCACCCCTCGGATAGGCGCCTCCCGTGCCGGGTACACATCCGTGACCACAACGAGGTCGGCGACGGACAGGCCGATGCCGAGCTGACTCCCCATGGTCCGGGTCCGCGAGTACAGGTGCGGCTGGAATACGGCGACGAGGCGCCGACCAGCAAACCGCTGCCGAGCAGCGGCGAGGGTTGCGACTACCTCAGATGGGTGATGGGCATAGTCATCAACGATAGTGATACCGTCGTGTTCGCCCAGCAGCTCGAAGCGGCGTCCCACCCCGGTGAAGCGAGACAGCGCCGCAGCTGCCGGTCCGGCGTCACCCCCAAGGGCGACCACGGCCGCAATCGCCATGGCCGCATTGCGCGCGTTGTGGAACCCCGGAACCCTGAGGGTCAGGTCCACAGACGATTCATCCGCCAGGGTGAGGGGAGACGTGGTGCCGGTTCCCGACGGCGTGATAGGTCCCAGCCGGACGTCGGCGCGAGCCGCTGTTCCTACGCGTTGCACTGGCACGTCCAGCTGCGCGGCGACACGATTCGCGCCTTTGTCGTCGGCCCCAACGAGGACTAGCTCCGCCCGGTTCCCAAACTCGACAAACGCCGCCTCCAGCTCCTCGAGCGATCCGTAACACTCGAGATGGTCGGCTTCGACGTTGTTGATGACGGCAACGTCAGGCGTGAGTGAGAGAAACGACCGGTCGTATTCATCCGCCTCCACGACGAACAGCTGTTCGCCTCCGATCCGCGCATTGCCATCCCAGGCGGCAACGTGCCCCCCAACCACCCCCGTTGGGTTCAGCCCCACAGCCACAGCCGCTTCAGTCACCATGGCAGCGACCGTGGTCTTCCCATGGGTCCCGGCGACACCCACTACCCTGCCCGGCGACACCAGCTCGCTCAAGGCGGCCGCCCGGCGCCACACGGGGATGCTCGCCAGACGGGCGGCCTCCAACTCCGGGTGATCGCCCGGCACGGCCGCCGTGTAGATCACGGCCCTTGCGCCCTCAACATGCCCTGGATCGTGGCCAGAAACGACGTCGACGCCGGCCTGCTTCAACTCATCGAGTCCCTGTGAATCGGCATCGCAACCGGTGACGACGACCCCCCGGCGCCGCGCAATGAGCGCCAGCGCACTCATCCCCGCGCCGGCAATCCCCATGAAGTGAATGGGACGGGGATCAGGGGCAAAAAGCTGCATCGGTGGGCAGCTAATATAGTGCAATATCGGAAGTTACGAAAGGTTCGCGCCTTTGCTGACCAGCGCGAGAATCCGCTTTGCGATCTCCTTCGCGGCGTCCGGTCGGGCCCGAGCTTCCGCCGCGGCAGCCATCTGAGCCCGCCTCTTGGGGTCGTCCGCCAGCCGCTTGAGCCGATCGGCCAGATCTCGGGCGGTGAGGTCCCTCTCGGGCACCAGAATGGCGGCACCGGCCGACTCCAGGGCCCTGGCATTGGTGGTCTGGTGGTCTGCGGCCGCATGCGGGAGCGGCACGTAGATGGCCGGAAGGGCCCACGCACATACCTCCGCGGTCGTCATTGCCCCTGCACGCCCAACCACGAGGTCCGCCGCCGCATACGCCTCCGCCACCGGATCCCAGAACGGCTTCACGATCCGCAATGGTGGCCGGTGATACGACCCATAGGCATCCCACCCCACGCGTCCCGTACTCCACAACAACGTGACATTGTCGAGCGCGCCCCCGTCCAGCGCGTCGGCAATCACGCGGTTGATTCCGCGGGCGCCTTGGCTTCCGCCAAACACGAATACCACCGGTCCCGAATCTGAGATTCCGAGCCCACGACGCGCCTCGACTTTGCTCGGTCGGGGCGCGGGTAGCGGGACAATCGGGTTACCAGAATCGAACACGAGTGCGTCTTTGCGAGTCCGCAGGAACAGTCGAGCTTCGGGGAACCCCAGATGGACCTGATGTGCCCTGCGCGCCAGCCAACGGGTCGTGAGGCCAGGGAAGGCGTTTTGCTCTTGAATGACCGTCGGAATCCCCTGACGCGATGCCGACCAGGCGACGGGCCCAGCGGCATACCCCCCGGTACTGACCACGGCCACCGGTTGCTGGTCTCGCACCACGGCCGACGCTGCGCGCACGAGTCTCGGACCTCCCCTTACCCACTTCACGTTGCGCCACCAGGCTCTACGATAGATCGGGAGCGCAGGCAACAGATAGTACCGAAACTTCCGTTCGGGAAGGATCTGGCGTTCCACCCCGCGGTCGGCTCCGACGAGCACGGGATCTATCTCGTCCTGGAGCGAACGGATGGCCTCCGCCAGCGCGAGCGCCGGCATGAGGTGCCCCCCCGTGCCACCCCCAGCCAAGACGATGGATCTCATCGCCGTACGGAACTGCCGCGCCGGTTCGAGATGTTGATGATGACGCCCGTGGCCAGCAAGGAGACCAGCAAGTTGGACCGGCCGTACGAGATGAATGGGAGGCTGATGCCTGTGGTCGGGACGATATGCAAAGTCACCGCGATGTGCAGCAGTGCCGAAAGTGCGATGGCCGCTGTCAATCCGGTGGCAAGCAGGCTCCCAAAGAAATCCGGTGCCGCACGCGCGATGCGAAATCCCAGTGCCATGTAGGTGGCGAACAGGGCCACGATCACGAGCACGCCTAGGAAACCCCACTCCTCACCGATGGTGCTGAAGATAAAGTCCGAGTACGCGTACGGTAGATACCCGAGCTTCTGCAGCCCTTCCCCAAACCCCACACCCAAGAACCGACCAGCACCGATGCCGGTCAGGGACTGCTGAATCTGCCAGCTCGCCTCTTGCGTGTCACTCGGCGAGCTGAGGAAGCTGACCATGCGCGAAAGGCGGTATTGCACGGACACGACTTCATGCCACAGGAACGGGACCGCGGCAATCCCGATGATCAAGAAGTGTCCAATCTTCGCGCCCGCCGTGAACAGAACCGTACCCGCGAGGAGCACCAGCACGGTCCCGGAGGAGAGATCGGGTTCGAGCACCACGAGCGCTGCCAGGGGTACGAGAATGACGACGAACGGCAATAGTCCTGTCTTGAACTCGCGAATCGCATCCCCTTTCTTTGCCGCCAGCATCGCCGTCCACGCAACGATGGCGAATTTCGCGAACTCCGATGGCTGCAGGTTCACCGGCCCGATGGCAATCCAGCGTCGAGCGCTGTTGATCTCGGGGGCAATCGTGTGTGTAAAGGGCAGCAGCGGGATCAGGAGTGCGATCCCGGTGACACCAATGATCGGCCAGGCCAGAACTCTCCAGATGTGGTAATCGACACGCGCGCTCATCACGAGTAGCACGACGCCCGCGATGACTCCAACGAGTTGGCGACCCGCGTAGAACCCGCCGGGCAGATCGTTCTGGACGGCCCAGATGCTCGAGGCGGAATACACGGCTACGACGCCAAACACCACCAACGCAAACGCAACGATACCGAGCGCGCGCCCCTCCCAATACGCGGCAGGTGGTTGCACAGCCGGTGTCATGGCGCCTGCGCAAGCGTGCGGAAATGCTCCCCACGCGCTTCGTAGTTGTCGAACTGGTCAAAACTCGCGCAGGCCGGGGAGAGCAGCACAACGTCGCCTTCATGCGCCAACGACCGCGCCCGTTGCGACGCATCTTCAAGTGTGACTACCTGCTCGATCTGGGTTCGAGAACTCAGCTCCGCCACGATTTGGCTGGCTGCCTCACCGTAGGCTACCACCGCCCGACACGCGTGGAGCCAATCGCGCATGGGGACAAACGATTGCCCCTTCCCAACTCCGCCTACGAGCAGCACGAACCGTCGCGTCATGGCCTGGAGTGCCACCACCGTGGAACTCACATTCGTCGCCTTGGAGTCGTTGATCCACAGGACACCCCGTTGCTCGCCCACCGGCTCCAATCGATGGGGCAGCGCTCGGAATGACTCAAGCCCCTTGGCGATCGCGCCGATCGAGACACCTGCGACGGAGGCCGCGAGCGTCCCTGCGAGTGCGTTGGCCACATTGTGGTCGCCCAATAGCTGGAGCTTGCCCCGGTCCAGAACCACGGCGTCACCAAGCATGAGGCGCTGCCGTTCTCGGTCGAACCACGCGTCGGCGACTCCAGCCAGACTCCACTGATACCGCCTGCCCAGTACGCCCCGGGCTAAGCGCCCGACTGCAGCGTCATCCCCATTGAGCACCCAGCGTGACGTATCGCGCGCGTGTTGGAAGAGCAGTCGTTTATCCGCGTAGTAATCGTCGACGGAGTCGTACCGATCCAAGTGATCAGTATCCAGGTTTGTGAGCACGCCAATGGTGGGATCGAGATGCGGGGCGTCATGCAATTGAAAGGACGACGCCTCCACGACGAGCCACTCCGGCGCGTCGGCGGGGGCAATGGCCGTGACCGGCGTGCCGATGTTCCCCACTGCGATGGCCTGACGCCCACCGGTCACGAGCAGATGCGCCGTCAACGCGGTCGTTGTCGTCTTGCCGTTCGTGCCCGTGACGGCCACATAGGTCACGCCATCCAGCCGCTGCAGACCCAGGTCGAGTTCCGAGAGGATCTCGACGTTGGCGGCACGGGCGGCTTTGAGCACGGGCGCGTTTGGCGGGACGCCCGGAGAAACCACGACGGCGGCGGCCTGCGCGACACGCTGCAAATCGTGTCGGCCCGTTTCGACGGTGGCACCCGCCTCCGCCAGCATATGGGCGGCGGTTTCGATCGCCGGGCCAGAAGAACCATCAGATGCGTAGACCGCGATGCGTTCCTGCACGAGCAAGCGGGTTGCCGACTGACCGCTCCGACCCAATCCCACTACGGCTACTTCTCCGGTCCGCCATCGGTCCGGAATCATCGAATCTTGAGCGTCGAAAGCGCCAGGAGTGCAAAGAGGATCCCTGCGATGTAGAACCGCGTCACCACTTGCGGTTCCGGCCAGCCTAATTGCTCGAAGTGGTGATGCAGGGGGGCCATGCGAAACAGCCGATGTCGATCAGCATACTCCCGACCTCGGCGTCGCTTGCGCCATTTGTACGTGCCTGTCTGCAGGATGACCGAGGCCGTTTCGGCAACGAACACACCCGCCACGATCAGCAAGAGGAACTCCGACTTGAGGAGGATACCAACCGTGCCGAGCGCTCCCCCAATGGCCAAGCTCCCCGTGTCGCCCATGAAGATCTGCGCGGGATGGGCGTTGTACCACAGGAACCCAAGCGCCGCGCCCGCCAGGCTGGCGCAAAAGACCGTCAACTCTCCGGCGTCCCGGAGGTACGGGACGAGAAGATACTCCGCGGTGTCCACGCGTCCGAAGATATAGGCGAAGATTGCCAGTGTGGCTGCGGCGATTGCCGTGAGCCCAGTGGCGAGCCCATCGAGACCATCTGTCAAGTTCACCGAATTGCTCGCACCCGTGGTCACCAGCGTGACGAACCCGAGATACAACACGGGAGGAAGCGTTATCGCCACGTACTTGAAGAACGGCAAGGTGATTGCGTTCCCGGGCATCTCGACCTCAGTGGCGGGGAACACGACATCGGGAGGAAACAGCAGCAGGAGCGAGCCAAGGCCGATGCCAAACGTCACTTGGCCCACGAGCTTGTACTTGGCCACGAGGCCGCGCGACTTCCCAGATACGAACTTCAGGTAGTCGTCGATGAACCCGATCCCACCCATCCAGAGCGTCGCCAGTGCCGCGATCATCACATAGCGATTGTTCAGCGGAGCCCATAGCAGCGTCGGCACCAGCGTACTCACGAGCAAGATGAGGCCGCCCATCGTTGGCGTGCCCCGCTTCTGATGATGCGAGGCCGGCCCGTCCGCGCGGATGACTTGCCCTACCTTGGCCGCCTCGAGGCGGCGGATGATCGGTGGGCCCACGACAAACGCAAGCACGATCGCGGTCACGCCGGCACCGGCCGTTCGGAAGGTGATGTAGTTGAACGGATTGAAGAAGATGTACTGCTCGCCAAGCGGGGCTAAGAGATGGTAGAGCACGATCGATCGCCTTACGCCATGATGAACGGGAGCGCCTCTTCAAGCCGAACACCGCGCGACCCCTTGAGGAGAATGACTTCATCTCCCACGAGCAGTGCTGCCAGTTCGCGACCCAAGGTGGGGGGGTCGGGCGCACGAATCAACCGTTTCCCCAAATCCGACGCGTAGGAAGCAAATGCATCCACGAACAGTCCGGTAACGGCAACCACGGCAGGCTCGAACTCCATAACGCGGGCGGCCATCTCCGTATGCAGGCCGGCGCTGTCGGCACCAAGCTCCAGCATA
>CAMYLY010000012.1:0-126752 GCA_947259405.1 uncultured Gemmatimonadales bacterium | reverse complement strand
GTATGGCGTCAGCGGTAGCGAGCGAGGCTGATAGCGACGCGGGGTTCGAGTTGTACCCGTCGTGAATGACCATGCCATTCCTGTGTCGCAGGATCTCAAAGCGTCCCTTGGGCAGGGTCACGTCGGGTAATCGCTCTGCCACATCAGCTGGGCTTACCCCGAGCTCACGAGCCACGGCCACGGCCAGCATGGCATTCTCGAGCTGATGCTTGCCCGGCACTGGAAGATGGAAACGATGGTCATCGATCTCGAGAACACCCATTCCACCAGTGCCTAGCGCCGCATGATCGGGTCGCAGGTCAGCGGTGGAGGCAGTCCCTGCTACCAGGACCCGGTGCGCACATTCGCGGGCGCGAGCAGCCAACTCTACTGGCTCCGCGCCGACGATCGCGAGTTTGACGTCTTTGGCCAACGCCACCTTCTCGTCCAGTGTCGCTGAAAGCGAACCGAAGCCCTCAACGTGCCCGATGGACACGTTCGTGATAACCGAGATGGTCGGTTCGATGATGGCCCGTAACTTCGCGATCTCGCCGCGTTCGTTCGCGCCAGCTTCCACCACCAGGGCACCAGTGGAATCCGGCGATTCGAGGATCGTGAGCGGGACCCCAACGAGGTTGTTGCGATTCTCTCGGGTGGCATGCACGCTCCAGGTACCCGAGAGCACGGTCCGGATCATTTCCTTCGTGGCGGTCTTGCCGTTGGTTCCCGTGATTGCGATGACTGGCCCCTCTACGGCACGTCGGCGCTCACGCGCGAGGAGGCCCAGCGCATCGAGCGTGTCGTCGACGTAGAACGTGACCAAGCCATCCGCCACCGGCGTGCCAGCTCGGACCACCACACCTGCTGCACCTGCATCTCGCGCCGTTTCCAGGAAGTCATGTCCGTCGAAGTTGGGCCCGCTCAGGGCCACGAAGAGTGCCCCAGGCTGGAGAGCGCGCGTGTCCGTCTGCACGACCGTGAATTCTCGGCCCGCGTGCTCCCCGATCCCGAGCGCTCGCCCCACGCGCTCACCTGTCCAGAAGGTCACGCTGTTCCCCGGGCGTGCAACGCCTCTTCGACAATCTGCTGCTCGTCGAATGGCAGTGACGCGGTGCCTACGACCTGATAGGTCTCGTGGCCCTTGCCTGCGAGCAAGAGACAATCACCGGGTTCGAGCAGCGCCACGGCATGGTGGACCGCCTCCCGGCGATCGGTTATGCGGACGTGATCGGTCGTCGGGATGCCGCGCTCTATCTCGTCGAGGATCGCGTCTGGATCCTCCGTGCGAGGATTGTCGGAGGTGATGACGACGACATCGGCAAGCGACGCGGCGATCGCCCCCATCGCCGGTCGCTTGGCCCGATCGCGATCACCTCCCGCACCGAAGAGCACAACCAGGCGCCCGGAGGTGACAGGTCGAAGCGCCGTAATGGCCCGCTCGAGCGCGTCGGGCGTGTGGGCGTAATCACGGATCACGGAGAATTCGTTGCGGACAAGCGGTTCCATCCGACCGGCGACGGGTGTGGCAGTTCTAAGGCGATCAACGATCATGGACGGGTCTACACCGATCGCGAAGGCGGCCGCGGCCGCGGCCGCCGCGTTACTCACGTTGAAGTGCCCGGGAAGCGGCACTGTCACCGCGTACTCGCGGTCGCCGAAGCGCATCCGCACGTCGGAGTGCGTCCGTTCGTACCGGACCACCGTGACGGACACGTCCGCATCGGACGTACCGAAGGTGATGCGCCGGTGGCGCGTCCCAAGCGGGAGTTGTTCCCACGCGGGATCCTCGGCATTGACGACTGCTGCACCCCCGTCTTCGAGGTAGTCGATCAGTCGCGACTTGGCGGCGAAGTATCCATCAAAGTCTTGGTGATAGTCCAAGTGCTCGTGCGTCAGGTTAGTGAACACGCCGACGGCGAGCTCCACCATGGCGAGCCGGCCCTGGTCCAGTGCATGTGACGACGCCTCGAGCACGACCGTATCGACACCGCGTTCTCGGAACGCGGCCAACACTGCCTGCAGTTCGACCGTGCCCGGCGTGGTGAGGGCATCGTGCCCGTGGAGCGACGCCCCCGTACCATCCAGCGCCCCCAACGTGCCGAGGCTTCCGGTACACCCGGCGGCGTTCAGTACATGACGGATGAGGGATACCGTGGTGGTCTTACCGTTGGTTCCGGTCACGGCCAGCATCGTGAGATCTCGAGCTGGATACCCAAACCAGTGAGCGGCCGCGATGCTCGCGGCTCGGCGCGAATCGCGACACAGGACCTGCGGAATATCGACGTCGACTCGCTTTGTCACCAGCGCCACCGTCGCCCCGGCCGTCACGGCTTCGGCGAGGTACGCGTGCCCATCCCCCTGCGTGCCCTCGACCGCACAGAAGAGTGTGCCGGGTACCACCTGACGCGAGTCGTCCGCAATGCCACTGATCTCTGGGTACGACGCTGGAGCCATGACGAGGATTCCCGCCTCGTCCAAGGCCTTCACCAGACCGCGAAGCGCCGTCATGGAACGTCGGTGCGGGGCGCTGCGACGATTGTAACCGGCGTGCCATAGGTGGCGGTGTCTCCGGCCGCGGGGGTGGTCTGCTCCGCCGTGCCCCACCCACGGACATGCACGCGGAACCCGGCGGCATGAAGCGTCCGAACTGCCGCTCTGAGCGAAAGTCCACTGACGTCTGGCACGGCGCGCACGCTGTCGACATCGGGGGCGTCGGGCCGCGGCCAGGGGACTATGACGCGAGACGCGTTCGCTGCGGCCGGTACCGCTCGAGGAGACACCGGAGGCACCGAGGCCAGGCGTTGCTGGTTCAGCACCGGGCTCCGCGTCGCCAGCAGCCGTTCGAGAACTTCCTTCGTGACCGGTGCGGCCGACCATCGAGCGTACACCGACTCTGGATCGTCGAACTTCACGACCATGACCAGTTGCGGGTCGGCGGCGGGGAACACCGATGCGAAACTTGCGGTGTACGATCCTTCGACGTACACGCCGCCTTCGGCGCGTTTCGCGGTTCCCGTCTTGCCCGCGACTTCATAAGTCGAAAGCGCAGCGGTCTCCCCGGTCCCACCGGTGAGGACAACTTCCTCCAACATATCACGAATGGTCCGCGCCACTGCAGCACTCGTCACGCGGCGGATGGGTTCCGGCTCATGGCGGTAGGTCGTGGTGCCGCGCGCGTCGCGGATCTCGCGTACCAAGGTGGGTCGCAGCAGCAATCCGTCGTTCGCGATCGTGGCGTACGCCTGAGCGAGCTGCACCGGCGAGACCGCCACCTCATATCCCATCGCCAGGCTTGACGCCGTCGTTCCGCTCCAGCGGTGGGGTGGCTTGAGCGTACCCTGGGACTCGACGGGCAACTCCAGGCCACTCCGCGTCCCAAGTCCAAACGCGCGCATCATCGTGAACTGTGTTCCGGGACTCAGACGGGAGGCGAACTTCACCATGCCGATGTTCGAAGAGTGTTTGATCACTTCACTAAGAGTCAGCCAGTCGCTTGGGTGATCGTCGAGGACCACGCGATATTCCATTTCGTATCGGCCATTTTCCGTGTTGATCCTCTCCGATGGCTTCGCCAGTCCCTCCTCGAGGAGTGCAGCGAGGACAAACACCTTGGCGGTGGAGCCTGGTTCAAACGCCGAACCGAACGCTCCAACCGTCGGTTGCCCCCTATGATCGAATGATGCCATCGCAAGGATCTCACCGGTGGCCGGATTCAGCGCGACCACGTCACCGCCACTTGCGTCGAGAGTTTCAATGGCCGTGAGCAAAGCTTCTTCGACAATCTCCTGGAGTTGAGCGTCGATCGTCAGAAAGACCTGATGCCCTGGTGTTGGGAACGCATCGAGACGTGACGGCGATTCATACAGGTTCCCTGATCGGTCTCGCAGTTGAACCGCACTTCCGTTGACGCCCGTCAGCAGCGAATCGAACACGCGCTCCAGCCCACTGGCAGGCCGTCCTGGCGCTTCGGGGTACCCCAGGACGGTACGGGCCAGATCAGCACTGGGGTGGAACCGCTCGAGTTCAGCGTCGAGATGAATGCCGGGTCGACCCCGAAGCGGTTGGACGGCCGTGGCCGAGTATGGGCCGTGGAGGTATCCGTACTGCTTGCGAAACTCGCGACGGACCACGCGGGCTGGCAGATCGAGCTGTTTCGCCAGCACATCGATCGTTCCAGCCGTATCGCGCACTTCAGCGGGCGTCAGGTTGAGGTGATACACCTCATGCGTGATGGCAAGCGGTGTACCGTTGCGATCGAGAATTGGTCCCCGTGGTGCCGGAAGCTCGATCTCGACCGTGCGCCGGTTGCGTGCCGTTTCTGCATGCCCCGCCCCTTCGAGGAGCTGGACCTGCGCGGCCCGCGCGACGACGAGTGCCACGCCAACCGCGAACGCCAGCTGCACGGCCGCCAACCGAATGCGGGACTTGGTCATCGATTGCGCCCGGGACGAACCCACGGAAGTCTTGTCGCCTCGCTGTCGGCTGGCACGCGGAGCCCCATCGCCTCGGCCTTGGGTTGCAGCACCTCCCGGCTTTCGGCCTGACGGACTCGGCGCGTCAGGATGGCCCGCTCCGACTCGAGGGCCGTGCGCTCGTCGCGCAGATCCGCGAGGTCACCAGCCGCCACGACCGACGCCGTCTGCCGCGCAATGACCCAACCGAGCACGCCAAGCACCAAAACCGCCCAGGCCACCACCCATACGCGGCCCCGTGCAAGCGTCGTCATACGACTCGGAACGCGCGCAGTCTTGCGCTCCGGGCGCGCGGATTCGCGCCCACCTCGGTTGCCGTCGGCCGGACCGGTTTCGCGGTGATGATCGTGCCCAGTGGTTTCCCCCGGCAAGCACAGAGCGGCACGTGCGGCTCGCACACGCACGCTCGCGCCCACTCCCTGAACGAGTGTTTGACTACACGGTCTTCACCTGAATGATAGCTGATCACGGCCAGGATTCCCTCAGACGAAAGCGCATCCCTCAGGGCGGGAAGCGCTGATTGGAGCTGCTCGATCTCGTCGTTGACCACGATGCGAACGGCCTGGAAGATCCTGGCAAAGTCGGACGGCCCCGCCCGGGGACCGCGCACAGCGCGAATGGCCTTCACCAAATCGTCGGCAGTGGCCAAGGGCCTCGCAGTGCGGCGTTTCACGATCTCGCGTGCCAAACGACGGGCCGCTCGCTCATCGGCGAACTCGCGAAACGCACGAGTCAGCTCATCCACGGTGGCCCGGTTGAGCCAATCCGCGGCACCCGGGCCGGTCCCACCCATACGCATGTCCAGGAGAGTCCCCCGCCTGAAGGAGAACCCGCGCTCATCAGTATCCACCTGGAGCGAACTCACTCCAAGGTCGAGCAGCACGAAATCCGGCTGGAACTGACGGATTTCTTCGAGCACCCCAGCATCGCCGAACGCTCCGTGAACGAGCCGCACGCGGTCCGGCAAGGCTTTTCGAGCGGCGGTGAGGGCCTCCGGATCCCGGTCGATCCCAAGCGAGGAGCGGTGCGATTGCTGGAGGACGGCGAGGTGACCACCCAAGCCCACCGTCGCATCTACGATGCGAGAGGCGCCGGCAGCAAGGTCGATGACCTCGGCCACGAGCACGGGAACGTGTTTACCTGTGGCCATCAGGAGCCCCAAAGACAGCGACCCCGCGTCGGAACGACGCGGGGTCGGCAGCAACGAGCCATTTCAGACGGGGCTGACGGGACTTGAACCCGCGGCCTCCGGTGTGACAGACCGGCACTCTAACCAAACTGAGCTACAGCCCCCAGCACAGCCGCGCAATGTAGGCGAGTGCGGGGCCGGATTCAAGCAGGCTACCTACATTCGAACGCTTCGCGCAACTGCGGAATGCGCTGCTCAAACGTCGCATACTGCCCTAACATCTGTTGTGCCGTCCCCTCTGACAGCCCGGCCCCAATCGTCATCGCCTGCTTGCCGCGATTGACCATGGACGCCTCTTCAGCCACCAACAGACAGGCGGCAGCCTTGTCGGAGGGCGTGAGGTCGGCGAACCGTTCCACGTATGCCGCAATTTGTGGATCGAACTCAAAGATCATGAACACCAACCCGAGCCCCAAGAAGAAGTTCGCAGGCTCCACCAAACGTTGCTGTACGTCATTGTCCAGCGCGTACTGGAGCCAATTCACGCCCTCTTCGATGTCGAGCCGCGTCTGCACGAGTTGCGATCCGGTCTCGTAATACATTACGGCCAGGTTCATCATCACACCCGTGTCGGCGTTTGCCTGCGCTCCAGCCGCCGCCAGCGACATGTACTCACCCGCCTGCGCAAGCGCCGCCGTGTCGAGTGGCACCAACGTGTCCATCGTTACCTGTCCGAGCACGGCCTGCGCAACCAGGAGCGCGCTCGCCACGTCATCTGGATCGAGCATCAGCACACGTTCATAGGCGGCAATGGCTTCCCCCGCCTGCCCGGCCTGTTCGAGCGCCGTCGCCCGGGCACGCCACATGTCCGCATCGTCCGGAAAAGCCTGCGTCCCAGCCCCACTCCATCGGAGCAACGCGTCGTTGTTTTCTCCCGCCATGGCCGCCGCCATGATCTGGCCGTAGAAGGCGGTATCGGACTGGAGATCCGCGTTCCGTTCATACTGTTGTTCGAGCGCGTTGATGGCGCAGTCCCACCGCTGTCCTTCGAAACAGGCGCGGGTCTTCAGCTGAATGAACTCCATGTCACCGGGATTCCGCGTCAACCACTCGTCGACGATACGCTCCGCGTCTTCGAATGCTTTGATCAGCATGTACCCGGAGATCACGCCGCGCCACCGCTGGCGGTCGTCAGGGGTCAAATACATCTGGGCGCGGAACGCCTCCAGCGCCTTCACCGAATCGCCCGTGGCCTGATACAACTGACCGAGCCGCTGGTAGGGACGGTCGTAGAGCGAATCGCCGCGAATCGCTCGAGCATAGTAAGGAATCTGACTGTCCGGCGGTTGGCCCATTGCCTCGCGGACCACCGCTGCGCACATCGCCGCAGACGGGTGATTCGCGTAGAGTCCGAACGCTTTGTGCGCGTCCTCGAGGGCTTCCTCAAAGTCGCCTTCGTCTCGGCGATCGGTACACTCACGGGAGTATTCCGACGCCCGAACCTGCCCGAGCATCGAGTCGACCAGCGTTTGGGCAAAGGCCCGCGGTGGATCGCCGGCGGTGCCTCGGACCGTCATCCACCCGGACAACCCCGAGCGCCCGATATCGACGATCCGGAACCGGGCTATCGGGGCCTGGGCCGACGTCCACAGCTCCCCAATCAAGTAGGCGTCGACCCCCATGGCCTGGGCCATGCGGCCGGCGTCCGTCGCACCCACAATGTGGTCGCAGTCAAACCCGGAATCGCGTAGCAGTTGACAGATGTCGTCCGTGGTGACGAAGGACAACCTGTGCCGCAAACGATTCTGCAACCGAACCCGCGCCTCCGTGGCGAATTCGAGCGCATAACTCATGTCCTCCTGCGCTCGCGGCTCCGGCGCGAGCACCAGCACCAACTCGCGCGCCTGCGCCGCCACGGGGGACGCCAGGGTCATGGATCCGACGACCGCAAGCGACCAACTCAACAAGATTCTCGACCAGTTCTTTAGCACGAACACGCGTTCCTCCGAGCTTCGGTATCGGGCGCCGCAATCCCTCAGTTCCTACCCACATGGGCGAAGAGGGATTCGAACCCCCGACTTCCTGCTTGTAAGGCAGGCGCTCTGGACCAACTGAGCTATTCGCCCGGCCGTCGACTAGAGCGCGAGCCCCGCAGGGAACAACACACAGTACCCCAATACCAACAGCACCGGTGCCATCGCGGTCGATCCCCCCGCGAGCAGCATATACCCGACGCCAATCGACGTTATCGCCGCCGCAAGCAGAAATACGTTTACGGCGCGAAACCGCAAGCGGGCGGGCGAACCTACCCTGTCTGACATAGACACTCAGGCTAATTCTAGGTTCCAAGTGCGTCAAGCACCGGCATTTGGAACATCTGCAGGAAGTTCCCATCCCTCATCTAGGGCCGCCCGACGGGCCTCATCGCGCCCTCGCCGGCGCGACCAGAGGGAGACCAGCACGAGGGCCGCGAGCGCCCAGAACACCGTGAGGGATCCCAGGATGAGCATCCACCCGTAGCGACCGCGCAACTCCCGATGCCACCGTTCCTCGAACTGCCCCAAGGTGAGTTGATGTGTCGTGCGAAGCGCGGCGTCGAGGTCGCCCGTGGTCGTCAGCGTGGTCAGCAGCGGCGCCAAGCCCCGCTCCCCCCCGATTCGCTCGAGGAGGAGTACGGCCGTGGTCGCGAAGGCATACGCCGACGTAGCCTCGGAGGGACTGGCACTCCGGAGCTGGCGGTCGAGCTCTGACAGGGTCGGTTTCTGCCCAAGTAGTACCGACCAGTTGATGGCAAGCGCATCACGCGTGGACCATTCTCCGGCCGCCAGGGCGGCGTACCCCTCGTCGAACCAGCGCGGCACGCGACGTACGTGTTCGTGAAGCGCCAAGTGGGCCAGCTCATGCCTGAGCACGCGCTGCACGGCTCTCGGATCGCCACCAACGCGAATCAGGATCGAGTTCGTGGCCGGAAACGCCGCGCCGGCCCCCCATTCCGGGAGTCGCCCACGGGTCAACGAGTCAAAGCGCTCGCGGTCCCGGGCGAGAAACAATCGGATGCGGTGCTCGCCCGGTGGGTCGATCCCGGGCCACGGTCCCGCGCGGTCGGCCATCTCCGCCAGCATCGCCGCCAACCCCGCATCGTCGTCCCAGTAGACGGCCGTCACCCGTCCCACGTGAATGGCGGACGGCTCCTGCATGGTCACGGCGAGTGCGAGCAGGATTTCTAGCGTGGCGGCTCCTGGCCCTGCGCAACAACTTCGAGTGTCTCCTTACAGCGTTTGCCCCACGGATTGAACTTGTTGGCTTCGAATCCCGCAGTCCACGTTTGACGGGCACCATCGCGGTCGCGCGCCATCAGGATCGTCCGCTGCCCATCGGGCTCGGCCGAGTTCGTAGTACGCCTCGATGAGGTTGGGGCCCAGCTTCAACGTCTTCATGAAGAACATCTCCGCGTCTTCGAACATCCCTCGCTCTTGGTACACCAATCCCAAGTAGTAGTGCGCGTAGAGCGTGGCCTTCTTGTCGTTATCGAGCCGAATAGCCTTGGAAAGATGCTCGATCGCATCCTGGAACAACTGCTTCTTCAGGCACACGTATCCGACGTTGATGCGAGCCAGCGCATTCGTCGGTTCTTTCTGAAGCACGATGTCGAACGTGTCAAGCGCATCGTCGTACTGCTCGGCGAGCATCTGCGCCCATCCGAGTAGGGATTCCGCCTGCACGTCGCCGGGCGACAGCGACAGCGCCTTTTGCAGAGCTTGAATGGCACCGGGATAGTCGCCCAGCGAGATGAGACTCCAGCCTTTTTCCTTGAAGGTCGAAGCCCCGATGTGATCCGCATGGAGCGCGGGCGCGGCCCCGGTGAACTGTGGGGCCTGGCTGCCGGCGTCCTGCTCCGCGAGGGATTTGTAGGTATCCACGAGCACCCGAATCTCTTCCTTCAGGGCGCTCAGATCGTTGATGGCTTGGTCGACGGTCTTGAACAGCGCGACGATGTCTTGCTTGACCGCTTCACGTTCGCTGGGCTCCGACACCGCGTCGAGCTTCGTGGCGATCTCGTCGTACTTCGCCCGGAAGTTCGCTCCCACGGAATCACTCATACCAACGTCGCTCCGCCTTCGGTCGCACACGTTGTCATGACTGCAGCGCCTTCAGGGTCTCGATATTGGTTCGCGCAAGTCCATGGCGAGGGTTGATCTCAACGGCTTTGGTCCACAACCGCGCCGCCGATTCGCTGTCGAGCCGCTTGTAGGCGATGTTGCCCAGCTTGAAGTACATGTCATCACCTAGATCAGGCTGGAGTTTCGTAGCCCGTTGGTATGATTCCCATGCCTTGTCGAATCGCCCGCTTCGGTAGTAGAGGTCACCGAGGTTCTTCGAGACCTCCGCCATCCACGGATCCTCGGCCAGCGCGCTCTCGAGCAGGCGTTCAACTTCATCATCATGTCCGAGGATCTCCAAGACCACGGCGAGGTTGTTCCGGAGAACAGGATGCGTCTCGTATCGCTCGAGGCCAGCCCGCAGGGTTGACTCAGCCTCCAGGAAATCCTCTGACGCCGCGGACGCAAGTGATCGCGCCCAATACCACACGGCCGACAGCGGTGCATCGCCAGACACCTCCGCCGCACGGTCAAGGCGACTGGCCGCCACCTCAAAGTCTCCTCGGCGAAGCGCCGTGATACCCCATCCGGCGAGTATGCGCCAATCGTGGCGCGCTTTGGACGCGGCATCCGCGTAGGCATGTTCCGCGTCGTCCAGACGACCGCTCTTCTCGAGCGCCAGACCGAGATTGTGGAGCACGGAGGCCCTGGCGCCCCCGCGGTCCAGGGCATTCTTGAATTGCTTCACTGCCTCTTCCCACCGCGCCTGCCGCAGAGCGATCAATCCGAGATAGAAACAGGCGCCGCCGTCGGTCGGTCGCAGGTCGATGACACGTCGAAACTCGCGCGCGCTCTCCTCAAACATCGCGGTCTTGTAGAAGGCCACACCCAAATTACGAGCTTCATCCACTTGCGCACCCGTGGCACTGGCGGAGATCCGTGCCGTCGTCGAGGAGCGACCCGTACGGTGGACAAAGCCCGCCGTGATCAATCCGTAGAGCGCTTTCCCCACGTCGAACTCGCCGAGCGCAGTCTCCTCCACCAGCGACGTCACGTCGCGTTCCCCATTCAGCAGGTCAAGGATGCGTTCCTGATGTTCCGTCAGATCGACGTTGCTCGCTTCGAGTTTCTCACTGTCCACGGCAAAAATCAGATCCAGGGATGGGATCTTCTTTTCGATCAGGCTCCACTCATCGACACGGCGGGCGCCCTCGAGAAGGAGCGATTCCGGGCTGATCGCGACCAGGAAGTCTTGGGTGTCCGGTTGCACGCCACTCTCAAAGTTGAAGGTGC
The DNA here is from genome assembly GCA_947259405.1 of uncultured Gemmatimonadales bacterium. Lineage (GTDB taxonomy): Bacteria > Gemmatimonadota > Gemmatimonadetes > Gemmatimonadales > GWC2-71-9 > CAMYLY01. The sequence continues at coordinate 115,779 of CAMYLY010000012.1, read as the reverse complement.
CGGTCGCCCACGTAAATAAGAAGTAGACCGCCTCCTCGATTTGGATGCGCATGTAGTGTTCGAGGTCATCCTGGGACACCACCCCTTGATCGATCAGGATTTCCCCAAGTCGACGATCGCGCACTCGCCCCTGCGCCTCGATGGCTGCCTCCAGCTGCCCTTGGTTGATCCGCCCGTCCTTGACCAGAATGTCACCGAGTCGGTCCCGGCGATTCACGATCGACGCGTATGCGATGAGACCATCGTTGAAGTAGATGTAACCGAGGTTGGTCTTGTCGCTCACCGTGAGGCAGCCTGTCTTGCGGCCGAGCGCAAGCAGCTGGAGCACATCGGGCAGGGCGGCTTCGGCGAGTGATCCCTTGATCGCCATTACACCAGCTCCTCGATAATCCGCTCGACAGGGTCGGGCCAGCGCCAGATGACCTTGTCCTGTGAGTGGATCACGCCTGGGGCGGATGTTACACCACTGGTGCGAATGCTCCGACTGCCGTCCTCACGGGCGGGGATGGCGCCCTCGATCAGTTCACGCGCCAATCTCCCGCTTGGGTCGACGCCACGCGCATCCGCCGCGCTGAGGACGCGCTGCACTAAGCCCAGAACGCCCCGCACCGATGAAGCGGGTCGTGCCGCCAGGTAGTCCACGAGGTCGAGTTCCGCCGCACCGTACAAGTCCTCGAGTCGTTTGATGATGACCGCGCGGCGCAGGTCTCGGTCGGGCGAATCCAGCTGCGCCACCAACCCGCCCTCGAACCGGGACACAATACGCTCGTCCAGTCCCTCGATGTCGCGCGGGCTCACGTTGCAGGTCAGCACCACCTGCTTGCCCGCTTCCAGCAGCCGGTTGAACAGATAGAAGAACTCCTCTTGCGAATGTCGCCGGCCCGCCAACAGCTGAACGTCGTCGATCAACAGCGCGTCCACCTTACCGAAGCGCGCACGAAACGCGTCCCACCGATCATCGTCGATGGCCTGCTGCAGTTCGTCCAAAAATTGCTGTGTCGACATGCAGGCGACCCAAAAATTGTCGCGGGTTGCCAGGCCGTGCCCCACCACGTGCAAGAGGTGCGTTTTGCCGACACCAGGACCACCGACGAACACGAGCGGATTGTACCGCTTGCCTGGATCGCTCACGGTCGCCCCGACTGCGGTGACCGCCACCCTATTGGCCCCGCTTTCGACAAACGCCCCTGGCGAGTACGCCTCCGAGGGCCCCGGTAGCGCCCCAAGTTCCCGCACGGCCTTCTGCACGAGGTGCTCGGCTTCTGCGACGCGATCTGGATCGAAGAATGCAATGTCGTTTGCCCGTTCCGGTGCCACCTCGCGCATCGCCTCCTGCATCTCCTGCAGGCGCCCGATGTCGGCCTCGAACTGCCCCACCAGCCGCTCGATCGGCGCCATTACTTCGTCGGACTGCATCGCCTGTTCCAGTCGGGCCGTCCGATAGCCCTCCGGTTGCCAGCGGAGGATCGAGGCGGCCAGCCGCTCCCGCCACACTTCAATTTGTTGCTCGACGGTGCTGCTGACATCGCTCAGGAAGTCGGCGAACTCGTCCGTTTCCGGCATGTCGATGAACAGCGGCGTCATGTCGAACGGATCGTCCTCCACCTCCGCCGCGCGCGGCGTCTCGATCGGCATCACGGCTTCCTCGGCCGGTACCTCCCAATCCAGCATGGCGCGCGCGGCATCGGCCGTCACTGGTGTTTCGCTCACCGCCTGGAAGGCCGCGAGTCGGTTGAGGAGCCCGAGCAGTTCACGGACGTTGCCAACCTCGAACGCGGCTACGGCCTCGATGACTTCGGCCTCGAAATCGGCACCGCGTTCCTCGGCACGTTGTTCGAGAATCTGGCGACGCATCTCACGATCTGGCGGCGCGACGTCCACCACCAACCCCCCATCGAGTTTGCGGAGGAGCCGCTCATCCATGTCTTCAATGTCCGCCGGTGGCGTGTCACTCGTGAGCACCATCTGCTGCCCGGACTCTTGAAAGCCGGACAACAGTCGCAACAACTCCCCCTGCACCGGACGCCGATGCGCCAGAAACTGAATATCGTCGACGAGCAACAGCCCGACGCCTTCGAACCGATTGCGGAACGAATCCGCCTGGCCCATGGCCGTCGCCACCTGGTACGCTTCCAAAAACTCGTCGACCGTCAGGTACTCGACCGAGAATCCCTCGCTAACCGATTGGGCACGGTTGCCAATAGCCATCAGCAGATGCGTCTTGCCGAGTCCCGTGGGCCCAAAAATGAACAACGGGTTGTAGCTCGCACCCGGCGATTCGGCCACCGATCGGGCCGCGTTATAGGCAACGCGGTTCGGTTCCCCCAGAACGAAGGTTTCGAAGCTGTAGCGAGGGTTGAGATCCGTGGTCACGCCGTCGAGACCTCACTGAGCCGGCGCAGCACGAGCTCCGACACGCCCTTCAAGGTCTCGAACACGCCGCTTCCCGAAAGGGCATCGGCCTGGAAGCTCGGTCGCTGGCGGAAGTTGAGCGCGTCGTCGAGTTCTCGCTTGGATAGAATGAGGTCCTGCGGAAGGTCCTGCTTGTTGTATTGATAGACGACAGGCAGATCGCGGACATCCATGCCGTTGTCGAGCAGGTTGATCTGCAGGTTCTGCAGACTCTCGATGTTCTCATCCAGTTGACGCGCCTGGCTGTCGGCCACGAACACCACCCCGTCTGCCCCCTGGAGCACGAGCTTCCGCGTGGCGTTGTAGTACACTTGCCCCGGCACCGTATAGAGCTGGAAGCGTGTCGTGAAGCCCGAGATTTGACCGAGTTCGAGTGGGAGGAAATCGAAGAAGAGCGTGCGGTCCGTCTTCGTGGCCAGTGACACCATGCGGCCGCGCCGGCCCTCGGGAACCCGACCATAGATGTACTGCAGGTTGGTCGTCTTCCCCGAGCGTCCGGGACCGTAGTAGACGATCTTACACGTGATTTCGCGCGTCGTGAAGTTTACGAGTGACAAGGGCTACCGTCCGAACAAGCTTCCCAAGCTTGCGTTGAGTTCGTGTTCGAAATCAGCGGCAAGCACCGGCTCGCGACGCTCCTCCACTGGGCACGCGGCCACCAATTCCGCCTTCAGCGTCTGGAAGAACAACTCCACCAGTCCCATCGAGGAATCGGTGCCGTAAACTACCAGGGCCAGCAACCGGCCGCGGAGCGTTTCGAACCCCGCGAGGAAGATGCCGTGTTCGACCCCCTGGTGGTTGAGCGCGCGGAACTCCGGCTCATCCATCATCTTCGCAATCTCCCCGGTCGACGACACAATGGCTGCCCCAAGCGCGGCGGCCGACATGACGTCGACCGCGCGCGTGAAGCCATGCTGCGCGAGGACCTGCCCCGCCGGCGTCATCAGAAGCGCCAGGCGCGCCCCCGACTCCATGATGAACCGCTCCAGCGGCACTAACGTCCATCCCTCAACCGCGCGGGTCGTTCTCACGCGAGGGCCTCCGCCGCGCGCAGCATCTCTAACCGGACCAGACCAACGTTCATACGTGCATCCCCCACCGTCACGACCAAGACGCCATCTGGTGCAGGGACCACCACCAGCGTGCCGTCCTGGGCCTGCAGGTGCATGAAATGGGGTGCACCAGCCTTGCAGGCCTCCATCGAACGCCGCAATCGCTTCGCGAGACTCGCAGCCAGCGCGGCCACCGCTTTGCCGTTGACCTTTTCCATGAGCGCCTCGGCAATGATGAGCCCGTCGTCTCCCGCCACCAACAGCGCGCCGTGCACACCACGTACTCGCGTGATACTGTCCAGGGCCAACCGGAACCTGGTCGTCACAGGCTCTGCCTCATGAGCCACTGCCGCGCCGCGGCGCCAGCCCGTTCCGCCAACATGGCCAGGCGCCCGCCTGGAACGCCACGATCGCGGAGGATTACCAGGAGCGTTTCGTCTGTCGGCGGCGTCACGTAGATATTGCCGCTGGGCCCCTCACCGACGATCCACTGCCATTCGCCAAGCTCAAGCATGCGCGACGTGCGTTCGGCCTCCTGCGTCGCGCCAGCGAGATAGGCGGCCACGGGTTCCGACACATCGCCTGTCGGCGGTACTCGCAAGCGCCCACCGAGAATGCGGCCACGCTGGTCAACGAGGAGCATCCCCTCGTCGGAGCCCGCCAGCCCCGTGAAGACCAGGTCCTGCGCGGAGGCACCGCTGATTGGATCAGTCGACTGCTCCAGCTGGGCATCGTTGACCGCGTCGCGCACGGCATGCAGGGCGCGAACGACGGCCTGGTCCGTGGGTGCTGCGGCCAGCGCGTTTTCCAGATGCTCCAGCGCCTCGTCGAGATCCCCGCCTCGGAAACGGAGAAAGCCAAGACCTTTGTTGGCTCCCGGATGGTGGGGATCGACCTCGAGCGCCACACGCCACTCTTCATCCGCGGCCTCGAAATCCCCCATGTCCGTGAGGATACGGGCGTAGAGATCGTGGCCGTCGGCGAGCTCGGGATGTTGCTCCAGGCCCCCAACCGCCACACGGGCCGCGGACTCCAACTCGCCCCGACGCCGGAGGTGTTCCCCTAAAGGGAGGAACGCCAGGTGGCCCGGGTCTCGCGTCACGGTTTCCCAAAGTCTTTGGTACTCGTCAACCATGGGCCCTCTTGAGGAACGCTTCCAATGTCTGGGCAGCGGCAAGGGCCGCCGACGTCTCCTCAACGGCGGCGCTGTCACCGTTATCCGGCTCACCAAGTCGCAACCAGCGTTGCCACCAATCGATCGCTTCCCCGAACCGGCCCTGTAACGCGGCCGCGTTCCCAAGCAGCTGGTGCGCAAACCCCAACTGGGGATCCAGACGGAGGGCGCGTCGCAGCGCACCTTCGGCCTCCCCAAACTCAGCTCGCGCAAGGTGCAGTCGGCCGGCCAGGACAGCAACAATCGGTACTTCGGCTTGCTTCGATCTCGCGGCCTCGACCGCTCGGTCCGCCTCATCGAGATTGCCGTGCTCGAGTGCTGCCTCTGCCTGGAGGATCAAGTCCTCGAATTCGGAATCAGGGGCACTGATGGCTCCCGACACACGGGGATCGAGGATGGCAACCAGACCCGCGCTTTCGAGTCCGAAGACGGTCTTCGCGACCTCGAACTCTGATCGGTTGAGCCGTTTCGCGATCTCTCGCAGGTTGCGGATCCCGTTGATCAGGGCAAGCACTTCCCAATCGTGGGGCTGCAGATGGATCACCCTGTCCGCACCCGCTTCCGGGCTCGCCAAGGTCGGCACGACACCCAGATTCGGGATCTTCTTCTCGATCCTCGACCACTCGTCGATCCGGCGAGCACCCTCCAGAAGCAGCGATTCGGTCGGGACATGCACCGTGGCGTCGGCTTTCACATCCTGCAGCGGGCCCTCCACGAAGGAGAAGTAGCCCTCGCGCCAGTTCAAGATCTCGAAGACAACTTCCTCAACCTGGAATCGGACGTGGTGCTCGAGTTCTCGGGGCGTCAGCGCATCGATCGACACGAGGATCTCACCGAGTCGCCGGCTGTCGCCGCGCTGTTGCATGTCTCGGGCTCGATGCAGGTCCGCCTCGGTGATCTTGCCGCTACGGATCAGTAACCCGCCGAGTGGATGTGGATTGCTCTGAATGTTGGCATAGACAATCTTGCCGCCATCGAAGTAGATGTTGCCGCGGTTGTGGCGCAGGGGCGACGTGACCGTGAGCACTCCCGTCTTCCGGTTGAGATCCAACAACTGAAAGACGTCATGAATGCCGAGCTCCTTGAGCGGTCCCTCGATCGCCACGTTATGCCGCCTCGGTCTGGAAGATGTGCTGGAGGTCGACCGCAGTGCGCGCGTGCCGGCGAGCCTTCTGCGCAAACGGACTACTGGGATCGATCGCGATCACGCGCTCCCAATGGGCGACCGCCTGGGGATAGCGACGCTGCCGGGCGCATACGACGCCCGCGAAGAACAGGGCCCCGATGTGCCCGTCGTCGAACGCAAGGACGCGCTCGAACGCCTGGCCAGCATCATCCAACCGGTTGTCGTCGATGAGCGCGTGTCCCAGCGCGAGCAGGCCCTCTAGCGACAAGGGATTGGACCGAAGCACGTCGACCAACAGATTCACGGCTTCCTTGGCCTCGTTGTCGCGTCGATACAGCTCGGCGAGAGCGACCGCCGCCTCCATAGCATTCGGCGAGAGATCGAGCGCAGCGCGGTAGGCGTCTTCTGCAAGGCCCCACGCTTCCTGTTCTCGATAGACGTTGGCCAGCGCCAGCCGGACCTCGAGGAAGCGCGGGTCCAACGCCATGGCGCTCTCATATGCTTGCCGCGCGGTCGCCAGATTCTGGAGCGACAGGGCGATGTCGCCTTCGAGTTTCAACAAATCAGCCCGCTGCGGCGCGCGGGTTCTGGCCGCGGCCAACGTCTCCAAGGCCTCGGCCGGACTCCCGCTGGCAATCTGTACCTCGGCGAGCACGATTCGCGAATTCACATCGTCGGACATGTCGCTTAGCTCGAGCGCGCTCGGGAGCGCTTCGCGCCCGCGATCCAACGCCAAGAGAGCACGGATCTCACCGAGCCGCGCATCAGTGCGTTCCGGCTCGATCGCCCGAGCAGCCCGGTAGCGTTCCAGGGCCTCTCCGTGCAATCCGCGGCCGGCGAAAATGTGACCGAGCAAGAGGTGTCCGTCGAGCGCATCCCCTCCGCGCGCCATGACGCGGTTGGCTTCCGCGGCCGCGAGCTCGAGCAGCCCCTTTTCCTGGTAGTCGCGCGCGAGCGAGAACGGGTCGCGCGGTTCGGCCGAAGGCGCCGGGGGGGGTTCATGGTCGAGCTCCGAAAACAGGTTGTCCAGCAGCCCGGTATCGAACACGAGTGCCTGTGAACTCATCTCTGCCGTGACGTCCGCCGAAATCTCGGGGACGACTTCCACGCTGCTTTCTTCGTCGTGCAGATCGATGGCCAACCGGAACTTCTGGGGCGTGAAATAGGGATCAAGCGTCTGCGCGCGTGTCACCGCACGGAGGGCTCCGTCGAAGTCGCCAAGTTGGGAGAGCGCAAAGCTGAGGTTGTACTGCGCTTCAGCGCACCGCGGGTCAGCCTCCACGGCCCGTGCGAACGCGTTCCTCGCATCCTCGGTCCGTCCGATTTGCGTCAACACGAGCCCGATGCCGTTCCAGGCCACTGCCGATTTTGGGTGCACGTCGATGACCTGTCGAAACGCCTGAATCGCCAACTGGTGCCGGCCCATGGTGTACAGCAGTAGTCCAAGGTTGACCCGTGGGATAATTGCCGATGCATGGGCCCGGACCGTGTCACCGAGTAGTTCCGCGGCTTCCTCGTGGCGACCAAGCTGGGCCATCGTGATGGCGAGGTTGTTCTGAGCTAGCACGTACCCTTCATCCAACTCGCACGCGCGACGGTACGATGCTAGGGCCTCGTCGAACTGACCCAGCTGATGCAAGACCACGCCTCGCTCGTTCAAGATCTTGGATTGTTCGACACCGTCCTGCACCAGGCGGTCGTAGAGAGACAGTGCTGCTTCGTATTCGCGCCGCAACAACTCGACTTCCGCCATGCCGGCCAGCACGAGTTCGCGCGTTTCACCCTCATCCAGCGCGACGCGGTATTCCCGTAGCGCCTCGACGAACAGGCCCTTCTGCCTGAACGCGATGCCAAGATGATAGTGGGGCTGGGCGCTTTCGACGCTGGGACGTGTCACGCGCCCCGGCCCACCCGCTGCCTGTGAGCGGCGGCCATCGACCCGCTGAAAGCGCTCGAGCGACAGATTCGTTTGGGCACGCCCAAGGGATGGGTTCAGTTGGATTGCCTGGCGCGTCGACTCCCGAGCCTCTTCGTGCAATCCCATATCGCCTTGGACGAAGGCGATCTCGTAATGCGCATCCGCATTCTCTGGATTCAGCTCGATCGCTTTGCGAAGGGAGTCGAGGGCGTCGCGATTCAGCCCGCGATTGTAGAGGACTTCCCCCAGGTAGAGATGGACGACACCACTGCGTTCGTCGAGGCTGCGAGCTCGCTGGAGCCACTCGCTGGCTGCCTCGAGATGGCCCGCATGCTTCTCAACCAGACCGAGCTGGATGAGCACCGCGACATCATCCGGATGCCTGGCAATCAGTTCCTCGAATTCGTCGCGCGCGTGATCATACTGGCCGAGCGAGACATAGACCCGCCCCAATTCCCACCGCGCTTCACGCAGGTCCGGGGCGCGCCGAAGCCGCTCGCGCAGCTCGGTGATGCGTCGGTCGTAGTACCCCGTATCCCGGTAGGCGATTTCGAGGTTGCGTTGCGCGATCTGCATCTTGGGATCGAGCTTGACCGCCAACTGAAACTGGTCGAGCGCTTCCTCGACCATGCCGCGCTGGAAATAGACAACGCCCAAATTGTTTTGGGCGCCGGCGTCGGATGGGTCTACGCGCCGAGCCAACGCGCGGAGCGCATCTTGATCCTTCTCGGATACCGGAGATGCGGACATCGCTCCAAGCCGCTACGATCGCCCCGCGGAGACCGCGAGGGTCACTCGAGAACCTGCTGCACGGCCTCCAACACGCGCGACGGCTGGAAGGGTTTGACGACGAACTCGCGGGCACCAGCGTCGCGCGCTTCATTGATCAGCGACTGCTGACCCAGGGCGGTACACATCACGATGCGCGCGTCGGCATCGAACGCGCGAATCGCACGCACGGCGTCGATACCCCCGACATCCGGCATGACCACCTCCAGCGTCACGAAATCTGGACGCAGCTCTTTGTAGCGCTCGATCGCTTCTGCCCCGGTCGCGGCTTCGCCGAGGACCTCATAGCCGCCTTGCTCCAAGATTTCGCGGAGCAGACGACGCATGAAGATCGCATCGTCACAGATGAGTACGGAATGACTCACACGTCGGTCCGGTCAGACCTTCGCGATCGCGTCAATGGGCAGCGTTCCGGCCATAGCCTCCGCGAATTCTGACTGTACACGACGTCTCGCAGGTGTTCGCAATCAAGGGGGAAAGTCAAAATACTCCAACGGGTTAGGTCGATCAAGCAGTCCGGGATCCTCGGCCGCCGCCGCCAGGGCCGACCGCAAATCGGAGGGCCATTCACTCCGACAGGTGACCACGTCGCCCGACGCCGGATGCCGGAATTCGAGCAGGGTGGCGTGGAGCGCCTGCCGCGAGGTCACCCGCTGAATCGAGTCGGCATGCGATCGCTGCTGACCCGAGACGCGCCGCGCGCCACCGCCATGGTACACGGGGTCACCGACGACCGGGTGTCCGGTCGACGCCAGATGCACGCGAATCTGATGGGTGCGACCGCTCGCCAGCGTAACACGCACGAGATCCGTGGCATCGAATCGCGCAACGGGCTCCACGTGGGTGACGGCAGGTCGGCCAGTCGCCAAAACGGCCATGCGTTTCCGGTCCCGCGGATGCCTGGCAATCGGGGCATCGATGTCGATCGGTCCTTTGACATGACCCCACACGAGCGCGGCATACACGCGCCGGACGCGGCGCGCCGAGAGTTCGCGGGCCAGCCGCCGATGCGCGTCGTCTGTCTTCGCCACGATGATGAGGCCCGACGTGTCCTTGTCCAGTCGATGGACGATCCCGGGCCGCCCCGTTTCTCGCGACAACGCCGTCCCGCGGGCCACAAGCGCGTTCACCAACGTGTCATCCCAGTGGCCAGGCGCGGGGTGCACAACCAACCCCGCCGGCTTGTCGAGGACCAGTAACCAGTCATCTTCGTAGACCACGGAGACGGGGTGGTGAAACGGTTTGAACGCTCTGGGGGTGGGGTCGTCGGGAAGGCGGACCTCCACCTCGTCGCGGTAGACCAGCGTGCGCGACGCCCGTGCCTGGGCGTCATTCACGAGCACGCCGCCGTCACCTATGAGTCTGCCGACGAGCGTTCTGGAGAGTGCGAGTTGATCAGCGAGGAAGCGGTCGAGCCGCTCGGTGGTCGGCACGCAGACCTGGAGCCGGAAGGATGGAATCGTTAGGCCTCGGCCATTTCCCCGGACTTTCCTGACCGCGCGGCCCGCTGATCCTTTTCTCCCTCCTGCCACAAGACGACCGCGAGGGCAATAGCGCCGCAAGTAACGGCCATGTCCGCGACGTTGAACGTCGGCCAATGGAGTGGCCCGATGTAGACATCGATGAAGTCGACCACGCCACGGGCACTGCGAAACCGATCAACCAGATTGCCGACGGCCCCCGCGCACACGAGCGCCAGGGCCGTCAGGCGAAACCAATCCGTGCGAGCCGATCGCACGACCATCGAGCCGAGCACACCGAGCGCGATGATCGCGAGGGACATAAAGACCCAACGTGAATACTCGCCGACATGCACCCCGAAGGCCGCGCCCGGATTGTATACGAGGCGAAGCAGCAGCCAGTCACCGAGGACGCGAACGGGAGCGCGCGAGAGTTGGGCCACCGCGATCTGCTTGGTGACGAAATCGAGCACCACCACCGAGACCCCGATCGTCCAAAACAGTCGGCTCCTAATCCCGTTTGCCATCTTCCTCTTTCGCCTTGCAGCTGATGCACAGTCGGGCGTGCGGCAATGCGTCCAGTCGTTCGAAGGCGATGTCGTCCCCGCACTCATGGCATTTCCCAAAACCCTTGGGATCCTGGTAGAGGCGCCGGAGCGCTTCGTTCACGTGCCAGAGATACCGGCCCTCTTTGGAAGCGAACAGGAACTGCTTCTCTCGCTCCATGGCGTCGGTGCCCTGGTCCGCCATATGAAAGGAATAGGAGGAGAGGTCCCCATCTGAAGCCTGCAGCGTTCCACTGAATTGCTCGTCATAGTGTCCGAGCTCTTTGATCACCCGTTCACGCTCTTCGAGGAGGCGCTGTTCCAGGTGGTTGAGTTCCTTCTTCTTCATCGTGCCTGTCACTCCATCCTTCCGCTTAGTTTCGGGATTCGCCGTCGAACCGCCGCAGCGAAATCACCAGCTTCTGCCCATCAATGTCGACGGTCTCCCGCACGTCATTGCCCACGAGGTCAGCCCCAATACGCATCTCCCGGGCCAGCGTCTCCCCGGCAATGAACGCCTCATGCATACCCGCGGCCTGGACGACAGGATCCGGCCCCACCAGGCCAAGCGCAATCCGTGTATTGTAATCGTATCCCGCTTCTTTTCTAAGTCTCTGCACGCGGTTGACGATTTCACGGGCAGTTCCCTCAGACCGAAGCTCGTCGTCGAGGGTCGGATCGAGCGCGACCACGACCGGGCCCTTGCTTTGCACGAGCCACTCCGTCACCACCTCGCGCACAAGCGTCACCATATCCGGTGTGATCTCCACAGGCCCCCCATCACTCCCAGGCTGGGTCACCGTTTCGCCGGCTTCCAGTCGTTGGAGCTGATCCGAGTCCAACTCGCTCGCGAGCTTGGCCACGACCGGGGTCTGTTTGCCGTACCGAGCACCGATGACCTTGTAATTGGGCTTGGCCTTGAGCGTGACGAGGTCGGCATCCGACTCGACGATCTCGATGGACTTCACGTTGACTTCCTGGCGCACGATGTCGAGAAACTCCTCAAACACGCCACCACGGATGGCGAGCGGCACCGCAACACGCATGGTCTGCAGCGGCTGCCGCACCCGGATCCCGCCTTCCTCCCGGGCGGAACGGCCAAGGGAAGCCAGCGTGCGCATGACGTCCATGGTCGCATTCATGGCAGGATCGAGCTGCCCCGCCACGCTCGGGAAGGGCGCTACGTGGACGGATGAGCCCGTCAGCCCTCGATGCACGGCGTCGCTGATGAACGGCGCGGCCGGCGCTAGGAGGCGGCTCACGATGTGCAACGCCTCGTGGAGCGTGGCGAGGGCCGAGGCATCGGCCTCGGCGTCGGGAGCCCAAAACCGCGAGCGGTTCACGCGGACGTACCAGTTCGACAATTCGTTGTCGCAAAAGGCGATGACCGCCCGCGTGCCACTAGTCACGTCATAATCCGACCACGCCTCTCGCACCGTTTGCACTAGGGTATCGAGCCGCGACACCAACCACTGGTCGATGCGCGGTCGTTGGGTCAGTGGCGGCACATCGGCCGGCGACCAATCACCGGCATACAGAGCAAAGAACCCGTACGTGTTGCGCAATCGGTTCAGGAATCCCCCGGCGACCTCGGTGATGTGGTTCCGGTCGAACAACTTGTCCTGTGAGACCTGACTGGACACGAGGAGGTACACACGCACAGCATCGGCGCCGAATTCTTCGACCGCCACCCACGGGTCCACCACATTGCCGATGTGCTTGGACATCTTCCGGCCGCCGGGATCGAGGAGCAACCCATTCACGATCACATTCGCGTACGCCGGGCTATCGAACACGCCCGTCGCAATCGCCAACAGCGAGTAGAACCAGCCACGCGTCTGATCGAGTCCCTCGCAGATGTAGTGAGCTGGAAAGTGACTCTCGAATGCCTCGGTGTTTTCGAACGGGTAGTGCCACTGCGCGGCCGGCATCGCACCCGAATCGAACCAAGCGTCGATCACCGAGGGTACGCGCTCCATCGACCCTGCACACCCGTCCTCAGAGCACGGGAAGGTGTACTCGTCTATGAAGGGCTTGTGGGGATCGAAGTCATCAGGTAATGGCTGTCCCCATCGCGATGCCAGTTCCTTGTACGAACCGAGTACCGTCCGGTGCGCGTCATTGGCATTACAGATCCACACGGGAAGCGGCGTTCCCCAGTAACGGTCCCGCGACAACGCCCAATCGACGTTGTTCTCCAGCCACTCACCAAAGCGTCCGGACCCCACTTCGGGGGGGTACCAGTGTACCTTCGCGTTGAATGCGATCATTTGCTCGCGAAACGCGGTGGTACGGACGAACCACGATTGCCGAGCGTAATAGATGAGTGGGGACTTGCAGCGCCAGCAAAACGGATACGTGTGTTCGTATCCTTCCTGCTGATATCGTCCAAAAACCTTGCCTTCGTCGGATAGACGTCCGGCAATGACGGGATTGGCCTCGAACACCGTACGCCCGTTGATCGCATCCCATGCCGTGTCCACGAACCTCCCGCCTTCATCCACCGGATTGACGAAGGCCAACCCCTCACGCTGGATCGTCGCGTAGTCGTCACCGCCAAACGCCGGTGCCATATGCACGAGACCACTGCCCTCTTCGTTCGTCACGAAGTCGCCTGCCACGACGCGGAACGCCGTGGCGGGATCCACCGGGACCGCGTCCAACAACTGCTCGTAGCGCCACCCCACCATGTCGCCACCATGGAAGCGATCCACCTCCGGGAATGACGCGAGCACCTCTCCATGCGTGGCCCCGGTCACGGCAAGCCGCTGTGCGATGGACTCCTCTACCACCACACGACGGTCATCGATGTCGAGCTCCACATAGGTGAACGCCGGGTTGACGGCGATCGCGATATTGGACGGCAGCGTCCATGGAGTTGTCGTCCACACGAGCAGGTATCGGTCGCCGTCCCCGACCACGCGGAACAGCGCATAGATGGAAGGACTCTTGTGCGGTGCGTACCCCATGGCGAGCTCGTGGCTGGACAGCGACGTCCCGCACCGCGGGCAGTATGGCAGCACCTTGTGTCCATCGTACAACAGATCTTTGTCGGCCAACTGCTTCAGCAGCCACCATACCGTCTCGATGTAGTCATTCGTATAGGTGACGTACGGCCGCGAGTAATCGAGCCAATAACCGATGCGCTCGGACAGCCGCTCCCAATCCGACTTGTAGGCGAATACGGATTCCTTGCACCGCGCATTGAACTCGGCGACACCGTACTGCTCGATGTCCGCTTTGCCACTGATCGCCAGCGCCTTTTCGACCTCGATTTCGACGGGGAGGCCGTGCGTATCCCACCCGGCGATGCGCGTCACCGACCGACCGAGCATGGTCTGGTACCGGCAGATCAGGTCTTTGATCGTCCTGGCGAACACGTGATGGATGCCGGGTTTGCCATTGGCGGTTGGCGGTCCCTCGTAGAACACGAAGGGATCGCCGTCCTTGGTCGCGTCGATCGTACGATGGAACAGGTCCTCGCTCCGCCAAAGCTCCAGCAGTTCTTGCTCGAGGGATGTGCCGGCCGCGCGCAGCTGGGGGTACGCCATCAGTGGAGCCTTTCCAGCAGCGTCGTGATCAGCCGAGTGAGATCGGGTTCGGCGGAGCGTGCCGTGGCAATGATCGTTGGGATGTCCGCCGCTTCCAATGCGTCGGCGAGACATTGATCCGTGATGATCGAGACCCCCAGCACGCGCATGCCGGCGTGGATCGCCACGATCACTTCTGGCACCGTCGACATGCCCACGACGTCCGCCCCGATCGATCGCAGGAACCGATACTCTGCGCGCGTCTCGAGGTTCGGACCGACGACCGCCACATAGACCCCCTCACGCAGCGTGATCTTGAGATCGCGGGCGACCGTCCTAGCAAGCTCGCGCAACGCGGGATCGTAGGGAGCCGACATGTCGGGGAAGCGCGGCCCTAGCGTGTCATAGTTGGGGCCAACCAGCGGGTTATCGCCCAACAAGTTGATGTGATCGGCGAGCAGCACGAGGTCGCCGGGCGACCACAACGGGTGCATACCGCCACAGGCGTTCGACACCACAAGCGTTCTCGCTCCCAACGCGTGCATCACGCGCACGGGGAACGTCACCTCTTGCATCGTATACCCTTCGTAACGGTGGAAGCGCCCTTGCATGGCAATGGCCTTCTTCCCACCAAGCGAGCCCAACAGGAGACGTCCGTGATGCGACTCGACCGTCGAGATCGGAAATCCTGGCATATCGTCGTACGAGACTTCCGCCGTCATGGTCATCTGCTCAGCCAAGGCACCGAGCCCCGTTCCGAGAATGACCCCGACGTCCGGCACATGATCCGTATGGGCCCGGATCGTTCTGACCGCAGTATCGATTTGCTGCGGGAGCGTTTCCGTCGATGTCACGCCGGAGGATTCCCGTCGCGTTCGTGATTCGCGAGCGCATCGAGTTCCGCCATTTGCCGCAAGAGCAGTTGGCGAAAGGCCGTGAGATACCCCTGGAATTGCCGTTGCGCCGTTTCGAGGTCACGACGTACGGCTACCTCACTCGAGCGCGCATCGTTGATGATGCCTTCGGCCCTGGCGTGAGCTTCCTGAAGGGTGACTTCCGAGTTGCGCTTGGCAATCTGTTCAGTTTCCTCACGCATCTTCTGCGCCATGATCACCGCGTCATTCAGGGCGCGTTCACGGTCGCGAAAGGCACGAAGTTGTTCACGAAAGTTCTCCATCCGGTCTTCCATCTGGGCCCGCTCGCGAAGCAGGCGTTCCAGTTCATCGGCGACGCGTTGCCGGAAGTCCTCCACCCCCGCGCGCTCGTATCCGAACGTTCCACGGCGGAACTGCTGTCCGCGGACATCGACCGGCGTGAGCCGGAAGCCTTCGTCATTCATGTCGGCCGTGCTCCAAACAAGACTGTCCCCAATCGCAGCATGGTCGCGCCTTCGGCGACCGCCGCTTGATAGTCGTTGGACATCCCCATCGACAACTCAGGGAGGTCATACCCCTGTGCTTCGAGCGCCTCACGCTGGACGCGAAGGCCGGCGAAGATCTCGCGCTGGACACATTCGTCATCCGTGAAGGGCGCCATGGTCATGAGCCCGCGAAGCGACAAGCGCCCGAGGTCGGAGACGCGCTCCACGAGCGCGGGGACGGCAGCCACGTCACACCCACTCTTCTGCGCTTCCCTGGCGAGGTTTACCTGCACGAGGACATCCGTCGGGCCGAGGCCTGCCGCCGCGTTGGCCCGATCCACCGCCTCTGCCACGCGGATCGAGTCGATGGACTGCACGAACCCGAACCGGCCGGGCACGAGCTTGGCCTTGTTGGTCTGCAGGTGTCCGATCAGATGCCACGTGCACCCCGTCTTCCCAAGTTCTTCGTGTTTTCGCACCGCCTCCTGTACGCGATTCTCGCCCACGTCCTCGAGTCCGGCGGCCATCGCGGCTCGAATCGCCGCCACCGGGTGCCCCTTCGTCACTGCGACGATGCGTACACGATGCGCCAGGCCCGCGCGCGCCAGGGCCTCCGCCACGTCCTCCCGCACTCGCGTGAGATTGTCCGGCAGCGCCGCAAAACTCATAACCTTGAAAGCTAGCCGACCTGCAGTGGCCAACCAAGCGGCCACCCAGGCGCTACCGGCGCGTGTCGCCGATCACTCCAACAGGGGTATCGCCAAACACGGCCGGCGGGACCTGCTCAAGCGCCATGGAATCACGCACGTTGTCCATTACCCGCAACATCTCAGGGATTGGCTGCAGATGGTATCCGCGAAGCAGGTTCGCCAGCGCCCGCTCAGGGTCGCCGAGCAACTCGTAGGCGTTTCCGAGAGAATAGAACGGGTAGCTCAAGTTGACCGCGATGTTGCGAGCCGTCGATTCGAGCTGCAGCGTGTCCGCGGCAAACAAATCCGCATAGCGGAAGACTTCCCACGCGAGTGAATCGGTGCGCGGAACGTTCATGGGCACACCAAACAGGCCGGGACCGAGCTTGTCTTGATCGGGCGGCTCCTGTGCATGCACGCGAAACAGCAGACCTTCTTGCGTGAGGTGGCGCTGCACCTGTTGCCAGTTTTCCGTGCCGGCGGTGAGGCCGAAGTACATGGGTCGCTGGTCCCAGTTCTCTTGGAGCAGCCGAAGGATCAGCACGTCCTTGATGTAGACCGGCGAGTTCTCCGGTAGGGTGATCTCGACCAACCCATGCTTGATCGTGAGCTCGCGCCGGAGCAACTGCGACCGCAGCGCCGCGATTTCTTCGTTGGTCAAACTGTGAAGTGGCGGCGGAGGCTCGTCGGGTGCGAGATCGGCGAACCACGGCGACGCTTCGGCGTCGAACGGCCGAACGGGATTGTCGCGGAGCTGCCTCAGGTACCAGTCGGTGTTGCCAAGCGAGAGATTGACGACGGACACGTCTTGTCTGACCCCCTCCACCTCCTGCAGGTACCACAGCGGGAACGTGTCGTTGTCGCCGTTGGTGAACACGATGCCGTACGGCTCGGCGGACTGGAGAAGATTGTAGGCGAAGTCACGCGCCAACTCCGCGTCGGGCCCGTGACGCCGCGTCGCCGCATTGGCGTTCAGAACGAGCGGCATCAATCCGATGAGAAACACGGCCGGAAACCGGGATCCTCGGGTGGCCGCGACGGCGTCCTCGTCGGAACCGGCAGACGCTGCCCCGCGCATCGACCGCCACCAGGACGTCAGCGGGCCGACTCCCTTCACGTAGAGGCCCGCCAAGCCGATACCGGCCAACAAGCCCCACACCTGGAACGAGACGGTAAAGAAATAGTCGCGCTCACGCACTTCATGCATCGTCATACCCGTGTACACGTCCCACCCCAAGGAGAATCCGGGCTTGAAGTTCATATACCCGACCAAGCCAGGTCCCGTCGTCAGGAAAAGCAAGAGCAGCATCCAGAAGGCAGATCGGTCTCGTTGCCGCAACACGGTGGCTCCGTAAACGCCCAGGGAGGCAACGGCGAGTGTGAACGGGATTCGGATCGGAATCGCAATACGGGGCCCAAATGGCAGCGGGATCGAAACCAGTGGTGTGTTGCGCGCGAACACAGGATCGAACGGCGCGAGACCGTTCGACCACTGCCAGTCGAAGTATTGCAGGTACATGTGCATCTGCCGGAACATCAACGGAATGCTACGGACCGTATAGCACTCCGGCACCTGGCCAAAGGCCGCTTGCGCCTCCGGCACCGGTCCGTCCACGAACCTTGGGAGACAGGTGAGAAACGCGCCCACCCGATCGAGGAACGTGCCGTCCCGCATGGTATAGATGGGATTGTCGATCGGCGAGCGCGGTGGGTACTGGTCGCGCCAGATGACGGAGAAGAGATTCTCCAAAGTCGACGGATCGGCCTCATTGATCAGCGGACCGACATTGGCGCGTATATAGAGGAACGCGTAGGTCGATGCTCCGACGAGCGCGATCGCAAATACCGCCGACGGCATCGAAAGCCGCCGCATCCCCAGCGAAACGGCAACAAGCACCCCGAAGAGAACGCCGGCACCGATCGCCACCGTCACGAGGTCCAACGCGATCGGTACGGCAAACCGGACGACCACCCACGCCAGCAGCACCGGCACGGCGATCACGCCCAACTGGGACCAGGCCAGCGTACGCCCGAGGCTGTCCGACATCGGCGTGATAATCAGAAACGCCACCCACGTGGCCAAGAAGGCGGTCAGACCGAGCAGCATCACATCGAGGCCAAGGCCGATCCCCGTCAGCAACACCCACACGCCCACAAGGACCAGCCACTGTCCCAGCTCCACGCGGCGATCCGCCAAATCGGGCAGCGGGTGCGAGCGCATCACATGCCACATGAACCCGAAGATGGCCGGGCCCACGAGGAGGGTGAGCAAGTGGTTGCCGATCGAGACAGCAAGCAGGTACACGATCAGCAGGAGGATGTGTGGGGCGCGTCCGCCACCCCGGTCCTGGCGCCACAGCAGCGCCAACCAACAGATGGCAGCGATACTGAAGGTCGCGACCATGTAGACTTCAGTCTCGTTCGAGTTCTGCCAGACGGTGAACGCGAATCCAGACATGACGGCGGCCGCGGCCGCGCCGCCAATCACGAACAGGCGTTCGCCGGCCAGGCCGTCTTCCAAGGCAGCCCCACCAGCAGCGCTCCATCCGCGCAGCGCCGTCGCCACCACCAGGAACAGCATGGCCGCTGCGGTCGCCGAGAAGATCGCGGTCATGATGTTGGTGCGGAAGGCGAATTCGCCTACCGGGAAGAGGGCGCCCCACACATTCCCCATCAAGACGAAGAGCGGGGTGCCGGGCGGATGTGGAATTCCGAGGATCTTGATGGTCGCGATCAGCTCCCCGGCATCCCAAAACGTGACCGTCGGCGCCAAGGTCGCGACATACCCGACTAGCACCACGCCAAACACCGCCCCGGCGGCGCGCATCAACAGGCGCCCGTCGCTGCGCACGGGTGAGAGTGCTGTGTCAGATTCAGTCACGTCGCGGTCAGTCGTTGGATCGGGGTGTCGTGGCGTTAGGCGGGAGAAGGCTTATCGCTCGTGGCCGTGAACGCAAGTCCGCCTGAGCCTCGCCGCGCGAGCATCTCCCGCACCTGATCCGCGGTGATACCCCGCTTGAGAACTCCGTGTTCGGCAATCCCAATGCTAGAAGACTCCTCGGAGACCACGACCACAGTCGCGTCCGTTTCCTCTGACAAGCCGAGCGCCGCCCGATGTCGCGTGCCCAGCGATTTGTCGGTGACGGGGAATTGGGTGAGCGGCAGGACGACGGCCGCCCCCACGATCTGTTTGCCCTGAATGACGACCGCTCCATCATGGAGCGGTGAGTACGGGGTGAAAATGGTCGTAAGGAGGTTGGCCGACAGCGCGGCCTGCATCGGGGTGCCCGACTCGAGATAATCGTTCAGCGAGACCTCGCCCTCCAGGGCGATGATCGCGCCGGTCCCGCTTCGGGCCAAGCGGTCGACGGCCTCGGCAATCTCATCGGCGACCTCTTGATCCGCACCCTGCGCAAGCACGCGCAGCAACCGTGTGCGCCCCAGGCGCGCAAGGGCGTTGCGGAGCTCCGGCTGAAACACCACAACGGCAGCGAACGCCCCGTATGCGAACACGAACCCCAGCAGCGTCGTGATCATGTTGAAACGCAGCAAGGTGGCGCCCATGAAGATCACGCCCAGGATCAACAGGCCGATGAGAATCTGCAGGGCGCGCGTGCCCGCAAGGAAGAGCAGGAAACGGTAGATCACATACGCGACGATCAGGATCTCGACGAGATCCCACAGGCCAGGGATCAGATACCGAAATTGATCGAATGACATCAAGCTCCTCGAAGCGCGGCCGCCACGTTCAAGGCATCGCGTGTCGGACCGACCGCGTGCACGCGAAAGATATGCGCTCCGAGAAGATAGGCGGCCGCACACGCGGCGGCAGAGGCCACATCCCGCTCCAGCACGTCGCGACCCGTGGCCGCTCCCAGGAACCGTTTCCGCGAGGGACCAACCATGACGGGCTGCCCGAGGCTGACAATCGTGGGAAGGTGGCGAAACACGTCATACGTTTGCTCGGGCGTTTTCGAGAACCCAAAGCCCGGATCCAAGATGATCCGGGCGCGTTCGACACCCCGTTCGAGAGCCCGATCGCGCGCGGCATCCAATTCGTTGGCCGTCTCGCCCGCAACGTTGGTGTACTCTGCATGGTCGTAGGTCGCCATGGTCGACACGTCCCCACGGGAATGCATCAAGATCAGCCCTGCCCCCGCTTCCGCGCAGCGGTCCGCGATGGCCGGATCGTGCCGTAACCCCGATACATCGTTTATCACCGCGGCCCCACCCTCCAACGCGCGGCGGGCGATCTCCGCCTTGACCGTGTCAACTGATACGAGTGTTCCGGGCAACCGTGCGGCCACACCTCCTACGACGGGTGAGAGTCGCCGCCACTCTTCTTCAAGCGATACGGGGTCCGGTCGGCCCGGCCGAGTCGATTCGGCACCGATGTCCACGATCGTTGCCCCCTCTTCCACCATCGCGACGGCGTGCTCCACGGCGATGTCGGGGTCCAGGCGCCCGCCATCGGAAAACGAATCCGGTGTGACATTGAGGATGCCGGCAATGAGCGGTTGCTCGAGCGAGACCGTGGTTCCGGCCACGAGCCACGCGTCGACCGGCTCCATGACAGGCGCGATTGCATTGCCAACGGCCTCGGCAACGTCGCTGGGTAGAGAGGACGCGCCAGGCCGGCCCAGTGCGCCAAGCTTGGCCGCTGAGCCGGCCAGCAAGATCCATCCGTCACCTGTGAGGTATTCGAGGTGGTTCTCGAGCGCGACTCGCGCCACCGCGTCCGTGCTCGACGCATCCAGCCGGTCGAGGAAAAGCACAACCGGTTGCAGACCGAGTGCCGTTGCCCGCGCGGGAGATACTTCCTCGCCCCGATGGATCAGGGCGTGAGTGACTGCTGCCGGATCAGGTGCAACGAGGGTGGCCTTCACGCCCCCGCGGGTTCTGGTGGGGTTCCGAGAATCGGACCCTGCGGCTCGGCTTTCGACCCTTCGGGTTGAGGCGTCGCCGTGGGCTCCGGCGGAGGCGCCGGTGTTGGTGCTCGGGGAGGAAGGCTCTTGCCCTCGGCCAACAGCACGATCTCTTCCCGGTCCAAGGTCTCGCGCTCGAGTAACGCCTTGGCCATCGCATGCAGCGTCTCGAGGTCGGCCTCGAGAATGGTGCGGGCGCGCTCGTGGGCATCCTGCAGGATGCGCTTGACCTCGGAGTCGACCTGCTCGGCGGTTTTGTCGGAGACCTCACGGTGTTGCACCAGCTCGCGCCCCAGGAAGATCTGTTGTTCGCGGTCGCCGATTGCCACCGGGCCGATCAAGTCACTCATGCCAAACTGCGTGACCATGCGCCGCGCCATCTCGGTTGCGTGTTCGATGTCTTGGGCGGCACCCGTCGTGACCTTCTCGGGGCCGAAGATCAGCTCCTCCGCGAGGCGTCCACCGTAGGCCATCGCAAGCCTGCCGAGCATGTACTCCTTGGTGTAGTTATGCCGATCCTCTTCGGGGAGCGAGAACGTGACGCCCAGGGCGCGCCCCCGTGGAACGATCGTCACCTTGTGGACCGGATCCTGACCCGGTAAGCGAAGACTCACCAGCGCGTGCCCGGCCTCATGATAGGCCGTGAGCTTCCGCTCCTCCTCGGACAACACCATGCTCCTCCGCTCCACGCCCAGCATGACTTTGTCCTTCGCGTCTTCGAAGTCGACCATCTCGACCTGTTGTTTGGAGCGTCGCGCAGCCAACAGCGCCGCCTCATTGACGATGTTCGCCAAGTCCGCACCGGCGAGGCCCGGTGTGGCTCGAGCGATGTGCTCGAGTAAGACATCATCGGAGAGCGGGATGCGCCGAGCATGTACTTTGAGGATCATCTCGCGGCCACGGACGTCCGGCATGTCCACCACGATCTGGCGGTCGAAGCGACCGGGGCGCAGCAGCGCCGGATCCAACACGTCGGGTCTATTGGTGGCGGCGATCATGATGACGCCTTCGTTCGACTCGAACCCGTCCATCTCGACCAGGAGCTGATTGAGCGTCTGCTCACGTTCGTCGTGTCCCCCACCCAGGCCGGCACCGCGATGGCGCCCGACGGCGTCGATCTCATCCACGAAGATCAAGCATGGTGCGTGCGCCTTCCCCTGCTCGAACAGGTCTCGCACGCGGGACGCGCCGACGCCCACGAACATCTCGACGAAGTCCGAGCCCGACATCGAGAAGAACGGACGACCCGCCTCGCCGGCGACCGCCCGTGCAAGCAGCGTCTTGCCCGTTCCCGGCGCTCCGACCAACAGCACGCCCTTGGGCAACCGGCCACCCAAGCGCTGGAAGCGCTGTGGATCCTTCAGGAACTCGATGATCTCCTGGAGCTCGACCTTGGCTTCGTCACATCCCGCGACATCCTGAAACGTCACCTTGGGCGTATCACCCGAGAGCAGCTTGGCACGGGATTTCCCGAACGAGAAGGCGCGGTTGCCCCCCTGCTGCACCTGGCGGAAGAAGAAGATCCACAGACCAATGAGGATCATCCACGGTAGCAGGCCAACCAAGAACGTGCCGAACCCCTGCTTGGGCTCTTCACCGGTGACCTCGACCCCGCGCTCTTCGAGAGTGGCAACAAAATCGGTCGACGACGGGAACGGGAGGGTCGTCTCGAACTTCTGCACGGGCCGCGCCGTGATCTTGATAGCTCGCTTGAACTCGCCCGTCAGGAACTTGTCCCGATCGACCGTGACCGTCTGAATGTCGTTGCGCAGCAGATACTTCTGAAACTCCGAGTAGGAGATGGTCTCAACCGGCTCGCGGTTGTTCTCGACCATCTGCCAACCCATGACCAGGATCAGAAAGACCAGGAACCAGAACACCAGGTTCCGGCTCAGCCCGGAAACGCTGACCTTTCGGTTGGAAGTGCCTTTATCCGTCATTATCGTCTTTCACCCATCTTTCAAGCTACCGACAAACGGCAGATACCGGTATTGCTCGGCGTAATCGAGTCCATATCCCACCAAGAATTCGTCTGGCGCGTCGAACCCGACGAACCGAGGCTCGAGGTCCAGATGCGATTTCCGCTTATGCAGTAGCGTACAGATGTCGAGGCTCGCGGGTTCCCTGGTTTGCAGGAGGTGTACGAGATTCTGCAGTGTGTGGCCCGTATCCACGATGTCCTCGAGAAGCAAGACCGGACGACCGCTCATCGTCGTCACCGGGTCATAGAACAACCGAACATGCCCGCTCGAGGTCTTGCTCTTCCCGTAGGAAGCCGCACCCACAAAGTCCATCTCATGTGGGATCGTAACGTGCCGTACCAGGTCCGCCATGAACATGAAGCTGCCCTTGAGCGTGCCGAGGATAAGCAGATCGTTCCGATCGGCGTAGTACGCACCGATCTCTTCCCCCAATTGCCGTACACGCCGCTGGATGGCGTCGGGCTCGAAGATTGTCCGCACGCGGTCACGCACGTCGGTCATGGACTCATTCATCGATCACTCGTGCCTCAACTCTCCACGCAGATTCACCGGTCTTCGGGACGCCGTCCGCCGCTCGGCAGACGCCCGGAATCCAAACCACATGTCGCCCCTGCACGAACACGGGGTACGACGCTCGCTGCTCCCGTGGGACGCGTGCCTCCATCAGCAGCCTTCGCACCTTCCGACGCCCCAACCCGCCAAGCGGTCGCATGCGGTCTCCTGCCTCGAGACCGCGGACGTGCGCTTCCTTTTCCTCGATCCACGTATGGAAGGATTCGCGCTTCGCGATGCCGGCCGTGTCAGCCGTGACCGAGAACTCCCAGTCGCCCCAACGGATCGGGCTGGAATCAGCGCGGAGGACCTGCACTGGGTCGAGGGCCTTCACAGCCTCGCCGCGGGCGATCACCAATTGGTCGAACGTGGTCCGCGCCTCCCATCCCGTGGCAACCACAAACGTGCGGCCACTCCCGCTGGCCACAAGGAACTCGCGAAGGCGGTCGGCGCGTCGAGGCCCAAGCACGACTCCAACGTGACGGGCCGCCGCCCGGAGCACAGCGGCAGCCAGTGCCCGCGGAAGAGCGGCGACAGCATCGCGGCTCAGCGCCACGCGATCGCCAGCGTGCTCGAAGCGTAGTCCGGGGATCTCGGTCAACATCTCGTTCCACGCTCGTCGCTCGCGAGCAGCCCACCGACCCACCCCCAGCACCCGAGTGTCGACGTCGGGAAACCGTTGGCGCAGCATCGGGATGAGTTCTCTCCGCAGCCAGGATCGGTCGTGCTTGAGATCGTCGTTGGCGGGATCCTCATGGTACCACTCGACTCGGCTTTCAGCCCATGACAGGAGCTCGGCACGCTCGCACCGCAAGAGCGGTCTGACCAGTCCGTCGCGCCCGCGTACGGGCATGCCGGACAGACCGGCCGGGGCACTGCCTCGGAGGACCCGGTACAGCACCGTCTCAACCTGATCGTCCCGGTGGTGCGCGGTGACGAGGAATGGGGCGCCCACCTCCGCTTGGATCTCACGGAGCGCCTCGTAGCGGCGGGCTCGCGCTTCGGTCTCCGTCCCCCCGGCGCCGAGGTTCAGGCTTCTTGCGTAGAACGGGACCGCGTACTTCCCGGCGACGTCGCGCACGCGAGCTGCCACGAGGCCGCTCTGGTCATGGATACCGTGATCGACATGCGCGACCGCGATCCCGAGGCCGAGCTGGTCCCCGACCCCGTCCTCGGCGGCGAAGAGGTCGAGCAGCGCGATCGAATCGGGCCCGCCACTTACCGCGAGGAGAGCGAGCCCTGGTGGCTCGAACAGCGCATGCGCGCGCGCGTACGCGACCACACGCGAGATCAGATCACTCATCCGTCAGTCGACGCGTCGAGTGGTCGCGCGCTTCTTCGCTTCCGCGAGATACCCCGGTCGGAGGTCGAGCAGCTTGGAGACCTTATGCATGAGGTAATGCTCGTGCTTGGCCAACTCCCCATCGGAATACACAATCCGCCACATGATCTCCGCCAACACCATGCGCTGGCCTTCGTCGTAGCTGGCCGCAATCAGGGACGTGAATTGAAAGAGGTCGACAGAACGTCGGCGCTCCTCGTCGGCAAGCGCGATCAGCTCGTCGGCCGTCTCGGGCGGCACGTTGAAGTGGCGGACCACGGCCTCCTCGATGTGTCGGCGCTCGTCGTCGGTGAACTCGTCATCGGCGTGGGCGAGTTCGAGCATGAGCGCGCACGCAGCCACGGCAACGGGATCGTGGCCGGGCTCCTCCTCGCCCTCCGGCTCGGGCTCCATGGTGCGTTTAAAGAAGTCCTGGATTGACTTGAGCATCGGTTACGTCCTTGTGCCATAACAAGATAAGACGTTGGACTTGACAAGGCAGCGGCACTGTTCCACTGTATTAGTAGACCGATACACAGGCGTTAAAGAAGCGTATGTTTGAGAAGCTCGACAGTCGGAGTCCAACACCGCTTTATGACCAGATCGCCGCCAGGATTCGGGTGGCGGTGGCTGCCGGCGACCTCGGGGCCGGTGATGCGCTGCCGTCGGTCCGCCAGATGGCGAGTCGGCTTCGGGTCAATCCGGCCACAGTCGTGCAGGCGTACCGCATGCTGGAGCGCGAGGGATTCATCGAATCAAAACGCGGGACCGGGACGTTCGTGCGGGAACTCGACCACAACCGGCTGGCTGGTGAGAAGAACGACGCGGCTCGCGCGCTCGTGACTCAAATGCTGGTTGACGGGGGACGGCTCGGACTGACTACTGAGGACCTGAAGGCCGCAATCCGCGAAGAGCTCGAATGGGGTACCCATGAGTAACGCCATTGAGACCCATGACCTGCGCTACCGAGCCGGCAGGGACTTTGAGATCCGAGACCTTTCGCTGGCCGTCCCCACGGGATCGATCTACGGATTCCTGGGCCCCAACGGATCCGGAAAGACCACGACCATTCGACTCGTCCTGGGATTGTTGCGACCGTCACGCGGATCCATCTCCGTTTTGAACCGCACCATCCCCGGGGAATCGACCGCCGCACTCGCCGAGACGGGCTATGTGCCGGAACGCCCGCACCTGTATCCGAGCTTCACTGTGGACGAGATCCTCAACATGCATCGTGCGTTCTTTACGCGGTGGGATCCCGCCAAAGCCGCGCAGTTGGTAGAGACGTTCCGGCTGCGTCTCAACCAGAAGATCCGAAACATGTCGAAGGGTGAAACGGGAAAGTTGATGATGCTGTTGGCCCTTGCCCAGCGACCGGAACTGCTCGTGCTCGACGAACCCACGGACGGGCTTGACCCGGTCGTGCGGCGCGACGTGTTGATGGCGCTGCTCGAATTCGTCTCCGAGCACGGGGCCACGGTCTTCATCTCTAGCCATCTCGTGCACGAACTCGAGCGCATATGTGACTGGGTGGGCGTTATGGATGACGGTCACCTCGTCGCGGAAATGCCGATGCAGGCGTTCAAGAGTGGCATCAAGCGGCTCCGGGTCGAGAACGTGCCGGCAATCGTCGCGCAAACTCCCTTCGTCATCCTCGCCCGAGACACGGATGCACTTGGCAACAGCGAGGTGTGGACCGTGCGAGGCTGGCAGGACCCCATGACGCAGTACTTCGAAGGCAGTACTCCGAGCTTGCGGGAGGTGGTGGACCTCGATCTGGAAGAAGGATTCGTGGAACTCTTACAAGTCGCTCGCGAGCGCCATCCCGAGGGCTGAGCCATGCTGCGCATAATCCTCTATTCACAGTGGAAATGGTCCCGGGGTTGGCTCCTGCCCGTGGCGGTGGTCGGCTTCGCAATTCCGTACTTCATGCTCCGTGTCGGTTATTCCGGCGAGCGGTACTGGGATGCTGCCGGCCTCCTCGAGCAGGTCGCGGCTTGGGGAAGAGGCTATCCTGCCCTGGCTGCCGCCATCGGGCTCCTGGTCGGAACCAGCGCGTGGATTCACGATCACCGTGGCGATCACGTGTACGCACTCGTGCTACCGACACCCCGTTGGTATTACGTGTTGTTGCGCTACACGGCCGGGCTCGTCCTGCTCGCCCCCGCCATGATCACGGTATTCCTCGGGGCGCTGACCGCCACGTGGTTCACAACGTTGCCGGCCGGCATCTACGCCTATCCGATACAGCTCGCAGCCCGGTTCATGTTGGCGACGTTGCTCGCGTACTCCCTGTTCTTCGCGATCGCGTCGGGGACACAGAGGGCCGCCGGTGCGGTGCTCACGATCGTCGGTATTGTGGTCGTGACACAACTACTGGCTGGGATTGCGGGAAGCGACCTCAACGTGCTGGAGGCAGCCTTCGACCGAATCACCATCTGGCCCGGACCACTTGAAGTGTTTGTCGGCCGATGGATGCTTGTGGATCTCTAATGCCTACCATGAAATTGATGCTCGCGATCGCGTTTCTGCTTGCCCTGCCGTGGCGAGCCATGAGTGGGCAAGCCCAGGATCTTGCGCACGTGATTGACTCGCTGCGCGAGCGGGTGAGCTTTTGGGATTCGGCGGCTGGCTACTACGACAGCATCACGCGGGCGGATGTGGATACCGTCCGGGTGGGAGGGTTTGCCGTTATCACGAATGGGGCGGACCTCGCAGCCGTGGAGGACGCCGTCAATGAACTTCGCGATCGCTTCATCCCCATCGTTGGGCCCGACACCATCCTCTTTCAAGACAAGTACTTCGCGGTCCTGGGCCGGGGAAGTCACGTTGTCACGGAAGACATAATCCTTGCCGGCCTAATTACAGATAACATCACCTCTCAACTTCACGACGCGGCGCAGTGGTACTTCGGATCAGAAACAGGACGGCAATTCCAGAGCTGGCTCGGCCCGAGAGTACCCATCACTGATTCGATTGCCGAACTCCCTGGGATTTACGAAGTCATCGTGTTATCGCCGCTTACGGTCGTTCAGCGCTGCCACTCAGGGGACATCGACGCCTGCGGCGCGTCATTAGCTCTCGGCCTCCACCAAACGCCGGAGGAGGCACTGCGCGCTTGGTTCAATGCCGCCGATCGACGCTTCCTCGTTGGGCAGCTACGACCCCAGTGGGATTACGACCTGGGGCGACGAGCAGATCAGACGGATGGGGAACGTCGATGCATCGAGTCCGAGTCGGACGCCGACTGCGTACGGATCTTGGCCGGCCTCTATCGATCTGGGATGGACGTAGAGGCGTATGCGCCGGGCACGAACTTCCACCCGTCACTCCCGCTCGACTTCGCGACGCACAGTTCGCTGGCGGCCGTGGCGCTCGAGCTTGGTGGCGACGGCGCCTACTCGCGGTTGATCACGAGCAACGCGCTGGAGCCTGAGGCGCGCCTCGAGCATGCGGCGCGGGCATCGATAGATTCGGTTCTACGTACGTGGCATGCCTGGGTACTCCGCGCTGCCCCACCATCGGTCGAGGTCCAACCAAGGTCTGCATGGGTCACGTTGTTTTGGGTCGTGGTCACGGCCTTCTTGGCGGCAGGCAGCTCACGATGGCGTTGACGCTCGGACGATGGATCGGACTCGCAATCATACTCTGCGTCGCCGTGGCAGTAGCCATGCTCCCGCTACAGAGAACCTCCCAGCGTTGGTACCGCACACCTACCGCTGATCCGTCCAGACGCGCCGTCAGAAACCGGGACGCCCTAGAGTACGCGCTTCGCGACGCGAGGCAGCTCATGGCGGTTTGGCGACTGCGTGATTCCGTGATCGCGACGCAACCGGCACCGCAAGTCGATGACGCGAGTGTGTACTTCATACAGGACCCGCGCGTGCCGGATTGGTTGACCGCTCGAGTTCGCTCGACCGCGGAATCGGAGATACTCCCGTACCGTCAATCCCACTCCGCACGGACGATCGTGGCAATGACGGCGGACACAAGTCTCCGCACCGGAGCTTTCCGGCTGCTGCCGCACAACACAGACGGCCGCGTTTGCCTCGTTCTGTTCAACTTTGATGACCCGTGGTTGACCGCCACCGAGTCGGACCTGGACAGGTGGCGGCTCCGGGTCTTCAATGGCGGCGTGCTCGGCCCGTGTGCGGTCGTGCAGGCAGTGGGGGTGCCGAGCGAGACGATCAAAGATTGGGTATCGGGGTCGTTTCGCAACTACGCTTCGGTGGCGACACCTACGCCTCTCAACCCGCCGCTGCTCGATCGAGACGCGAACCCCTATGGTGGAGTGCTGTACCTGTATTCCGGGCCTGCGCTCTCGTGCGTGAAACGCGGTAGAGACTGCGACCTCTTTCACGGATCCAGGCCGACGAACGGTTTGCCGCCACTACCAGACCGGCTCTGGCGGCACCAATACAACGAGATCTTGGATCTTCGCAGCAACTACCGGACTGTGGGCGCGTGGAGTCAGCGGCACCAATTCGGCGGATACGAGCGCCGACTCCTCCACGACATGGCGCTCGATTTGGGACCAGATCGATTTACGGTGTTCTGGCAATCTCCGCTGGAACCCGCTGCCGCCTTCGAGGCAGCGGCCGGCGAACCACCTGACGCGTGGATCGCGCGTTGGGCAAGTCGGCTTGGACCGGTCCCGAGGCAGATGACTCCCATGCGGGGATCATCCCTCTGGGGTTCCGTCGTCGTGGTTGGTGTTCTGTTTGGCTTGGGAGTGGCGGTGGCCACTCGCCGGCAGGTTCACTGAGCGCACCTAGGCATTTTCGCGCGGACCGACTCGCGCCTCGAGCTCACTAACGATACCAGTGAGCTGGTCACCGCTCATCGAGACACCGCGCAGCGCAGTCTGTTCGAGCGCCATCCTCAGCGTAACGACCCCGTCAGCGAGGTCTCGCGCCTCAGCCTCGAGTCTGGTGATCTGGGAATCCACCTCAGCCTTGTCCAGACGCGGCGCAACACGCGTGGCGCGACCGCTCGCTGGTGTGGCCAGACGGTCGAGCATGTCGCGGCGGCGCCCGATTTCGATGACACGGGCGACGACAACGTCGCACAGGTGACGCACGTCCGGCAGCCGCTCTGTCTGTGACCGCGGCATAGACCGCACGATCGCGGCAACCGCTGCCCGTTCACTCCGTGCCTGTTGGACGGCATCCAGTGATCCAGCACGGTGGGTGCCGGACAATCTGACCGTACCAGAGTTGGGTGCGCCAAAGACCACATCTCCATAGCCTGGTACCTTGGACTGACCAAGGATCAAGAGTCCGATCAGCGCGGCGACCGCGAAAACGAACGGAATCACAACACTGGCTCCCACCACGTACAGAGTCACGGACAAAAGCGCCGCGCCGACGCCGAGCGATCCAGGCAAGCGCCACTTCGAGGGCTCTTTGGCTCGCGCATGATTCGGCACCACGCTCGCGGGCTCCCCTCGCAGGATCCGCGACAACTCGGCTGCCGACTCGAAGCGGCGGTCCGCCGTCTTCTCGAGACATCGATGCACCGCAGCAGATAGGTCCGGGGGGCAGTCCGGCCTGAGCTTGGATAACGCGGGTGGATCCTGCATCACGTGCATCGCAATGACGGCCTGCACCGAGCCAGATACGAAGGGCGGGCGGGCGGCCAGCAGCTCAAAGGCGATCACTCCCAGTGAATAGATGTCGCTTCGGTGATCCACCGGATCGCCACACGCCTGTTCGGGACTCATATAGAGCGGCGTCCCAACGACCATGCCGGTTCCCGTGAGTTTCGGTTCGTGCACTTCGACGGCCTTGGCAATCCCAAAATCCATCACGAGTGCGCGTCGCTCCGGCCCCTCCAGCATCACGTTGTCCGGCTTCACGTCGCGGTGGACGAGGCCCTTGGAGTGCGCGTGCCCAAGGGCATCACCGATCTCCATGATGAGGCGGCGAGCTTCATCAACGGGAACCGGCCCAGTCCGCTCCAGGTAGTCTTGCAGACTTTCGCCGTCAACGAGCGGCATGACGAAGTACCCGATCCCATCGCGCTCGCCCACGGCGTACACCGGGAGAACGTTTGGATGACGGAGCTGCGCTACCGTTCGCGCCTCTCGCAGGAAGCGCTCGCGGATTTTCGGGCTGGCATGCAGATCACTTCGAAGCGTCTTGATCGCCACATCGCGCTCGAGGTGCATGTCTCGGGCGGCATATACTTCGGCAAACCCACCGGTGCCGACCAATTCACCCACCTCAAAATCGCCTTCGAGGGCGTTGGCGAGTCGGTGACAAAACTCGGGGTCAGATTTTCGTTCGTCGGATTCGGCCATGACGCGCGTGTGAGGTCGCGTCGAATATAGGGTCGCCGAGAATCATCGGAATCCTCGGGCGTCGGGAAGTAAGGAAAGCAGCTGGCTCCAGATTAGAAGCCAACCGGCTGCAAGATGCGCAGTCCTGTGTTCATGTCGGCCACGAAGATTCTGCCATCATGCACCTGGGGCGCCCACGTGCACGTCGCCACGCTGAGCGAACCTGGACAACTTCCAGACCCGCCATACTGGAACGACGCAATCTCGCGACCTTGCCGGTCGAGCTCACCCCAAAGGTCGCCCGATACATCCAATGCGCGAAGCCCGTTGCCGTACCAGGCCAAGTACAACACCTCGGAGGCTTCGTCGAGCCAGAAGTTGTGCGGGGTAGTCCCCTCCACCCGAAACGTGGCCACCTCTCTGAGGTCCGCCCAGTCGCGCGCATCGATGACGTGCATGATGCCCGGTGAAGCGAAATCCTCCTCGCCAACGAAGATGTATCCGGCGTCGGGCCAATACCACGCGTTGTGCGTCTGGCCTCCGGACACGGCGATTCGGCTCACCTCGACCGGAGCCGTTGGCGATCCGCCGGCGACGCCGTTGCCGACGTCCAGGACGATCAAGCCAGCGTTCCAATGTGAGAGGAACGCGAGCCCGTCACGCACGTACACGTCGTGAAGAAAGCTGCTCCCAGCATAAAAGCTCGACACCACCGTGGGATTGCCGGGATCCGATACATCCAGGATCCGAAGGCCGCTGCTGGGGCTAACGCCGTCTACCACCAGATAGAGGTAGTTCCCTTCGATCCACGCGTTGTGGACGCCAAACTCGAGCGACTGGAAGAACCGCCGGACAACGGTCGGGTGCCGTGGTTCGGTGAGATCCAGCAGCGTGACACCGTTCAATCCGTCGGTGGACGATTCGTGCGTGATCACGGCGAGCGTACCATCCGACCGAACCTTCACGTCGTTGACCACACGGGCGTCGATGGCAACAGAATCCGTCAGAATCGGCGACGCTGGGTTGACCACGTCCCAGACGTACAAGGTGTTACCGAGGTTGCCGAGACGTGAGCTCCACGTGCCCTGGTAGGCAACCGCGCCGTGCACCCACAGATCGGACGAGTACCGTTCACTGATCGTTCCCCGCCCGACCGTGCCAAAGGCTCCGCTCAGATTCCGGGCCGTGACGGTCACCGATGTACCCTGGGCACCGAGGCCCGACGCTGCCTCGATCTCGACCGGTCCCGCCTGATACGCGACGAAGCGGCCCGCAGCGTCGATGAGCCCGGCGGACGCGGGCGCAACTGACCACGACACACAAGCGTCAACGGGAATCGCCCCGTTCGCATCTTGAACGTCCACCGTGTATTGCACTACCGACCCCTGCACGATCTGTGTCGGCCCGGTCAACGTCCTTACCCTGAAGGGTTCACGACCGCACACCGAGAGGCGCACCTGCACGGTGACGGTGGCGCGAACCTCATTGGCGACCATCGCCCGGAGGTCCGTCCGGTACGTTCCGTCCGGAACGGAACCGAGATTCCCACTGATCCGCACGCTGACCGTGTGACTATCACCCGGGTTTAACGTCGCGACCTCCGCCGGCGAGATCTCGAGAGCCATCCCGGCCACGGCGACGCCCCCATCGTTCACGAACCCAGCGGGTGCAACAAACGCCACGGGGCCGACGGCGACCGGGCCCGTGTTCTCGAGGACCACGGCCTGAGACGCAACACCGTTCAGATCGACAGCCGCCGAGCTGAACGCCAACTGGACGGCGTCGTGTGGTGACACGGAATCGCCACACGATGCGGCGGCCACCGGCATCGCCAGGCACGCGAGCGCACCGACCATCCGCTTCCGCCCTGTGATTTGCAGCAGCTGCTCCTTGGAACCGGTTCTTATCGTTGTTTCAACACGGCAGCACCTAGAGTATACGCTCCCGCCTCAGTCCTCCAAAGCACGGAAGCGTCGGACAGAGTCAGCGCGATGACGCCACCCGGAATACTCGCATCACCTTCATAGGTCACGTACACCACAGTCCCGTCAACGGACACAGCCAGGCCGTGCGGGTGCGCCACACCGAGAGGTACCCGCTCAACTTCCTCAACCGGAGCCAGGGACCCGATCGACAGTGATCCATCACGACGGTTGGCTGACACGAGCCTGCCGCCTGGAACCAGCGCGATCTGAGCCGGTCCCGCGCCGGTCGCAATATCGCCCACCACCTCTCCCGATACAGTGAGCACGCGCACAAGATCCGCGTCATGCAAGGCGACCGCGATGCGGTCGTCCGAGACCCATACGAGGTTGAGCGGCCGGAAACGCGGTGTCCCCGCTGGTCCGGGAATTGGGTCCACGGGAAAACGCCCGGCTTCCGCAAAGTCCGGCCCCCCCAAAATCACGATCTCGTCGCCGTGACTGCACGCCACCGCGAGGAAGGCCCCCGAAGGTGAGAACTGGGCGTCGTGGGGTGCCGCGCAAACCGTGACGCGATGGGTCACCGTGAGGTCGTACAAACGCACGACCGCCACCTCACTCGGGGCGCCGCGCCGGCTCCGATCGTAGTCCGGCACGGCCGCCGTGTTTCCGTCGGGTGCGATTCCGAGGCGGGACGCGCCGCTGATACCCAAGGCGAGGCGGCCAACCAGCCTGTTGTCTGAGCTCTCGAATTTCCACAGCGTCGGGTCGCCGTGGGACACGGTCGCGTACCAGTGCACGCCGTCGGGAGAGACGGCAATGCCGTGCGGCTCGTCTGTTTCGCCGACACGAGGGTCCAGTGGGATCCGTTCGACGATCTCCCCTGACCGTCCGTCGACCTCGAAGACCTCGTCGGTGACGCCCGACGTGATGAGGACGCGACCGGGAGATGACGGGCCGCACGCCACGAGAACAGCAGCGCCAACAAGAACCCACCACGGGCGACGGACGGCCGACGACGAGCTATCGATGTGCACGACCGTCGCAGGTCTTGTCGTTACCGAGACGCGATGAGGCCGTACACTTAGGGGACGAGCGCTTGGGCTTCGACCCCGGCCAGATGCAGCGCGTTGAAAAACAGCTTGAACGTGCCGTGAGGCTGGCCCCGCTGCAGCACTTCCGGCCCAAACAGGAACATCCGACCGCTCCCCAGATGCGCCTCGATCATGGCGATGCCGCCCTCGAGACGTTCCTGTCCCCATGCCCAGCCGCTCCGCAGCGGTGTCGGGCTCGTGAAGGTGGCCAGCGCACGCACGTTCGCGTCCGGTTCGGTCAGACGAAACACCGGGCTATTGTTGAAGAAGACATCCACCTCGTCAGGCATTCCGAACGTCACCGGACGCGTATCATCGAGATCGACGCGCAGGACGGAGCCCGGGATGTAGTACTCCTCTCGTGAAACCCCTTCCAAATGGTTGGCGACCGGAAGGCCCGCGTGTTCCGCGAGTCGCGTTGAGCTTCCGATGGCAACCACGGTGCCGCCGTTTCGCACGTACTCGACGAGCCGCGGAATTGTCTCGTCAGTCGAGACCGATCCTACACGGCCGGCAAACTCCGTCGGCACGTTGCGTGGCGCCCCACCAAAGAACCCACCATCACCCTGACCCGATGGGATCGCCCCAGTCGGAAAGACAATCGCGTCGTACTCTTCGAGATTGGCATTGTCCAAATCAGGTGGATAGACGACCTCGAACGGAAACTCGTACCGTTCAAAGAGCCAACGCGTCCAGCCCGAGGGCATCGATCCGCCATACCGATCCCAGAGCGCGACCTTGATAGGTCGGATGCGCAGGGTCGTGCTCGGACGGTCCCGCACTCCATGCATGTTCACACCGAGCTCATTCGCCATGGCTATCGCTTGCGCTGAGCTGAACCCGCGGCCCGCCCGCACATAGATCGTTCCCGTTTCGAAGGTCGTCCCACCGCTGGCAAATGGCTGGGTGAGCCAACGCACTTCCCCACCGGCGGCCAGCACGCGGTTGGTGACGATTGCGGCGTCGTTGTAGGCGTGATCGATCATGAAGCCGCTGGCACCGGACGCGTTCGCGACGGTTCCGGAGAGCGCGGCGAAGTCGTCGAGCTTCTCGAAGGGGCCTTCGAATCCGTCCAGCATCCGATCGAACTCCACCCCCATGAGGTAGGCGAGCGTCCAACCGGCGTTGTCGTACGGCGGAATAGGAGGACCGCCCGGATACGCAAAGTCGTCCGGATGGTCCTGCGCCTCGAACATGTCGAGGACATGGGGTCGAAACGCCTGCGCCGTCATGACAACGAATGACCCGTTCGGATAACTCGTGCCGTTTACCTCGAACGCGCGTGTCGCCCGGTGAATCTGCACGCCGTTCTTCATCAGGGTGTTCACGAACTTGGTAGCCGTGGCGAAGTCCGGCTGATCCGACGGAATGATGTAGCCACGTGGATCGCGATCCTCAGGGCGTCGGAGCATGTCGAAGTACTCCGTTGACACCCCGCGCCGACGCCGGAACTCTCCGGGGCTCTGAACCTCCGCCGATCCTGAGGCCGCCTCCTCCACCGCGGCCACGCGCCTCGGACGCATCGTCCAGTGGTCGCGACTGCCCCTCTCGATGGAGTTCATGCCCATGCGGTAGATGTTGTACAGCAACGTTTCCCGATATCGCGACGCG
The DNA here is from genome assembly GCA_947259405.1 of uncultured Gemmatimonadales bacterium. Classification (GTDB taxonomy): domain Bacteria; phylum Gemmatimonadota; class Gemmatimonadetes; order Gemmatimonadales; family GWC2-71-9; genus CAMYLY01. Next base: position 80,037 of record CAMYLY010000012.1, on the reverse strand, counting down.
TAGTCGAGCACTGCACGGTTCGCCGTGATCGAGTACTCGATCGACTGTCGGAAGTGCCATGTTTGAGGCTCGATGGGATACGGAAGATCGTTCGACGCGAGTTGCTTCTCCGGAAGGAATGGGATCGTGACGGGTGTGGGGTTCCCAATGGTTTCGGTGAGCAGGCCAATCATGTTGTGGAAATACGGCGTTGTGCGGAGACCGCCGTTCCACCACGTCGAGTAGCTCGCGCCCGAACGCATGGTGACCCCCGGTTTCCCCTCCTGCACAAAACGCGAATGCATCGCGCCACCCACCATGTGTATCCCCAGGGTCAGCAGCGGGTCGTAGTTGTGATTGGGATAGTCGCGAAACGGCGGCGCGAACATGACCGTGCCTGCGGGCCCAGTCTGGTGGTGGTTGTACACGATCTGCGGAAACCATTCACGGTACATGATGCGATTCATGTTCTCGGTTTCCGGCTGCGTGGTCATGTAGAAATCTCGATTGTTGTCGTGCCCGACGTACTTCTGATACAGGCGTGGAATCCCACCGGTCGAACGCTCCTCGGGATTCGGGTTCCTCATATACCAGCTCGACACGAGCTCCATACCGTCCGGGTTGGCGTGCACCGCCAGCACGATAACTTCGTCCAGAAACCGCATCGTCTCGGCGTCGGTTCGGCTCGCCAGCTGGTAGATCCACTCCAACAACTGATGAGCACCAAGGACCTCCGTGGCGTGCAGCCCACCGTCGATCCAAACGACCGCTTTCCCCTCGCGCGCAAGCGCGCGGGCTTCGTCGTCGGAAAGCCCCTCAGCCAGCGCCAGGCGCCGCGCAATGTTCCGGTGGCGGTCGAGGTTGGCGTGATTGTCGGGGCTCGTGATGATCGCCATGAGCTGCGGACGTCCCTCCGCCGTTCGCCCGATCTCCCGCAGCGCGATGCGCGGTGACTCACGATCGAGCTGCCGCACGTACGCTTCAAACTGCGTGTAGGTGGCAAGGTGATAGTCATCACCAATGGTGAAGCCCAGGGCTTCCACCGGTGGTGTAACACGCTGTTGGGCGAAGGCTGGCGCTCCAACGACAAGTAGGAGCAGTACAACACGCCAAACCACTTTCGAGACGTACGACATTTGGAGGCTTCCCTGAAGAAGTGTCATATGACAAGCATAAAAGATAGCGACGAGCCCCGGACGGAACATCCACGGGACTGCCATCACTCGGAGCCCGCATTTCGGATGAGAAGTAGCAGGGCAATGTAGTCGTAGCAGGCGTGGGCAACGATCGGAGCGATGACACCGCCTGAGCGCAGGAACAGCACCCCCAGGTAGACGCTAATGAGGCCTGCCAGAACCGCGTACGTTCGGGTGAGCGCGTGTCCGGCGGCGAAGAGGATGCTCGCCACCAGCACCCCAACCACGGGCCCCGCCTGCGCTGTGATTGCCGCCTGCAACACACCGCGGAACAACAGTTCCTCGCCAACGCCAGCCGCGAGCGCTACGACGGCGAGGTCGCGTCGTGTGCACGACGCGAACAACGGAACGAGCAGCTCCCGAACCCGCTCGACGAGTTCGCGCACTGGTCCCCATGGCAGTGCAGCCACCATCATCATGACAAGGAGCATCGGGAGGGACGCCACAAGGCCAACGATGATGGTGGCGGCACCGCCTTCAAGTTGCTCGCGCAGAGGCACGTTCCAGAGCAGTGCCAGCACAAGGGCGACGACGCCAAGCCCACTCTCGAACGCGACGACACTCCAGACGACGCGACGCTTTGACACAGGCACGGACATGCGGGAAAGTACTGCCGGATGCACGGGCGCGATTCCCCGTCGTGGGGATGCGCCGATGCGGCTCTGCAACGCCTGCCTAGGCGGCGGGTCGGTTGTTACGCAACGGGCATCGATGCCGGTGGGGGCGGCTGGCGGGGGCGTGGCCGAACATCACTGAGGTTTGGACGGGACAAAAGGGTTCTTCGACACCACAGGTGAGGCACATTCGTACCTCATTCCCCAGCAAGCCGTCCAACGCCCCCATAACTTCCTGCCGCTTACGCTCATCCAAACACGGACCGTCATGGTTCACCAAGCAGTGGTTGCACCAAGGCATCAGTGCCCCTCCGGCAGTGAGCGCGTCACAAGAAATCGCAAGTTCCGGGCCAAACGCACGCGTTGACTTCCGCTGCACGTCCTACGACAATCCATGCGCGCGACTCGTCACCGGAGGCGAGGTGTTTAAGCACATTCTGGTCCCAGTCGACCTCACCGATAAGAGCGCTCAGGCCGTCGAGGCAGCGAAGACGATCGCCGCAACGATGGACGCCTCGATTACCATCCTCCACGTCATTGAATTGCTGGACGCCCCCATGGAGGAGCTCGAGGACTTCTATCAAGAACTGGAGGAAAGTGCGCGGACGAAGATGGAAAAGGTGTCAGCCCCGCTTCGTGACGCGGGTCTCAATGTCGCACTCCACATTCGGTACGGGAAACGCGTTCCTGAGATTGCCAAGTTCACGGAGGAACAGGACGTTGACCTCACCGTTATCTGCTCGAGACGGGTCGATCCCGATGATCCGGCGCGGACCTGGATGACCATCAGTCACCAGATCGCCATGCTTATCGCCACGCCGGTCTTGATCATGAAATAGTCACGGGATTGCCGATTGGCGTCCCATGCGGTATTACAACCTAGACAATCGCACCGAGGATCACCATGACGGCCGTTGACCGCGTACACACTGAGCGCCGCTCAGATCCAGAACGCACCTGTATCGTGTGTATGGAGGGCGTGTATGTCACCAAGCTGGAATCCGACGCCAGGTCCGGACCGGGACTGCTCACCCGCTACGGACTTCAGAAACGCGAGGAAGGCGTGATGTGGCATGTCGAAGCGTGTAGCAAATGCGGGCACGTGTTGATTTTTCGACGGGAGTGGATCGATTCCGACAAGCTGGAGGGCGTCTAGTTCGATTTGGCGGCGAGCACCACGTGACCAAAGAGTCGGTTGGTTGCGCTCAATACCGCCAGGACCGCGCCCCGCGGCGCCTGGCCTTTGATGAGGCAGGATCCCACGAGTCGCTCCGAGAGATCTCCCATCTGGCTTGCCAACGAAACCACCACGATCACCGTGTCGAACCCTTCGACGGCTTTGACCGCTAACACCTCGAGTGCGACCTTCCCTTTCGACGCCTGAACCAGCGCCAGCGCCGTCGCTTCAGCCGCACATCGCAGCTGACCGCGGGGCGTGCCATCCCCTTGAGCGTTACCCGTGAAGAACGGCCCATCGGGCCATTGAACGACGACCTTGGCTTCGCATGCACGCTCGTTGGCCACATCGACGCGGAAGTCCGTGAGTCGGACGCGTCGTTCGAGCGATCGGGAATCAGCAAGATCACGAGTGGAGGTGGGTGCCATGAGTTCTCTGCCGTGCGGGTGAACCTCCAGCGAATGTAACAACTTAGCGGTTTCCGCTCGTGGGGCTACTCCTCGATCACGTTTTTCGGCGCAGCACCAGCACGGCGAATATCACCAACTGTGCCAGAAGGCTCAGCACTGCCACTTGTCCGGCGCTGGCGACTCCTCTCTGCATGTTCGCGAGCAGGGTGAACATCGAGACGAACAGGAAGATGGTCGCCCCAAGCACCAGTCCGGCGGTCGCGCTCAGCCAAGCGACCCAGGAGCTGCCTTCGAACTTGGTGCCAAAGGCGCGAATCCGCCCGGCAACGAACCCGAGTGCAATCCCGCTGATGACGCTGAGCCAAAACGCGGCGGTGTGATCTCGGAAAATGCTGGTGCCGGGCAACCAGTCCACAGGGTCAGCGGTCCCCCGTGGCCACCAGAGTGTGGCGGTGTGTCAACAGTCCAAGGTCCGGCGTCATGGCCCCAATATGCGATCCGACGCCGGGTTGGGGTACCGGCCGTTTTGGCCAGACGGTATCTTCGCTCCCCATATGCGAACGGCAGATCGAATCGCCCTCCTCCTGGGTCAGATCATTGCGCTGCTGCGGGAGTCGCCCGAGAAGACGGGCGACCTCAAGGCCGCACTTCGAGATTTGGTCGACATCGCGGACCAGCGCAGCCTCAGTGTGCGCGTGGGCGAGTCGGGCCTCTTTGTGGAGGGTATCGCCGTCGAAGGGGACCAGGAGACCCTCTCCCAGCTGCAGCGGCAAATGGAAACGCATTTAGTCGCCGAACTACGCCTCGCGCACGGCGCCGCAGCGATCGACGTCCTCCATTTGGTGCGGGGCATCGCACACAACTTGAGCGATTACGGACCGGGGCACGTGGTCGATGAGCACCTGAAGAAGGTCGGGGCGACGACGGTGTCAGTGGTCAGCACGAGCGCGGACGCCGCGCGGCAACAGCGTAGCGAGATGCGGATCACGGATGCCGTAGCAGCCTCCCACATCGATCTAGATCAGCCGGGGACACCGGCGGCGCCCAAATCCAGCGAGCCGCCTCCACCGGCACCCGTTCCCTCTGCGTCGGCGCCAAGCTCCAAGGACGGCACCGACCTCGAGTTGGTGAGCGCGCATACGGGGCGGGCGTACGACGACACGATCCGCAGTCAGATCTCCGCGTCGGCATCGATGTCGGAGGCCATTCGCCAGCTCGATGCCAACGCACCGGGCACCGAGCTGCTCAAGCAGCTCGATACCGTGCAAGGCAGCGTGGTGCGCGCGCTCGACCGCCGGCGCATCGATCAGGCGATCGACGCCGTGGCGGCTCTCACACAAAAGGAGGCCGAGGCCACAGGGGAAGAATCACGACGGGCCTTCGGCGTCGCACTCCGTCGGCTGCTGACCGAAAGCAACCTCCAACGTTTTGCGGCCTACTTGCTGGACGACCTGTACGCGTCGGATGTCATCCTACTGATCAAGCGCGCGGGTAAACCGGGCACCAAGGTCATCCTCGAACTCCTGGCCAAAGCACCAACGTTCGCCGAGCGGAAGGCCTACTTGCGGATGCTGCGGCAAGTCGAAGAAGGTTCGGAAGCGATCACGGGCATGCTGGCCCATCCGGAGTGGTACGTGGTGCGAAACATGGCCGACCTTGTCGGCGAGCTGGAAATGGAAGATGCGGTGCCCGCTTTGGGCAAAGTCGTCTCGCATCAAGATGACCGGGTGCGGAGGGCCGTCGGCGTCGCGCTGGCGCGGATCGGCACCGCAGCGACCGTTCCGCACCTGCGGCAAGTGCTGAAGGACACCGACCCCACCGTGCGCATTGACGTGTTTCGACAGGTCAGCGGAAAAGGCCTGGGCGCCCTGGCCATGCCACTGGTCACCGCAATCGAATCGGACGAGAACCCCGAGGTGCGTGCGGAGTACTTGCGCGCACTAGGCCGGATCGGCACGACAGGATCCATCGAGGCCCTCAAGAAGGCCGCGGAGGAGAAGCCAGGACTGCTCAAGCGGAAAGCCACCACCGACAACCTCGCCGCCGTCGAGGGCTTGGCACTCGCGAAGTCGGCATCATCGGTGGCCGCCCTAGAGGAGCTCAAACGGGACGCGCCAAAGGACGTGCGGGACGCCGCCAAGAAGGCCCTTCGAGGTACGCTCAAGTAGCCTCGCCGACCCCGTAGGCGAGCGGCCTACGGCATCTGTGCGAAGAAGTCGTTCCCTTTGTCGTCGATCAGAACGAACGCGGGGAAATCCTCCACTTCGATCTCATAGACCGCCTCCATGCCCAGTTCCGGGTATTCCACAACCTCGACGCGCTTGATGTGGTCCTGCGCGAGGATGGCGGCTGGCCCCCCGATTGATCCGAGATAGAAGCCGCCGTACTTGGCGCACGCTTCGCGGACCTGGGCACTGCGGTTGCCCTTCGCGATCATCACCATCGAGCCGCCTTTGGACTGAAACTCCTCCACGTATCCGTCCATCCGGCCGGCAGTCGTTGGGCCGAACGACCCTGATGGCATGCCCTCTGGTGTCTTCGCAGGTCCGGCATAGTAGACAGGATGGTTCTTCAGATAGTCCGGCATCGCTTCGCCGCGGTCCAACCGCTCTTTAATCTTCGCATGCGCAATATCGCGAGCCACCACGATGGTGCCGGACAAGGCCAGTCGGGTTTTGATGGGATGCTGTGAGAGGTCCGCTAGGATCTCAGGCATCGGACGGTTGAGGTCGATCTTCACCACCCCTCGGTCGTCCGGGTGCCGATGGGCGTCTGGAATGAAGCGCCCGGGATTGGGCTCCAGCTGCTCGAGCCACACCCCTCTACGATTGATCTTGGCCTTGATGTTCCGGTGCGCTGAACACGAGACACCCATCCCGATGGGGCACGAAGCCCCGTGCCGTGGCATGCGAATGACTCGGACGTCGAGCGCGAAGTACTTCCCGCCGAATTGCGCACCGATCCCCGTGCCGTATGCCGCCTCGACCATCTGCTGTTCGAGCTCGAGGTCACGGAATGCTTGGCCCGGTTCGGAGCTGGTGGTGGGAAGCGTATCAAGGTATCCGGTCGTGGCGAGCTTGACGGCCTTCAGACAGGCCTCGGCTGAGGTCCCGCCGATCACAAACGCCACGTGGTATGGCGGGCACGCGGCCGTACCCAACGTTTTCATCTTCTCCGCCATCCACGGCTCCAGACGATCCGGTCGCAGCAGCGCCTTCGTCTCCTGGAACAGGAACATCTTGTTGGCCGAACCACCCCCCTTGGCCACGAAGAGGAAATCGTAGTCCATCCCATCGGTGGCCAGAATATCGATCTGCGCCGGCAGATTAGTGCCCGAGTTCTTCTCTTCGTACATGGTGAGCGGAAGCGACTGCGAGTACCGGAGGTTCTCTACTTGGTAGGCCTCGAGGATCCCACGCGAGAGGTACTCCTCGTCGTTCCCGCCAGTCCAAACCTGCTGACCTTTCTTGGCGAACACGGTCGCCGTTCCGGTGTCCTGACACAGAGGGAGCTGGCCTCGCGCGGACACCTCCGCGTTGCGGAGCAGCGTGAGTGCCACATTGCGGTCGTTGTCACTCGCTTCGGGATCGTCGAGAATCGCCGCGACCTGCTCGAGATGCTCCGTACGCAAGAGAAACGAGGCGTCCCGGAGTGCCTCGCGCGCGATTCGATGAAGCGCGTCTGGATCGACCCGCAACATCTCCGAGTCGCCAAACGGCACGACCTCGACGTACTCTTCGGTCAGGAGCCGATACTCCGTTCCATCTTCTTGGATCGGAAATGGCGGATAGTAGGCTCGCGTGGGGGCAGTCATGGATCCATCGCCGAGAAAGGTGCGATGAAACTTAACCGATGCACGCTACAACCAGGCGCCGGTCTCAATGCCGTCGACGCCACAGCTTCCCTCCAGCCCCCTGCCCCCAGCATCCGTACTCATTCACCCGGCAAGTCCGCCCTCTGACCTCATGAACGTGCATCTCGTCGACGGTACGTACGAGCTGTTCCGCCACTACTTCGCGCTTCCGTCGTCCACCAACGATCGTGGACAAGAAGTGGCGGCTGCGCGTGGCGTCTGCGGATCCATCCTCAGCATGCTGGAAGACGGAGCGACACACGTGGCTGTGGCCACCGATCATGTCATCGAGTCGTTTCGGAACGAGTTGTGGCCGGGTTACAAAGACGGCTCGGGCATCGAGCCCGAGCTGTTCTCGCAGTTCGCGATCGTCGAGGAGTCGCTCGAGGCCATGGGTGTCGCCGTGTGGCGCATGGTCGAGTACGAAGCCGACGATGGGCTGGCCAGTGGAGTGGCGCTCGCGTCCCGGGACCAACGCGTGGACCACGTCTTCATCTGCACCCCAGACAAGGACCTCGCGCAGTGCGTGGCCGGCACGCGCGTCCTGCAGTTCCATCGGCGAGAGCGCCAGGTGATTGATGAGGAAGGCATCAAAACAAAATTCGGCGTGTCACCCGCCTCAATTCCGGACTATTTGGCTCTGGTGGGCGACTCGGCCGATGGGTACCCCGGTCTGCCGGGATGGGGCAAGAAATCCGCCGCCACGGTCCTCGCCCGCTACGATCATCTCGAGCACGTGCCGGCAGACGGAGAGGCCTGGGACGTTGAACTTCGCGGCAAGGCCAAACTCGCGCGCACGCTCGTGGGGGGCCTCGACCTGGCGTTCCTGTTTCGCGAAATCGCAACGTTGGTTCGCGACGCGCCGGTCTCTGCCTCTATCGACGAGCTACGGTGGCGCGGGCCGAGGCGGACGTTTCGCGCCGTCGCAAAGAAGCTCGGCGCGCCGAAACTGGTTCAGCGCGCCGAGGATCTTGCCAAGGTCGGAGCTAGTCGCCGAAGCTGACGCCCTGCGCCAGCGGGAGATCGGTACTCCAATTGATCGTGTTCGTTTGCCGCCGCATGTAGGTCTTCCACGCGTCTGACCCGGATTCGCGGCCACCGCCCGTTTCTTTCTCACCCCCGAAGGCGCCACCTATCTCCGCGCCACTGGTGCCGATGTTCACGTTCGCGATCCCACAGTCCGACCCTCGATGCGACAGGAAGTACTCGGCCTCGCGCATGTTCTCGGTGAAGATGGCCGACGACAGCCCCTGCGGCACGTCATTGTGCAACCGCACTGCGTCGGCGACTTCTTCGACGGCGTCGGCGGGCGACGACCCCGCCTTGCCGTATCCGATGATGTACAGGATCGGCGCGAACGTCTCCTCCTGCACGATCGCAAACTCGTTCTTCACAGCAGCGATGCACGGCGTGACGTAGTGGCCACCCAGGTATTCGGGGCCGTCGAGCGTTTCGCCCCCGAACAGAATCTCGCCGCCCTCTTGATCGATGCGTTTGAGGGCAGCCTGCATGTCGTTCACGGCTCCATGCGTGACGAGCGGTCCCATGAGCGTATTCGGATCTCGCGGGTCTCCAATGCGAATCCCCTTGTACGCCGCCACCAGCCGCTTCACGAGTTCGTCCTGCACGGACGCGTGCACAATGATGCGCCGCGTGCTGGTACAACGCTGGCCCGCCGTACCGACTGCGCCAAACAGGATGGCCCGTAGGGCCAGATCGAGGTTTGCAGAGGGCGTCACGATGATCGCGTTGTTGCCGCCCAACTCCAGAATCGTACGCCCCAGCCGCTTGCCGACCACCTGCGCCACCTGGTAGCCCATCTGGCAGCTGCCCGTGGCCGACACGAGCGGGATACGCGTGTCAGCGAGCAGCCTCGCGCCAATCGTCGACCCCTTCCCCACCACGAGTGAGAAGATGGCCGGATCGACGTCGTTGTCGAGACATACCTGCTCCGCAATCTTGGTGCACGCGATGGCCGTGAGGGGCGTGCCACTCGCGGGTTTCCACACGACCGCGTCGCCGCACACGGCCGCGATGGCGGTGTTCCAACTCCACACAGCGACGGGAAAGTTGAAGGCACTGATGACCCCCACGACGCCGAGCGGGTGCCACTGCTCGTACATTCGGTGATCCGGCCGCTCGCTGTGCATCGTGAGGCCATAGAGCTGACGGGACAGGCCGGTGGCGAAGTCACAGATATCGATCATCTCCTGCACTTCGCCTTCGCCCTCGGCAGCGATCTTTCCCATCTCCAGCGTCACCAATGCACCGAGCTCTCGCTTGACCTCACGCAACTGGTTACCCAGGAGCCGGATGATCTCCCCGCGTTTCGGCGCCGGGACGGTCCGCCAATGGCGAAACGCGCCGTGCGCGCGATCGATGATCGTATCGTACTCTTCTTCGGTGACCTGCTGGACGCTCGCAATGCGTGAGCCGTCTACCGGGGTCGTCACCTCGAGGGTCGGACCGGACCCAACCCATGATCCCCCGAACCCGCCCGCATTGATCTCTTCAATCCCTAGCGTCCTCAAGAATTCGTCAGTCGCGACAGCTGTCATCGTTCTTCCCATCCTCTATCGTCACTCGCTCCAGCGCTCACCTTGCGTGAACGCCACCACACGGATTGTAACTAGGTACAGCAGTTCAAAACCACCAGATCATCCCCCCTGCATCGTGTCGCGGAGTTGCCTCAGTGTCGGCGCGATCTCAACCGCCTCGACGGACCGAGCCAATGTCGCCGCGAGGCGCGGAGGGATGTCGACAGCCCGGCCAAGTATCGGCTCGACCACGTCAGCGAACTTGGCGGGGTGCGCGGTCGCCAATACGATGCCAACGGCGTCCGGTCGCTCCCGTAGCTCACTTTCGAGGGCCAGCAATCCGACGGCGGTGTGCGGGTCGAGCACGTACCCCAACTCATCGGCTACGCGGCGGATGGCGAGCCGCACGTCGGCGTCGCCGTGGGCACTGTGCGCGACATCGCGCTGCAGTCCGCCCAGATCACCGTCGTACAGATAATGAATGCGCACCAGATTGCTGGGATTCCCGACGTCCATGGCGGACGACAACGTGCGAACCGACTCGCGTGGGTTCACCGCACCCGTCCGAAGGTAGTGCCCGAACACGTCGTTGGCATTCGTTGCAGCCACGAAACGGTCAATCGGAACACCGCACCGCTTGGCCATCAGCCCCGCCGTCAGGTTGCCGAAGTTACCGGAAGGCACGCTCACGACGACCTCGCTCCCACCAGGCAGCTGTGCCCAGCCGTGGGCGTAGTAGATCGCCTGCGGGAGGAGCCGCCCCACGTTGATCGAATTGGCGGAGGTGAGGGGGGCGCCGTCGAGGAACTGCCGATCGCCAAGAGCGCCTTTCGCGAGCCGTTGGCAGTCGTCGAACGTCCCGCGCACCGCGACCGCCTGCACGTTCCCGCCCACCGTGGCAAACTGTCTCTCCTGCCGTTCACTCACCTGTTTTTTCGGGTACAGAATCCAGACACGAGTGCCCGACACCCGGGCAAAGGCGTGCGCCACGGCTCCACCAGTGTCGCCGGAGGTCGCCGCGATCACGAAGATGGGGCCTCCACTCCCAGCCTGTCCGAGAAGGCGTGCCATGACACGTGCGCCCACGTCTTTGAAGGCGAGCGTGGGTCCGTGAAAGAGCTCCAACACGAAGAGGCGATCGCTCAGTTGAACGAGCGGGACGTCGAAATCGAGTGCATCAATCACCGCAGCGTGCGTTGCGGCGGGAGCGTCGCGGCCGAACAGCGGAGCGATCAGTCGCTCAGCGGTTTCGCGAAGCGATCCGCCTTTGAGCTCGCTGAGACCGACGGAGGTAAGCGGCGACAGCGCCTCCGGCATGTAGAGGCCCCCGTCCGGCGCCAGTCCCTCGAGCAGTGCTGTGGTGAGCTCAACAGGCGGTGACGACTGACCCGTCGAGACGAATCGAGCCGGGCTCACCCGCCGAGGTCGTCGAGGAACGCTCTAGCCCACGCGTGAATCGTATGCTTTCGAACGACACGGCGCATGGCTCGCATCCGGCGTTTCGACTCCGCCTCGGGCATGTGAAAAGCGCGGTGCATGGCGTCGGCCATGCCGTTGACGTCGTGAGGGTTGACGTGGATGGCCGTTCGGAGTTCCGCCGCCGCCCCAGCGAACTCACTGAGCAACAAGACGCCGGTGTCGTCGAGTCGTGCGGCGACATACTCCTTGGCGACGAGATTCATACCGTCGCAGAGCGGCGTGACCGCCATGATGTCCGCCGCACGGTACATCGCCACGAGTTCCTCGAACGGCAGGCTCCGGCGGAGGTAATGCACGACCGCAATCCCGATTTCGCCGTAGCGTCCGTTGATCTGCCCAACGAGCTCCTCAACATGACTTCGGACGGTTTGATATTCGGCAATGCGCTCACGGCTCGGAACCGCGAGTTGCACGAACACCGTTTCACGATAGGCGTCCGGCCAGTCTTCGAGCAGCTGGTGAAATGCCTTCAGTCGGAGATCGATACCCTTGGTGTAGTCGAGCCGGTCGACGCCAAGGATCATCCTTCGACCTCCGCCGAGCTGCTTGCGAAACGTCTTCGTCTGTTCCAGGATCGCAGGATCGGCGGCAACGTGTTCGATGCGGTCCGTGTCGATGGAAATGGGGTACGCCGCGGCCTTGATGTCACGGTTACCGTATTGCAGCGTGTTCCCGCTGGCCTTCGTCCCCGCATGCCGAACCGTGACACGCATGAAGTTCCGAGTATCCGACCGCGTTTGGAGACCCACCACGTCCGCCCCAAGCAGTCCGTGCAGGACCTCCGTTCGCCACGGCAGCCGGTCGTAGAGGTCCTCGGGAGGAAACGGAATGTGGAGGAAGAACCCGATGCGGACATCGGGACGCAGGTCGCGCAACATCGCGGGGACCAGCTGCAGGTGATAGTCCTGCACCCACACCACGCCGTTCGCCGAGGTGACTGACGCGACTGTCTCCGCGAAGCGCGCGTTGAGGTCGACGTACTGTCGCCACCAGTGGCGGTGGTACTCCGGCTCCCCCACTGCATCGTGATACAGGGGCCACAGCGTCCTGTTACAGACGCCCTCGTAGGAGTTCTCGTAGTCGGCGAGAGAGACCTTGACGGGGATGTTGCGGATCCCCTCGTGGACGAACGGCTCCCGGTCGACATCGATCTCCCCGGTCCACCCCACCCATGCTCCCTCTTGATCCCTTGCTATCGGCGCGAGCGCCGACACCAGACCCCCGGGGCTGGTCGTCCACCCCTCCTGACGACCCTTGTCCAAACGCCGGACGGGCAACGTATTCGCTGCGATGACCAATCTTGAGCGTTGCATCGTCGCTTGTGTGGTCCCCCATCCCCTGAAAGATTACGGCCGTGCACGACGCAACCGTTCCCCGCTCGCAATTTAACCCGTTGCCGGAGTTCCCTCGGGATGGCTCGGCGTGGGCCGTGTTCCTGGATGTCGATGGGACCCTGCTCGAGATTGCCCCTGCCCCCAATCAAGTGGTGGTCCCCGTTGGTCTCGGGTCGCGCCTCGCGGCGCTCGAACAGCAACTCGACGGAGCCCTTGCACTGATCTCCGGGAGAAGCGTCGGCGATATCGATCGGTTGTTTGCGCCACATCGTTTCTCAATCGGCGGCGTCCACGGGGCGGAACTGCGCATCGGGGGCACGGTACGTCATCTCGAAGTCGATCCAACGCGACTCGACCCCGTGCGACAGGCATTCCACGATTTCACGGTCACCCATCCCGGCACGCTGTGGGAAGACAAGCGCTTCGCCGTCACGATCCATCACCGGCAGCGGCCGGAGGTGGGAGCGGAAGCACGCACCCTCGCCAGCGCCTTGGCCCGTGAAATCGGGGAAGACCTCCAGGTCATCGACGGCAAGATGGTCGTGGAGATCCGGTTTGGAGCCGCGACCAAAGGGACCGCGGTGAAGACATTCGTTGATCATCCCCCCTTTGCAGCCCGCACACCGGTCTACCTCGGCGATGATCGCACCGATGAGGACGCGTTTACGTGGGTCAACGACCACGGAGGGATCTCCATCGTCGTCGGGGCGGCCCGACCATCGCACGCAGCACATCGGTTAGAGGGCGTCCCCGAGGCCCACGGGTGGATTGAAGGGCTCGCACGACACTTGCAGTCCGTGCGCTAAGATGTCGAATCTCGACCTTGCCGTGATCGGCAACTGTAGCTACGGCGCGTTGATCGACCGCGATGCACGCGTGTGTTGGGCATGTTTCCCGCATTTCGACGGCGATCCCATGTTCTGCTCACTCCTGGACGGGTCGCCGGAAGATGGGGAGCGCGCGCCGGGGTTCTGGAGTATCGAACTGGATCAGAAGGTCGACACAGAACAGGCATACGTCGACAATACGGCCATCTTGCGCACAGTGCTGCGCGATGCGTCAGGCAGCGCCATCGAGATCATCGACTTCGCCCCACGGTACAAACAGTACGGACGCTACTTCCGCCCGACGACTCTGGTGCGCATGGCTCGCCCCCTGGCCGGCGCGCCCAGGATTCGCGTTCGATTGCGGCCCCGGACCGGGTACGGGGCACGGACCCCCGACATCACGTCCGGGAGTAATCACATTCGGTTTGTCGGGGATACGTTGACCCTCCGCCTAACCACCGACGCGTCGATCCACTACGTGCGCGAAGAAACGGCGTTCGTCCTTACGGAGCCCATTGCGATGATTCTCGGGCCCGATGAGAGCATGACCGACTCCGTCGCCGAGACGGCCCGCGACTTTTATGAGCGCACGCACTTCTATTGGTCGGAGTTCAGCCGCTATCTGTCGATTCCCTTCGAGTGGCAGGAGGCCGTTATTCGGGCGGCCATCACGATCAAGTTGTGCAGCTACGACGACAGCGGTGCGGTGATTGCGGCGATGACCACCTCGATTCCTGAAGCGCCGGATTCAGGCCGCAACTGGGACTATCGATACTGCTGGCTCCGCGATGCCTACTTCGTCCTCCACGCACTCAACCGCCTCGGCAACACGGGCACTTTGGAGCGGTACCTGGGATACATCACCAACCTCGCCAGCGCCGCGCCGGACGGATACCTCCGCCCGGTGTACGGGATCAATCCGGAGGCGTCGCTCGACGAACGAGAAATCGCGACCCTCCGTGGATACCGTGGCATGGGTCCGGTCCGGGTCGGGAACCAGGCGTGGCAACAGGTCCAGAATGATGGGTACGGCAGCGTGGTCCTTGCCGCGACGCAGGTCTTCTTCGACCGGCGTCTGCACCGACAGGGCACGGACCTCCTCTTTCAGGCGTTGGAGAAACTGGGCAGCCAGGCAGCAGCGTTGTACAACCAGCCGGACGCGGGCCTGTGGGAGTTCCGCGGAACCCAAGCGATCCACACCTTCTCGAGCGTCATGTGTTGGGCCGCCGCCGACCGTTTGGCCAAGATCGCGGGCCGCCTTGACCGCCCGGACCGCAAGGCGCATTGGCGAAACGCGGCCGACCGTATGCATGCCGAGATCACGGAGGCCACGTGGAATGAGTCCCTCGGACGGTTCGCCTCGACTTGGGGTGGCGAAGGCGCCGACGCGAGCCTGCTGCTGCTCCACGAGCTAGGCTTTCTCACGGCGGACGACCCACGCTTTGTCAGCACGGTCGACCACATCGCCAAACAGTTGTCGAATGGCAACCATCTCTTCCGATACGCGGAAGACGATTTCGGCCGACCGGAAACGGCGTTCACTGTCTGCACCTATTGGTATATCGATGCGCTCGCGGCGCTGGGACGCATCGAGGAGGCGCGCGCCCTGTTCGAAGAACTCCTCGAGCGTCGCAACCACATCGGCCTGTTCTCGGAAGACATCGATCCAACAACGGGGGAGCTGTGGGGCAACTTCCCCCAGACCTACTCGATGGTGGGCCTCATCAATTCAGCAATGCGATTGAGTCGGAGTTGGGAAGACGCGTTCTGATCGGTCGGCTCAGCGCACCACCTCATCCCACAACTCGAGCCACGCAATCAGCTGCCGGAACACCAAGAATTGTCTGTGCACACGGCGTTGGGCGCTTCGGCCCCAGGCCGCCCGTCCATCCACGTCACGCAGCATGTCGTCCAACAGCCGTGCGATTTCCTTGCGATCGGTCGGGTCGCTCGCCATGCACCCGTCGATATGATCACGGATCTGGTGCCGCGGGCCACAGGCCTGCGTGTTTGAGAGTACGGGCACGCGCTTCCACATGGCCTCGGCCACCGTCAAGCCAAACCCCTCACGAATCGAGTTCTGGACGACGATCGATGACGCGCGCTGGAGCGCGTTGACCATCAACGCATTCTGCTCGAGTGAAGCCATGGGAAGCGTGACGATCGCGATATCATCCTGCAGCGACGGCTCGAGACCGGCATAGGCCGCTTTCAACTCTCGCAGTACCTCGAGCCCCTCCGGGTCGTCTTCGATCGACGCTGGATCCGGACCGGCGAGAACAAGGCGAACCAGTTGCCGCCGTTTCCGCTGCATGTCGTCGACCGGCCCGAGGTCGCCTGACGCCGAGCGCTTGAACTCGCCGAACGCGCCTAGCAGCGGTTCGAACCCCTTGAGTCGATCCCAGCGCGAGATCTGCGTGACGATGGGCCGCGACAACAGCCCGATGTCCTCCCCCACATTCGCCGGCGAGAAGGTGCCGTCGCGCCGGAGTCGTTGCGCCAGTGCCGGGTACGGATCGGTCACGAGTGGTCCGGGAGCGAGAGCCAGCGCCGAGTTGGCAAGGACGCCGACGATCTTGTGGAAATGGAGAAAACGGTTCTTGGAGGTGAGAGGGTTGATACCGGGGTAAATCACCCGGGCTCGATGCTGGAACGTCTCCGGGATGTACTCGGGAGCGGAGAACACCGCATGGTCGTAGTCGGCGCCGTAGGGGTGCAGGAAACTCCACGCGGCGTCGGTTGCGGCGTTCGCACTGTCCAATCCGATATGACAGCGCCACAGGGTGACGATGGACTTGTCCTTTCGGAGGAGTCCTGCCATGGCCATCGGTTGCGGATCATGAATGACCACGACGTCACCGTCACGGACCTGATCGCGCATGAAGGCGGCGTTAGCAGCGTTGGCTTCCTCATAGCACTGACGTGCTGCACCGTCGAGGTCGCCTCCATCTCCCGTCCCATGAATCAGATTGTGTAGTCGCTTGGTCACATCGAAAAACGCGGGATTCTCCGAATCGATGACCACCCACTGCGTGTCGATCCCCATTTCACGCAACAGGGCCACCATCGTCGGGAGCATCTCCGCCACACCGCCACCTTGCGACGTCGAGTTCACCATCCACACCGTGCGACCCCGCAGCCGAGCGGACGTCGCCTCGGCGACGGACCGAAAATCCTCGACCGCTGCCGCGAGGTGAGCAACGCCCCCGTACTCATCGATCGCAGGCTGCAATCCGATGTCGATGATGCGCGCCATGCTCGCCCCCTACTCCCTGCGCCCTGCATCCTGCATCACGACACCTCTTTCCGATCCGTCCGGTATTTCGCAAACCAACTCGTGATGTAGGCGACCTTGGCAATGAGGTTGCTGGGACGATTGGCGATCCCATGACTCGCGTCGGGAATGCGCACCATCGTCGTCTCGACGCCCTGGATCTGGAGCGCGCCGTAGAATTGCTCGGTTTCCGACATGGGTGTCCGCCAATCGACCTCGCCTGTAATGAGCATGGTTGGTGTCGTGACGTTGCCCGCGTAATGGATCGGCGACCGCGCCATATAGTGCTCCGCGTGATCCCAGGGCTTGCCGGGGAACCAGTACTTCCAGAAGAAGTCCAGTCCATCCGCATTCAGCACGAACGAGTACCAGTTGATCACCGGCTTCTGAACGGCGGCGGCCGCAAAGCGATCCGTCTTGCCAACGGTCCATGCGCTCAGCACGCCACCCCCGGAACCCCCGGTCACGAAGAGATTGTCGCTGTCGATGTATCCCTGTGCGATCACGGCGTCCACCCCGGACATGAGGTCGTCGTAATCCTGGCTGGGGTAGTTGTGGTGAATGAGGTTGCCAAACTCCTGGCCGTAGCTGCTCGAGCCCCGCGGGTTCGCGGAGAGAACGACGTACCCTTCCGAGGCGTAGAGCTGGTTCTCCGCGGAGAACCGATCCCCATAGTTGGCAAACGGACCGCCGTGGATCTCGAGGACCAGGGGATATTGGTTTGCCGGGTTGAAGCCCGGCGGCTTGGTGATCCACCCTTGAATGCGCCGCCCGTCGTATGACGATTCCCACCAGATCTCCTCGACCTGCCCAAGTTCCTTGTGACCAAGCAGATCTTCGTTGAGAGACGTCAGCTGCTGCACATCCCGCCCCAGTCGCCCCACTGCCAACTCTGCTGGCTGGTATGGCGTGCCATGCGTGAACGTGAAGGTCCCGTTGCGAGCCACACTGTACTGCCCCCCAGAATACGGGCGCCCAAGCGACAGCCCCCCGACGTTCTCGGCTAGCACTTGCACGTCACCGCTCAGGGACACGTAGCCGATCTTCGTGTTTCCCTCGTCATCGTATTGAATGAACAGGCCGCGGCTGTCCCCACTCCATTGAGGATTCCCGACATCGCGATCCAAATTGCCCGAGATCATGCGAGCGTTCGAGCCATCCCTATTCATGACATAGAGCTTGGCAACGGTGTAGCCCTGGAACGTGTCGTCAAAACCGGTATACGCGATCAAACGGCCATCCGGCGACACACGCGGGCTCCCGTCCGGCCCGAACCGACTCGTGAGTTGCGTATAGGAACCGTCGGCGATCGAAAGGGAAAAGATGTCGCTATTGAGTGGCTCCTCCTGCGGGTTGGCCGTGCGGTTCACCGAGATGATCAACGCCTGGCCATCCGCGCCCCATTGCGGTGTGCCGCCGTGGTCGTATGCCCCTGACGACACCTGGCGCGGCGTGCCGCCTTCCACCGGAAGGACAAACAGGTGGTCGTCGCCCTCGTCCAGGTACCCCGCTCCGTCGGCACGGTAGTTCAACTGATCGATGACCTGGATCGGAGGGCCCCATTCCGCCCCGTCGGGTTGCGAGGGCATGTCGGCACTGAGGGTACCCTCGTCATGTGCCACGAACATCGAAAAAGCGATCCACTGCCCGTCTGGCGACCACGACATCCCGCCGGGGCTCTCCGTCAAGTTGGTCAACTTGGTCTCCTGCCCCGTGTCCATCCAACGCAGAAAGATCTGCGCACGGCCATCCTCCGTGGAGACATACGCGAGCCTTGACCCATCCGGAGACCATCGCGGCTGCGAATAGTTGTTCGGCCCAGATGCAATGGGCCGGGGATCCGAGCCGTCCACATTCATGATCCAAATCGCGCTTCGCGATCGATCGGCCATGATGTCGAACCCGGCGCGGACATACACCACGGTTCGCCCGTCGGGTGAGATCTGGGGATCCACCGCCCGCTCGAGTTGAAACACGTCCTTCGCAGTGAAGCGGTTGGCCAGATCCTGCGCCAACGCAGGAGAAACCCCGAGCGTCGCGATGGCGAGTACTATGACGGTGCGCATGAACGTCCCCCTGAGTCGGTGGGCCTAGGCTCGACCCGGCCAGGCGAGTGGGATCCCTTATGGTTGCTGGACGAGCGTCCAAGCGTCGAGCACCAACGGGTCATCCGACGAGGCCGGGTGCCGGAAATCGTACTGCAAGGTGCTGCCGGCGGCCAGTTCGGCTCGCAGGCCGTCGCAATCCACCGGTGGCAGACACGTGAAGTCCCGTTGCCCGTGGACCGTGAAGACCCACGGCACATTCTCGACGATCGTTTCGTAGCGATTGGTCAATGTCAGGCTGAAAGGCGCGCCGCGATCCGCCGGCGTCTTCAAAACTACGTTGCGGAGGATCCGCCGAATGGACGATCCATCGGCGGGTGGATTGTCAACTGGCTCCTCCCGCACGTCAATCACGTAGGTAAATCCCCACTCGTACTGGAACCCCTCAGGGGTCTGGAACATGTTGAGAAACTGAGTCTCGCCTGGGAGGCGCGTCTGCAGACAGAGCGTGACAAACAGACCGAAACACTGCCCTTTGTAGTGCTGGACCTCGTACGTGACGTTCGTGCCGTCGAACAAACCGCAGCCCGTGCTGGCCACAGCAAGGATGATGACGATGGTTCGCCGCATGGCTGGACCCATTGACATCTGCAATGCAGAAATCTCGCCGAATGGAGGACCCTGCGCTATGCACCGGGCTCCACCCTGACATCCCGTTGCCAACCCCAATGTGCGGTGTAGCATAGGGGAGCAGCGGTTGCTCGACGTGGAGGGTCCCAGATGGCTGACGAGGAGGTTCGCAGACTCCTAACGGAGATCCGTGATCTGTTGCGCGAGCAGATCACGAACTCCCGTACGGCGTTGGAGAACCAGCGAGAATCCGTAGAGCGGCAGCGGGACGCCGTCGATCTCTACCGAACCGTGCTGCGGCGCCTCGTGATCTTCTCCATCCCCTTGATTCTCATCGTAGTCTTGCTCTTGATCTGGCTCCTGCGGTCACCTCTCTTCCCGTAATTGCCGTGGCGTCCGACAAGTCCCCAGTCATCAACCCCACGGCGTATTGGGAAGGAGATCCCCATGCGCAGCTGGTCGCCGACCTGGACACCGGCAGCCTGTGCAACGTCCATCTTGGATGCGACATCGCGGACCTGTCGGTGTTGGGACCAAGCGCGCGCGACTATGCCTACCCCAACAAGGGGATCATCTTCGATGCCGACGAAAGCGGCCTCAGCTGGTTTGGCATTGCGGTGACGCGATTGGCGGTGGACCTGTTTCCCCCGGCGGTCGGACACGTGACGCCGTTCGCAGGTACCGTTCGAGCGGGGCGACGCGATTGGTACGCACGCGAGTTCGCGAGCGAACGCATCTGCCGTGAAATCTGGGGCGACCCCTACTGGCGCGACGTGGACGACCAGGAACTCCTGCTTTTCTTCGAGTTCAGTGGTTGGGAGCTCCAGATAGAGTTGGCACTGGATGGCACACCAAAGGCGCTCATTGCACAGGCTCCGCCCCTGATGGCTGATGAGGAGCAGCGCGCAACCTACGGCGTCACGAAACCCTGGCCACCGCCGGATCCATCCTGAACGAGCATCGCGCATACCCGAACTGGGTTGAAGCAGGCTTCAGATGCGGGGGGGTCACGTCCGCAATGGCTGTGCTGCTCATTCCGTGGGTGGGGTTGCACGCACAGGTTCCGGAAACACTGCCGCAACGCGGCGACCGAGTACGCGTCACCTACTCGTGCTGGCGCCCCGACCCCGTTACACCGCCATCGGGATCACCATGGTGTCGATCAGAGGGTGTGTTCATGGGAGTGCGTGACAACACCATCACGGTGGAGGACGGAGAAGGCACGGCGCAGACTTATGCCATCTCCGCCCTGCACCGGTTCGAACGCCGTCGCGGGACGAGGTCGTACTGGTACCTCGGGGCGCCACTCGGATTCGTGGCGGGCACGGCTGTGGCCTGGGCGGCGCTGCACAGCGGAGGATCAACCAGCTTGTGCGATCTGTCGGCGAATCAGGACGCCATTGAGCCGAACGAGTGCCTGGGGCTGTCTGCGCTTGTTGGCGGCTTGCCGGGCGCTGGCGTGGGCGCGTTGGTAGGCCTGCTTATCAAGAGTGATCGGTGGGAAGAGGTGGCTCGTAATGGCCTGTCGGTCGTTCCGGTCCATCTTTCAGGCACGAGGATCCAAGTCGCGTTCGACTTCTCCTTCTAACCCAGCTGTCATGGCGCACAGTACCCCGGACATTGATCCCATCCGCCACAAGGCGGCTACGACGGTGTTCAAGCTTGCCGCAAAGACACTGGAAGCGGGCATGCACCGGACGCTCAACCGTCCACCCAAAGGCAAGGGCTGGGTGCCGTGCGCCACGGGGCCCGAAGGCATCATGTGTCGTCCCGAGAAGGTCAAGGAAGCCATCGAGTACTGTAAGATCGCCTACGAGATCCACCCCGATATCGTGGCGCTCAATCAGATCGCGCTCGGCTATGAGGTCATCGGTGATCCCGAGTCCGCGGTCGTCTATTTTCGGGACATGGAGCGCCAGGCCGAACACGAGGATAACATCGCCTACCTCGGAGCGGCGCGCGCGGGCATCACGAGGTGTACACGTGATCAAAGGGGGAAGGAGGGCTCATGACCGACATATCGACCGTTCTGTGCGCATGGTGCGGGAAGACGCTGGCCGAGGTTCCCCTTCCGCACTACGGGGCGCCCGTATGGTACGGGGTTTGTGGATCGTGCCATGGCGGCTCGGCGCGTGGCCTATTCCCGACCCAGAGTTTGTACGGTCTCTCCCAGCCAGAGTACGACGCGTTGCCGTTCGGTCTGCTGGAGCTCGACCCTGACGGGCGGGTCCTCCAATACAACAGTGCCGAGGAATCTCTCACCGGTCTTTCACGCGAGTCGGTGTTAGGAAAGTTGTTCTTCACAGACGTGGCGCCTTGCACGAGGGTTCGCGAATTCGAAGGAACCTTCCGCGACATGGTGGCTGCCGGCGAGAGTGGACGCCAGGCATTCGATTTCCTTTTCCGCTTCGCGGAAGGCGATCGCTTTGTCCATATCGCTATGTGCTACGAAGCAGTGGCGCAACGCGCAGTGATTCTCGTGCAGGCCGCAGAAGAGGCCGGCGCCTGACCCTCGAGTCACACCGCGATACCCAGGAACGACCCGCACCCGTGAGCGTTCACCGAGAGCCGAGCACTGCCCAGCCACCGCTCCCGGTGTTGATTGCACGGCGTTCGGTGGGTGCTGTCCGCATCGCCACCCTGGTGGCCGTCGTGGTCGGTATCGCTTTCTGGGGCATCCTCGTCAGCCCCCTGGCGTTTTCCGCCTGGTGGCAATTCCCGGTTGCCGGGCTCCTCATGGTGACGTGCGTGCTGCCGGCGCTAGTCCTTGGGTTGCTGTACCTCGGACTCCGCCAGCTTCTCCATCTCCCCACCAAGGTTCTCGAATCGATACGACAAGGTCGAAACCAAGCGTCGGAGGTTGCCAATACCTTCCGCGCGGAAGACCTGCCGCAAACCGGACGGGGCCTTGGGCTGTTTCGTGGGTTGTGGCTCTTGTGGAAGACCGTTGCCGAGAGCCGCGATCTTCTCCTGGGCGCGGCCGCGCTGGTACGGCTGGCGAATCCGGTGGCGCTGGCGGTCGTGCTCGCAGCCTTCGCTGCCAGCTTCCTCGAAGCGTTGTTCGTGCTCGGCTTCTGGGCGATGCGGGTAATTCTCTAGGGTGGTGAGCAGTGAGCCGTGAACAGTTAGCTGACCGACTCACCGCTCACGCATATACGCCGTGCCTGTCATGACGACTCCGAGCCCGACGATGCCGGTCAGAACCAGGAAGAGCCGGTCGGAGGTGTATACGAAGAGACCGATGAAACACGCGCAGAGAAACAAACGCAGCCCCAAGGTCGTCGGAAACAGCTGGCGGACATCGTGGCGAATGATCTGCACCACCACGATGGCAAGTCCTATCATGAGAACGCCCACCACTCGTGCCATCACGTCCCCATAGCTTCCCGTCGCGAACAACAGCCGGAGAGCGAGATCGGGTGCCAGCGCTAATCCGATCCCACCCACCGAGAGATACCCAACGACGTAATACAGACTCGTGCGCGTTCGCTGCATGCTGCCGCCCTAGCGAGGGGGTCCGCGATAATCTGTACGATCAACCCGCCGTCGGCGAGACCTGCCTTGACTTGTGCTCCGCATCCTGGGTGTGAAACATTTTATGCGACGATGATCGACTCGACCCTGATACGCGATCTCTACCGCCACATGGAATGGGCCGATGCACTCGTGTGGCACGCGGTGCCCGGACTGGAAGACCCCGCACCCGACAACAGGCTCCACGGTTTGCTGTATCACCTGCACTTTGTGCAGCGTGCGTTCCTCCAAGTTTGGAAGGTAGACGCAGTGCCCCCGTACGCACCCGACCAGGTCCCAACCCTCCGTGACGCACGCGTCTGGGCTCGCTCGTACTATCGGGACCTCGCTGAGTTTCTTACCACGCTCAACGGCAAGGACCTCGGGGCGACACTCGAGGTTCCGTGGGCCAGCATGTTCGACGAGCAGCTGGGCGGTTCAGCGGCACCAACGACGTTCGGCGACACCCTGCTACAGGTGGCGTATCACAGCCAATACCACCGGGGGCAGGTCAACGCCCGGCTGCGCGAACTCGGGGCCGACCCGCCGTTGGTCGACTATATCGCATGGCTCTGGCTGAGTCGTCCGGCACCGGCGTGGCTTGACGGATGATGGTGGGCCCACTCATAAGACATTCTTCATAAGTCCTTAAACTGCAGTATCTTATTTATAGCATAGCGCTACAATTCGCCCGCGGAGGCCCCGTGACAGCTGACCCTCCCGATCTCCGTGACCCGGCCCTGCTTCAGCTCGCCTTCCAGGCCGCACCTTTTGCAATGTTTCTCGTCGATGATTCCGGGAGCATCGTCTACGCGAACGGGGAAGCCGAGAGGCTTTTTCTCTATGAGAGTGGCGCGCTACTCGGTGAGTCTATCGAGGTTTTGGTGCCTACCGAACTCCGGGATATGCATCGCGAGCACCGGAGCGAATATCGGGACAAGCCCACCCCAAGGCGTATGGGAACGAATCGCGACCTCGTCGCGCTACGCAGCGACGGAACCGAATTCCCAGTCGAGATCGGGCTCAACCCTGTCCAGGTCGACGGGCGTCGCCACGTGCTCACGGCGGTGGTCGACCTCACGCAGCGGGTTCTCAGTCAGGAATTCCTCGCGGCGCAACTTCGCGATCTCGCGACCATGCGTGACGAGCTCGCCGACCTCGCCGCCACGGATGAGTTGACGGGCCTCCGCAATCGGCGAGCGTTCCTCGACCAGCTCGGCATCCAACTCGAGATGTGTGCGCGGACCACGCGACCGGTCTCCATCCTCATCCTCGACGTGGATCGATTCAAGGAGTACAACGACGATTTCGGACACCTCGAGGGAGATGAGGTGCTCCGTCGCGTCGCCGCGACCCTTCGAGACGCAGCCCGCGCAAGTGACTTCGTGGCCAGAATCGGCGGCGAGGAGTTCGCCATCATTTTGCCGGAGACCAACGACACTGGCGCCATCACCCTTGGAGAACGGTTTCGCCAGAGGGTGGCCTCAGCACACTGGGTCAAGAGACCGGTGACCGTCAGCGTGGGTGCTACCACTCTGAACCCATCGGAGCCTGGGAGCGCGGAGCCCTCATGGCACCGGTCGCTCCTCATCCATGCGGATAGGGCACTCTACGAATCCAAGACGCGCGGACGAAACCGCGTGTGCCACCACGAGCTGCCCCCGTCGAAGTAGCGCGGGCCCGATTCAGGTCGGGGGGCGGGCCGATGGGCGACAGAGCCGCGTGCTCGTCTCCCACAACTCTGCCGCCAACCGCTCGTCATACGCCTGATCGACGGCACGCGCCTCACGCCCCTTGTCGAAGTACTTTCCGCCGCGATCGGCTACCCCGGGTTGCGCCAAGCGCAGCACCGCGTGACCGCCGCGCTGCGCGCTCCCCATGAGGATCCTGAACGGTTGCATGAAGAGGCTGAGCGGATGCCAGTTCTGGTTCCAGATGCGTGTGCGCAGCACGCCGGGGTGAAGCGCATTCGCAATCACGCCGGGCACCGGCGCGCTTCGCATCCATTCGAACGTGAACAAGATGTTGGCCAGCTTCGAGTCCGCGTAGGCACCCATCATTCCGTTCCACGCTCGGCCTCGCAGGACATCTTCGATCGGCGCACGCCTGAGGTCACCTGAACGATGCCCGTCCGAGCTCACGTTGACGATGCGACCGCGGGCCTCCGCCAGACGCTCCTTGAGCAAGTGGGTCAACAAGAACGGGCCGAGATAATTCGTGGCCATCGTGCGCTCGAACCCGTCGGTGGTGACCTGTCGCCGAGCACTGAGGATGCCTGCATTGTTGATGAGCGCGTCGACGTGCCCGAGGCGGTTTCGCAGACGGCCGGCCAGATCGCGAACACTGGCCAGGGACGCGAGGTCGGCCAACTCGAGCGAGACGTCACCCGATCCTGCCGCCCGCACCGACCGTAGCGCGCGCTCACCTCGCTTGGGATCCCTGGACACCATCACCACCTGAGCACCTTCCCGAGCGGCGATCATAGCGGCCGCTCGGCCGATGCCGGTGCTGGCTCCAGTTATGACGATGCTTCGCACGTGCTGGTTCACGGCAGACTCGGTATCGGAAGGCGAAGACACTACGGGAGAAACACGCTCGAGAGTTCGTCATGGTATCGGTTCGGTGATCTCCGTGACCCTGACTTCACCATGAACGGCGGCCACGGGTTCTTCGTAACACTTGGCGCCCGCCTCACCGAACGGTTCGTGGACGACGTCGCGGACTTTCGGCGGGCTCGCTTCACGCAACCGTAACGGGTCGCCGGGCTGTACGACGCCGCCACCGCTGGCCGTCTATAACGACTCGTTCAAGAACGCCACCATCCGCTCGACATGCTCGCGGTCGCGCCGCTTGAATCGTAAGGTCAACTGCCCCACGCGACTGGATGGAATGCCATCTAGGGCCTTCATGGTGCGCGTCTGGAAGGTCACCAGCGGGCCAATCACCCTCCGCTTGTATTCGATCGACCCGATGTCGTCGCACGCGATCGCTCCTTCTTCGACGGTCGGACTCAACTTCTCCTCTTCTTCATCCCACAACTGATACTCGAGTATCACGTACCCGGCCTCAATCTGCAGGAGGCCTTCGCCCTGCACTTCGTCTTCCGGATCGTAGAACGAGAATCGGAGCGGGGGGGTCCGCGTCGCATCTGCGGTCGACGCGGGCACGACCCCACCGGCATCGATGTCGGCCGACGCAGGGTCGAACGACGGCGGCAAGACTCGGAACACTAGCGCATATTCGACATCGTTGGCGTAATCATGATGCACGCGCAGTTCGCCGCCACTTGGTGTTTCCCGGACTGCCTCCTCGATCAGGGCCGCGAGCCGCCGCAAATCGTCGGCGCTGCCGTACACACCTTCGTCATCGATGCCAGGCCGTTCCCACACGCGAATGCCGAAGTCTCCGTCGGGCCCGAGGCCGACCGCGGCCGACGGTTCCGCGATCTCACCGGCAAGAATCAGAAGTCGAGTGATCTGCGACAGGCCGGTCGCCGACCCCTGGAACTGCCACACGCGGCGATCGTGGTCGGGCTGGAAGTAGAACCCGAGCACGCGCCAGGCGTCCTGTCGGCTTGGAGCTCCATAGGCCATTCCGGACGTCAGCCTTATGCGTTGCCCGGCATCGCCGAGGCGTCCCGCCATAGCCAGATCGCCAGGCCGAGTGGGGCGATGATTGCGAGTACGCTGGGCCACATGGGAATGACCGTCCTGTCGACCACCACTTCGATCCCCAGCAGCAGTCGCAGGGTGTGGCCGAAGGCAATCAGACCAAGGAACAGACTCGTGTACACCGTGGAGGTGCGCATCTGACCCTCCTCACGGAGTTGCGTTACCCGTGCTTGATGAATGTCCCGTCGCGCAGCTCGGCGTAGGCCCGCTGAAGCTCCTCTTTCGTGTTCATCACGATCGGACCATACCACGCGACCGGCTCTTCGATTGGTTTCCCCGAAACGAGCAGAAATCGAATCCCCTCGTCCCCCGCTTGGACCGTCACCTCGTCGCCACGGTCAAACAGGACCAGGGATCGATTGCCCGTGTTGTCGAAGATAGCGAGAGCTTCATCACCGCCCGGTTCCGTGAGCACGCCTCGCGGGTCCGACGCGTCGCGAAACGTCCCCGAGCCGTCGAACACGTAGGCAAACGCGTGCCGAGTGGTCTCGACTGGTAAGGTCTTCCGGTGACCCGCCGGGACCCAGACATCGAGGTAGCGAGGGTCCGCCGCAATGCCATCGACCGGCCCACGTTGGCCCCAGAACTCCCCACACACGACACGGACCTTGGTCCCGTCATCATCCGCAATCTCGGGGATGTCGGCCGCCTGCACGTCCTGGTACCGGGGCTCCGTCATCTTGAGGGATGACGGGAGGTTTGCCCACAGCTGGAATCCGTGCATGCGGCCCCGGTCGTCACCCTGCGGCATCTCCTGATGGACGATGCCGCTCCCGGCAGTCATCCACTGGACGTCGCCCGCACCCAACGATCCTTCATTGCCAAGGCTGTCACCATGACTCACGGTACCGGCAAGGACGTACGTGATAGTCTCGATGCCCCGGTGCGGGTGCCACGGGAAACCCTTGAGGAAGTCCTTGGGGCGCTCGTTCCGGAAATCGTCGAACAGCAGAAAGGGATCGAACTCGCCCGTCTCTCCGAACCCAAAGGCGCGATGCAGTTTGACCCCTGCGCCCTCCATGGTCGGGGTGGCGCTGATCACACGTTTGATCGGTCGTATCGACACAGTTTCTCGCTCAGCGTTGAGTGTACCGATTGCCAGTGTGTAGAATACCGTGGTCGCGATGGAGGTTCCAGGGACGATTTGACCGGTACACGGCCCTTGTCGCTGGCTGTACTTGAACGGGAGATGCCGCGCGGATGAAGATCAAGTCCGTTGGTCTCATTACCTACCACCACCCGCACCTCAAGACGGATCAGGTGCTGCAACGCCTGCTGGGTCGCGACTACGCGTATATCATGTATGCGCTTCCGTTCACACCGCGGAAGGCACGGGACACCCTGATTCGACATCGTCCAGAGCAATCGGCTGCTGTCGCGCCCGAGATCCTTGCCGCAAAACACGAGATCCCCTATGTCCTCTGCGAGGCCGACACCGACATTGACGATTCCTGTGACGTCTACGTCATCCTTGGTGCCGGGATTCTCTCCGCGGAGTGTGTGAAGGGCAAGAAGATCCTCAACGGTCATCCCGGCATCATTCCCTCGAGCCGTGGCCTCGATTCGTTCAAGTGGGCCATTCATGAGATGAAGCCCATGGGTGTCACGCTGCACTACATTGATGCAGAGGTCGACGCCGGCGAGGTCGTCAGCGTCATTCCGACGAACGTGTATCGAACCGACACGATTGCCACGCTCGCGCGGCGCCATTACGAAAACGAGATCGACATGGTGGCCCGATTCGACGAATGCCTCGCTCATCCGAGCAATCCCTTTACCGACGTCGACGTTGGTGAGGCGCATCGGCGCATGCCTCGCGACCTGGAGGCCGAGGTGGAACAGCGATTCACAGACTACCTCGATCGATGGGGCAAATGACCGGGGTCGGAATCGCTCGCCAGTTCGTTCTCCTGCCAGCCCTGGTGGTCGCCGTGGCGTGCAGCGGCTCTTCGAGATCGGCCCCGGCACCACTCGCCGCGATGGATCTCATCGACGTGTATGCCTCGGTACGTGTGCCGGGACTCGAAGATCGGCGGTTCAACCACAGCGAGTATTGGGCGGCGGTCGGGCCATTCATGGGTGGGCCTGTTGCCAGTCGCGTCGTGGGCCACAGCGCCGAGGGCCGCGAGATCCGCCATCTGACGTTCGGATCCGGCTCGATCTCGGTGCTGCTCTGGTCACAAATGCATGGCAACGAGAGCACGGCCTCGATGGCGCTGGCTGACGTTATCCGATTCTTCCATGACCGCCCCGACGACCCCCTGGCGCAACGGATCGCCCAGGCCGCCACCATTCACATGATCCCGATGCTCAATCCCGACGGCGCCGAACGCTTCCAGCGTCGCAACGCGCAAGGCATCGACGTCAACCGGGATGCGCGACAGCTGCAGACACTCGAGGGACAAGCACTCAAAGCCGTGCGCGACATGGTCGAGCCGGATTTTGGATTCAACCTCCATGACCAATCCGCGTCGTACCGCGTCGGAACGGGTGATCGCTCGGTGGCTATCGCACTGCTCGCGCCGGCGTTCAATGAGGCCAAGGACGTGGACGACAAGCGGCGACGGGCCATGCAGGTGGCCTCCCTGCTCGTCGCCGCGATGGAGCCGCTGGTGGGCGGTCACATCGCCAAGTACGACGACACGTACAATCCCCGCGCGTTCGGCGACCTCATGGGCGCGTGGGGCGCGAGCACGATTCTGATCGAATCGGGCGGGTGGGTCGACGACCCGCAGAAGCAGCACCTGCGGAGGACCAATTTTGTTGGGATCATCGCGGCACTGGATGGGATCGCGACCGGTGCCTACGCCTCGTACGACCCCGGTGTGTATGACCGGCTCGTGTTCAACGGTCGCGCGCTGCCGCACCTGTTGGTGCTGGGCGGCACGATCGTGGTCGCGGGGCTCGAGCCCCTTGAAGCGGACCTCGTGATCGAGTACGAACGCCCGTTGCTGCGTGAAGCCGGTCGCATCGACGACATCGGTGACATGCTCGGCGTCGAAGCGCAGGATACGCTGCGGGTGGATGGGCTCTACATCATCCCCATGGAGGAGGCCCTCGACGACAACGGTGGGCTGAACACCGGCGTGCCCGCGTTCTTCGTGGTGGCCGAAGATCCGGAGGGCCAGCAGGTACGATTCATCTTTGAAGGCCGTCGACCCGAGGAGCGGTAGGACTCGTCACCGCCCACCGGACTCCGTTTCTTCCTTCGCCTTCCGCTCCGCGACCCTTCGAGCCAACTCGTCGCCAGCGCGACGCTTGATCCGTGCAGCCCCCTCTGACCACATTAGACCGTCTACCCAATCCGACGAGGCCCTTGATGATCCCTTCCGTGAGGATGGCACTGAGCACGCTCGTGGTCGCCACGACCACATCCGTCGCAGGCCAGGCCCAGAGCGCTCCAACCGATTACCGGGATGAGTTCCTAGACCATTTCCAACGCTCAACGAGCAAACTCGTGCAATTGTCCAACGCCATGCCGGCCGATCTCTACACGTGGAGCCCAGGCGAAGGCGTCATGACAGTCGCACGCGTGTACGCGCACATCGCCCGCTACAACTACATGTATCTCGAGGAACAACTCGGCATCACGGCGCCGCCGGGCGTCGATTGGTCCAATCTCGAATCCCTCACGGACAAGGCCACTGTTGTTCAAGCCTTGGAAGCATCAATCGATTACGTCAAGCAAGCCACGACTCACATGAGCGAGGACGCGCTCACCGAGACCACCATGCTGTACGGCAGGCGGGTCGCCGGATGGGCCGTGCTCTTCCAACTCCTGGCACATATGAACGAGCACACGGGGCAATCGATCGCCTACGCGCGGATGAACGGCGTTGTCCCGCCGTGGTCGCGATAAGGCGGACGGCGAAGGACGGAGACGGCAGGATGCAGGTGGAGGCGAAGAATGACGTGAGCCGTGTCTTCACTGAGTAGACCTGGAGCGCTCGACGCTCTCGTCGCTCGACTGCGGGAGCTGCAACCCGACACGCCCAGACGCTGGGGGACACTCACACCGCACGAGATGCTCTGCCACCTCGGCGACGCGGCTGAAGGCGTGATGAAACGGCGTGATGGAGCGCCGCGGCACGTGCATCCCGTCAAGTACTTGGCCTTGTATACCCCCATTCCATGGCCCAAGGGCGTACGGACCGTCGATTCGGTCAACCCACGCGTCGACGGCACGCGCCCGACTGAGTTCGAGCCAGATCGCCAGCGCGCCATCGACGGATTGCGGAAGATGGCGGAGGCCGGACCCCATGATTTCACCGAAACCCACATCATGTTTGGCGCCATGATTTCACCGAAACCCACATCATGTTTGGCGCCATGAATCGCCGTGATTGGCATCGCTGGGCCTACCGGCATACGCACCATCATCTCAAACAGTTTGGCCTCTGATGACCCCGCCGCGACCGCCCATCGACGCCGGAGTCACCATCGGTCACGTGCACCTCAAGGTTGCGGATCTGGATCGCGCGCTCGACTTCTACTGTGGTGTGCTTGGCTTCGAACTCATGCAGCGCATGGGACCGCAAGCCGCATTCGTGAGTGCAGGCGGCTACCACCATCACCTCGGCCTCAACACGTGGGAGAGCTTGGGCGGCTCGCCGCCACCACCCGGTCATACGGGCCTCTATCACGTCGCCATCCGCTACCCGAGTCGCGCCGCCCTCGCCGACGCGATGCGGCGACTGCGAGACGCCGATCACCCGCTCGACGGCGCGGCCGATCACGGGGTCAGTGAAGCCTTGTATCTCCGGGATCCTGACGCCAACGGCGTCGAGCTGTATTGGGATCGCCCAACGGAGGAATGGCCGCGTGACCCGTCGGGAACCCTCGCCATGGTGACCGAGCCACTCGATCTGCGAGGACTGTTAGCAGCGGCCGGAGAGCACTGATCCCTTGCCCAGTCGCACGGAAGCACCGATA
The DNA here is from genome assembly GCA_947259405.1 of uncultured Gemmatimonadales bacterium. GTDB lineage: Bacteria > Gemmatimonadota > Gemmatimonadetes > Gemmatimonadales > GWC2-71-9 > CAMYLY01. Next base: position 48,566 of record CAMYLY010000012.1, on the reverse strand, counting down.
ATGCTCGTGCAGTAAACCGTAGTTCGGGAGAGTCATGTCCGACGAGCTTCAAACCAGCATCGATCACCTGCGGACGCTGATCAACGCCGTTGAGTTTGCGCCCGCCGAAGACAAGACGGTCCCCGAAGGCCTCGGCCTTGCCGTGGACGACCTCCGCCGTACGCTTTGGGGTGCCCTGACAACGACCTTCGCTTCAGATGCGCAGGACTATCTGATCGACATGCGGGTGCGCCGAGCGAGCGAGATGTGCCAGGACATCTTGGCGGATCTCCTCACTGGTGCGATGACACCGCAGACACCTGGTACCGATGAACTCGCCACCGCCGTGCGCGATTTGCGCACGGCAATTCAGGGGATTCGATGATCAACGAAGCGCCCGATTGGCGCGCGAGTCTCGCCGAGATCCTGAAGGGCATCGAACAGGAGCTGGCAGGCCCGAACCCCGCCTCGACGGTGCTCGAAGACCTCAAGGTGATGCTCGACAACACGCGGAGCGTGGTTAAAGCCTACGCGAGCACCACCAGCGTGGCCGAGTACCTGACGGAGATCCGGTCTCTGCGGATCAGCCGAACGATCGGCGTGTGTCGCAACGTGACGGAAGACATACGCGCCGGCCGCATCGGCAAAGAGACTCTAGGACTACCCGAACTCGTCGGAGTCCTCGACGACGTCCTGGCTCAGCTGAGCGGCTGAGGGCGAGGCTCCGACCGCCCGGAGGCTCGACACCGAGTATCTCGAGGAGCTAGTCTTCTGGTGTAGTCTGGTTGGAGACTCACGGTGGCTCAGTCCCAACAGCCTGTCCGCCCGCTGAGCGAAGCGGACCGCCAATTCTTGCTTGATCTCGCGCGCGCGTCCATCCGCGCGAATCTCCGATCCACCCCTGTTCCCATCCCAACGGACGTCAGCGACGCGTTACGGCAGTATCGCGCCACCTTCGTCACGCTTCGTGAGCGCGCCACGCGCGAGTTGCGCGGCTGCCGAGGCGAGTACCGCGCCTCCCGACCGCTGGTGGAATCGGTCGTGCGCAGTGCCGTGGCATCGGCCACAGACGATCCCCGGTTCCCGGTCGTCACTGTCGACGAGCTGGATAGCCTGCACATCGAGATCAGTGTGCTGACGCCGCTCGCGCGAATCACACCCGACGCCGTCCAGGTGGGCCGCCACGGACTCTTGCTCCGACGAGGATCGGCTGCTGGTCTCCTGCTGCCTCAGGTGCCCGTCGAACAGGGATGGTCGCGCGACGAGTACCTCGAATGGCTATGTCGGAAGGCGCACCTGTCCGACGGCGCATGGCAGGACCCCACCGCCGAACTGTATGCGTTCCAGACCGACGCCTGGGAAGAAGACCCGGCTCGCCCATGATCGACGCCGACCGGTTCACCGTTCCTACCAAGTACTGGCATGCGCTGGACGATGGCCGCGTGCAGTGCGATCTGTGTCCGCGATATTGCCGCCTCCGGGAAGGGCAACGCGGAATGTGCTTCGTCCGGCAATGCCTGGACGGCGAGGTCGCCCTGACCACCTACGGTCGATCGAGCGGCTTCTGTGTCGATCCCATCGAGAAGAAGCCTTTGAATCACTTCCTGCCGGGCAGTCCTGTTCTCTCGTTTGGGACCGCCGGATGCAACCTGGCATGCAACTTTTGCCAGAACTGGGACATCAGCAAATCGCGCGAGGTCGATACATTGGCAGATGCCGCCTCACCGGCCGAATTGGCCATCGCGGCCGAACGCATGCACTGCCGGAGCGTGGCGTTCACGTACAACGACCCGGTCATCTTCCACGAATACGCGATTGATGTGGCCCGAGCGTGTCGTGAGCGCGGTATCAAGACCGTCGCGGTCACAGCGGGCTATGTCTGTGCCGAACCTCGAATCGAGTTCTACCGGTTCATGGATGCTGCGAACGTGGACCTCAAAGCCTTCACGGAAGATTTCTACTGGCGGATCACGAAGTCGCACCTGCAGCCAGTGCTCGAGACGCTCGAGTACCTGAAGCACGAGACCGATGTCTGGTTCGAGCTCACGACCCTCGTGATTCCCGGCCACAACGACAGCCCGCACGAGATCACCCAAATGGCCGAGTGGGTGGTCGAGCACTTGGGCCCGGATGTGCCCATGCACTTCTCGGCGTTCCATCCGGACTGGAAGATGTTGAACGTCCCGCACACGCCACCAGAGACGCTCCAACACTGTCGGGAACTCGCGATGCACTGCGGAGTGCGGTACGCCTACACGGGCAACGTGCACGACGCCACCGGGGATACCACGTGGTGCCACGAGTGTCGGGCGCCCCTCATCGTGCGGGACTGGTATGAGCTACGGCAGTGGAATCTGACCGAAGGCGGGACGTGCCCGACGTGCGACGCGTCGTGCACCGGCGTCTTCGAGGCCAAACCGGGCACCTGGGGTCGACGGCGGCTCCCAATCCGGATGGGCGGCTAGTTCCCGAGCAACGGGTCGCTCCGTACGGCCACTGTGCCGATGGACTCCGCGGCATCCACAATCACCCGAACCGGATACCGCCCGGGCTCCGCTTCAAGCATCGCAGGCTCTTCGCCGAAAATCCCGAAGAAGCTGTCGTCCCCAACCACCGAGCTATACGCGATCAACTGCTCTCGCACAGCCCGGTAGTCGCGTGCGGACGTGGCCTCGTCCAACCGCTCGCGTGTCATGTCGAGATGCTCTCGGAGCAATCGGCTCGGATCCTCACGGTGTTCGTACTCTTCGTTACGGTAGAGTCTCGGGTAATTCTGCGGTGCCATGAGATCCTTGTACATCTGGGCAATCGCATCGTCCGCGGTCTCGGAGAGCCGGTTTGCGATCTGCTCCGCGGCACGCGAGAGGACCGCTCGGAACCCGGCCAGTTCCTCCGCGGTCGGTTCGAAACGCATGTCCCATCGCGCGCGGTTGATGCCCTGCGTGGCCGCTACCTTCCACGACCGTTGGCGCCTATTCCACGTGTCGTCTACCACAATCGTCACGGAGTCCTTAGGTGCTCGTCGCAGGTAGAACGCCACAGGAGCGCCGCGCGGTGCATTGTCTCCGTAGAACTTGAAATGCAGTTGGACGCGACCCTTGTTGAAATTGAGCCACCGTGTCCCCGAGCGGCTCTCGAACACGTGCAGGTCACTCGCCGCGACCTCAGGCGTCAACTGCTGCAGCGGACCGATGTCGTCCGCGATCCAAATGGACCGACCATGCGTACCGGCGACGAGATCGGCGTCGCGCGGATGGATAACGAGATCGCGGACGGCAACGCTCGGAAGGTCGTTGCCAAACATCGTCCACGATCGGCCGCCGTCCACCGTGACGTGAACACCAAACTCGGAGCCCACGAACAAGAGGTTCGGGTTCCTGACGTCCTCGATGACCGTGTGCAGCGACAATCCGCGGTCCGATCGAGGCAGGTCGCCCGTCACGTCCGTCCACGATGCGCCGAAATCAGTGGTCTTCACGAGGTAGGGCGCCGTGTCGTCGGACCGGTGTCCGTCAAATGTCACGTAGGCCGTTCCCGACGCATGGTGAGACGCCTCCACTCGACTCACCCAGAGCCCCGCCGGCACGCCACCGATATTCGTTCGCACGTTGCGCCACGTCCCACCACCATTACGCGTCACCTGGACGTTCCCATCATCAGTTCCCACCCACACCACGGCTGGGTCCACAGACGACTCGTCGATCGTGTAAATCGTATTGTGGTTCTCCGCGCCCGTCGCATCCTTCGTGAGCCCACCGCTGTTGGTCGAGTTGCGGGTGCGTGGATCGTTGGTCGTGAGATCTGGGCTGACGATGCGCCAAGTGTCACCGCGATCGACGGACTTGAAGAGATAGTTCGACCCGACGTAGAGGGTGCGTGGATTGTTCGGCGACAACACGAGCGGGGAATTCCAATTGAATCGGAATTGCGGTGGCAGGTTATTGCCGTTGACGGTTCGCTGCGGCAGATCGCGCCACAACCATCGTTCTTCCGGGTTGATCGAGTAATTGATCTGCGATTCCCCATAGTCAGGATCGTAGTACTCGTCGAAGTTCACCGTGGTCTGGGGCGTGGGGGTGATGAACGTGTGGAGCTTAGTGGACACATCCATGCGACCGAAGTAGCCGACATGCGTCGTCGTGTACACGATCCGCCAGTCGGTCGGATCGGCCTGCATGTGGAAGCCGTCTCCCCCGTTGATCTCGATCACGTGATCGTTCATCACGCCGCGAGGGTCGCGGCTGCTGCTGGGGATCGCCCACCCGCCGTTGTCTTGCAGGCCACCGTAGACCCAATAGGGATCCCGCATGTCGACGCCGATCGCGTAGTACTGGCCGATCGCCATGTTGTTGAACGCCACGGTCGTCTCGCCGCCGTCGACCGAAAGGTACGCGCCTTGATCCGTCGCCATGTAGTAGATCCCACCGTCGTTGGGGTCGATCCACATGTCGTGGTCATCGCCGCCCGTACTGCGCCACGGGCGACCGTTTTCCCAGGTGGCACCGCCGTCGCGTGTGTACGCGAAGTCGCGGGCAATCACGTAGACGTTGTCGGAGTTCGTTGGATCGACACGGATGCGGCCGTGGTAATACGGCCGCGAGTTGTGCCGGAGCAGGTAGGTCCACGATTCTCCGGCGTCGGTCGATCTATAGACGCCGGGGCCCGGGATACTCAGATCGTGCGGGAGCGTGTCCGACGCTTCCACGTACGCATAGATGATGGACGGGTCTCGTGGGTAGATGGCGAGGTCGATCTGCCCCGTTTCACCGGTGGGGAGCCCCTCGGTGAGCTCCTGCCAACTCTCGCCCGCATCGGTCGAGCGGAAGATGCCCCCATTCGGCCCACCGCTGTACATCGAGTAGGGCGTTCGCATTCGCTCGTACATCCCGACGTACACGGTGTTGGGATCGTTTGGATGCAACGTCACGACCGTCGCCCCCGTTCTCCCGTCGTCGGGGAGACCAGTGGTCAGTTTATCCCACGTGTCGCCCCCGTCCACGGTCTTGTACAACCCGCGATCACCGGAGTGTCCCCACAGATGCCCGATGGCTGCGACGTAGACGACATCCGGGTCGGTCGGGTGCGTCGCGATCTCGGAGATCTGGTGCGTCGGGCCGAGGCCCACGTTGGTGAACGTCTTTCCACCGTCGGTCGACTTGTAGATGCCGTCGCCCCACCCGACACTGTTGCGATTGGTCGCCTCGCCGGTCCCCACCCAGATGATGCTGGTGTCACCGTGGAAGAAGGCGACGTCGCCAATCGATTGACTGCCGTAGTGCTCGAAGACGGGCTCGAAGGTGACGCCGGCATTGGTCGACTTGAAGATCCCACCCGACGATGCGCCGATGAGCACTACGCGATAGTCCTCGCGCCACGCGTCGATCGCCGAAATGCGACCCATCATTGTGGCGGGACCGATATTCCGCCACGTGAACGCGTCAACAAGATCCGGCGTGGTTGACTGCGCGAACGATCGAGACACGAGGGACAGCACCGCACAGCACACACAGATCGCGAGCTGCGGAGAACGGCGGACACGCATGGGTCGACTCCTTCGCCTCATGGGGGAGAATGGGCCGAAGCTGCCAGGAATGCGGTCGGCGCGCTAGGCAGGAACACCTACCGCCGAATTCCCAGACGATCGCGCCAGCGTTCAACCTGGCGCTGCAACAGCACGAGACGCGCGCGTAGCTCGCCAGCCGGCCCCCGCAGGACCGAACTGAGATCCGACTGTACCCGTGCCAGCCACCCGTCGACCTCCCGCCGACTCACCCTGTCCGGTCTCCCACTGTGCCCCATGACGCCACTATACCCGAAGAAATACCGAAAATCAAGACCGAGACGGGCTTTTCTCTCCCCAAAAAGCATGTCACACATTACCTTGTGCGGCCCATGACTTCCGCCGTAGTGGGAGCACAGGCGCCAGATTGGAATGCCATGCTGGCGCCATATCGACAGCCCGTCGTGTGGCGGAGTGTATTCCAGCTCGCCAACACCGCACTCCCTTTCGTCGTCATGTGGCTCGCGATGCTCTGGAGCCTCGAAGCGAGCTATTGGATCACACTCTTGCTCGCGGTGCCGACGTCCCTCTTTATCATCCGGCTCTTCATTATCCAGCACGACTGCGGCCATGGGTCGTTTTTCGGCTCGCGTCGTTGGAATGCCATCGTCGGTTCAGTGATCGGCGTGCTCACGTTGATCCCGTACGCGTACTGGCGGCGCACGCATGCGATCCACCATGCGACCTCGGGGAATCTCGACCAGCGCACCTTTGGTGATATCGACACACTCACGGTTCGCGAGTACCTCAGGCTTCCTCGCCCCAAGCGCGTTGGGTATCGCTTCTACCGGCATCCGCTGGTGATGCTCGTGGTCGGCCCACTTTACCAGTTCATCGTCAAACACCGGTACCCGGCGGACATCCCACGCTCCTGGAAGCGCGAGTGGGTGAGCGTCTGGGCCACCAACGTCGCACTCGCGGGCGTCGTGGCAGTGATGTGGCTGACCATTGGCATTGACCGCTTTCTGCTCGTGCAACTGCCGATCACGCTACTATCCGGTTCGTTGGGCGTGTTCATGTTCTACGTGCAGCATCAGTACGAAGACACGTACTGGCGGTACCGCGAGGCGTGGAACTACTACGCGGCAGGGCTTGAAGGGTCGTCGTATTTCGAACTCCCGAGAATCCTGCAGTGGTTCACGGGCAACATCGGCTTCCACCACATCCATCACGTCTGTAGCAGGATTCCGAACTACTTCCTCGAGCGCGCGTGGAAGGAGATTCCGCAGCTGAGAGACGTGACGCGCCTCAGCGTGCTCGAGAGTCTCAAGACGCTGCGCCTGTCGCTTTGGGACGAGGACTCGCGCCAGCTCGTGCGGTTCCGCGATGTGCCCGCGATCGAAGCTCGCGGAGCGCGCGACCGCGGGTCGGCACCGGTCGAACCGCCCAAACCGGACGTGGTACCGAAGGCCTGGCGATAGCGATCTCGACGTCATGACTCTCCCACGCGACCCCAAACAAATCCCGATAGTGGGTGACTCGGCGGCACGGCCGTTGCGGTCGGCTTTGCCCACCAGGAGGTGAGGATGCTCCAGAAGAAGGAGGCCTTGATCGCCGAGGCCTTCCGGCACGTCCAGGATGAGCTTCGGCAGACCCACAGCCAATCCGTTCAGGATTCGGTGGGCATCTACCTCACCCTACTCCGCGAGAAGATTGGTGACCTGCTCTCCGCCAACTCGCGGAAGTTCGACAAACAGAGTTTCGACGAGGCGTGCGAAACCGATGCGCCGCCGCCGCAGCCTACCGCCGCCCGGCAGACACGCGTCGCATAGGCTCAACACCCCACACGATCTCGCAAACGGCGGCCGCATGGCCGCCGTTCTTCATTGGGGCTAGATGACGCCGAGAATCCGGCGGGCGTTTCCGCCCAAGATTGCAGCGCGCTCGGCCTCAGACACATCAAGCGCCGCCAGACTACGTTTCATCTTCTCCAAGCTGCCGATCATGTGCGGGTAGTCGCTTCCGGCGAGAATATGCTCGGCTCCCGCGAAATCGACCGCTAAGCGGAGGGCAGCGGGGTCGAAGTTGACCGTGTCGTAGTAGAACGCCTTCAAGTACTCCGTCGGCGGTTTTACGATATTCGCCCTGCACTCTGCGAAGGCCTCATGGCCCCGGTCGAGCCGCTCGGCCAGGTACGGGATGGCCCCACCCAAATGGCCGAGGGCCCACCGGATCCCGGGGAACCGCTCGACCACCCCGCTGTAGACCAGTCCGGCCGCCGCCAGCGTGGTGTCGAACAAGAACCCCACCAATGGCATGAGCCAGTACTGCTCCATCGCCTCGACACCGGGAGGGAAGTTCGGGTGGATATAGAGCACGGCACCGGCGTCGCTGGCACGTTCGTAGATTGGCCAGAACCGCTCGTCAGACAGCTGCACGCCACCCGCGTTTCCATACAGCATGACCCCCGGCAACTGGAGTTCTCCCAGGACGCGGTCGAATTCCGCAGGGCACGCCTTGGGTTCGTTCAGTGGGAGTGTCCCCAGCGCAAAGAACCGCGCGGCGTGATCCCGGGCGACCGTGGCCAGGCAATCGTTCACGAGCGCGGCTAGCGTAACGCTTCGTGCGGGCTCCTCGATCAACGTGCCCGGCGCGGTGAAGGTCACCACTTGCATGTCCACGCCGGCCTCATCGAGCACCGTCTGCCGAAACGCGATATCGCGGTGCCCCGGTACGATGTAGTTCTTGTCGCCGGGCGAATGGAGCACCGGGTTGCCAGCGTCGTCTTCTGTCACGGCATACCGACTCGGTCCGGCGCGCAGCGCTTCGATGTACTTCGGGGGATAGTAGTGGTTGTGGAAATCGACGATGGTCATAGCGAACGGCCTTTTGTGTTATGCAGTCGGGTCCACAGGTAATACACGGGCAACCCAACGGCGACCAGGGCGAGGCCCACAACCGCATCACCGGTATTGGTGATCAACTGGTTGCCGACGATCGCCAACGACATGAGCACGAAGACCGCGGGAGCCAGCGGATATCCCCACGCCGAGTACGCGCGCGGCAGCCCCCGACGTCGTAGGAGTACGAGACTCGCCGCCAGCAAGGCGAAGAAGATCCATTCGGTGTAGATCACGCGCGTAAAGAGCGCGCGGAAGGTGCCAGTGGCGACCAGACCTGACGCCCAAATAGCTTGCAGCACGATGGCACGATGCGGTGTCCGGAAGTGCGTATGCACATCGCCGAACCACTGAAACAGCAAACCGTCCCGCGCCATCGCGTAGTACACCCGCGGGCCCGCGAGCACAATCCCGCTCAAGGCGCCGAACGTCGAGAACATGACGACTCCCGACATGAAGCTGCCGCCGCCAAACCCGAGCAGAGTATCCGCCAAGTCAGCCGCCACCCGGGTCGACGACGCCACCGTATCCACGGGCAGGATGTACATGTAGATGGCATTCATCGCGACATAGCATACGGTCACGACGATCGTGCCGATCACGAGCGCTCGAGGAATCGTGCGGGTCGGGTCCACGGTCTCTTCGGCGTTGTAGGTCACCATATGCCAGCCGCCGAACGCAAAGAGCCCGGCCACGAGGGCCGTGAGGAAATCGCTGACCCCGATCGCCACCGGCGTGTCGCTCGGGACGAAGTGATCTGACACGATCCCGCTGAAGGCCACGCCAATCACGATCACGACCCCGATGGCCAGGAGCTTGCCCGCTGTGAACGCCGTCTGCACGAGCGTTCCGTGTTTGACACCCACGTAGTTGACGGCGGACAGCACCACGATGGCGCCAATGGCGACGATCTTGATCCCAAGGTCGTCCAGCGCGACGAAATACCCAGTGTAGCGCGCGAAGATCATGGCGATGGCGGCGATGATCCCGGAGTGCATGCTCCAGAACATGGCCCAGCCCCAGAGGAACCCAACCGACGGGTGGTATGCCTCACGGAGGTACACGTACACGCCGCCGGAGCCGGTGTACGTGCTTGCCAGCTCGGCGCACACGAGCGCACCGATCAACGTGAGCACACCGCTGACGGTCCAGACTAAGAGAATCCCGGCCACCGTCGGAACCTGCCCAGTGATCTCAGACGGCTGCACGAAGATGGAGGCACCGATGATAGTGCCAACCACCATCGCCGTTGCATGGGGCAGGCGGATCGCTTGCCTCAGTGGCGACGCGGATTCGGCGGCGCGTTCGTTCACGAGCGTTCGGAGCGACCGCCTAGGAGCGCAGGTGCGTCGCGAAGAAATCGATGGTTCGCTGCCACGCGAGCGTCGGCGACGTGTCGTTGTGGAAGGCGTGTTGGACGCCCTCGTACACATGCATCTCGTAGGTCATGCCGGCCGCCTTCAACGCCGCTTCGTATTCTTCGGAACGTCAGCCGCTGAGCCGGCCATCCCGGCGAGGCGTTGCATGAAATCTTGGCGGTCCATGCCGCCATGGGTGAACTCATCCCAGAGATCGATGATGCGCTGTCCCACGAGGGCTCCTTGCTCTTGAGATCGACAATATGCCCGTGAATCCGACCGTCGGATACATTCACTCAATTCAGGGGACCGTGTGGCACCGGCGGCGCCATGCTATGTTTTGAGGTCTTCGCCCACATCGCCGAAGGAGCTGCCATGTTCGTTACCGTCGCTACCGCCGTGATCGCCCTCTCAGGGACCATCAGTTGCGTCCCTGCCGAAGGCGCCACGCCACGCGTCACCGCACCCGGTTATCGGTCGCTGTACGAGCAGGGCGTGCGGTATATCGAGTTCCGGAACGCGGCCAAACGGCGAGTGGAGGCCTGGCACGACCACTACGCGAAAGCCACCGTGGCCAATGCCATCGTAGCGAAGCTGGAAGCGATCCCCGGTAAGTGGCGCCTGCTGGTGGTGGCCGAGGATTGGTGTGGGGATTCAGCCAACACGATCCCATACGTGGCGAAGCTCGTCGACCTCGCCGATAACCTCGACTTGCGCATCATTCGTTCGGACGACGGCAAAGAGATCATGGAAACGCATCGCACACCCGACGGTCGCGCTGCCACACCGACGGTGATCTTGCTGAACGAGCGATTCGAAGAGGCGGGGTGCTTCGTGGAGCGGCCCAGCGGACTCCAGGAGTGGTTCCTCGAACACGAGGCGAAACTGGACGAGGACGATCTCTACGACCAGAAGTACGCCTGGTACGCCGAAGACGCCGGGAGGGCGACCGTAGACCAGATCGTCGCGATGGTCGAGGCCGCGGCAGACGGCTCCACGATATGCGGCTAGCAGCTTAGGGAGAGCACGCTCCCGTCATACACACGGCAATGCCTCCCAAGACGGCGAGCAGCAGCCCAAGTCGAAACAGCTCTCCTCCACCCGCCGACGGCGGTCCACCGCCCACGAACGCCTCCACGTAGGCCACACTGTCACTCGGGATGCGACGTGGCGGGCCGGCGTCGCGAATCCCGATCACCGTGTCACGTACCAGCCGAGGGTTTAGCAGCGTGTGCACCGTGCTGTCGGCAGTCACGAGGCGGATCATCCGTGCCCCGCCGGACCCAAGCACCCGTTGGGGAGTCACGCTTTGCTCAGGCGAGAACTCAGTCAAGCGGCCGCGGCCGCTGCACGAGGCGAAGAGCGTGATCATCGAACCGGCCAAGATCGTGACACCCAAGCTTTTCAGTCGCATGGCGCTGAATCTCGTACATCATTGGGTCGACCGCTATCCTCCGGGGTCCACGCGGGAACCCGTGACCCGGCTCACGGGTACGTTCGAATGACTTCAACCCTCACGATTTGTTATGCGAAAGATCACAGTGTGCGCCGCCGCTGTACTTCTCCTTGGTGGCTTGGGCGCCTGCAGCGACGTCAGCCGTTTTTATACGGGGGGCGATTTCGAGTTTGAGGTCCCGATCGACACGTTGACGCGGCAGTTCATGATCCACGTCCCCCCGGACCTGGATCCCGATCAGCCCGTTCCCTTGCTGTTCATGCTGCACGGGACGGGGCAGAGGGGTCCGGAACTCCAGGCGGTCAGTGATGTCGATCGGTTCGCCGACGCTGCTGGTGTCATTACGGTGTACCCGGAGGCACAAACGATTGGCACGATCCACGCCTGGGCCGCCCCACTCACCATCGGTGCCGAGCGCGGCGTGGACGATCCAGCGTTCTTCAACGAGATGATCGACGTGCTGGTCGCGGAGTTCAACGTCGACGAGACGCGACTGTTCATTGCCGGCATTTCCAACGGTGGCGTCGCCTCGCAGTGGATCGGATGCCAGCTCAACGACCGGCTCCTCGGCTTTGCCAGTGTGGCTGCCACGGTCCTCACCGAAATCGTCAACACTTGCTCACCGGCTGGACCAATGGCGACCATGTTCTTCCTGGGCACGGACGATCCCATCTTCCTGTGGGACGGCGTCGTCGGACCCAACTTCGAGCAACTCTCGGCAGAGGCGAGTGTGTCTTTCCACGCCGACCTCAACAGCTGCGGCGGTACCCCAACTGTCACCCCTGTGCAGGATTTCGTGCCCCAGGACAGCTCGACCGTTTCGATCTGGGAGTACGACGGCTGTGAGGGTGGAATCAAGATCCTCATGTATGGTGTGGACGGCGGGAGTCACACGTGGCCAGGATCCCCCGTTGAGTCACCGGGGCTCGGGTGCACGTCACGGGATATTCACGCGAGTCAGATCATAATCGACTTTCTGCTCTCTGGAGGGACGATGGCGCCCGCGAATACCGCCGCCGGCGACTCCACCAGCCGGGGGTGTGAACGGCCCTTCCAGTAGCGCCCGCAGTACCCACGACCTTGACGGCCCCCATCGTCCAGCGTTGGCCGAGGGTGTGCGATCTCGACACCTGGTCGGTTCATCGCCATAGTTAGGAACCAGCAGAACCGGACGATGGGGGGACGATGTTCGAGGAACTCTACACCGATCAGCAGATAGAACTCCACAACCGTACGCGCGAGCTGGCCGAATCGGCCATGCGTCCGGTGGCGGCGAAATACGACGAACAACAGACCTATCCGTGGGAAGTCCAGCACGCCATTCGTGATGCCGGCCTTTCCGGGGTGTGGATCCCGCAGGAATACGGAGGGATGGGCGGCGGGGTGCTCGACCTGTGCATCGTGGTCGAGGAGATCTCCAGGGTCTGCGGCGGCATGGGCGTCGGATTCGCCGTCAACGCGCTCGGCAGCTTCCCCATCATGATCGGCGGCACTGACGAACAGAAGGAACGGTGGCTCCCGGCCATTGCCGCAGGCGAGAAACTCATTGCCTTTGGCCTTTCGGAGAAGAAATCTGGGTCCGACGCCGGCTCCATGATCACAACGGCCAAGCGCGAGGGCGACTGCTACGTCCTCAACGGTGAGAAGAAGTGGAACACGAACGGCGCCGTCGCGTCGTTCAATACGATCTTTGCCGTGACCAACCCCGATCGTGGGGCGCGGGGCATTTCGGCATTCGTGGTCGAGGAGGGAACCGACGGATATCGGGTCGGGAAGCATGAGGACAAGATGGGCATCCGTTGCGTACCGGTGGTCGAGATTCATCTCGAGAACTGCCGGGTGCCCGCGGACAACCTCCTCGGTGGAGACGAAGGCCGGGGGTTCAAGCACGCGATGATTACCCTCGACCGCGCCCGACCCGGGGTGGCAGCCCAAGCTGTGGGCCTCGCCCAGGGGGCTTTGGACCTCGCTATGGGCTACACGCACGACCGGCAGCAGTTTGGGCAGTCGGTCAGCTCATTCCAGGGCGTGCAGTGGATGCTGGCCGATATGGCGACGCAAATCGAGGCCGCCCGACAACTGGTCCATCACGCCGCCCGCCTCATCGACGCAGGGGCAAAACAAATCTCCAAAGTCTCCGCCATGTGCAAGCTGATGGCGACGGACGTGGCGATGAAGGTAACGACCGACTGCGTGCAACTCTTCGGCGGCTATGGATACTGCAAGGACTACCCGATCGAGAAGTTCATGCGCGACGCCAAGATCACGCAGATCTACGAAGGGACGAATCAGATTCAGCGGTTGGTCATCGCTCGGAATATGTTGCGTGAGTCGGCAAGCTGAAGCCTGCCGACTCCCGATTGCAGCTCAATCTGCGATCTTCTTCCTCCCGCCCCACGTGCCCCACACGAAATCCCAGATGGGAGAACTAACGCCGTAGTCGCGGTCGGGATTCACGTAGTGGTGACGCATGTGCCACTTCTTCAGGAACGCAGAGACCCGTCCCCGGCAACTCTTGTGATGCACGACAAAGTGGGTCGTGTCGTACGCCAGGTATCCCATGACGAATCCAGCGAAGAACGTAGTACCCAGCACCATGCCCATGGCACCAGTGAAGGCGAAGAAGAAGATCGTGGCGAGCGGTACGCTCACGCCGGGGACCATGACCAGGCGCAGCGAGTCGTTGGGGTAGAAGTGATGCACACCGTGCGTGACGAAGTAGGCCTTCTCGCGCAGACCGAGGTGCGGCAGCACCGGCTCACCGGGCTGCAGACTCGCGGTGATCGCCTTGGCGCGGTCGTCGACTTCTTCCGGCACATGGAAGGCAAACCGATGGATCACATACTCGGCGAACGTCCACACGAGCAACCCACCGATGAACATGGTGACACCCATGCCCGCGCCAATTCCCTCGCGCGCACTCCAGTACAGGCTGATGACGATGACCGGAATGAAGATCACGTGCGGCACAGCCGGATGCACGTGCGACAGGAACTCCAGCATGTCGCTCCGGAACATTCGGACACTCTCGTCTTTGTTTGAAACGAAGCCACTCTTCATGATCGTTCCTGGTCACGCTAAGCTACCAAGCTAGACGGTTCGGGCCATCTGTGCCAGACGTGCGCCGTTTGGGAGGCCTACGGCTCCGCCCGTAGCACCACTTCCGCCGTGGCACCGCGAAAACGTACCTCCACGCGCCACGGTCGACAGCACACCTCACAGTCTTGGACGTAGATCTGCGAAACGCCACCACCGGGGTCGAGTTCCAAGGTCACATCTTCGCCGCAGTAGGGACATTGCGCGCGCGCCGACGTGTCGACCACGTCACTGTGTTCACTCATCGCCATGCGTTTGGGAGGAACTACGCGTGGTGGCCTTTCCACGGCTCGCCATCGTCACCCCCCTCTTCCGGCTCCACCCACCGGAGCTCTGCTGACGCATCCATGACGTCACCGTGTGCTTCGTAGAACCCGATCTCCACGAGGTGGCTGATCTCACACGGGTTCCACGACGCGACCACCAGGCCAGCGTGCCCGGTGATCTCGCCGTCGGGATCGACCCCGACGTGCACGTGGGGGTAGTGAAACGGTGGCTCCTTGTCTTCGGGCGTGTCTTCATGCCGGGGGAGCACGAGTCCTGGAATGACGCCGAGCGGCGGGCGCGCGTCCACGAGCCACCCATCCAACGGCCCACCCACACACTTGAAGTGCGGTCGCGTCACCACGTCCTTGACGACTTCCGAATCTTGTTCGAGCGGATCCATGGTTCTCGCGCGACGACTCCTGGGCTAGAAGCTCATGCTGTACATCAAACTCGTGCGTCCCTCGGGTCCCACGATGACGGTGGGCGGACGCCAGCCGAAAATGCGCCACCGTCCGTTGACGATCTTTGCTGCCGTCACCCCGTACAACGCCCCCACCGCCACATCGGTGAACCAGTGCCGTTGGCCATATACGCGGGACCAGGCGTTCAGCACGGCGCCTGTGTATAAGGTAATGGACGCGGCCGGATGCCCGACCGCATCCGCCACCGTGGTCGCGAGACTGAAGACCACGGCGGAACTCCCTGAGGGAAACGAGGTGTCCTCATCGCCATCGAACCAGTTGAAGTTGAGATGGTCGTCGGGCGTCTGGCTGGGCCTTGTGCGTCCAAACGCCCATTTCGTCGCGATCATCATCCCCGACGACAGCCCATACGACGCGAGGATCTGCAAGCCAGTCTGCGCGACGACGGGCTCATCGAGCACGAGCCCGAGAGCCATCGCCCCAGGGGCAGCCACGATCCAGACCTCCGGCTCCTTGAATTTCTTGGCCACGTTCGAGATGTCGTCCAGGGTCTCGGACTGGTTGTCTTGCCAGAAGTCATCGATTGGCTTGTCCACGGTGAACAACAAGGCGATACCGGCGGACGCCGCCAGTGGATGCCACCATTTGAGCGAGAAGTAGTCGTCGTCTTGAGCGCGCGCGGCCTCCGGCATCACGGCACAATAGAGGAAACCAGTCGTGACGATGCCGAGTACGATACGCCTCACGATGCGGTTCTCCTATCGCAGCTGTACGCTGGCACTTACGGTTCCACCCTTCACGGCCGAATACGTCACCGTCATCGCCCCCGACCCGCGGACGAGGTACTCGATGGTGCGCGTCGTGCGGCCTGGATGCCCACTGCGGACGAGAATACGGTCCAGCTCCTCCTGATCGATCATCTGGGTTGGTCCGGGACGGAACTTGTCGGCCACCCAGCCAGCCGCGACGATGTCGACGTTCCCCTGTACCGTGATCAGGTCGGGACGGACGACGTGATTCTGCCGTGCCCGCTCCGTGATCGTGGGAATCAGCCGCTCGTTGGTGATATCCACGCGTACGCGGTACAGGTTGCCGCCAACACGCTCCACGCTCGTCTCCCCGATCGACATAAGTGGCATCTGATCGGCGTGGTAGAGGGTGAACGCCATGTTCCGGTGGAACAACTCCATGCTCATGAACCGTGGGTTGACCCGACCAGAGAGCTTCTTCCATCCCCCCATCTCCACCTGACCGTACACCGGGTGCTCGAACGGCGCCCACTCGACATACTGGTCACCAAACTCGAGAAAGTCGTCAAAGAAGAAGCGCGATCGCTGCGGGGAAATCGGTGAGTTGGGGTTCTGCCGCTGCTCCTGCAACAACGGGCTATTGAAGTATTGCCCGCCATTCCAGAGTTCGTTGGAATAGGAAATGATCCCGAGTCCGTCGTTGGTCCAATCGATGGATCCACCGTGGACGGTGTAGAGGCCGCGCCAAATCACCAAGTAGTCGTAGTACGGGAGCATCCGCTCGCCATTCTCACCGATCTCGTCATACACCCGGATATCCGACGTGGGGTACCTACCCTGCCACGCCGCCCCCGGCCCCCGCAGGATCATCCCGCCGGAGTTGTGGAATGACTGGAACCCCGCAATGTTCGGGCGCGTCATCATGAAGTCGTTGATTGCTCGTGCTTCGGGCAACTGGAACGGATAGTTCATGGATCCGCCCTGGATGTAATTGGGCTGCCAATCGGAACCGTAGTTCCGATTGGGGTCATAGCCACCGACAGGATCCTCGTTGACTCGCCCGTCCCCATCGTCATCGATTCCCTCCCTGCCGAGCAGTACCCAATCTCCATTCTCACCAGGGAAGACCCGCTCGAGCAGCCTGGGATCGACGTGACTAATCCGATGCGTTCCTTGCCCCGGCACATACTTCCGGATCTGCTCGATGACCCCGTTGCCGTTGAGATCATTGGGGCCGTCTTCGTCGAACAGGCCATCGCCGTCGCTGTCGACGGGGATGTGGCCGGTACGCGCTCCTGAGCCGGCATTGTCCAAGAAGTAATCGCGACCATCAGGATTCACGCTCGGCAGCAGGTAGAACACGCGCTCGTCGACGAGGCGTTTGATCTCGTCAATGCGGTCGTAGTTCTCCATCAAGTACCAAATCGTGTACAGGATGACTTCCGCCCCTTGGATCTCGTTGCCGTGCACGTTCGCTTCGATGAACATCCCGGCCTTGTCGAGTTCGCCACCGGTGGCCGGGTTGTTGATGGTCATCAGCCACATCTCACGCCCGCCGTGGCTGTTTCCCAACGATCGGAGCGTGAGAAAGTTGGGCCAAGTACGTTGCATGAGCTGCATGCGCTCACCGATCTCGTCGTGATCGAGCCACCGGTCCCAGGTAAGTGACAAGCGATGGTCGGGATCCGACCCGCGCTGTTGCGCGTGCACGTTCACCGCGGTGAGCGCGACGAGCCCCAGCAGCAATCCAATCGTTGTCTTGTTGATCATTGCACTTACCTCAAGGTCACGGTGGTGGTGTCGCTTCCGCCCTTCTCCGACCGGACACGGATCTCGATCGTCGAGCCTTCACGCGCCTGAATCACCCAGCTGTACTCCGCTCGAGCCCCGGAACCATCGAGCTTCCGGATCGTGCTCGACTTCGCATCGCCGGTGAGAATGGATTCCGGCGGGACCTGAATCTGGACCGTGGTGGGCTGCACCGACCGCGATACGACGCCGTGCTGCAGCGATGTCGGGAAGAACCCTGTGTTTTCAATCGCGACCGACACCGTGAACACTCCACCCCCGTGATTCATCACCTCCGACTGCGCGATACGCACGCGGGGAAGCATCGACGCCAACCGCGCGGTGAATTCACCGTGCGCGCGCCCCAGATCAGGAAGGTCTGCGGCAGGCGGGTTGGTGGTGGCATAAGGTCGGAACCCCCCGATCTCGACCGATCCGAGGTCAGGATGGTCGTACGGCATCCAATCCACGAACGCGTCGATACCGGCCCCGTCCATCGCTTCGAGAAGTGATGCTTCGAAGCCCGGTTCACCCCCACTTGGCGCTCCACCACGCTGCCGCGGAGTCGCCTCCTCGTCTTCCGCTTCCTCCTCGGGCTCGGCCGGCTCGGGAAGCGCCCAGCCCTGGGTCGAGAACGACGGCACGCCGAACTGGTAGTAGCCATACTGAAAGAGGGCCCCCCGCGCGTCCCGACTCACGCCCACCTTTTCGATTCCCGTAATCTCTTTGTACGCGTCGGAGGCTGCCTCGAAATACGTGAGGTCGTCCCGGTTCACCGACTCAGCCGGCCGACGCCCCGACTCTGGATCGTTATCTCTCCCGGGCTGGGCACCCCGCAGTTGCGGTACCGCGCCCGGCAGCCCACCGAAGAAGAACCCCCCGAAGCCACCGCCACCGCCACCGGGAAAAACGCCCGTTGCGAAGATGTCGGTGTTCGACGCGTCTGCCGCAATCACGAGGTCCAACACATTCGCATCGGACAGGTTGCCCCGGCTATCGGGTGGGGTGACCAAGTTGTCCGAGTGGCCGTAGGCGATGACGGCGGCAATGTTGCGGTGCGCGATCACAAAGTCCATCAAGGCGCGCGACTCCGGCTCGCTCACCATGTACGGTCCGGCATCGCGCTCCCAATACGGGTAGACATGCTGAAAGTTGCGGTTCAGATCGACGCCACCCGCACCGTCTTCGTTCAGAAACCCATCGCCGTCCGAATCGCGTCCCTCCCAATAGAGCGTGTACGCACCGGCCTGACCTTCACTGGCGTCAGCCTCTTTCATGAGCCGGGCATCGTCCGGATGCACGATGTACGCCCCCAAAGGATCGGGAACACGCATCATCGTGATCAATCCATCGCCGTTCAAATCCTCGGGAGGATCCTCATCGATGCGACCGTCGTTGTCGTCGTCATACGGCAATGCGTTGCGCGTGCGCGCATGTCGGACCGCCGCAAACATCGCTTCCGCTCCGTCCGGATTCAGACGCGGCACCACGTAGTAGACGGTGTTGTCGAGATTCGCGTCGTCCGATGACAGTAGGTACCGCACCGTCTCCAGCGCGAGGTGACTTCCCACGACGTGATCGCCCTCGAGGTTCCCGACGACGAGGACACCCGGGCGACTTTCGAGCGGCGTCCCACCCGGGGCGCCGACCGTGACAAGCCATACCTCCCGGCCCTCGTGCGACGTGCCAAGTGCTTGCATGCTCGCGGCATTGGACCCACTTGCGAGCGATCGGAGCTCCCGCGACAGGCCGTCGAAGTCGAGGTACGATGCCGTCTGCGCGGGGAGCGGCCCTACCGTTGCGAAGAGCGCCACCGCTCCCGCGGACACCGTCGTGCGTATGATCATCCGTGTCGACCCCTCGTTAGGATGCAAGGTTCTGTCATTGTTCATCATCGGTCCCAGCCCTTTGCGGAAGGCTCTCGAGAATGAATGCGGCCACGTCCGTCTTGAACTGCGCCAACTCACGCTCGATGATATACATCATGTGGCCGCCCTCGTAGTACCCCATGGTCACACGGTCCTGGTAGTCCGATTCCCACCCGAGATGATTGAACGTGTATTCCGTTCCGAAGAACGGCGTCGCCATGTCGTAGTATCCATTGGCCACGAACACCTTGAGGTAGGGGTTGCGAGCCATGGCGCCGCGCAGCGCGTCGACCTGGGTCGCATACCGACCCATGAACGGTTCGTAGTTCCACGGGCGCACCTGCCCGGACGTGTAGTACCGCATGTCGGAGCGGTAGTTCAGCTCGTTCCGGAGATAGTCGACAAACATCGCGGTGTAGGGACCGCTCAACGCATGATTGGAGGGATCGAATTCTTGTCGCTCCCCTGCGGCGTCCGCGTCCCTGGCCGTGTACCGGCTGTCGAGGCGCCCGGTCACCAGGCGTTGATCGCGGAGCAATTCTTTTCGGTACCGGGACGGATCCACGCGCAAGTTGGATTGCTCGTAGAAATCGGCAGAGACGCCCGTCAAGCGCGCGGCGGCTTCCGCTACGTCCCGACGTTCAGTCATGCTCAGCATGTTCCCCTTCAAGAGCGCCGACGCGTACTCGCCGACCGCAAACGCGCGAGCTTCATTCAAGGTCTGCTGCATATCCGCCTGTAACGCTGGCTCCAGCCGCCGGTGATACCACGCCGTCGCCGTGTACGTGGGTAGGAACGTGATGAACGGGAGATCATTCCCTTCGTTGTATCGGATGGTGGTGAAATCAAGCACGGATGACACGAGCACGATGCCATTCAACTCGATACCGCGACTCTGGAGTACCGGCGCCAAGCCAGCCGAGCGAAACGTGCCGTAACTCTCGCCGAGCAGGTACTTCGGCGAACTCCAACGCTCGAACCTCGTGACATAGCGCCGGATGAACTCTCCCACCCAACGGAGGTCCTCGTTCACGCCGTGAAACTGGCTCTTGTCCTCCCCTTCGACGGGGCGACTGTACCCGGTCATCACCGGGTCGATCATCACGATGTCCGTGACGTCGAGAAGCGAGTGCTCGTTATCGACGAGTTGATACGGGGGTCGCGGTTGGAATCCTTCGGATGCCATCTGCACGCGACGCGGGCCCATGGTCCCCATGTGCAACCATATCGACGCGGATCCCGGGCCACCGTTGTACGAGAACGTGATCGGTCGCCCTGCCGTCGAGCCGAGACCGTCGCGCGTGTAGGCAACGAAAAACGCTTGCGCCTTGGGCGTTCCGTTTTCGTCCTCGAGCAGCAGGGTGCCCGCCGTCGCCGTATAGTCGACGGTTTGGCCACCGATGCGCGCGGAATGGTTGGTGACGGCAAGGTTCTCGCGCTCCGGGGTAACCGCGGGCTCTTCGTTGCTTGCCGGTTCTTGGGCTCCAGCAGGCGGAGACAGAACGCACGCAACGAGCCCGGGCATGAGCATCCGGCGGGTGAAACGCTGCAACATGACTTGGCTCCGAAGGAAGACTGCGACAAGGGTACGTCGAGTGACAGCTACGCGCGAGGGCCTTACCGTCCTACCGTCCTACCGCCCTACCGCCCTGCTTAGCCCCCCGTCCGTGCCCGTATGGCGGTGTGACACGCGGCGCATCTCGCGAGCAGTTCCCCGTAGATCTCGGCTCGGCCTAGCCCCGTTCGCTCCCCGAGCGCCAGGCGCCCTAGCATGTGCACGCGCGCCTCCAAGCCGTGCAGTTCACCACCGATGTCGTCCCGCTCCCGGAGTTGCCTTGGCAGGATAGTCGACTCAAGGAGGGCCGCCACGCCGGCATTCCAAAGGGAATCTGATGGGCCAACGAGTCCTTCCCACAAACGCGCCGCTGCCCACCGGTGCCGCTCCATCTCTACAACATCGTCTCGCAACGGTTCACTTGGTCCTGCTTCCCATCGGAAGGCAGGCCCCGCACCGTAGTTCATGTGGCACTCGCCACAGATGCGAGCCATACCAGCCGTTGCGGTTGCGGCCACTGGTACCGAGTCGGTTTCCAGAATCTCTAATGCGTACCCGCGCATTTGCGCGCCGAACCCCTCCGACCCAATGGGTAACCCCGCTGCGCCGCGATCGACGATCCGTCGCGCGGCGTCGCCTGCCGGACCCAGTTCTCCTTGGATCACTGCGGCGTGGATCGTGGCGACCTGGCGATAGTGCTGCCACATGTTGGCCCCAGGGGTGGGCGGCTGGTGGCAGGCCATACCCAGGACGGCGGTTGCGCATGACAGTCGTCGCAGACGTCTCATGTCGCTTCATGAGCGCAGGTCGACCACGTCGCTCTGCCGCAGCTCGTGTGCAAGGGCCGTGAAGAAAGCCTGCGGCGGCGGGCTGCCGTCCATCTCGACCGCCCAACCACCCTACCGCCCCACGCGCAACGCCTCGAATCGTGGATCATCTCGTAGCGGTCTCCAGAACCAATGGAGATCGCCGCCAAAGTCGAACGAGCGTTCCGGATTCACATACCGAAAGCCTTCGAGCAACTCGAGCGCCTTCTCGTACTGCCCGCCGAGGATGCGCATAAAGGCCTCGTAGCTGATGAGCGTCAGGGATGGATCTAACGACGGATCGGCGCGGGCAGCCGTCAGCACCACGTGGGCACTGTCGACCATCCCGGTTCGGGCAATGACACCTCCGACTACGGTATGGGATTCGAGCGTGAAGTACTCATTCACACTCTTCGGGGCGAGCAGGCCGACCTCTCCCGCAAGCTGCCAGGCGAGGTCGACATCGGCCGAATGCTCGGGGGTAGTGAGCATCCAGAGGCGACACAGTGGCGACCGGTAGTCGTTTGGGAAACGGCGAAGCTCATCGCACCATTGCTGCGCTTCGGCGAACTGCGCAAGGTCGAAGTGGGTGCGGAACACAAGCTGGAGTTGATCCGGATCCCCATGATCGACGATGTCGTCGACCGTCTCGCCGGCGACTAACGCCGACGCAAGGTCGGTCACGCCGGTCACCACCACCCCTTCGATGCTGAGCACACTAACCTTGAGCGAGTAGTTCACCGTGGTGGCCGCGCCGGCTGACACACGCTGGTCGGTGATTGTGGCGGGTTCGAACCCGATCGCGGTCACCATCAGCGCGTGCGTACCCACCGGTACGCTATCGATCACGAAGAAACCACTTCGGCTCGTGGTGGCCCGCAGCGGCGTTCCCACGACGGTCACGCGCGCCCCAACGACTGGATCACCCGCAGACGCCGTGCGCACGATGCCTTCGAACCGGCCGGTCTGACCCTGCGCGGCCCCGACCACCAGGAGCGGCGCGCACGCCGCCGTCACAAGCACTCGAACCGTCCGAATCATCGCACTCATCGGAAAACTACCTACACCGACCGAATCTCAATCCCACACCCAATCTGCACCATGCGATCTGCATTCTGCAATCATCCGGGCTGCACATTCGCGTTTAGTCGGAACAGATTGGTCGGGTCGTACTTCTTCTTGATCTCGACCAAGCGAGGATAGTTCTCGCGATAGTTGGCATTCACGGATTCCGCCGTTGCCTCAAAATCCAGATCGTTCGTGTAGAATCCGCGCGTGTGCGGCTCGAGCGTCGACCAGTACTGGCGGATGTAGGCGATGTGGTCCGTCGGATCGGCACCGAACGCCCAGTCGGCCAAGGCGAGCATGTTGCCCGCCGCCTCCCGATGCGCAAACGCCATCGCATCGTTGGGCACGCGCCCAATCGCACCCCCACTTTGCTGGATGAATACAACCGTCGTCCGCGCCGGATGGCCCTCCATCCCCTCCGCCATCGCGGCCGCGAGTTCGGGTGTCATACCGGGTATGAACCCGCTCTTCAGGTACGTGCCGCGCGCCCGTGGGTCGTCCGAATCACCTGACCGCTGCAAGG
The DNA here is from genome assembly GCA_947259405.1 of uncultured Gemmatimonadales bacterium. Taxonomy (GTDB): domain Bacteria; phylum Gemmatimonadota; class Gemmatimonadetes; order Gemmatimonadales; family GWC2-71-9; genus CAMYLY01. The sequence goes on along the minus strand of CAMYLY010000012.1, from coordinate 25,231 downwards.
CCACGTAATCGATGGGTTGTACGTCGTCGATGACCGTTGCCCCAAGACTCCGAACCGGTGCGAGAGCTCGATTGGCCTGCACGGATAGGCCAGCATAGCACACATTGAATCCCACGACGCCGCGGTCGTCCCCCTGGGGATTCAGCATCATGAAGTCGAGCTGCAACTCATCGGGGGCCCCTGGAGCAAAGTCCGCGTAAAACGCGAGCACTTCCCGAGCGCGAGAGATCGGAAACAGGATGCTTCCCGCGATCACTTGCCGCTGCATGGGATGGAGCTTGAACTCGAAGGACGTCACGATCCCGAAGTTGCCGCCGGCCCCACGCACACCCCAGAACAAATCGGGATGCTGCTCTTCGTCTGCGCGTCGGAACTCACCGTCGGCCGTCACCACGTCCACACTCGTCAGGTTGTCGATCGCGAGCCCGTAACGGCGCGCCAGGCGACCGAATCCGCCGCCGGTCACCAGCCCACCTACACCAGTGTGTGACACGGTGCCCATGGGCGTCACGAGATCATAGGCCATAGCCTCGTGATCGAGCTGTCCCAGGAGACTCCCGCCGGTCACACGGGCCCTCCGGGCCACCGGATCCACCCGGACGTGACGGAAGGGTGACAGGTCAATCATGATGCCGCCGTCGCAGGTCGACTTGCCCGAGTAGCTGTGCCCGCCGCACTTGACCGCCGTCAACAGGCTGTACTCCCTGGCAAACTCCACCGCCGTGCGTACGTCGGCCGTACCGGTCACCTGTGCAATCAGCGCAGGGCGCTTGTCGAACGAGGGGTTGAGAATGTGGCGTGCCTGCTCGTAGCCGTCGTCGTGCGCGAGGAGGAGCCGGCCGCGGAGCCGGTCGCTCAACGCCTTCACGGCCCTGCCTCGCAACGTGACCTCAGCGCCATCACCGGTAATGGCGTCGACATCGGCTGGCTCCTGGCGAACGAGTCGGAACCCGGATGGACTGAGCGGGATGGAAGTGCCCATCGCGGCCGCAAGACCAGAGCGGACAAAGACACGTCTTTTCATCGGGAGGCCTCCGTGTTGAGATGGACCGCGGCGACTCCTTCAAAATAAGTGCTTGGCCGGAAGCGAGTAAGAGTGTGGATTGGCGACTGGAGGTTGCGGATTGGTGACTCCAGTCAATCGCCAAGCCAACTCGCCAACGCCTTCCCAATCTCCTCGGGGTGGTCTTCCTGCAGGTAGTGGATCCCCTTGCCCAGGTCCACAGTCTTGAGATTAGTGAAGTGTTCGCGAGCCCACTCCACCGTGTCCGCCCGAATGATGCCACCAGGAGTCGCGTGCAGCAGCAGCTTAGGAATCGGAGTCTGCTGCAGCCACGCACTGTAGCCCGCGACCACGTCGTGCACGTCTGACGGGGTCCCGTCGATCGGGATCTCGCGTGGCCATTGGCGCACCGGCTTTCGGCTCCCGATCGTCGGGAACGGCTCGGCGTAGCGACGCTGTTCCTCGGTGGTCAACGCTCGCACAATGGTCTGCGGCATAATCTGATTCAGAAACACGTTCATAACGCTCACCATGAACCACCCGATTCCCGGTGTGCGCATGAGTCTGAATCCCATCTTGAAATCTTTGGGAAACTCGGCCCAGCGAACGGGACAAAGGAGCGCCTCCATGAACGCAAGACCCCTCACGTTCCTCTCGTGACGCCGCGCATAGTGAAATCCGAGCGCCGAGCCCCAGTCGTGAATCACGAGCGTGATGTTCTCGAGCTTCAATTCATCGATGAAGCCCTCTACATACCAACTGTGGTCCTGAAATCGATATGGACACAGCACTTTATCCGACTTACCCATGCCTATCAGGTCCGGAGCGATACACCGGGCGTGAGGGACGATGTGCGGAATGATGTTCCGCCACAGGTACGACGACGTCGGATTGCCGTGTAGAAACAGCACGGGGTCGCCCGCTCCTTCGTCCACGTAGTGCATGCGGGAACCGTGGACCGTGACGTACTTGGATTCGAAAGGGAAGTCGGCGGAGATAGGCATGGCTGGTAAGATGGGACGGATGGGACGGAGGGGACAGAGGGGAGCAGATGCACTCTCCAACGTTCAGAGCGTCTTCATCCGTTCTTCAGCCCCGCCGTCCCACCCTACGGCTCAACGCCGTCCGCCACCCCCTGACTCCCATGCATGGATGAACCACGATGCATGAGTTCAGCACACAACTGGCCGCTGCACTCGCCGACCGCTACACCATCGATCGGGCCGTCGGGGCGGGTGGGATGGCCACCGTGTACCTCGCGGACGACCTCAAGCACGGCCGCAAGGTCGCCGTCAAGGTGCTGCACCCTGAGCTGGCCGCGGTCCTTGGGCCCGAGCGCTTTCTCAACGAAATCAAAGTCACCGCAAATCTGCAGCACCCGCACATTCTGCCACTCCACGATTCCGGCCAAGTCGACGGCCTGCTGTTCTATGTGATGCCGTTCGTAGACGGCGAATCGCTGCGCGACCTGTTGAACCGAGAAACCCAACTCGCGGTCGATGACGCCACCCGAATCGCCAGTGAAGTTGCGGATGCGCTCGGTGCCGCGCACGCGGTCGGCGTCGTGCACCGGGACATCAAACCCGAAAACATCTTGCTCACGGGCGGGCATGCACTCGTCGCTGACTTCGGCATCGCGCGGGCGGTGAAAGCCGCCGGCGGAACACGCTTGACGGAAACCGGACTGAGCCTCGGCACACCGCAGTACATGAGCCCGGAACAAGCAAGTGGACAGCAAGACGTCGATGGGCGAAGCGACGTGTACGCATTGGGCTGTGTGACGTACGAGATGTTGGTGGGCGAGCCGCCACATACGGGCCCGAATCCACAGGCAGTCATCGCCAAGGTGCTGACAAACCCGGCCCCGAGTGTCCGAGAGACGCGGGAGCTCGTGTCCCCGCAGATGGACTCGGCCATCCGGAAGGCACTCGCGCGGTTGCCGGCCGACCGATTCTCGTCCGCGAAGCAATTTGCTGACGCGCTGCAGACGACCGGACCTGTCACGTGGGACACCGGCGCCGTGGCCGCGAGCGCCCGCCGGTCCTGGTTTACATCAGGGTGGCTGCCCTGGGGCGTCGGGGTACTCGGTATCGCGGTAACGGCACTCCTGCTCAGACCTCAAGGCGGAGCTTCATCGGGCGTCAACCACGTGATGCGCCTCGTGCTCGACCTGGCACCCGCCGATTCCGCCTCCCTCGGTGCAGTTGGCTCCGAGCTCGGTTCTGAGGCCCACACGTTCGCCATCTCCGACGACGGGCAACGCATCGCGTTCGTAGGTCGCCGCAACGGAGAGTCCACGACGCGTATCTACATCCGGGACCTCAACGCCTTCGAGGCGCGGGAGCTGAGCGAAACCGAATCAGCGTTCTCCCCGTTCTTCTCTCCCGACGGACAGTGGCTTGGATTCTACAGCTGGGGGGATGGCCGACTCAAGACCATCCCAGTCACCGGTGGATCACCGCAAACGGTGTGCACGTGCGAGCCGATTCTCGGTGCCGATTGGGGACCGGACGGTGTGATTGTAATGGACAGCGACGGCCGCACCGGATTGCGCCTGGTCCCCGCCGCCGGGGGGATTCCCGAGACCATCACCTTTCCGGAGCAGCACTACCAAGACGGTGAATACGCCTTCGCCTATCCTCGTTTCCTCCCGGATGGCAAGCACGTGTTACTCACGGCGTGGGGCGGCGGAGGTGCCACTCGACGGATCGCGTTGTTCGACATCGAGCGCAGCGAGCGAACGACGCTGCTCGAGGACGGATGGGGAGCACAGTACGTGGAGACCGGCCACATCCTCTACCAGCGGACCAACGAACTGTGGGCGGTGCCGTTCGACCCCGACCGGTTGCAGGTGGAAGGGACCCCTGAGCCCGTGCTGGATTCGGTGTTCAGCATTCATTTCACCACACTCTATGAGGTCTCGCCCTCCGGCACGCTGGCCTACGTCGTGGGACCGGTACCCGAGCTTCTGACGACGGTTACACTGGTCGATGACGACGGAACCTTGGACCCGATTCCAGTCGTCGGCGACGGATATGCGGCCTGGGGTCCGCGGATGTCCCCAGCCGCCGACCGTATCGTGTTCTGGGGTGCCGACCTATCGGGAATGTCAGGAGGCCAGGCATCCGCGCAAATCTGGATGTACGATTTCGGCCGCCAGACCATCCAGGCGATTACCGAGCAGGGCCCGGGGGATTACTGGCCCCAATGGTCGCCAGACGGGTCGTCCATCGTGTTCACGTCGTCTCGCAGTCAGGATCGGTTCGATCTTTTTCACGTGCCCGCGGATGGCTCGGCGGAGCCGACGCTGTTGTTCTCGGACGAGTCAGCCAAGCAAGCCTACTCGTGGCTGCCGGCCGGCGACGGGTTGTTCTTCCAGCGGGAGGCTGATCCGGAAACCGGCTTCGACATCTGGCTGTTGCGATTCGCGGAAGACACCACGGCCATTCCGCAAATCGCGACGTCGGCACGCGAAATCCATCCGGCCATTTCGCCCGACGGCCGCTGGCTGGCCTACGTCTCGGATCACTCGGGTCGAAATGAGGTGTACATGCGCCGGTACCCGGACCTCGACGAAGTGGTGCAGGTATCGCACTCCGGCGGCATGGGTCCCCTGTGGAGATCAGATGGCCGCGAATTGTACTTCTACAGCGGGGCATTCCAGGAGGGGGACGCAGCGATTTCGTTTCACCGGGTCCCGATCGACGATGGTCCTGGAGCCCCCGTCCTGTTTTGGTCGCACCCCCAATTGGGGTTCGGCGTCGGCCTGCCCTACGGAAGCGGCTACGACGTAACCCCCGACGGTGATCAACTCGTTGTTTCGATGGCCGAAGGCGAGGTCTCCTTCTTCTTCTCCAACCTGCATCTCGTGTTCAACTGGACCCAGGAGCTCACGAACGCGTTCAATCCGTAGCAACGGGCGCGACCTGTCCCCTCTGTCCCATCTGTCCCCTCTGTCCCCTCTACTCTATCCGCACCGCCAACGTGTCGTGATGATACGACAGCAACGACCGTAGATAAGGACTGATCGCGGCGGTTCCATCGAACCCTGCCGCACGCGCCGCCTCCTCTTGCTCCTCCGCCGAGTGCTGCACGCCAGCCTCAGCATAGGCTTGGAGATTCGCGTAGAACCCCACGGTCATGGCGTCCCAGTTCGATCCTCCATCGCGAACGAAGATGAGATTCAACTGTCGGCCGAGGTGCTCGTAATACCGGTTCTCCATGCGCCGCTGTTCGACCAGCTCCGCCCGCTTGCCGGGCAGGCCCGCAAACATCTCGACGTGATAGAAGTCCATGCCGTCAAAGCGACGCGCGAACTCTTCGAGCGAGGCCGACCGCGCGTACCATTCCTCCTTATAGGCCGTGTACGCCTCGAGTTGTCGGGCGATCTCTCGACCTCGGGGCGAGGCCCACGCGGTGGCCCGGCGCTGCTCCCGATCCGGGCTGTGGTAGGACGACCGCTCGCCCATCGGGTAGATGAGCATGAAGTCCCACTGATCGCCTTGGGAGTGGCGCATCCAGAACGGCGCACGATCGCCGGCTTCCTGATCGATCTCGAAGCTCTCTCGCAGTGTGGCAATGAGATCGACCCACTGTCCCGGCGCGGCCCGCACCATGGTAACGCGGTAGAGATAATCGCCTTCCGCTTGCGCCGAGGCGGGCGGAGCCCATCCGACCACGGCAACAACGAGTGCAACGCTCCACAGGACTTTCGCTAGTCTGCATTCTGCAAGCTGCATTCTGCTCTCCCCAATCATCGCTCCTCCAGCATGCGATCGAGATGGTCACGCCGCCCCGTCAGCTCCCATCGCACCAACGATATCGGTATCACACCCGTTCCGACGAACTCGTCCATGAACCGCTTGATCGTGAACTCGCCTCCCAGCTGAATGGCGCGCTCCGCGATCAGCTGCTCGAGCTCGACCTTCCCCGTGATGTAGCTGGTGCCGTACCCCGGTTGCTGCAAGTACAGGTGCTGCTCGCCGATGATGGTGTTGCCATCGGCGGGCAACCACCCGCGCGGCACCCATTCCGACGCGAACTCGGCCGCTTCGGCGACGGTCCACTCATTGGCATGCTGCATCAGCCCGCCGATGGCGCGTGCGGCCCGTTGCGCCAGGAGGATGTACACGAGTTCCCGGCCTCGAGGGTGGTCGTCCCATAGGCCCGCGTGCATCATCATCTCTTCCATGCCCGTCGCGAGACCCTCGGAACGCGCGTCGTAGATGTTCGAAAGTGGTGGCACGCTCCTAATCGGACTCCGGTGCGGCTCCTCGACCATTCGTGCCAGCTCGATCCAGTGGTACCCATGCGCGCGCATGCCGAGGGGGTCTCGATAGTCCACCTCGGCGAAGAATCCACGTAGCCCGTCGGTCGGTGTAAACCGCCCGGTCTTCGCGAGCAGGGCGGGCTCCATGTAGTCCGTGATTGTCACGATCGCTTCGCCCTCGAGGAAATCCATGAACTCCGTCACCGCCGCACGGTGCTCGCGGTCGTATTGCTCCGGCGTGGTGGCACGCTCCAGTGGAGGCAAGCCACGGTTGCGGTTCTCCTCGAGCCGCAGCGCCGCATGCGCACGGGCAAGCTCGCGGTACATGATCGTGAGTTGCTCCTCCCAGCTATACGGCACCAGGTGCACATTGTGCATGTACCAGGTGTAGTTGTCCCGACCGACACCGGACCGGTCTGTCTTGTTCGGTAGCTCGCGCTCCAGCCACAACCGGAAGTCGTCCGTGGCTTCACGAGCACGCTCGATGGCCGCGTCCAGCTCAGCGCTCGTCCCCGCCACCTGCTCGGCGAATGCCGTGAGGTCGCGGCTTTGTCCCGCCATGTTGCGGATCCCGCCGCGCCAGAGGTCGCCCGCGTCTCCCGTCAGGTTCTCGCGCGCTTGTTCGAGCACGCCTGGAATCGCATCGATGCGCGATGCCAACTCAGCCGCGTCAGCATCGGAAAGCGGGTACTCGTACAGCCAGAGGTCGATCCAGCCGTGAACAACAGGACCTTCGTGCGCCGGCACATCACTCTGCGCTGGGAAGATCATCGTGTAGAACGCCGGGTTCCGCGCCCACGGTCGCCGCACGCGATGATCGAAGTCGAGTCCGAGCATCTCTGCTTTGACGAGTTGATGGTCGACCTGCTCTGCGACCGACCACCCGCTTGGATCGATCGCTGCCAACCGTCGGAGGTACGACGGCAACGCCTCGTGCTGCCATTCCATGGCGCTGGACGTGTAGTCCGGCACGCCGTCGACGAACTCCGGACGCTCGAATGCACGCCAGGCATCGAACAGCTCGACCAAGTCGTCGTAGTTGGTGCTTTCCACTCCCGGAGTCCCGGGAGCGCATGCGATTGCGAAGGCAAGGCCTGTCGTGGTGAGCAGTCGCCGAGAAGGCATTCGGTTGCTCCGGCTGATCGTGGCGAGGACCGTGGCTGGAGTTAATGGTAGCGCGAAGGCGCGCGCCGCGCCCCTAGAATCGGAGGCGCACACCGACCCCCACATGGTTCACCCGATCCGGCGCGATAATCACCTGGAGTCGGTCGCTTGGGAATTCCTCCCAACGATCGGTTCGGACGAACGCCCCAATGATTGCGCCGAGGCCCGCACCGGCCACCAAGCCGAACAGGGCCCCGAACGCTGTGCACTCCCCTTTATCGAAGATGAATCCGTCCTCGCACGTCGCCAGGCTCAGCACCAGAAACCCGGCTCCACCGCTGAACATTCCAATCGATGCTCCGAGGCTGGCGTTCCCCTTCCGTCCGCGATGCACATCCAGCCGCGTGAGTACCGCAATGGGGATCGCGAGTGAGTCAACGGTAAGCGTGTCCGGCGTCAACGCGGCAACCCTGCCGTCATACCTGTCGACGTCCAACTCGCGCGCTGTAACGCGCACGCGCTCACCAACCGGGGTGACGATCGGTGGGGGTTTTCCACCGCATGCCACTCCCAAGAGAGCAGCAAGGATGATGTAACGCGCTCCTGCCATCGTGTCCTCCCCTTGGGGTTCGGGAACACGGTGTCAGGAGCGCGTCAAGCGAGCGTCAATTGGCGACGCCGCGCGTCGTCAGTTCGACGCCATGCTTTGGATATAGTGCTGCAACGAGCGCAGCTGTTCGGCATTCAGACGGGGCGCGGGACCACTGTCCGACCGGTGAGGGCGCGGGGCCAGCCGATTCTCTCACCTCCCCTACCGCCAGGGCGTTCATCCGGTGCATCATGCAGCAGGGTCGCAAGGATCATCCACCGACCGTCGACACGCGCACTGGAGGCACGGATATTTCGTGGGGAGTGACCGTCGCATCATCGTCGTTGGCGGGGGTATCATCGGCATTTGTTGTGCGTACTATCTCGCCAAGCGAGGTGCCGACGTCACCGTGGTCGAACGCGATGAGATCGGGAAGGGCGCGTCCTACGGGAACGCGGGCACGATCGCTCCTGGTCACGGGCCCGTGAACAAGCCAGGTCGTGTGAAGCAGGCGCTCAAGTCCGTCTTCGACCCGTTGAGCCCGCTCTATGTGGCCCCACGGTGGGATCCGCGGCTGGCCCAATGGCTCGTGTCGTTCAGCCGCTACTGTAGCCGACAACGGCTCGAGTATGCGCTCCGCGTGATGGCTCCACTCAGTCACGCGACCGTGGCCCTGTTCGACGAGTTGGTGCAACAGGAAGCCCTCGAGTGCGGATATCGGCGGGCCGGATACTACGAGGTCTACCGGACGGACGCCGGCGTCGCTGCCGGAGCCCACGAGGCCGAGCTCGTACGCCGCCATGGCTTCGCGCCCGAAGTTCTCGTGAGAGACCAGCTGCGTGAACGTATACCTGTTCTCCACCACGATGTGGTAGGAGGCGTGTACTTCCCCGAGGGCAGCACCGTCGATCCCTACCGCTTGGTGACGGAGTTGGCGCAACGCACGCAAGGGTACGGCGCGTCGATTCGCGCGGGTGCGGCCGTGTCCGAGGTCCTCGCACCAAGGGGCACAGTGATGCGTGTGCGAACCGAGAACGGTGAAACGATCGATGCGGATACCGTGGTGCTTGCCACGGGGGCCTACAGTCTGGAGTTGTCGCGACGGTTGGGCGTCCGGCTCCCGTTACAGGCGGGCAAGGGGTACCATCGCGACCGCGATCTATCGGCGGGTGGCACACCGGCGTTGACCGCGACGTGCATGCTTGGGGAGACGTCGGTGTTCTGTACTCCCCTGGAAGGCAAGGTGCGGTTCGCCGGGACGATGGAGTTCTCGGGGGTCAATCACGAGCTCCGCCGCGAACGGCTCGAGCAACTGACGAAGGCCGCCGGACGCTATCTCGACGGCATGGCGGACGTGGAGTCGCAATCCGAGTGGTGCGGGCTCCGTCCCTGCATCGCGGATGGCCTGCCGGTGATTGGGGCGCTTCCCGCGCACCCCAACGTGTTCCTCGCAACCGGGCACGCAATGCTGGGACTCACGCTTGGACCCGTGACGGGGAAACTCATCGCCGAGTCGGTGTTGGATGGGACGACGTCAATCGATGTGACGCCGTTCAGTCCCGCGAGGTTTGGGTAATCCAGGAAAGACATTTTCGGCTCAGCTTCGAACGCGTAAACGGTAGTTCACTTGCACAGCGTACAGCGAACCGAAGACGTTACTCGGCAAGGCCGTAGGACCGTTACCGGTCTCATGTGCGAGAGGGAGAGAGGGAGAGAGGGAGGGTGGGAGGGTGGGAGGGTGGCCGCAACCATACCCCAAGAGGCGTTCGCCGCAACCCGCGCGTCCTGTCGAAACTCACGCAGCTTCCATGCGTATAACCTCCAGACCACCGACACCATTGATCTCCAAACGAGCGAGTCGTCTCGATGCTCACGTTCACCAAGGCAACAACATCGCGATCGCCGGAATCACTGCTCAGCACTTGCCTGCTGCTTTTCGCCGCGGTTGGGGGAATCTCGGACGCCCGAGCACAAACGGATCCCGCACACCACGCGCTCACTGTCGAACAGCTGGAAGCCGATCTCGCGGCGTTCCGCACGCAATTCCTCGAGGTCGACAAGGCGTATTCGGCCGACGCCCGCGCGCATGCCGAAGCGCGGCTCAGGGAGTTGGAGGCCAACCTCGGCCGCATCAGTGCGGCGCAGTTCGAGCTGACGCTCGCCCAAGTGGTGGCGCTGGCCGACAACGGTCACACGGCGGCATTCGCAGGGCCGCGCTCTCGACGCTTCAACCGGGTCCCGATTCGCCTGACGCCCTTCGAGCGCGACTTCTTGGTCCTCAGAGCAACCGAGGCCCATGCCGACCTGCTCGGGGCGCGCATCGTGTCGGTCGCCGGGATCCCGATTGCCGAGATCCGAGACTCCGCTCGAACGTTGTCTGGCGGCGTTTCGGCCTGGCGCGACCGCAACGCGCACTACCTCATCGAGAGCCCGGAGCAGATGCACGCAATGGGATTGCTCGAAGAGGCCGACGGTGCGCTGTACGAGTTCGAGACAATGGATCAGCGTCGTGTCGAGCGTCGGTTCGACGCCGAACCAGCGAACCCCGACCGCGTGAGAGCTGGCGCTAGCCGGTGGCTCTCACCCGTGCTCTTCCCCCAGGAACGGGGATCGTGGCGGGCGTTACTGGATCCTGGACACGTACCATGGTCCCTGCAAGACGTGAACGAGTTGTTTCGTTCTCGCGACGTGCCGGAACTCGACGCCACGGTGGTCGAACTCCGGCGGAACAACAGCAGCCCCGAACGACAGATCGGAATCGCCCTCCGGGAGCTTACGGACTCCATCGAGGCCCGAGGTCGCCAACACCTCATCCTCGACATGCGGCTGAATGGTGGCGGTGATCTGAATACGACGCGCAACTTCATGAAGTCGCTGCCGGATCTCGTAGCCGGGCGCATCTTCGTCCTCATGAGTCCGTGGACGTTTTCAGCGGCCATCTCCAGTATCGGCTACCTCGAACAAGCGGCACCCGACCGCGTGACCCTCATCGGCGAGGGGCCCGGCGATCGCCTGGAGTTCTTCTCCGAGGGTGGTATCGTCACCCTACCGAACACCGGGGCGATGATTCTCAATGCGACCGAACGGCACGACTATCGGACTGGGTGCGTCGGGAAGCCCGATTGTCATGGCCCGGTGGTGCGTAACCCGATCGCGGTTCCGACACTGTCACCCGACATCGACGCGCCGTGGACCTTCGACGCCTATGCGGCGGGACGGGATCCCGGAATGGAGGCCGTGGCGGCGGTTCTTCGCAGCGGGCGGTATCCGTAGGCGCGAGTGGTCGAGTTCTCGAGCGACGGATCTGATCGCGTCGCAGGACACCGCCCGGGCCTACCAGAGCGAGTTGACGAGCGCGACCCAGGCGCCACACGAAGCCCTACCGGCGGGGAGGGCCACGCCATACGTTCCTTGCGCCGAACCACGCATTGGGAGGCAAGCGGATCCATGCCGGCGAACACGAAGGACACCACAGCAACCATCATCCCAGCCCTGCGATATCGTGACGGACCGGCGGCGCTCGAGTGGCTCCGTAAAGCTTTCGGCTTCGAGGAGCACCTCGTGGTGCCGGACGACCACGGCGGCATCGCTCACGCGCAGTTGGTCTTTGGCAACGGGATGATCATGATGGGCTCTGCCCGCGAGGACGAGTACGACACGCTCCAAGGCCCGATGGAATCCGCCACGGGTCGGGTCACGCAAAGCGCGTACGTCATCGTCGACGACGTGGACGCACATCATAACCGCGCGGTGGCGGCGGGGGCTACGGTCGTTGTAGCACCGAAAGATCAAGATCACGGCGGTCGACTCTACACGTGTCGAGATCTCGAGGGGCACATCTGGAATTTCGGGAGCTACGATCCGTGGGAGACGGTGCAGGCGCAGTGAGCGCGGCGGCAATCGTCGGCGCCACGCTCGCGGTCGCCATCGGCATCGCACATTCCTACCTCGGCGAGCGCTACATTCTCATCCGTTTGTTTCGCCGAGAAAACCTCCCGCACCTCTTTGGCAGCGATTGGTTCACTCGTCGCACACTGCGCTTCGCCTGGCACCTCACGACCATTGCCTGGCTCGGGTTTGCGGTACTCATCGTTCTTCTGGCGCAAGGCGCGTCGGTCAGAGCCCTCGGGGCCGGCATTGCCGGCACCTTCGCCGCGACCGCCTTCGTCACGGCCATCACGACTCGCGGTCGTCACTTTGCGTGGCCGGTCTTTGCCGTCATCGCGATCGCCGCCTGGTACGCCACGCGAGCGTAGAAGGCCGGTGCCTCATCGAGGGACAAAATCAGCGACAAGAAAAGCGGGCCGTGGCCCGCTTTCTTGTCGCTTACGCCCTTCCGCCATCAATGTTGAACCGACTTTACTAGTTGCCTCCGGTCGAATGGACGCTGATACCACCGCGCTCTGTGACGCCCCGGCTATTGAAGACGACGGTAAAATGCTCGCCGTAGCGGAACGGATCACCGGCCGGATCGTAGACGTTGCCGTGTCCCTTCCAGCCCAAAACCGGAGGCGAAAACGCCCCCACGACCGTCAGGCTGTGCGTTCCCCGATAGAGCCAATCATTTTCGACGATCGTGCACAATGCCAGTATTTCCTCATCGGTGGGGTCTTCGAGGAGAAGGAGGGCGAGGACATCCGACGTCCGATAGACAAAGATCGGCGCATCAACATAATGAAACGTCCCTTGCGTTATTTCTGCCGGGTTCGTGACGATCTGAAAGTCGGCCAACACATCCACCGGGGACCCGCCACAGGCTGGAAGCTCGTCCGCCCGTATGTGAAAGGCAAGGAGGTTGTCATCCCAGCTGATAAAACCGAAGGTGTCTTGGAACCGGATGACGCCGGAGTTGCCGGGATTGCCAGGCCCGTTGGAGAAGTTGAACAACGGTGCGTCGGGTGCCGTGGGGCCTGGGGTGGCGTCCTGACAGCCGACGGTCGCAAGTGCAAACGCGCTTACGACGAAGGGAGAAAAGCGGGTCATCTTCATGGGAGGGCCTCCGGGGAATTGATGGGGAGGTAAAGGTAGCTCGGCCGTACTCCTATTGGCTATGAGTGCGTGTGACGGAGGACATTAGGATCGTTCGACCAATTATCCACCAATCATCTGGAGAGAAGCCCTCAAGCCCTCGTCTAGGCAGCCCTTACGGACCGAATCACTTTCACAAGGCCGCGCCTCTTGCCGGCACCGGGTCTACAAACCACCCTTTAGCTTGTCACGGATGTCCAACGACGCGCAGATCGAACGAGCGACGTCGTCAGGAAGGAAGTACCATGGGTCCAGAGATACTAGGAATATTCGTCCCTATACTGGCCATTGTCGGTTTCTTTAGCCTCATGGGGCTGAAGACCTGGTCGAATCACAAGTTGAAGATGCGAGAAACGCCCGGCGGTGGGAGCGACCGCCTTCTCGAAGCCGTGCAGGAACTGCATGACGAAGTCGGATTGATCCGCGATGACGTCGCCGAACTCCACGAGCGTGTGGACTTCACCGAACGCATGCTCTCCGACGTCAGGTCAAAGAGGGGCCTCGAACCGGGGGACTCCACTTGAGACACGGGGCAGCGAGGCCCCCGGGACATGCATCCCTTGCCCCTAGGTCGCTGAGTTCAAAGTGCTATTCACCCGTCGTATACGATGTGACACGCCACAACAACGTCAAGAAGTCGCGAGCGGTTAGTCGTGCCAAGGTTCGCCAGGACTAATGCCAGCTGTGAGATGACGCCGCAGCCTCGAGTTGTCGGTTGAGTTGGTCGCGCAACTCGGACGAGGGTGCCGCACTTCGGTACACGTCCGTCATCAGTTCAAACACCTCGAGAGCCCGGAGCTTCGCGGCTTCGTACTTTTCTTGGTTTTCGTCCTGCTCAGCCATCTCAAGCGTCTTCGCGATCTCGCGCAGCGTTGCGCGATGGCCGTCCAGCTCTGTTCGATCGGTCGACGAAGCGCCGATACGCTCGATCAGCCGCGCGTAATGCAGCTGCGCGCCGTAGGTCTCGCCCAAGGCCAGCGCTAACACTCGGGCGTCGTGACTCTCGGAACCGTGAAACGACTCGTAGCGCCCGGACATGCCGAGCGCCATGAAGGGAAGCAATGGATTGTCGTGCGCGTAGAGTCCATCGGGCGTTTCGACCGTCCACACGTGGACCATCGTTGTCTGTTCGGGATGGGGCCGGCCACCGCGATCAAGGCAATCTTCATATCCGTCGGCCAGCGCGAGTCCCTCACCCGGCACGGCCTCGCACCACTGATGCGCATGCCACTTCGCGTCGTAGCCGACAAGATCTCCGGGCAACGGCTCCGACCCCCTCACGTTGAGCCCGTACGCGACGCCCACGGGGACGAGCTGGCCGTTGCGCGGAAGAAACATGATGAACGGTGGCCGGCGAAGGTCCACGTCCCTCGCATCCAGCACGTCGTCCCGAATCCAATGCTGCCCTTGGAACGGCGTATGATCTTTCACCCGGGGAAACCGAAACGGTTCATAGCCCGCCGCACGTGCCGCGGCCGTGTCGGTCACGCGCGTCAGGACCGATCGGGCCGCCGAGTACGTGGAGTCGACCTGCCCGAGGACGGGGACTGGCGTCGCGAGTCCAAGCGCGACGATGACAAATCGCATGGTTTCCTCTGGATCGTGGATCGGTACTCCATTGGTAACCTTGGGCGACCTCCGAGTTTCACGCAGCTTCTCGCGTGTCTTACCAGGGTGCCGGTTGGCCCTCCACCTTCCGCAGCGTGAACCTGAACGTCAACCACTCGAGGTGCATGGTGTCGCCGTCAATGCTGAACGGCAGCGTCCCGGCGTTGTCAGGCCAGCCTCCCATGTAATTCGGGTCCTTTGCGACATACGCCCGCGTCGTGATCTCGTTTCCGTTCACCTCATAGCGACCTGAGTTCGCCACAAACGTGCCGTAGGCGGCCACCGTCTCCGCGTCCGTCATCGCTTCACCCTCGTACAGTGCTCGTGGACCATCGCCGGTCGCGAACATGATGCTATAGTGGGTGCTCGTGAAGATGATCAAGCCGGGCTGGTTCATGGTCTGCCCTTCAGACTCCACTTGTTCCACCACCCAAGCACCGACGACTGGCGAATGCTCTTGGGCCGCTAGCGTGGACGTGACAGTCGCGAGGGCGACCGCACCGGCAAGAACTGCATGTGTTCGACGCATGGATTCCTCGATTCGAAAGGTGTGGGTCACCGACGGTACCCCTTCGCGGCTCGACTAGCCAAGTCGGATGCTGGCTCGCAACCGTCCCACAGCCTTCGATCAGGCTGCGTTGCGGATCTTCCCGAAGCCGCTCTCCATCGCCGCCACGAGCGTGTCGATCTCCGACTCGCCCATCACCGTTGACACCGCAGCCGTACACGTGTTGATCATCAGCTGGCCCTCGTCGAAGAGATGGTCGAGCAGCAGCCTCAATTGCCGACCCTCCTCAGGCGTCGCAAACGCCTCGCGGTAGTTAGTCGGTGCCGTTGCCTTGAAGTGCACCCGGAACAGCGAGCCACCGCCGGTCACGCAGGCCCGTATGCCCGTAGAGCGGATCGCCGCTTCAATACCTTCTCTCGCGCGGGTCGCCAGGATGTTCACGTGCTGCACCGCCGCCGCGTCGTACAGCTCCATGGTGGTCAAGCCGGCGGTCATGGTGATGGGGTTCGCCGAAAACGTGCCCGAGTGGGGAAAGCGAACGTGTTCGGCGAGAGGGTTCATGACATCCATCACCTCCGCCCGTCCCACGATGGCGCCCGCCGGGAATCCGCCGCCAATCAACTTCCCCAACACCGACAGATCGGGTGTCACGTCGTACCAGGTCTGGGCACCGCCGAACTCGCAGCGGAATGTGATCACCTCATCGAGCACGAGGAGCGCACCATCGGCCGCGGTCCACTCACGCATCGCCGTCACGAACGAGGGGTTCGCCGGACGCAGTCCGACACGGTGCGGCATGAGGTCCAGGAGCACACACGCCAACTCGCCCTTGTGCTTGTCGAGAATGGTCAGGGCCCGCTCGGTGTCGTTGAATGGAATTACGACGACGTCGGCCAACGCGGCCGGTGGAGTCCCGTCGGCCACGGGCACACTGCAGGGAGTGTCGACGGGCCCCCAATTCTCAGGGGTGGCGGTTTGGCTCACCTCGGCGTAGTCGTACTGTCCGTGATAGGCCCCCTCGACCTTTGCGATCTTGGGGCGGCCGGTGAACGCCCGCGAAGCCTTCAACGCGCCCATCGCCCCTTCCGTACCGGAATTCACAAACCTGAGCTTCTCGAACGCGGTGTTCCGACTGAGAAGATGTTCGGCGTACCGCACCTCGACTTCGGTGGCCTCCGAGAACGCAGTGCCTTTCTGTAACTGCTCGGTGACCGCCGCAACCACGGCTGGATGCGCGTGACCGTGGATCAGTGACGCCATGTTGTTGGCGAAGTCGATGTGCTCGACACCTTCGATATCGGTCACGCGACAGCCGGCCGCGTGGTCGGCATAGAGCGGGTGGGGCTTGCGCAACACAGTGTTGCGGCTCACCCCTCCGGGCAACATCTCGAGTGCCCGTTCATACAACCGGGCGCTCTCCGAACGTAAATCCTTTACCGGTTCAGCTCCCATCCGTCCCTCCCGGAATCAGCTTCGCCCCGGTGCGCTCTTGAACACTTTCGAAACTCACTCCTGGACTCAACTCGACGACTTGGAACCCCGCCTCGACAACGTCGATGACGGCAAGATCGGTGTAGATCCGATCGACGACGCCAAGCCCGGTCAGCGGGAAGGTGCAGGACTCGACGAGCTTGGGTTCGCCATCCCTGGTCGTGTGCTGCGTAATCACGTAGACCGTCTTCACGCCGGCAACCAGATCCATGGCCCCTCCGACCGCTGGAATCGCATCCGGCGCGCCCGTCGACCAGTTCGCGAGGTCGCCTCTTTCAGAAACCTGGAGTGCACCGAGGACACACACGTCGAGATGACCGCCCCGGATCATCGCGAAGCTGTCCGCGTGGTGGAAATACGCCGCGCCGGGGTTTGCCGTCACTTGTTGCTTCCCGGCATTGATCAGTTCTGGATCGCCCGTACCCGGTTCGGGGGGGGGGCCCATGCCGAGCATGCCGTTCTCAGTGTGGTAGATCACTTCGCGGCCTTGTGGGACGTAGGCTGCAACGCGCTCGGGGATGCCAATGCCGAGGTTGACATAGGAGCCATTCTGAATGTCGAGCGCGCAGCGCTGCGCCATTTCGTCTCGGGTCAGGCCAACGCGAGTCCCTTGCTCACTCACGGGTACGACACCCCCGCCGCGACCAGCTCGGCTTCGTGACCCGGGTTGGGGACCGCGACGACGCGGTGCACGAAGATGCCCGGCGTCACGACGACTTCAGGGTCCAACTCACCGATCGGGACCACGGAGGCGGCCTGCACGATCGTCGTCTTCGCGGCCATGGCCATGAGCGGGCTGAAGTTCCTGGCGGTCTTGTTGTACACGACATTGCCGTGACGATCAGCGGCGCGTCCCTTGATGAGTGCGACGTCCGCCGTGAGACCGCGGACCAGGAGATAGTCACGATCGTCAAACGTGCGACGCTCCACCCCTTCTCCGAGCGGGGTACCCACGGCCGTTGGCGTGTAGAACGCCGGAATCCCGGCGCCGCCGGCACGAATCCGCTCGGCGAGTGTGCCCTGCGGCACGAGTTCGAGCGCCGTGTGACCACTGCGGTAAAGCTCGGGAAAGACCTTGGAGTTGGCGGAGCGCGGGTACGAGCACACCATTGTCGAGACGCGGCCCGCCTTGATGAGTGCCGCCAGGCCGACCTCACCGGTGCCCGTGTTGTTGTTGACGACCGTGAGATTGGTCGCGCCTTGGTCGATGAGCGCGTGGATGAGCTCGATCGGACTTCCCGCTTCACCGAACCCCCCAATCATCACTGTCGCGCCGTCGAGAATGTCGGCGACCGCTTCCGCAACGCTCGAGACTTCCTTGTTGATCACCGCACTCGCCCCCGGGGTCGCGTGACGCTACGAGGCGGACGACCCGCCGTCGGCACTGGCCCCAACCGCCGCGGACGCCATGCTCGCGGCCGGCACGCGCGCGTAGTCGAACAGCCCGGCCTCATCGTAGATGACGCGGTCCTCGTAACCGTCGAACCAGATGGCTTCCGGGTTGCGAGCCACGATGCACACTTTACCGCGATCGGGCGCGCTCAGAGCATTCCGGAGGATCTTGAAGATCACGACACCGTGTTCGGTCCCCGGCACGCCCGGAAGCGGTCCGTTCGTCACCGCGGCGACCTCGGTCTTGCCCTTGTAGTGCGTGATCGAGAGTCGGGCGTGCGTCTCCACACCCGACAGCCCCTTCTGCGATTCGTTCAACGTCTGCCATGCGGTCTCGATCGGCACATTGAACGCCTCGTGGGCCACGATGTCACGGCCGCAGAAGAAATAGTGGTTCTCGGCACCTACGCGTTTCAGTGCGCGCTGCATGATGCGCAGCGCCGCCGGATCATCATTGATGCCCTTGATGATGGGCGATTGATTCTCGACACTCACCCATCCGAGGTCTTTGACGCCCTCCATGGCACGCTTCGCCGCATCGTTCCACCTGAGCGATCCGTTGGAGTTTTCGACGTACCCCCCGTGGGGGTCTCTCACAAGGAACTCATCGGGGTGATTGAAATGCACCATGAGGCGAAGGCCCACGTCCGGGTAGGTCGCATGAAACTTCCGGAGCATGGTCAGGAACGTATCGTCGAATCGATCCGGGAAGAACGCCATTTCCTTCGTCCCGATCCGAATCGATTCGATGTCGACCTCGGCGAGGGCAGAAAGCCACTCCGCGAGCTTTTTGTTCGGCAGCACCATCGGGTCTCCGCCGGACAGCAGGATCTCGCGCAGCCGCTCGCGGCCCGATTCCGGGTGGAGGCCGCCGTTGGCATCCACAATTCGGTTGTACTCGCGGACATACGCCGTGACGTCCTCGATCTTGGCGAGACCCTTCTTGGCAACGGTCCCGTCTTGCCGCTCGATTTCCTTGCGGCTGATCAACTCCTCCCGGTAGCAGAATCGACAGTGGGCCGAACACGTCGAGGTGACATACAGCAGGCCGATCTCGTACTTGTGGAGCAACCCCTCGACTGGGCTGTAGTCCATCTGATACCCGGGGTCTTCCGAGCCAGAGAGGCTCTTCGTTTCGTCGGGGTTCGCTTTGACCAACCGCCTGAGATGCGGACTCTGCTGCGCCATTTCGAAGTAGTGCCGGGTCATCTTCACCGGCATGCGCGCCTCGACGTCCCGTTCGGTGCCCATCAGGGCGCGCAGTGCCTCGAGCTCTCCTGGCGAATAGAACCCGCGCATGTCGTCCGGGACGCGGTCGTCCAGGAACGGCTTGATCCCGTTCACGTTCCGACGTTCGTACTTGGGGCTTTCGACCGTATCGAGGAAGGCCTGTGCACGGGCTGACGGGACGTATTTTTCCGCGGTACTCATGACGATAATCTGCCTCCGTGAGATGCTTCTTCGTGCCCTCCGACCCGGGCCCTACCATCAATATCTACGTGTGCAGAGGAAAACTGCAGCCTTCCAGACAGGTCCGGTACATGATTCCCCCGACCGGTGCTGCGTCTTCCTGCAATTCCGGTGCCCGTCAAACGTAATAAGGGATCCCCGCGCTCGCAGGTTGTCGCCATCCGCTGCGTGAATTCAAGAGGGGGTCATGATACGTGTACGCTCGCGCCCGATGGCGCCAACGCTCATGTTAAAAGGATACGTAACGTTTGGACTTGGATACCGGAGGTGGAGAATGACTACGAGTGGAAAGAGGCGGCGTATGGCAACCGTACTTGGAGCCACGTCGTTGCTGGCACTCACTATCATGGCAATCGTGCCGTTGCGTGCAGCATTGCCCGACGGGACAGAACAAGCTGACGAACCATTCGCCGTCGATTACTACTACAAGATCCGATGGGGTCACTTCCCCGAATTTCTCACCGAAGAAATCACTATCCGATTCTGAGGAGGCTCCAGGAGCACGGCTCCATCCTGGAAATGCACGCAGTAAGTCCTCGTTACCACGCCGGCGAGGGCGGGCGGTGGGATTTTCGCTTCACGATCGTTTACAGGAACGTTGAGGTCGCCCACAATCCGGATGTCGAGCTCAGGGAAGCGATCATCCGAGAACTGTACCCCGACCGCGAAACCTTCGAGGCTGAGGAGCAGCGGCGCTTCCAATTGTTCGAAGAACATATGGACGTGCCCATTCAGGCCTACGACCTCGCGAGTTGGTGAGCGACGTTGGACTTCAGTTCCCAAATCGTGGGCGAGCGAAGCGCCGGAGGGCGGTTGGGTTTTCCAACGGAAGTTCGTCCCGAGGCCTATAGCGAGAGATGACGAAGTATCCTCCGCGCGATATCACACCGGTAACCGGAGAGGAGTGGCGTCATCTTGGGTTCTACCACGAGCTGGACTTGGGCCGGCGTTCCTGGTGTCTGTACGGGTCGCGATCCGGGCTGATCGGGTTTGCCCGACTCGTCGCGCGCTACGTCGAGACATCGGCGAGGTCTCCTGACGCCCGCCCTCTACCATTAGGTCCGTATGGCGACTTTCAGATCAGGCTGTGGGAGCGCCCCGGAATCGATGATGCGAGCGTCTACGGAAGCTCGGACGATCTGCTTCGATTGGCGCAGTTGATCGAGAGTCGTCTGGCCGACACGCAGCCCGGCGAGGAGGTGGTGATCGGTCCCGAATACGCCGGGGATGTCGAATGCGTGCTCGTGTTCGAGGTTATGGACGACGACTTCGACCCGGCCACTGCGGCCACGCCGGTACCGGTCGAGGATCTCGCGCCCGAACCAGCGGCGGTCTCGCCGCGTGTCGCCTTCACATTCCACGATCCGGAGGGGGCAGAATGGGAGGGTCTGGTACACGTCGAAGGTGCCGACCTCGTGATCCAATATGAGAAGAAGGAGACGACGTTGGATCGGGTCGCCACGTTTTTCGGCGTGGACCGTTCCGGTGTCTCGGACCTGATCGTCCCACTTTCGGATGTTGCCGTCGCACGGTTCAAACGGGGCGTCTTTGGCGCCAAGCTGACGTTGCAGGTAAACGACATCAAGCTTCTCGAAGGTGTTCCGCGCACCAAGGCTGGCACGATTCGTCTCCAATTCCGGCGTGCCGACCGAGACGCCGCCGCCAACCTGTCCGCAGCGATCGACCAATTGCTCGGAGAGGCGCGGTGGTAGTGAAGAGGAACGCGCCTGGCCTGCGAGGCTGCTCGCAAGTCATTTGCCGGCCCGATTGCTTTTCTTGCACGTGCACTCAACGCATTGCTTGGTGGAAAGACAGTGGCCAGTTACGGAAAACGTAAGTCGGCTGAATACTGAATGTTGGCAGTCGCTCCTCGTACTCCGACGAGTGCCCACAACAAGAGTGTTGGAGAATGGGTGCGCGCAGCGTCACGCGACGCCTAACGCGAGCGTTGGGTCGCGAGGCGCATCAGCACTTTGCGCCACCGAGGTCGTCGCACGTCGCCAGAAAGGCTATCACGGCTATCAGCCCGGCCGCTAAGACTAATCCCCCGATCATCATGCCCGCATTCGCTTTCGGGACTTCGATGGCCTCTACGCTGGAAACGGACATGCTCAACTGGCTTGCCCTTCACACCCAGTCAGTGCGCCGAATCTTGGTCGCAGGTCACAAGTTGGTTACCCCCCTTTCTATTCGCTAATAGGCAAGCTACTTTGCGTCCCTCACCACTCATGTCCGCCCTAGGAGCCCAGTGCCGTCGAATAGCGAGCGTCTGCGACAAGTTCTTGGCTTCCATCATTTCAAATCAGAGAAATGCGAGACTTGCGGGAATGCGGTTGCGAACCCTCTATCGATCGCGGAGCGTTGCCCAGCGTGCCAGACAAACACGGGCCAACGGCAAGCCGGCGCATCGCACGGGAACGAAGATGCCTTGTAGTAGCATGGTGATGTTGTAGCTCTGCATCTCCAACTTTCACGTCCGACCGGGCGTGTACGCGGCAAGCCTGTTTTCGCCCTTCGTTCCCCACCTCCGCCTTCAGTTCTCTTGTCGGAACGTCTTCCAGATGAGTCACACTGAATGCCGATCAGTTAGGCACACTGAAGGCACCCTAGAACTGCTCGCGCGAGTTGGCAGCCAAAGGGGAGGTCGGATTCGCAATCGGCCTCCCCTTCCCTTTTGGCCGCTGCCCGTGTTGGCCTGACTCACCAGCCGTCGATAACGCAACCGCCTTGCGCGGGACCGGGCGGTAGGCACCGAGACTGAGTGAATCGTGGCGTTATGCTATCGAGATGCCTCAAGGTCCAGCAAGTCCTGCCATGACCTCTGCCGAGTCGACTCGTGGCCCAACAGCACCTTCCATTCACCATCGCGCTTGACCCAGACGAGCGTCTCGATATTGCTGATCGTTGGCAGGACCGTCCCAGCCGTATCCGTCACGGTATTGTCCAGCTCGCGGATTGTGTAGACGATATCTGGCGCCAGGACGATGGTGTGCGAGTCGGTGAAATCGATTTGCTGCTTGCTCCGCTCTTTTCCCCAGTCGGCCCACGCCTCATGCATCCCGGCGACGGTGTAGATGGTCCGGTCGTTCTCGACCCATACGGCGTCGGGTGCGTCCTCGTAGAACGTCATGCCCCGGTCGTACTCCAGAGCGGCCCACGCGGCCCACCAGTCGGCAGCAACGGAATCGACCTCGGCGGCAATGGCAGCCTTCTGAGCGTCTGTGAGGAGCGTGCCCTCGGGCTGACAGGCAGCGAATCCTAGCAACACGACTGTGCGGATCATGCGACGCATGACGACCGCCATCGAGGGGAATGGCAGAACCTACGTGCGCTGTCCCGTGAATGCCAGAGAGAGAGTCGACGGGAGATCCCTGGGACCGGGTCCCCCTCTCTCGTCCCGAACCGAGGGGGCGTGACAGCAGCGGTCGTTCAGAGAGGTGTATGCTGTCGACATGCGAAGTGGATCCACGCACCCGCAATCCAGAGTTGTCGTATTGACAAGGCCCGGACCGGGCGGCAAGTTCAGTCTACACGAGGATCCCCATGACATGGTACGAGGCAAATGTCGGAGTTCA
The DNA here is from genome assembly GCA_947259405.1 of uncultured Gemmatimonadales bacterium. Classification (GTDB taxonomy): domain Bacteria; phylum Gemmatimonadota; class Gemmatimonadetes; order Gemmatimonadales; family GWC2-71-9; genus CAMYLY01. The sequence continues at coordinate 2,194 of CAMYLY010000012.1, read as the reverse complement.
CACGTACACCGGCATCGCCGTACGTGCTTCCATCACATCGATCGAGTCAACTCATACAGTCTCCTCACAACCAGGAGGAACTATGCCGCGTCAGGCAGCGAAACGCTTGCTCCTGATAGGTCTTCCAATTGTGGCGCTGGGGTGTGCCAGACTGCCGGAACAAGCGGCCCCAGGCGATGGTGGAGCCATCGCCGCCGAGCAGCTCGTGGACATAGTGAGCATACCTTCGGAGTGGGGAAGCCTCATCGCGGTGCTCGCACAGCCCGAATCGACCCTGAGAAAACTCTGGCTGCAGGACGACACCGGAACCATCCGCATCGTCACATTCAACGAACGCACGCAGCAGCTGTCAACCACTGTTGGTGTCATTCGTCGACAGTGAGAGGTGAGAGGTGAGAGATGATCGATCAACTCAGTCGCATTGGGAGTCGGATCGCGTTTCTGGGATCGGTTGTTGTGGTCGGTCTGGCGATCCTGGAGAAGCTGGTCAACGCGTTTGGGTTCACACTGACAGCCCTGAGCGGGATTCCTCCGTCGCGTCTTGTGCAGTACGCAGCCATCTTGCTGCTGTTTGTCGTCGCGCTCCAGCTTAGGGAGATCAAGTACCTAACAAGCGCGACGCGGCCAGACTAGGCGAAACAGCAGCACACAGTCCGCGTCGGAATTCCCCCTCCTGCGTGGACGCTCTGATCATTCGATATCGCACGAAAGCATGGTCTTGCGATAATCGGGAAATTGCTTTGCCATCGCGTCGTATCTCGGATCAGGTGTCCTGGTCGAGCAGTCAAGTCCGACACCGTTATTCATCCGCCAGGTTTCCGTCGATAAAGCCTCGTAGAATCTCAAGAGTTCCGATCCCAGGGAGCTGGACTTGCTCGTTTTGGAAACCTGGTAGCTGCGACACGCGCCGGTGTCATCAAAAGGCTTCATTCGACTTGAAATGACGAGCTACAACACGCACTCGGCCCTCGCTGGCCCTGAACGCCCTCAAAATGCTTCGAGGTACCCGCACCGAAGGTCTAGATAGCCAACCCCACTCGCAAGGATCTCAGTTGAGCGTGTCAATCCCTGGGGGGATACCTTGAGCCTATGTCCAGTACGCACTGTGAAGGCGTGACCTATCGGACGACGTTATTTGTATCTCGAAGTGAATGGCAGTGCGCGGACCACTCTCATGATCTTTTAGATCCGCGATGTTGCCCGTATAACAACAGTGCGAGCCCGACTACCGCCGCCAATGCTCCCAGCATCAAGCCATTCTGTTTGTCCTGCATAAGGCCGAGGTTGTTGACGCGGGTCCCGCCGAAAGCCGGGACTGAGGTGTCGAAGAACTGGAGAAAGTACACAACCCCCGCTGCACCCAATATGAATAGGAGCGCACCGACAACTCGGAACGTCGGGCTTCCAGTTGTGGACGGTTCAGCGGCTCCTGAATCCGTCTTAACATCACGTAGACCCCGCCGGGTTCTTACACGATCCCGCCGCGCACCTTCTTCTTGAATCGCGATCCAGGCTTCCGGAGACCACTGACCGGATCCCTCCTCAGCCATCGCACCAAGATCTCGGTCCGTGAGCCCTCTGATTCTTTCACGTGCGCGAGAGAGCTCCTGGTCGTCAATGGAGGCAGCCACGTTGGATTCCATAGACTGCTGTTTGCTCTCTACCTCAATCGGGCATCCGCAATGTGGACACTGTGATGCCCTGTCCGACACATCCCTTTGACACTCGGGACAGTGGATTAGCGCCATGGGGATAAGTTGCGACTTTGACCTCCGTACGGGAAGTGGCTACCCAAGCCGGTTTAGCTTCGGCGGCCTTGACGCATGTACGACCTCCGGCACATCTCGGCCCAATACGCTGGTGACCGTGGGGCCACCGATCGGGACCTATCAATTCACTTGGGGCACGCCGATCCCCGCATGAGTCATCGGTATTCGAAGGTGTTGACGGCGCGGAAGGCGGCAAAGGCGGCGGCTGATCGGTTCTTGGAGACGGCGTGAGGGTCAACCACTCCCTGTGGTTGTCCCTGTGGTATTTGGTGGTTTAGGTGAGGCTAAGGATCTGGTGATGCTATGTCATGGGAGAACAACAACTTATGAATAGCGGGGGAGGGACTCGAACCCCCGACACGCGGATTATGATTCCGCTGCTCTAACCGGCTGAGCTACCCCGCCAGATGCTCCCAATCAGCGAA
>CAMYLY010000011.1 GCA_947259405.1 uncultured Gemmatimonadales bacterium | reverse complement strand
ACGCCATGCTCCACGGCGAGCCGTGCGTCCTCGGGGTGTTGTAGCCCTTTGAGAATCAGCGGGAGTGGAGTGACCGAGCGGAGCCAGGCCACGGTCTCCCATGTAAGTGATGGGTCGACCAGCGCACCCACGTGCTCAGCGAAGTCGTGCCCGCCGGCCTCGTTCACGTCAATCAGGCCCAGGAAGTTGCGCGGTTGCGCGTGCGCCGGAAGCTGAAACCCGCTGTGGAGGTCCCGCTCTCGCAGTCCGACACGCGGGAGGTCGACCGTGAGACAAAGTGCCTCGAGGCCCGCGGCTTCTGCACGCTGCACGAGTTGCTGCGTGACGCCGCGGTCTCGATAGCAATAGAGCTGAAACCACTTTGGTCCGTCCTCGGCGGCCGCGATCTCCTCAACCGTGTAGCTGGACATCGTCGAGACGACCATCACGGTCCCAGCGCCCGCGGCGGCTCGGGCTGTGGCCAGTTCCCCGTCGTCGTGGGCGAGGGTTTGGAATCCCGTAGGCGCGAGGAGAACAGGTGTCGGCAATGTGCTTCCCAGTACCTTCGTTGTGGTGTGCACCGATGCCACGTCCACGAGCACACGCGGGAGCAGCTCGATTCGGCGAAACGCCGAGAGGTTACGGGTGAGTGTAATCTCATCGGCGGCGCCGCCGGCGATGTACTCCCACGCCCCAGACTCCATCCTCGCGCGCGCAAGCGGCTCGTACTCCGCAATGTTGACTGGCCGTGCAGCCATCGACCGCGAGGCGCGCTAACCGTTAGGGGATGTCGGTGATGGATGACGTGGCGTCGGTGCCGTGTCCTTGAAGCTCCATGGTGGGGACGTCGTCGCCCATTATCTTGACGATCCCAAACGGAATCGCCGACGAAATCCACGCATCCACGCTTTCCGGTTCCGTGACGCGATAGTGCTCGGTGTCGAACGACCCCGCCCCGACGACCACGGTTTCATCCCCGATCTTCTGCGCCTCCTGACAGGTCTTGACGATGTCACCGGCCGGATTCGCTGCTGCCCCTTGGCGCCGCATCATGCTCAGCATCTCGGGCGTCATCCGCGTTGCCGCCTGACCCGGCGCCTTCATGATCATTTGCGAAATGTCGTCCTCATCATACGGATACCCGGGAACGAGCACCTGCATGATCATCTCGCCCATGGGGGCGTTCATCTTCATCTCGACCCAGTGGTGCGTTGCACCATCCACTTGGTCCGTTCCCACCACGGCCAATCGGAGGTTCATGGTCCCGCCCATTTCCGGGACGTCGACGGTGTAGCTCGACCAATGCCCCACGTTGAGATCGGGCAGCATCGAGCAAGCGTTGGGTGCTTGGGCCGACAGCGGTATGGCCAGCACAGCGAGCGTGAACAGGGTCGTGATGGTTCGCATGAGATCTCCGCGAATTTGGAGGTGAGTAACGTCCGGCCCAATGCGCAAGATAGATGGTGCCGCCGTTTAGAGCGAGCGTCCCGAGCCCACTCAAAAGCTCCAGGATCCGAACGCTCCGATCATGAAATAGCGATACCCGTCGCCGGGCGTGGATAGTGTCTGCAGGCCAGACCGCGAGTAGAGCGCCATGATACCCACATCGCCGCCGGGCGCGACGGTATAGGTGATGCGTGCATTCCCGCCAATGGTCACGTCGACATCAGTGGTGGAGACTCTCGCATCGATGAGCTGCACGCCTGGGTTGACTTCACCGAACACGAGCCACGATCCGAAACGGCGCGACCACTGAATAGGGATCTCCAACAGGCCGTAGACAGCGGGATCGAAGTACCCGTCGTTCAAGTCCTTCCCGAAGGATAAGAGCCGGAATCGCGTGCCGGTCGTCATGTGGCGTATGACTTCGCGTAGGCCCTGCAGGATCAGAAGGTGCCGAGGATTAGCCTCGCTGCCTTGCACGAGCGCGAAGCCGTACGATCCGTCGACGCTCCAGCCCGCGACCTCGCCGAATCCTGAGACCGCGAACTCGTCAAAGTGGATCCCGTTGGCGATCAGCGCCGCCGTGACGTCGAGGGGCTCATGACGATAGTCGACCGATGGCGTCAGCCCGTTCCAGGCTGGCGCCGTCACACCTGCGCGCACGACGGGTCTGTTGGGCGCGGGGCTACTTGTCGTGTTCAATCCGAGGCCAGCCCGCAGCGTCCAGCGTGGTGTCAGGAAGTACGACGCGTCGAGCGACACGGTCGACGACAGCAGATCCGAGACCCCACTCGGCGTGTTTCGTGCTGACCGGAAGACGGTCCGGCCTGTGATGAAGATACGTGGATCGATGCGCATCCCGGCTGCCACGAGCAAGGTCGTCATGTCGTTCCCGTCTGAGTCGGTCTCGAACGTCACGAACGGATTCGTCGTGGGTCCCCACGCTTGGCGCAACGCCAGGCGCTCTTGGGCGACGACAGGATCCACAGGCCTCATGCGCTCCGCGATCGTGAGTGCGGAATCGGCCGCCTCCATCCGGCCCTGCCAGCGACGCACTTGCGCAAGGCCGACGTGGGCTTCGCCATCGGTGGGATCGTTTTGGATGATGGCCTGCCACCGGCGTTCCGATTCGTCGAGGTTTCCGGACCACGCAACGACGCGCGCAAGGCCTTTTTGCGCGTCCGTGTCCCCCCGGTCCCGGACGAGTAACGATTCGTAGACGGTCTTTGCCGTATCGTACCTCCCGTCCCATGCGAGCACCTGTGCCAGTCCGAACCGTGCGTCGCGGTGCGTTGGGGAGAGTTGGACCACCGAATCGTAGAGCGCGCTGGCCTGCGGATGCTTCCCGTCGGCGGTCGACTCGCGAGCCCTCCGCATCAGATTGGCGACGAGAGCAGCCGTATCAACGACACTAGTCCCCATCGTCGCCAACCGATCCAAGTAGCGTCGGGCCTCGGGATTCCCGGGATCGAGAGCCTGAACCCGAGCGAATCGCGACCGCACCGCCGCAGTGTCGCCGGCTTGCCAGCCCAGCACGCCCAGGCCGACCCATGCGTCGACCACTGCCGAATCCCGAGCGAGCGCGTTGCGAAAATGCCGCTCGGCATCGGTCGCATTGCCCGTGCGAAGTTTGACGTATCCCGACCCAACGGCTGCGCCAACGTGGGCGGGGCACGTCTCCAACGCCCGCGCAAACAGCTGCGCGGCAGCGGTGAGCTCGCCGGCGCGATAGCGTTCCCACCCCCGGGAGACCGTTCCGTCGGCTGTGCGGCACGGGCTGCCTTGGGCAAGCCCGACTCCCGGCGTCGCGATGATAATGGCACCGAGAGCCACACGGCGGATCCGAGGCATCACGCCTCGAAGCCTCGCCGTTCCATCTCGCCCCAATGCCGCAAGCCGCGCAGCGCATTCCACACCCCCTGCAACCGCCACAAGACGGTGAGCTGACGGTACCCGAACGGCTCGGCGATAGCGTACGCGAGCATCTTCAGAAAGTCATTGCGGCGACCGTAGAGCTTGAACGTCGTCTCTTCGAGGACGACGGCCCAGATGCTCAGGAACATCTGGTACCCCAGCGCTGCCGCCAAGAACAGGAGCGCGAATTGGGCATCGACGAGTCCCAGGGCGAGGCCCGCGATGGTGATGATGTAGCCGAAGATCTCCACGACGGGGGCAAGCATCTCGCCCAGGATGTAGAAAGGCACCGTTACGAATCCAATGGTGCCAAACTTCGGGTTGAAGAGCATACGAATGTGCCGCACCATCGTCATGATCAGTCCCCGATGCCATCGTTCGCGTTGACGACGATGCGTCTGGAGGGTCGCCGGCACTTCCGTCCACGCAACAGGGTCTGGAACGAATGGCACGTCGTAAGGAATCTTGTTCTCTCGAAGGTGTTGGTGAAGGCGGACGACCATCTCGAGATCTTCGACGACGTTCCCGGCGCGGTAGCCATCGATGGAGAGCAAGTAGGACCGCTGAAACAGCCCAAATGCGCCAGACACGATCAGGTTGCCCCCCAGTCGATTCCATCCAAGGCGCCCAAAGAGGAAAGCTCGGAGATACTCGGGGACCTGGACTGCCTCCAGAAACTTGGTGGGGATCCTGGCCTCGGTCACCTGACCACCATCGATCCTCGACCCGTTGGCGACACGGATGGTACCCCCCGCGGCGGCCACGTTCTCACCCAGCAGAAAGGGTCGGACCAGTCGAAGGAGGGCGTCGCGTGCCACGATCGTGTCGGCATCGACGGCGACTACGAGCGGGTACCGCGCTGAGTTCAGGCCTGCGTTGAGCGCGTCCGCCTTTCCGCCATTCTGTTTCTCGACCACGAGTAGGTGTGGCTTCGTGCGAGAACGGTAGTAGGTCTCGATCGACTTGGTGTCAATCCTGGCCGGAAATGCCGGAGGCACCTCATAGAGGTCGTACGACTCCCGAAGACGCACGAGCGTTCGGTCCGTCGACCCGTCGTCGACGACGATCACCTCGAGTTGCGGGTACTCGAGTGCCAACTGCGCGTCGACCGAGTCGATGATCGTCGCCTCCATGTTGTACGCCGGGATGATAACGGAAATGGGCGGAAGGGCCTCGAGGCCTAGGTAGGCTCGAAGGTCTTCGTGGTGCACCACCTTCCAGTGCTTCCAGATCTCAGGGACGGACAGAAACAGCAGCAGCGCGTAGAATGAATTGACCGCCAGGAAATACCAGATGATCCAATCGTCGGCGAACAGGATGAGGGTCGCGAGGAGATCGACCATGCCGCTCACGTGAGATAGTCGGCGACGGCCGCCTCGGTGAGCCCGAGAGTATACCGTGCCATCTCACGGGCAAACCGATCGTCGTCCTTCGCGCCCGCTTCGAGTTCGGAGAGGCCTTCCGGTCCGAGCTGCCGCAGTGCCAATGCCGCGCGAAGACGCACCCACCAGTTGTGATCCCGTAGGGCCCCCCGGAGTAGGCCGGTGGCTTCCTCCGCGCGGATGGCGCCGAGCGACGTGGCCGCCCGGGTTCGGACCTGCCACGCCTCGTCGCGGATCAGCTGCAATAACGCAGTTCGCGACTCAGGATGCGGGAAGCTCCCCAATGCGCGGGCGACGCCGCCTCGGACCTCGGGATCCTCATGGGACGCCAGATCGAGCACGGGTCGAAGGAGTTCGGGAGTTGCCAACGTCCCGGCAAGCCTGATGAGATCGCGCAGCTCGAAGACAGATTTTGGAACGGTCAGCCGCCGCTCCAAGATGGGAGCTAGCTCTCGGCGGGCCGTGACCAACGTGTCGAACATGTACCCTCGCACCACCCGACGGGACACGATGGCTTGATTGAGCACGTCGGCCAACAACCGCCCATCGCGGATGCGGCGCGCGATGGATATCGATGCCAACTTGACCGCGGGGTGTGAATCTGCCACCAACGCCTTCGCCAAGAAGAGATCGTCGGGCCCACCGATGATCGACAGCGCGCGCGCGCCGAGCAACCGGCGCCACCAGAGCCTCGACGTGACGTGCCGGCGCAGATCTCGGTTCGGGCCGGGGGCACTTCGCACGGTGTCGACCAGTCTTTCCCACGCGTCGCCCCCGACCCGCCCGGAGAAGTCGTACAGCACCAACACCAGCGTGTCGAACCGAACAGTGGCGACGGCCTTGGTGAACCGCTCGGTCTTGGGTGGTGATTCCAACGCGCCGGCGATGCCCTCAGTGAGAGCGCGGCGCTCCCGCTGCAGGGTCTGGCGCTCATACCGGTCGCGCCATCGTCGAAGAGAGAGAAAGAGGAATGACGCCGCCAGGAACGCGACCTGCGCTCCGATGACGACGACAAGGATGGTTCTCACGGACAGCGGGCTAGGTGGTGCTCGACCTTTGCAGTGAGAATGGCTACGCTAAGTGGCTTAGACACGAAATCGATCGCGCCTGCCTGGATGGCCCGCAATTGGGTGTGCTCCGCCGTGTCACTCCCCACGACCATCACGATGGTGTCGGGCCCACTCATGCGTCGGACTGCCTCAGTTGCATGAAGTTCGAGGTGATCGAGATCCAAAACTACGACGGATGCCCGTGCTCTCGTTAGCTGTGACACAGTTGTAGCGGTCGGGACCCCGCTGATGACACACGCGTATCCCCGCGCGGCCACCGCGTGGTGAATCATTTCCGCCAAGACCCGGTCCAAGGAGACGACGGCCACGTCGTACCGAGGTGCAAGTCTTGGCCAGGCCCGCGCGCGCGACAGGCGCGAGAACCCACGGATGGGGGTGCCCTCGTACACCGACTGGGTGCCCATTTGTTCGATGTTCCTTACGTCGAAGAACCGCAGCTCAAGGAGAACGCGGGGCCGTGATTGTATGCCGTTCCAGGCGCCGCGGCAAGGGCCACCCGGGGAGCCTAGCGGCAAGTAAGCCTAAGTCGTTGCCTTTTAGTGGCTTATGCGGACGCGGCCCGTTCCCGCTCGATAACCCGGCCAAGCTGAACGCCGATCTGTTCCATGACATCCAGCAGCAGTTGATCAGGCACTTTGGATCCGGGAGAAAAGAACTCCAGCACGGCGGCAACCTCGCTCTGGACCATCACCGGAAACGCGAAACCGGCGTTGAGTCCCACGGCATTCGCAGCCGCGATGCGGCCGCGGACCTTCTCGTGCGTGACGTCAATGATCCAATGCGGTTTCCCGTCGGCCAGCACGCGGCCTGGCAGTCCCTCGCCGGCTTCCATCGTGGTTTGCAGGGTCGCCTCTCGGAAAGGGCCAAATTGATCCGGACTGTCCATGTGCCACAAGTTGGTGGGCGTGAGTTGCGTTCCCATGGGACCGCCCCGCCGGTACACGTGCCCAACTGGCCACCCCGTATGTTTGCACACATTGTCGACGCACTGTTGAAACGCTTCATCGGGCGATGCTGCCTCGTTCGCACTGAGAGCAACCTTCTGGAGGAGGTGGACGAACGAGGCCTTGCGTTCGATCGCAGCCAGTTCCCACTTGCGACGAGTAATGTTTTCGAACGCTACTGCCACGCAGTCGTCGAGAACCGGGTACGCAAAGACGCTGAAAACGCCTTCCCGAACCCGGGGATCGCTGTAGACGATCTCGCCCATGTCCTTCGCCTTGCCCGTCTTCACAACATCGGCGAAGGCACTGGCGATACCGTCCGGTACGGCTTGGGGGAAGCCTTCGGCGATCGTCTTGCCCAACACGAGGTCTCGCTGGACACCGGTGGCAGCAGATGCCGCCGGGTTGGACGCGACAAGACGGAGAGACCCGGGGTCGTCCGCGTCTTCGAGCCGCCAGACCTTGATCCCGATGTGCAGGTGTTCGAAAACCGTCTCGAACAGGTTGTCAGGTAGGTCGCTCATCATCCGTCCCACCTTGGAGATGCAATATGCGGTACGTACCCATCACGTTGGGCGAGGTTCATCCAGGCGTCCAGGCGGGCGATCAGCGCAGGTCGAAGACGTAGCTGTTGAGATAATCGATAGTGTCTTGCTGCTCGCGCACCTGGGCAGCGAGGAGGTCGCCACTCGTGATGATCCCGCACATGCCGTGGTCACCCACCACGGGCATGTGTCGGATCCGCTTGGCGGTCATGAGACCCATACAGCTGTCAATCGGTGCATCGGGGCTGCACGTGACGACGTCCGTGGTCATCACCTCGGATACGGGCGTGATAGCCGAATTACGTTCAGTCGCAACGACACGGCGGAGTATGTCACGCTCGGTGAAGATCCCCACGATGCTCGCGCCGTCGATCACAACCAGCCCGCCAATCCCCGCATCATTCATCTGGCGCGATGCGTCTACCACCGTGGCGTTGGGGGCGATACTCGCCACGTCGCTGCCCTTCTTGGAGAGGATGTCTTGCACGGTAATCATGTGCGCCCTCCGTACTGGGGATTTCTCATAGTACGATGTGGCGCGATGCATTGCCAGCATCGCGCAGCCACTTCAGACCCGAACCGGATTCTGTGATTCGCCAGTCAGGCGGTCCACGTCTCTCCGGGTTCCATTTCCTTTACCTCGACCCCTGCGGGTTGGAAGGCGGAGATGTCGCTGGTCAGCAGTGGGAACGTCTTGAAGTGGATCGGGATGGCGACTCGGGGCTTGATAAGTTCGGCTGCCCTGGTGCCAAGTTCAGGACCCATCGTGAAGCGATCGCCGACCGGGATACAGGCGATCTCGGGTTGGTAGATCTCCCCAAGCAGCTTCATGTCCGAGAATACTGTGGTATCACCGAGGTGGTAGACGGTCGTGCGGGCAACGTTCACTATGGCGCCACAGGCCCCGCCCATGTACCGGCCGTTGAAGGACGAGGAATGGAATGCTTGGGTGAAAGCAACCCAGCCCCAGTCGGCAGCGATCTTGCCACCCGCGTTGCCCGGCTCGGTCTTTTCGTGTCCACGCTCTGTGAGGTACTCATGAATCTCCCATGCGCAGAAGACCGTGGCGTCATTGCGTTTAGCGATGGCTTCGACATCCGTCATGTGATCCGCGTGCCCATGGGTGATGACCAACGCGTCGCATGTGATGTCATCGGCCGCCATGGTCGCGACCGGATTGCCCGTGAGCCAAGGATCGACGGCGACGGTGATGGAGCCGTCCGAGAACAGGAAGCCGGAATGGCCGAGGTACGTAATCGTGAGCGTCATGGCGCGCCTCTGGGGTCCCCTGGTGGTGAACGCGATAAGTAGGCATCATAAAAATAGCGGGACGGATGGGACAGGGTGTCTACTTCCTCAAAGCCGGCAAGAGGACTGCGATGAGACGGCCAATGCTCGCGGTGGCGGTGCTGGTGGGGGCCGCAGCGCATCTCCCCGCCCAGGATTTTGAGACCACGCAGGTCGCGGAAGGCGTGTATCAGTTTCGCTTTCAGAGTCACAACGGGTTTTTCGTTGTTACCGAGGATGGTGTTGTGGCGTTCGACCCAATCAGCACGAACGCAGCCCAGCACTACGCGGCGGAGATCAAACGCGTGGCGCCAGGGGCACCCTTGCGAGCGGTGGTATACAGCCACGACCATGCCGACCACGCGACCGGTGCACCCGTGCTGATGGACGCGTTCGGCACGCGTGTGCCGGTCATCGCACAGGACAATGCCGCAACGAAGCTGGCCACCGCTGGCCCCGACCTCCCACCGCCTGATGTCACATTCACCGATCGGATGACGTTGCACTTTGGCGGGAGAGCCATCGAGTTGCACTACTTGGGCAAGAGCCACAGCGACAACATGCTGGTAGCCCTCGTGCCAGATGCACGGGTGGCGTTCGCGGTGGATTTCGTATCCCACGACCGGGTCGGATATCGTGACTTACCGGATTATCACTTTCCGGATTTCTACGGCGCGCTCGAGCGCCTTATGGTGTTGGAGTTCGACGTGATCGTGTTCGGGCATGGTCCGCCGGGGGACCCCGCATCGATTCGGCGGCAGGGTCGGTATTACGGATCGCTTCGCGCTGCGGTGCAGCAGGCGATCGACAACGGTTGGTCCGAGGATGAGTCCGCAGCGCGTGTGAGGTTGCCTCAATACGAGGGCTGGGGGCAGTACGAGGCTTGGTTCCCGCTCAACGTACGCGCGATCTATCGATCGTTGGCCGGGAACGACTGATGGGTCGGGGGTCACGCCGGACAGCTCACTGCTCACCGGTATGATCCTCACCTTCGACTGTTACGGTACGCTGATCGATTGGGAGTCTGGGATCAGCGAAGCGTGTATTCGCGCGGCTGCGGCTTATGGTGTCGAAGTGGACCGGGAGAATGTGCTTCGCATCCACGCAGAGGTGGAACCACAGATTCAGGCGAAGGCCTACGAGCCTTACGCTGAGGTTCTGCGCGAAGTTGCCTTGGGCATTGCCTTCCGGGTCGATTGGCCGCTCTCGGGCGAGCGCGCGTCCTTTCTTGCTGCCAGCGTCCCGACGTGGACGCCGTTCCAGGATACGAATGACGCCTTGGCGCGACTGGTGGACGACGGCCACACGTTGGGAATTCTGTCCAATGTCGACAACGATCTTCTGGCACGGACGTTGGAGCATCTGGCGGTCCCGTTCGACTTTCTTGTGACCGCCGAAGACGTAGAATCCTATAAACCGGCGCAACGGCATTTCGATCACGCACAGGTGATCGCCGACGGTGAGCCGTGGATGCATGTGGCGCAGAGCTACTTCCACGATATTGAGCCTGCCTGTGCACGCGGTCTCCCTGTGGCGTGGATCAACCGCAAAGGAGAGGGCCTGCCGGGTGCGGCTCAGCCAACGGCGGAATTCGCCACGCTGGGAGAGTTTGCTCACGCTTTCGCGTCTGGATCGCTGCAAACCGACTAGCGTGGCGCCCCCTCACCACGCCGAGTCGACGACGCGAACGCGATGCGAGTGGTCGTTGGTCAACGACCGCATGGTCGTCTATCATGACACCGAATGGGGCGTGCCGGTTCACGACGATAGGAAGTTGTTCGAGTTCATGGTGTTGGATGCGTTTCAGGCGGGCCTGAGTTGGGCGATTATCCTGAACAAGCGCGAAGGGTTTCGCCAGGTCTTCGCGGATTTCGATGCCCGCCGGATCGCGCGATTCAATCGCCGGTCCGTGGCACGCCTGCTGAAGGATCCGAGCATCGTCCGTAATCGCCAGAAGATCGAGGCGACCATCCAGAACGCGAAATACTTCTTGGCCATTCAAGAGCAACACCGGTCGTTCGACCACTACATCTGGCAGTTCGTCGACGGTCGACCACGCCAAAACCGCTGGCGGACGATGAAGCAGATTCCCGCCAAGACCACGCAGTCAGATGCGATGAGCGCCGATCTCAAACAGCGAGGCTTCCGATTCGTCGGATCCAGAATCTGCTACGCGTTCATGCAGGCTGCAGGGATGGTGAACGATCATGTTGTCGGTTGCTTCCGGTATGGAGAGGTGCAGAAGGGATAGAGGGAATAGAAGGTACAGACGGGACTTGAGGTGCTGGGTGTGGGTGGTGTCAGACTTCGTAGTGGCCGGCTGAGCGTCGTGTCGCCGCCCGCGTTGTTTCGGAACTGCGTGACTCGTAGGCGCTGACGAGTGCTGCCTTGATCGTCGGGTGCGACTCACAGATCGCATCCACGTCCATCTTGGTCAATTCATACAACTGGCAGCCGGTTACGGCCTGTACGGTCGCCCTGCGTGGTTCGTCTGAAAATAGTGCCATTTCTCCGAAGAAGTCCCCCGCGTGCAGCGAGGCGACTCGGTGCCCCGGGTTGCCTCGGACGGACGTGATCAACACGGCCACGACGCCGCGCGAGATCAAGAACAATGATCGGCCGCGCTCACCCTGCCGAACGATGGTTTCTTTCGGCAACACGGTTCGAGGAATGAGCGTGCCTGCGATCCTGGCGAAGAGATCGGCGCTCAATCCCTCGAAGAACGGGACGCGCGTGAGCAACTCTGCGGGCTTGGGCGCTAACTCGGCGACCGGCTGTCGGGCGAGGCGGCGGGTCTCCGCTTCAATGGCCCGCCGGGCCTCACGGGCCACGGATGCTGGAATACCGCCGGCTGAAGCCAAATGAGTGATTGCTGTGCTCTCACCTTCCAACGCCATTCGGCGGGCCGTCTGTCGTTGAACGGCCTGCACGTACTCGGGGAAATGCTCGGCGATCTCGTCGATTTGTTGCATCGCGTCCTCGCCGATGTCACGATAGGTCTCGCGACAGTGTTCAGTGAGCTCGGGCGACGCACCGGACAGAGCACCCAAGTGGCCGATGTCTTCGACCACGCGCCGACTCGCCTCGACAACGGCCAAGCCGTGATCGTACTGTGCGGCCAAACTGCGTGTGCGATGACGCTGGACCAGCCGTGAGCCGGGCGCCATCGTAGCGAGGAGACGGAAGAATCGATCCGTGAGACGCATTTCGAGTGGGGTGGCAGTCGGTAGCGTCGTTGGGACCTCGCCGCGTTTCAAGCGGTCGCGGCGGAGCTCACTCGAGAGTTCCAGTTCACGATACACGGGTTCCGAAATGGTCCCGTGGTCGAACAGATCCCGATAGGTGGTCAGTTCGGTGGTGAGCGCCTCGGACCAAAGCACGGTCCGCATATCAGCGACGGTGCATACCCTTCGCAGGTCGTCAATCTGGTGCTCGGCGTCCGCCACTTCAGCTTTGTACTGCGATTCCAGCTCGCCGAGCATGCGATTGGAGAAGTGTCCCGTGCGCACGAGCTCACCGAGGCGCTCGAGCGCAGCCCGTTTTGACTCGAGATTGGCCTGGGCCCGCGCCACGTGTTCAACGAGCGTCGGTGCGTCGAGCCCAAGCGCCCGAATCAGCGGTGCCATTGTGAGTCCTCCCGAGAGCAGGGTGAACAGCACGATTCCCACCGATAATGGGATCAGCAACTCGCGGGCTGCGAAGCTCTCAGGGAGTGACAGGACGAGTGCCAGAGCCACGGCGCCGCGCAGCCCGCCCCAGAACATGACACTCCGCATCCGCCAATCGATGGGCTCCGCGTTGGGCAGCCGGCTGACGGCGGGGATGAGCCCGAACACCGAGATCGCGCGGGCGACGACGACCGCGAGAATGGCCCATCCGATGATTCCGATGTTGTTGAGCACAACGGTCAGGCTCACGGTGATGCCCACGAGCAGAAAGATCAGGCTGTTGGCCATGAATGCGGCGTACTCCCAAAACTGACGGAGGTACGAGCGTACTTCCGGAGCGAATCGCGTGGACCCCCAGGTCCCCACGACCAAGCCGGCGCCCACGGTCGCCATGACGCCGGATACGTGGAGGTAGTGGTCCGCCGCGATGAAGGCCGCGTACGCCACCACAGTCGACAGCGCAACCTCGACGAGCGGCTCATCTTTGGCGAGGGCGATGGAACGAATCATGATCCATCCGATGGCGCCTCCCACCGCCAACCCACCCGTGAAGACGAACAGAAACTCCACGATGCCTTCACCTACGGTCGCTGCTTCGAAGGCGCCGCCCTGGAGCACGCCGAAGATGATCCCGAAGAGGACAATGGCCGTGGCGTCGTTGAACAGGCTTTCGCCCTCGACAAGGATGGCAAGCCGCTTTGGTGCGCCCACTTCCTTGAAGAGCGCGATCACGGCCACCGGATCCGTGGCTGAAATGAGCGCGCCAAACAACAAGGCCGGCCCCATGTCGAGGGGAGTCAACCATGTGACCATTCCCCCGACGATGGCGGTGGAGACCAACAGACCTGGAGCAGCGAGCGCCAACACCGGCGCGAGATTCCGGGAGAGCAGTCTGCTATCGAGATTGAACGCCGATTCGAAGATCAGTGTCGGCAGAAACACGAACAGAATGAGTTCAGGCGAAAGCTGCAGATGCTCAAACGGTTCGAGGAAGGCGAACCGCGGGGCGAGGGCGCCCAAGACCAGTCCGACTAGCACGAGGCCCACCGTGTACGGGAGTCTGGCGCGCTTGAGTCCGATGGCCGCCGCCGCCGCGACGAGCAGCAGTCCGATGATCCCAACGACGGTCGTGACGACTTCTTCGTCCATGCTCATGCGGACGGCGCGCCGGCCGCGCCGAACCCGACGATCGTCAGCGTGATCACCGTCATGTAAATGGCATCGATGAGACCGTGCTCACCCTGGGAGATCAACACGAACCCCAGAATGCCGACCATCGTGACGAGGACGAGTGCCCCAATAGCGAGGCGAAGCCGCCGCTTGATGCGATCGAATGCGGCGTCCTCCGGTCGGTGACCGCGAGGTGACGTCTTGTTCGTGGGAATCATCACCATCCCAATAGCGTTGGGAGAGTGGGAAAGTCAACCGAAGAGACCGGCCGCTCGGCCGGTCGGGTCATGCGCCCGGTAACGCGCCTCGCTCGCGTGCCTGTGTCACCATCCGCTCTAGAAAGTCGACGCGTTCGCCAAGGTCGGCGATCTCATTGCGCTGTGTGTCGATTTCCTCCAGAAGAATCTGGAGCCGCTCACCCTTGAGCTCCAGACGACCAGTGGGTTCATCCGATTCGGCCCAGCGGAGTACCCTTCGGTCCTCTCCGTCCCGCCAGCCGCCCGCCGAAATGAGGATGAGGTCGTAGAGCCACCACATCCCGAGGCCTCCGAGCGTGGCAAGTTGGAGAAACCCGGAGACATACTTCCCGGAGTAGAAGCGGTGAGCGCCGGTGAACCCGAGCACGCAACAGAGTGCAAGCGCTGCCCCGCGGGATTTGTTCGATAAGTTCGGATTCTCGTCAGTCAACATGTCCACCCCTGTCGCCCTACGTCCGTACTATACCCAAGGTTTCCGAGGGCGGAAGGTGCGTATGACCGAGTCGCGGTTGCATGGGCGAAGTGTTCCGGCGATATTTTTTCGCCGCGGCGGTATCGTCTAGGGGACTAGGACGCAGCCCTCTCAAGGCTGAAACACGGGTTCGAATCCCGTTACCGCTATGCCGTACTCGTCGCGTGCCCTCATCGTCTAACGGTTAGGACACCACTCTTTCAAGGTGGAGATAGGGGTTCGATTCCCCTTGAGGGTATCATCCGGCCTTCGGCAAGTCGTCTCAGAAGCTTCCCACCCAATTCAGTCCTATCCAAACGTGACGCGCAGCGGCGTCGACCCCGCTCGCGTGGGTGCGGTACAGCTTGTCGGCGATGTTATCGAATCCCGCCGAGACGTCCAGATTTTCCATGAGCGACGCTCCCGCTCGCACGCCGTGGACCGCGTATCCCGGCGTACCGCCATCGGGAATCCGTGTATCACTTTCGTCGCGTGATCCTAGCCGGTCCTGCTCTGCCGACCAGCGGAAGATGTACTCCACCCAGACCGGCGCGGACGCCGTTGCCCAGCGCAGACCGATCATCCCGTTGAACGGCGGAATCTTCGACATCGGCTCCTCCAACCCGCTGGCGGGTGTCTGGTCACCGCGGGTGAAGAACAGATTCGTGCGGGCTTGCACTGGCCCGATCTGCTGGACGGCCTCGGCCTCGATACCCCAAACTCGTGCTTCACCGACGTTGATCCCTTGGAAGACGCGCTCCCCATTGAAAAGGGTGTCGCCGTTGAAGGTGCTTGGCGCGCGGTCGATGAAGTCCGTGATGGTCGAGTAGTACCCGGTGATATCGAAGGCCGTGGTGCTCGAACCGTAGCGCAGTGAGAGCTCGCTGGAGACGGATTTCTCCGGTTGGGCGTTGGGATTGGGGAGCGAGACGCCGCCGGGAACCGGTCCGGCGCGGGTCAGGTCATAGAGGTTGGGCGCCCGGAAACCCTGGGCGACGCGCGCAGCGATGCGCCATTGACGATGCGGCGCCACCACGACGCCGATCTGCCCAGTGAGTTGCGACGCGCTGTTTTCCACGGAACCACCGAGAGCGATCCCGTTGTCGGCCTCGCTGCGAAACAAACTGAAGCGCCCGCCGGCAGTCACCGTGATCTGTTCGATGATCGGGTACTCCGCGGCGAGGAACACGCCAAACCGGTCGGCGTCCGCGCCGTCCGGGAAGTTGCCGCTGGGGATCGGGCCCGTACCTCCCGTCCGTTCGATCGGGGTCGCCTGCCCGCTGTTCAGGTTCTCATCCTCTCCACTGCTATTCAACTGATCGTGGTACCACTCCGTGCCCCACGTCAACGAGATAGGACTCGCACCCAGCGCCAGGATGCTCCGCCCTACCACGCTGATCCCCGGGGTATATACATCGTCACGCCAGTTCGTACGAATAGAATCCGGCCCGACCGACTCTCGGCGGATGCGATGGCGACCTTCGCGCTGCACCGACAGACTGCCGGTGATATCCAGACGGTGCAGGATCCCCGTTCCTGCCCGATAGCCGTAGCGGAAATACCCAAGCTGACGCGTTTGCGGTCTGAAGAGATGTTCGGCGTCCCGCCCCGGAGCGGGGGCGCGGAAATCGACGTATCGATCGTACCGCGGGACATCCACCATGTTGAAATGCTGTACCACGCCGCTGAATGTATGCTCGTCGGAGAGTCGAAATTCGACTTCGGCGTCCAATCCCGCGGCATCGAAGCCAGTGGGGATCTGGCGGCCAAGTCCTCCTCCGGCTCGGAGGTCGTTGGCGTACTGGAGCGTACCGCCGACTCCGAACCGCCAGCGTTCCGTATCGAGCCCGGCAGAGAACCGGCCCCGGTAACCGAGATTCGACGTCGTTGCCATCCCAGCAATGCGCACACTCCGTTCGCCACGGTAGACGTGCGGTGTGGTGATGATGTTCACGACGCCACCCTGGGCGTCGGATCCATAGAGGACCGACGCTGGGCCACGAATGATCTCGATGCGATCGATGGTCTCAGGGTCGACGGTCGCCAAGTATTGGCCCGGCCCGTCCCGGTAGGTTCCGTTATTGAGCGGGACGCCGTTGACGAGCATGAGGACCTGATTGCCCACGAGGCCTCGCAACACGATGGACCCCTGGCCGGCTGAGGTCTGCTGGACATGGACGCCGGTCAGGTCGCGAAAGACGTCGGCGGCGACCGGGCTCGAGGAGCGCTGGCCGAGCGCCGGGAGGGAGATCGTCAGGGCCGCGATCTCGTTCATCTTGTCCGTGTCGGCTGCACGCGTGGCGCGCACGACGTACTCCTCCATCCGTATGATGGTGTCGCGCGTCGTCGTATCCTGTGGGAACGCAAGCGTCGTAGCGCTGGCGGCAACGAGAGCCGTGATCATCGGTCCGAGAATGTAACTAGTCGAGTGGTGAGGTTATACCCGAAGTGTGAAATATGTTGCCGCAGGGCCCCCGTGAGGAGACGCGATCGGCCGGTCCAGAGCTCGAGCCTCAGGTGACCGTGAACCGGACCGATCGGTTCAGGATCACGGGGTATGCGCCGGAGCCGACCGTGGGTAGCGCAGACATCGTCGCCTTCGCCCCCCAAGAACGCCTGGCCCGTGCCCTCAAGGGGCTGGGCATGAGTTGGCTCGTCGCGGCGGGGACGATCTTCATCCCCGTGGGGCATTTCCTCCTGGTCCCAGGGTTCTTCCTGTTTGGCATCTATGTGTTTGTGAGCCGTTTCCGCGCGACAGAGCTGACCAGAGATGTACGCGGGCCGTGTCCGGACTGCGGACGCGAGCAGCGGTTCGATGTCTCAGGCCGTTGGTCGCTGCCGCGTTCACTGGACTGCACGGAGTGTGGTCGGGCGCTCAGGGCGACCTCGGAGTTGTGAGTGGTCACGTGCCCAAGTAGCTTACCTCTCCTTCCGCGCCGCTAGCTCAATTGGCAGAGCAACTGACTCTTAATCAGTAGGTTCGGGGTTCGATTCCCTGGCGGCGCATATGACCGCGGGTCGTCTCCCGGTCGATAGCTGGGGTCCAGTTCGCGGTTGATGATACGCCCCAGGCGCCCCCGTCGGACATCGCGGGGGATCAACTCGATCGACAGGAACCGTCATGAGTGAATGGCAAGCTACGCATCGCGTCTCTGCGACCGTCACCTTCGCCCACGGTGACACCTTGGACGGGGACCTTCACCTGCAGCCGAGCACGGCGACCCATCATCGTGGTGAAACCACGCTGGAAATGTTGAATCGATCGGATCCCTTCTTTCCGATGACGCTGGCATCTGGTGATGTGGCACTGGCGGCGAAGGCGCAGGTGGCGGTGGTGACGTGTCTCGGGCAACCCTTGGTGGAAGACCCGGAGCGCGTTTCCGTTGCGAAAGAACTGCAGCTGGAAGTGGTCGTAGTCGGAGGTGGTCGTTTCGATGGTGTGACCCGCACCGAACTGCCTCCTTTGCACCAGCGGGCGCTTGACTATTTGAACGACGGCCTCGGATTCTTCGACCTCACTGACGGCGACACTGTTCATTTCATCAACCGCAGCATGGTACAACACGTTCATCCCGTCGATTGAGGTACCCGTGGCACAGCTCACCCGATTCATCGAAGCCCTCCACCAACGAGGCGCCGACGCGCTCACACTAGCGGCCGGGACACCCATTGGGCTCGTCACGGGTGGTGTATCGAAACCCATCACCCAGGACGCCATCGCCGATGCTCAAGTCGTGGCGCTGATCAAGGAGATCGCGCCGCCCGCCCTCCAGGCCATGATTCAGCCCGACGCCGAGCTGCAATTCAGCCATGTGGCCCTATCGGGTTCCGTCGACGTCGATGTTCGCCCGGTGAATGGATCGTTAACGGCGACCCTGCGTCCCGCTGCGGGAGCGCGTGCGAGCGACGCCGCTTCGGCCTCGCGACCGACTCAGGGCAGGGCCGTCGCCAAGCGCGACACCGCTGCTGACCGAGCACAATTAGATGAGCTCTTGCGCCTGCTGGTGAGTTCCGGTGGTTCGGACTTGCACCTGCGTGTGGGCGAACCGGTGATTCTCCGCAAGGACGGTGTCCTGGTGCGGGAACAGGGGGAAACTCTCGAGGCGTCGCAGCTACGCGGCATGCTCGAGAGCATCATGCCGCCTAAGGACCTGAAGGCGTTTACCGAGACGGGCGATGCCGACTATGCGTACGAAATCGAAGGGGTAGCGCGGTTCCGATGCAATGCAGCCATGGACCGTCGGGGCCCGATCGGTGTGTTTCGCATTATCCCCAGCGAGATACCGACGTGTGAGCAGCTCGCGGTCACGGAACACGTCCAGAAGTTGTGCTATCTGACAAAGGGACTCGTCGTCGTCACGGGTCCCACCGGCTCGGGGAAATCCACGACACTGGCGTCGCTCGTCAATCTGATGAATCACGAGCGTACCGATCACATTCTCACCATCGAAGACCCGATCGAGTTCGTCCATCAGAGCAAGAAGTGTCTCGTCACGCACCGTCAGGTCGGCCTGCACACCAGGACGTTCAAGAGCGGGTTGCGGGCGGCATTACGCGAGGATCCGGACATCGTCTTGATCGGTGAGATGCGAGATCTGGAAACCGTCGAGATCGCGATTGAGACGGCGGAAACTGGCCACCTCGTCTTTGGGACGTTGCATACGACGACAGCGGCCTCGACGGTGGACCGCATCATCGATCAGTTTCCCGCCGACCGCCAATCACAGATTCGTGTGATGCTCTCGGAATCGTTGCGGGGAGTAATCGCGCAGGTTCTCTGTCGCAAGAAAGATGGCGGTCGAGTTGCGGCGCGCGAGATTATGTTGTCGACCCCGGCGGTCAGTAACTTGATCCGAGAGGGAAAGACGTTCCAACTACCGTCGATCATCCAGACGAGCCGACAACTCGGCATGTCCACGTTGAACGACGCGCTGGTTGATCTTGTCCAGAAGGGCGTGGTGGAGCCCAACGAAGCCTACATGAAGGCCGTAGACAAGACAGGGCTAGAGACCGCGCTCCAGGCCAAGGGGTTCAAAGTCAATCTGGCCTTGGGCTGAACCCTCCAGCCGCATGTCAACAATGAGGACTCAGCCCGAAGAGGGAGTGGCATGAAGCACCACACGCACCGGCACACTCAGCTGATGACCCGAAGGGACGTCCTTCAGGCGCTTGGCGCTGCGGGCGGTTCATCGCTGATGATGGAGGCCATGGGTGTGTGGGGGCTGATGGGTCCGTCGACAGTGAGGCGTCCTGAGCTCAGAGGCAGGCAACCCGGCACACGGGTTGTCGTGCTCGGCGCGGGAATCTCAGGGTTGGCGGTGGGCTATGAGCTTGGAAAGCTGGACTACGACTACCGCATCCTCGAGGCACGGGACTGGGCTGGCGGCCTGTGCTGGACCGTGCGGCGCGGCGATGCGCACACGGAGGTTGGAGGCGAGCATCAGGTCTGCCAGTTCGACGACGGGCAGTACCTGAACGCCGGCGCGTGGCGCATACCGAACGCCGACGAGGGCATCCTGGGTTACTGCAAAGAGCTACGTGTTCCGCTCGAACTGTTCGTGAATTGGAGTGATGCGAACTACCTGTGGGAGGAGGATCCGGAACGTGGACCGCTAGTGGGCAGCCGTGTTCGCCTCCGCGAGGCCAAAGCCGACATGTGGGGGTCGATCTCCGAGCTCCTCACCAAAGCCATGGACCAGGGGCAGATCGACGTGCCGTTGACCGATGGGGACAAGGAGCTTCTAGTCAATTTCTTGGTTCGCGCTGGCTACCTCGATTCAGATGATCGCGTGTACGTGCCACCTACGCGAGTGCGTGGGTCCGGAGATCGGTACGATCTCAGTGCGCTGCTGCGGTCCGGGTTCGGAGCGCGTGTCCGTTCAGTGTATGCAGGAACTGGGGGCCCGCATCCCATCTTCCAACCCATCGGAGGCATGCAGCAGATCCCGCTTGCCTTCCAACGGGCGATCGGCGACAGAATCACTTTCGAAGCCGAGGTGCGGTCCGTCCGGCAAACCGAGGGCGTGGTCCGCATCGTGTACAGGAGCACGCGGACGGGCGAGGAGCGCGAAGAGATCGCGGACTTTTGTGTCTGCTGTCTTCCGATGTCCATTCTGAAGCAACTCGATATCAACTTTTCGTCGGACATGGCCGCCGCCGTGAGTGAGAGCAATCACAACACGAGCGCCAAGATGGGCTTGCAGATGCGGCGACGTTTCTGGGAGGAGGACGACGGGATCTTCGGTGGCCACCTGTTCGGGAGAAGCTTGCAGCTCGGCGAGTTCTCGTACCCGTCAAACGACTACTTCACGGAGAAGGGTGTGCTCCTGGGCTTCTACGCCTCCGGACAGACCGCTGGTTTGGCCGATCTGCCGATTCGAGACCGCATCGAGCATGTGCTGACACAGGCCGGCAAGGTGCATCCGCAGATGCGGGAGGAATACCAAAACGCGTACGCGGTCTGGTGGGATAAGGTCCCCTATAGCCTCGGTGCCTATGCGCGCACTCCTCCCCCGGAACGCTTGGAACAGCTCGCACAAGCGGATGGGCGACTCTACATCGGGTCAGCCGGCGCCAGCAGGCGGCCGGCGTGGCTCGAGGGGGCCGTGCAGTCGGCGTGGCGAACGATTGAGGCTCTGCATCAGCGGGTGACGCAGTAGTATCGACCTTAGACCGTCGTGCTCGTGCGGTGAATCTTGTGTTGGGTGCTGAGAAACTGCTGCAGTGCAGTGGCTGACATCGGGGGGGCGAACAAGAAGCCCTGTGCCTCATGACATCCCAGCTCGATGACGCGCTCACGTTGCATCTTCGTCTCGACGCCTTCAGCGACGGCGTCCAGTCGAAGCGCCTCGCACATCATCACCACTGCCCAGATGATTGAGGCCGCCTCGTCGTTCGTGGCCAATTCGCTGATGAACGAACGGTCGATCTTGACGGCGTCGATTGGGAGCTGGCGGAGATACCCAAGCGACGAGTAGCCCGTGCCGAAGTCGTCGAGCGAAATGCGGAATCCCTGGTTGCCCAATGTCTCGAGGGCCTGGAGTGCCTCGCCGTCACGATTGATGAGGGCACTTTCGGTCACCTCGAACTCCAGGCTCGTCGGATCCGTCCCGCGTGCGGTCGCCACCAAGTCACCCACGATCCGCGGGGTGAGTTGATGCTTCGACACGTTGACGGCCATTCGAAGATCGCCAACGCCCATCGTCTGTAACGTTGCCAACTCCTGGATGGCGACTCCAAGGCACCACTGCCCCAGTTGACCGACCAGCCCCGCTTCTTCCGCGACTGGGATGAATTCGCTGGGGGGGACGATGCCGAACTCGTCACTGGTCCAGCGGGCTAGGGCCTCGACTCCGAGAACCTTGCCGTCTTTGGGTCGAACGCGCGGTTGGTAGTGCACTTCGAGTTCTCCATGTTCGATGGCTCGCCGGAGCTGACTCGCCATGCGGAGCCGACGGGACGCTTCTTCGTGCATGGCTCCCTGATAAAACTGGTATCGAGCGTGGCCGAGGATCTTGCTCTGTTCGAGCGCGGTAAGGGCGTTGCGCACCAGGCGCTCGACGTCACCCGCATCGTCTGGCCACAGGCAGATGCCGATGGATGCCTCGACCGTGAGTTCCTCGCTCCCCACGACCATGGGGCAGTCCAACTGTTTCAGGAGGCGCTCCGCAAGCCTCATCGCTTCCGTGCGGTTTTCCACGCGCATGACCGTCGCAAACTCGGCATTCCCGACGCGCATCGCGCCCGCGTCCTGCTCGTCGTCGGTCGACGGCTCCAAGGGGGCGCTCGGAAGGGCGTCAATGATGCGCTGGGCGACTGATCGCAGCGCGTCGTCGGCGGCCGCATGCCCGACCGCACTCGTGAGCATGTGGAACTCGTTCACGCCGACCATGAGCACCGCGAACCGCTCGCCATGCTGCACAGCACGTTCGACGTGACGGAGGAAGTACTCACGATTCCCGAGTCCCGTGAGGCGGTCGTGGAGCGAGAGGTAGCGGATGCGCCGTGAGGTTGCCCAGCGTTGCGTCACGTCCTGGACCGTCGCCGTGAGCTGACCGCTTTCGCTCGTCCCGCGAAGGTGAAGGACGCGCTCTCGTCCAGGTCTCAACGGTACGCGCACCTGGAGACGAATTGACCCTCCGGGTCTGTCCAGGCGGCGCATCGCCGTCAGGAGTTTGTCCCGGTCGTCTGCCCGCACGCGCGCGACAAAGTCATCGATCGAGATGGGCCCCTCTGGGACATGTCCGAAGAGACGACGAAATTCCGCACCACCTTCGACTTGCTGCGTCGTGCAGTCGAAGGACCAGTGATCCAGTTGGGCGATCCGGCGAGCGCGACCCAACTGCCACTCACTCCCTCGGAGTCGAGAGACCACCGTGTTGAACGCGCGCCCCAGATCGCCGAGCTCGTCATTGCGTCCGACGTCGAGGGCTGGATCCAACACGCCCTCGCGCACCCGTTGTGCGGCGCTGTTGATCTCGAGTATTGGCTGGGAGAATCGTCGAGCCAGGAACAGGCTAGCCACGAGCGCTAGCACGAGCGCGCCCAGACCCGAGAGGAGCAGACTGCGGCGCGAGTGCGCAATCGCGTGCCGCTCAGATGCGTAGGTGGTCGCCAGCACCAGGTCGAGATCCGGAAACGAGGACACGTGCTCGGTCAGCTCGGTATCGGACGACGACGCGGCTCCCGCGACATGCATGCGTGCGCCGAGCATGTTGGACCACGCGGCGAAGGTCTCGTCGTGAAGTGCTTCCAGTGCGATCAACCCGCCAACGACCGCTCCCCGCGTCCTGAGCGGAACCGCGACGCGAACGTAGACGCGCCCATCCTGCTCGAGCATCGAGGCCTCGGTGCGATCCGGGAATCCGCAGCGTGTGAGGGTACCGGTCGCGGTCGAATCGGCGACGGCGGTCTGGCCGGCTCCGACACACGCCACGGTCTCATTGCGCGAGTCACGAGCGACACGCTGCGCCGCCGCCTCACTGAGCAGGGCGGGTCCAGCGCTGACGACGGTCTCTCCAGAGGCGAGCGTGAAGACGACCGCTGCGGCACCTTGGTCTTTCGCCAATTGCTTGGCGTAGAACGATAGGGTGGGACGGTGCCCCGCATCGAGGTTGGCCCGGAACTCCGGAGTCCGGCTGATGGCCGAGTAGCGGTACGCGACGCTGCGTAGATGATCGGCGGTCAGTCGCTCGGCCGCCACAGCGGCGCCATGGAGTCGGGATTGTGCGGCCGAGTGGAGATCCGCGTTCAATGCCCGGTCCTGAATGAACAGCGCGAGGACCGTCGAGATCGCCGCGAGACCCCCGAGCAGGACCGCAAGTCGGGCGACGAGGCCCAATCTGATTGTCGGGAGCGTCACTACTCGAGCCGCTCCGGGTCGAGCCAGATGTTCTCCACGATGGCGCCGCGCCCGTTCACGTGGACGGTCCGGATCGGTCCGGTCGCCGCTTCGCTCCAAATCGCGAGTCGGTACGTTCCCGCTGGTACCTGGGTGATCCTGTACCTCCCTTTGCGGTCGACCACAGCGCGAAACGGGGTGTTGCTTACGAAGATGGAGAATGCCTCATCCGGGTGGAGCGAACAGAAGAAGCTCCGTCTTCCCGCTCCCAGAAAATTCAACGACCAGAACTCAGAGCGTGGGTCGACCGGAAACGACACGTCCATGCCGATGTCAGGCGAGAACAGATCGTGCTTCAAGGCACCTTGATTGACGAACACGATCGTATCCCCCGTGTCCGCGACGACGAACTGTGGGTCGAACACGTCGCCCGATGACGCCACCCGCACGACGCGGTCCCGCGACGGTGGGACCCGCACGTCCTGTAACGGCTCCAGCATCACGACGGCGGGTCGCGGAAGCATGGCGAGTTGCTCGATCAAGACCCTCAGGCTGCCTTGTACTTGATGGATGTTCGGGCTGGGAGCCGGCGGGGCGCTGCCGAGGCCGCAGGCTGCCACGGCCATGGCGCCGAGCGGCAAGAGATGACGAACATCCCATCCGTGGGTCACGAACGCGACCCCCATGCTGAAGATAAAAGCTTGCGTTACTTAGGCTTCGGAAGCCAAACCGGTGTCGATGGCGGTACCCGAACGCGCTAACTATCCCCCCAGTTAACACCGGGTACCGGGAAGTGCCGTGAGGGTCATCACAATTGGTCAGAGACGTGCTTTTTACCCTCCCGAGACTCCAACGGAGGATAGATTGGGGGTCGCAGGTCGACGCTGAGCGTGATACGGGGGCGAGTGAAACCAGCACCATTTCGTGGCGTTGCACGCGTGGCAATTCTGGCCGTCGTGTTCCATGTGCCGGCTCTTCAGGCGCAGGATGGAAATCGGGACGCATCGGTCCCGGGGACTATCGCCGGCGCCATTCTCGGTGGCGGTGTGGGGTTCGTGGGAGGCGCATTTGCGGGTGGCGCGATCGATGTCGCGCTCACTCCATCGTGTCAGGACCTTTGTGCCATCGACGGCATTGTCCTCGGTGCCATGATCGGCGAGATCGTCCTGCTGCCGCTTGGCGCCCACGTCGGGAACCGGGGACGCGGATCCCTGCTCGCGGACTACGGTGTGAGCATCGCGATCGGTACGGCAGGAGCGGTCAGCGGTGTTGCCGTAGAGTCTGGTGTCCTGCTCGGCATTGCCGGGGCCGTGCAGGTGGCCGCGGTCGTGTTCACGGAGGTCATGACGTCACCGCGGTTGACGGTGAGTCCTCTCGTTCGCCGTGGTTCTCAGGGCGGGACGGACATCGGGTTGCAGATGACGTTCTAGCGGGATCAGCGTTCGGGCCTACTCGTGTTTCTTGAGGCGCTCGAGGGCGACGCGAAGTTCCTCCTCGATATTCTTCCGCTCGGTGATGTCGGTCGAGATACCACCGACGGCTTCGAGGTTCCCGAGGCTATTGCGCAGTGGGAATTTGATCGAGATGTATGTGTGCGGTCCGTCGTCGTGAGGGGCCACCTCTTCGAACTCCAGTGGCGCATCGGCTTCAATCACCTTGAGATCGTTCGCGCGGAAGGCCTCCGCCATGTCTTTGGGGAAGATCTCGAAATCGGTACGCCCGAGCATGTCCTCGCGTTTGACGTCGAAAAGCTGCTCGTATTGGTGATTCACCGTGAAGTAGTGTCCCTCCAAGTCCTTCACGTAGATCACGGCCGTGGTGTTGTCGAGGATACTCTGCAGCCGATAGGCGTTCGTTGCGAGTTCCATTTCAGATATGCGAAGCTGGCGGACCGCTCGGTCGAGCTCCGCGACGCGGGTGCGAAGCGTTTCGAGTTCCTCGAGGAGTTCAGCTGGGGACTTTTGCTCGTCAGTCATGGTCACGCCTTGGGGGGATTTCCCAAAATGTCGCGCGCGGTCCGGGTCGGATCAATGAGCCGTCCTGGTGCTCTCGGGTGACGTAGGTCTCAGGCGGGCCTGTACCGGTCCGACACGCTTGTGTTCAGATCGGGCTCTCCGATCTGAAACACGTCCGCTCCTTCACTCCCGTTCCATCTCTAAGCTCCTATCCCACAACTAGTTATACTGGGGCGCGTCGCGGTATGCGGCTTGCTTTTTCAACCGACAACGCAAACACGTTTATGTCTTGACCAGGAGTCATAGTGATGCAGAAACGACTGTGGGCATTGATGGTTGGCGGGCTCACGCTCGCCGTGGCGCCTGCTGTGGCTCAGCAGCAGCTACAGCTGACGAACGGTGACCGGCTGACAGGCACGCTCAAGGGTATCGACGCTGGGTCGTGGGTGTTTGAGCATGCGGGCGGTGAGCTCAAGATCGCCCCGGCGGATGTCGCCTCGTTTTCCTCGACGAGTTCGATTGGCGTTCGGCTGTCGGATGGCAGCATCGTCGCCGGCACCGTCACGACGGCCGCAAACCAGTTGCGGCTGTCCGTAACGGACGGCTCCACGCGAACCGTGGGATTCGATGCCCTTGTGGCGGTTGGTGATCCCGCCAATCTCGCTGCGCTCGAACCCGTGCGCATCGGCTACTTCTCGCCGATGGGCATGTTCTGGGGTGCCACAGCTAGCCTCGGGTTCACGAACCAGAGTGGCAACAGCAAGTCACGCGGGATTGACGGCGCACTCGAGGTCGGTCGCAACAGTCCAAAGGACCGTATCACGCTCAAGCTCGGTGCGGCTACGCAGTCTTCCGATTTGGGAACGGGTGATCTGGAGAAGACCGTCGAGCGCTATTGGGGGTCCTTGCGAGTGGACTTGTTCGTGGGGCCGCGGTTCTTCTTCTTCGCGCAGACGAGCCAGCAACGCGATCAGTTTCAGGATATCGATCTGCGATCCAACTACGACGCTGGTATCGGTATCCAGGTGATCCAAAACGCCACCACCGACCTGCGATTCAACGCGTCGGGAGGCTATCGCCGCGAGGCATTCACCTCGGGTGGCACGAGCACCACTCCGACGATCGGCGGCGGCACCGGATTGCGTCAGGTTCTTGGACCGGCGCTCCTTGCCTGGGATCTGAACTGGTCGCCCAGCACCAAGGACTTCAACGACTATCGCCTCGTCTCCGACGCTAGTCTCACCACAACTGTGTACAAGGGTCTGGGGTTCCGCATCGGGGTGCGGAATGAAGTCAACAACAACCCGCCACCGGGGATTGGCAAAGGGGATATGCTGATCACGACGTCGCTGACGTATACGATCGGCCGTTAGCAACGGCCGACCACATAGTGCTGGCGGGCGCCTCTCATGAGGTGTCCGCCTTCGCTTATTTGCGAATGGCTACGCGCGCAGCTGGAGCACCTCGGCCCACTCGATCTCGATCCACCCACCAACGGCGGCCTTGCTCGCCGCCCCCGCGCGTCGCTTGCCGGAGTCGTTCTCGATGTGACCACCGTAGGCCTTGCCGTCTCCACTGACCTTCATCTGGATCTTCACTTCCTTGCCGGCGACCGCGGCATCTCCGCGGAGGCGTACTCGGAACACGTATCCCGCCGTGTGGACGTGATGGGTTTCAAACGTGTCGGTGAGTGCGACGGTCAAGTTGTGCGTGAACGTGTTTCGACCACCTCGGTCGCGTTCGGGCACCAGCAGTGTCGCCTGGGCTTGTGGGTCATCATTGTGATCGAAGCGTAGGTTGATCCCGTCGACCCGCGTCTTGCTACCGAGTTCCTGCCAACCGGCTCCAGGTTCTGCGGCCGTTACCCGAACCACGGTGCGTCCGCTATCGATGTCAGCCCCAGGAACTTGGCGCGGGCCGGCCTTCTTCGCCTGGAGGACGAGGAGGAGTACGGCGATGCCAAAGACAGCAAAGAACGCGATTACCCAAGTCATGATGCTCCTATCTCTCCTTCATTGTTGTCATTGGCTCGGCGCGTGACACGATCATCACATATGTTCCTCGGAACCCGTCGTTCTGCGCATACGTTTGGGGCACGATCGCCTGTTCTCCGTCCAATCCTCTGAACACGAGCCGCTCTTCGGCAACAATAATCGTCTCGGCGTCAAGGGAATCCGCAACGGCGCGCAGGATCTTCTGGCGGCAGTTGCCATCACATTGCGCTTCCACCCGGTAGATCTGTGAGTAACACACCCGTCGTGTGGTCACACTCCCAGGGCGAGTGACGGTTCGGCAATCCGTGTCCCGCGATTTCGTCACGAGCGGGACCTCGGTGTGATGCCAATAGAGGATGCCGACGGTGTCGTGGGGTGTCACGGGCGTCTCATGCACAATCCGAATGTTGCGGCCGGTCACACTCCACAGTTCCGGTACGTCCGTGGTCAAGCCTGTCGCGAACTGCCACCGCGCACCTCCCGGACGTACGGCGTCGATAGTCCACGAGATCCGGTAGTCGGTTTTCCCTGCACATGCCACGCACGCCACGCACAGCGAAATTCCGATGAGGTGGGATCGCACCCGTCCACTCCGTCGACTGCCCTAGCGAGAAAGGTATTGATTGCCACAAGCGTCACAAGCGCGGGGGAGGGGTGGCGGCTTCATGTGTGGTGCCATCACCGGGGGTGGCAGGCCGGGCCGTTAGAACAGACCCACCACAACGTCACCACGTTGAATGCGAATTCCGGGCAGCGGGATGTGAAACTGGTCTACCACGGTGGCGAGCGCCTGCCACCAACCCGTGTGGATCGGTATGCCTCGCGCATTCAGGTCCAGCGTCACATACCACTGGCTCACCGCCGGTTGGAGTGTCCAGGTTTCGACACTGTGTCCGACGGCGAATCCGAGCCAGTCGGGCCACGCGCTGGCACCACCGGGTACCCTGCCGGGGGGTTGAACGCCAGGTAGTAGCGCTGGCCGGCGTAGTCGCTGGCGACCGTGAGATTGGCCATCGGGTCTTGGAGTTCGTCCGATGGCCAGTAGTTGAACTTGATGAGCACCGCACGAGAGAACGGGACCTGCCGGTGCAGGGCAGGGAGTGCCGCACCAGCGGTCGCCGCCATCATGTCCGGCGCCGAGAAGCCCTTGGCCGGCTGGAAACCGTCGCCGATCTCTTTGGATAACGAAAATCCCATGGAGACGGCGGCACCCAGCCAGCCAGCGGCCGTCGGTGACAGGCACGTCCAGTCCCATGCCTGTGCAGTGAGCTGTGAAATCTGGTATCCAGCGAACGCGTGGAGATAGCGATCCTGACCGTTGCTTGGGCTGACATCCCACACGAAGGCGAATGCGCCGCTCGGGTCGGGCCACCACCGGTCGTGACGCGCGAGGAGCACTGCCGTTTGTGTGATGGCATACGCGCCCGCAACGAGGCTGACGCGACTGCTCCGTACGGGGGAGCATCTTTGTGCGTTCAGCGGCAGGGCTCCGACACTCCAGGCGACCGCCAGCGGGACAATGACACGCACTGGCGTGTCACCAGCCCTTCAGGAACCGCGTGGCCAGCTGTTCAAGCCGCTCGTTCCCGGATTCCCGCGCTTCGGCGAGGATGTCTTCAACATGCGGCCGCAGTTTGGCGTCGCCCCACTCGTATCCGGTGGCGAGCTCGGCGCTGCGCGAGTCGCCCTGGTGCGCACCCTCGATCAACGCCCACGCGGCCGCGCGATCGAAACCGGGATCGTCACGCTTGGGGAGGGCGTACCGTGGCTCAGGTCCGTCCGCATCTTCATTGACAAAGGCACGTGACATCATCAACGGGTAGGCACACGGTCAGGCCGGCGCAACTGCCGGCCTCGGCCGCTGCCGGAACCACGCATTAACTTGATCGGGAGATAGCCGGCCCCCGCGTCTGACCTCCCGACCCGCGGGACTCATGGCGAGCGGCCGCGATACTCGAAAGGCAGACTACCTCTGTGTTGAATCGTTTCAGCCACGCCGTCCGGAGGCAGCTCGGACTTATCGTCGTTCCAGTGGTGGCTGCGTCCGCCGCCGCCTGCGCCCCCGGTCTGGCAGCCACGTACACTGTTGGGCTCGTGGACGTCGATCGTAGCGGCGATGCCGAGTCGCGGTTTGGTGTGGCGCAGTACGCGGAGGTGGTCGAGGATGAAGGCACGTCCTACCTCGTGGAGGATGGGTTGATTCGCCTCGAGATCGAGGTCCGGGAGTCGCGACTCCCGTTTGAACTCATGAACAAAACGGACCAGCCCCTCACCATGCACTGGGACGACGCTCTCTTCATCGACCTCCGCGGTGCGCCGCACAAAGTCATGCGCCGCCACATTCGGTACGAAGACCGGCGTGATCCTCAACAACCTGAGGTCGTCCGTGCTGGTGATACGAAACGTGACTTCATCCTCCCCGTGCATCTGGTGTACTTGTCGCCAGCCGCACAATGGATCGAACAACCGCTTTTCGTGCCTTATCGGCGCATGACCTTGGAAGAGCTCCAGCCTGCGCTCGACAATCGTGGGCGCACATTTGGGCTGTTTCTACCGTTCGAGATCGGTGGCGACGTCTACGAGTACATGATCACCTTCCGGATCACCGACGTCACGTTGCCGTAAGCCGTCGGGGTCCTATGGAAGGTCGACCATCAAGGGTGGATGACCTTCGGCCTCCAAGAACCGAAGAAGATCGTTGGCGCCGATGGCGGTGGTCATGGCGTTGTCCAGCGGGTGGAAGTTGAGCGGTTCCTTCGCGAGGATCTCTCTGTCGACCACCACCTGCACGCTGCGTGTCCCGTCGTTCATGACGGCGAATGGATTTACGGCTCCTGGAATGACTCCTAGGTAGTGCATCAACCGCTTCGGACTGCCAAACGACAAGCGTTTCGAACTGATCACGGATTCCATCTCACGGAGCTGCACGGGCGCGTCTTGCTCGCAGACGATCAACCACATCCGCTCCTTCTTGTCCCGAACAAACAGATTCTTGGTGTGGCAACCGGGGAGGTCGCCGCGAATGGCCCGTGCCTCGTCGACGGTGAACACGGGTGCATGTGTGTGGTTCTCAAAAGAGATATCGAGCTCGTCGAGACGCCGAAACAAGTCCTCGGGCTTCGCCGGTAGCGTTCCGTCGATCAGGGTCTCGGCGTCGTTCGCCCCACCCATGCCCTAGAATCCGTATTCGAGACCCAGCGTGAACCCAACGTTGGGGCGGAGCCCACCCTTGTTGAGGGGGATGAGGCCGTTGGTCACGATGATGAGTCCC
Organism: uncultured Gemmatimonadales bacterium; assembly: GCA_947259405.1. Taxonomy (GTDB): domain Bacteria; phylum Gemmatimonadota; class Gemmatimonadetes; order Gemmatimonadales; family GWC2-71-9; genus CAMYLY01. The sequence continues at coordinate 118,460 of CAMYLY010000011.1, read as the reverse complement.
GGCGCAGCGACAAACTTCATCCCGAGCGACCCGTTGACGATATCGTCGCGGATGTTCGGGATGTTCGTCGGCGTCACCGATCGGCGGAAGGGCACATCGAAGTGGTGATCGCCGGGGACGGCGAGCTTGGAATCTCCCACCTGGAGTTCCGAAATCAAGTCGACGGCAAGCGTGGCCCAATCGGCCAACTTGTGGTCGAAGCCGACGGTAGCCAACAGAGCATCGGTGAGGACCTCACTGTCTCGGTACGCATACCCAACGTTGGCGTGGGGAGAGAAATTCCCGAACTGTGCTGACGCGATCCCAACCCCTCGAATGGAAAAGTGCCCGGCACCAAGGAAGTCGCTGGCCGATCCTGTGTTGAATCGGGCGTCCGCCAGAAGAGCGAACGCGCTGTGGTCGTTTTGTGCCAGCCGCACTTTCAGGCGCGCGGCCACGTCACCAAGGCCTGTGGACGATCCCTCAACCGTTTGCGAGGCGTTCAGCTCCGGGTTGTCGGTTGTGCCGGCAAAGAAGTGTGCTGCCGTCGGACCGCCGAACGGCCTCACCTGGGCGACACTCGTACCGCGCAACGACGTGGAGATGACCGGGATGGCGATACCGATGTCGACGTTGTCGAGCAAGCCGTAGTTTAGATTGAACACCGTCGCGGTGACATCGAGATTCAGATCGAGATCGAGCGTCATATAGTCGTTCTCGAGCCCCGGGATCCCCACCAGCGAACAGTCGCCCGCGAACACCGTATCACACCCCGGAAAGTCGGCGTTCACGTGCGTGAAAGTCAGGTCGATATTCTCGAGGTCGACGCCACGCACTTTCGCGAATCGGAACGCGTTGAAGTTGGCACCGATCAATAGGCGTCCCTTGCCAAGTGTCTGTGCCCGCTCCGCAAAGATGGGTCCGGCGGATGTCGACGTGGCAATTGGCACGCCCCCTTCAAATCGGAACGTCTGGCCGCTCGACGTCGAACTGATCGGCAGATTCGAAACGCTCGTGCCGATCGCGCTCGTGAGGAATGCGATCAGTGTCCCGTTTCCTTCCACTGCCGAAGGGACGAAGTGGTCGGCGTGGGCCTGGATGGCCGTTGGGTTGTTGGGGTCGTTGGTTCCCACCAAGAACAGCGGGTCACCTCCGCTCCCGAAGATGAAGAGTTCCGATATGAGGTCGCGCAGACCTTGTGCCGATGCGGGTTGAGCGACGAGGAGCGCTGGCAAGATCAGAACCACATATCGTTTCATCGTTCCTCCGGGAGGTGATGGCCCACCAGTGGGCCACTTGGGGGAGTATCGCTATCGTACGGTTGCGATCTGCCAACCGTCGGTCATGCGACGTAAATGGACGACAAGTTGGAGATCCCGCGCCTGATCCTGATTGGTTCGGTATCGATAGACGGCGTTGATGCGCGCTGTTGCCGTGGTCCCATCGATAACGATGTCGGCGACATCGAATTCAGGCGCAAAATCTGACACGCTCCGGAAGAAGCCGTTCCACGATGTTTCTTGATCGGACGTCATCGTCGGATACACCGCGCGGATCTGCGTCACGCTCGTCGAGGCGATGGCTTGGCGATAGGCTTCGAGGACACCCTCGATCTCCGCGCGGTCATTTCGCGGCGGGGTCACCAGACGCGGTGTCACTGCCGCCACCGCAATGGTCGCTGATCCGGATCGGCCCCCGGCCGTCGCTGTGATGCGAGCCGTGCCCGTGGCGACCGCCGTGACCTCCCCCCCGGTCCCAACACGCGCGACCTCCGGGTCGCTGGATTCCCAGGTTACGACGCGGTCGGTGAGTTCTCGCTGTTGAGGGTCGCGCAACGTCGCCACCAGCCGCGTGGTCGCACGTTCCTCCAACGTGACCTGGTCCGGTGTGACGGTGACCGACGCCACGGGCATGGCCGCGACTCTCACCACTGTTTGTCCTACGATGCCTTCACTCGCCGCGCGCACGTTGGCACTTCCGGGTGCGAGGGCCGTCACCGTGCCATTCGCATCGACCTGCACCACGCCGGCATCGCTCGTGGACCAGTCCACCCGGCGATTACTCAGCGGCGTCCCGGTCCGATCCGTCATCGTTGCGGCGACCCGTGCCCGATCACCAACCTGCAGGTCCAGTGCGGTAGGCGCGAGTTGCACCGCCGTCACTGCCAGGCGCGTGGTCGTCGGTGTTGCGGTGAGACGTGGTCGCGTGACGGTGACGACAATCGACGCGGAAGCGGCTGCCGTTTGCGCCGTGACCTGTGCTGTGCCAGGCGCGCGGGCGGTAACGACGCCGGCCCTGGTGATGTCAACGATCCCTGCGGGGTTTGTGTTCCAGGTCAGCGAGACGCCGGTCACTTCCGCACCGTCGGGACCTCTCGCGATCGCGTCGAGCGCCAATGTCTCGCCCACCCGCAGGGTGGCCGTGAGGGGCTGAACGTCGAGGGCGGCCACGGGCGGAGCCTGGGCGGTCACCGCGGGTCCAGCCTCCTGCGGGGAGGGCCCCTCCGATCGTCCCATGGCAAACCAGAGGGCGGCGCCGGTCACCCCGACGAGAGGGACGGCCCAGGCCCACACCGGCACACCACGGCGCGTCGCCGGCGCGTCGTCGGCCTGAGGCATGGGGGTCGATGGGGTGCTCGGTGGGAACGAGACCGCCCTGGCAGGCGGTGCTGGGCTTCCGGTCACCTTAAACTTATGCAGGAGCTTGTCGGTTTCGGTGACCTTGGCGAGCGTCGACATGTGGGTTCGCGCGGCTTCTTGCGAACTCTCCGTGGCAAATCCGGTGGCCGCGACGGCTTCCGCCACACTCGGGAACCGGTCGGCCGGGCTCTTTTCGATCATGCGAGTGATCACGGCCGCGAGCTCCGGTGGACAGTCGGGTCGCGCCTCTAGAAGCGGTGGCGGCGGTGTGTGGCAATGGTCGTAGATGAGGTTGACCATCGTACCGCTGTCGAAGGGCTTCCTTCCCGCGAGCATCTCGTAGGCGACGATGCCCAACGAGTACTGATCGGCGGCGCCGGTGAGCTCGCCACCAGAGCATTGTTCCGGGCTCATATACGCCGGCGTTCCCACTACGCCGCCCGTCATGGTCAATGCTTCGGCCTCCGCGACCTTCGCGATGCCGAAATCCGCCACGATGACCCACCCGTCTTCATCCAACATGATGTTGCCGGGTTTGACATCCCGATGGACGATCCCTCGCTTGTGCGCGTGGGCCAGGGCGCCGCCGGCCTGGTTCAGAATCGTCTGGGTGACCGGGATCGGCATGGGACCAACTTCCTTGATCACGGATTCGAGCGACCGGCCCACGATGTACTTCATGACGAAGAACACGAGGTCGTGCGCCTCGCGTACGGCATACACCGGGATGATGTGGGGATGACTGAGCGCCGCCGCCGTTTGCGCCTCGCGCTTGAACCGTTCTTGTATTCCGTCCACCATGAGGGTCAATGCCGGGGACATGACCTTCACCGCGACCTTGCGATTGAGGCCGACGTCGTGCGCGAGATACACCACCGCCATCCCGCCGCGACCGATCTCGCCTTGGATTTCGTATTCGCCGAGCGTTGCGTCGCGCAAGGCCTGGAGCAGGCGCCGTTCGTTGATGGCGATTGACTCGGCGCTCGGGCGTCGATGCCCCGTTGTATCACCTTGCAGTTTAGAACCGCACGAGGAGCAAAAATGGGAGCCGTCGGTGATCGAGCTGCCGCAGGTCGAGCAGAACGTCACTGTTCGTACCGCGCCTTCATGTACTCGATTCCGGGCTCGATGCTCCGGCGCCAAGCCGCGTCCACGGCGTCGGTGTACTCGCCGTCATGTTCGGTGACGGTCTGCAGTAGGGCGTCCACGAATGCACCGTACCACTCTGGGGGAATGTCCAGATCGGTCCGGCCATGGCGATCCGCCACGCGGCGAAGAATGGTCGGTTCCGTGTCCGGTTCCGTGGGAAAACTCAGCAGCAAGCCGAGCGCGTGCCGGAGGAGTTTGTGCTGACGCGTGAAATCGGTGTTGGCGAAGCGCGGCTCCGTTTGCGGAGCCAGCTTGAACAAGTTGCGATAGAAGCAGACAAAGAAGTCCGGTGCCGCGCAGCAGCGGTCGTAGCTGGCACGCGCGAGCACGAGGTCGTCTGGGGACACGGTCATCACAGCGGGAGGTGCCGGTTCACACCAATAGAGTACACTGTGAATGCGCGGCCGGAAAGTGATGTTTAACGCAGGAGTGGGCCGATGGCAGCTCGGAGTTCGTCGAGGGTAAAGGGCTTGGCGATGCTCCCGTCGGCTCCGGCACGTTCGGCCGCCCGGAGGAGGTCGAGACCGCGGCCCGGCTTGTACCCACCTGACATCGCTAGGACGGGGAGTTCGGGGACTTGGATCCTGAGCTTGGGGATGAGTTCCAGGCCATCCATGTTGGGCATGTAGATATCGACGATCGCGAGTGCGAACGGTCGCGTGCCGACCAGCCGAAGGGCCTCGAGCCCGTCCCGGGCGGTCGTCACGGCGTGCCCTTCGCTTTCGAGCAGGCGCCCGATGGAGGACCGAGCGCTGGTGTCGTCGTCGACCAGGAGGACGTGGGCCACGGGTTCTCGTTTCTCTCTTCCTTTATAATAGTCCACTCCATGTCCAAGTGTCGCCCGAAGCTGCCACCTCGCTCGCGTTCCCGGCGGAGCCTGGGCATTTTCCCAATGATGCCGATGCAGCGCGCGTTGATGATGACCCTGGTGGCCGTGGCTGTGGCGGGTGCGCCCGCTTTGGCCCAGGTGCGGCCCCCGTCTTGGCCCGCGATCGATTCGACGACGTGGGCGGCGATCCTGGAGGCGGAGGATCATCGGGCTCCCGCGCTGAACGCCGTGGCGGTGCTTGAACGGGCGCTCGGCCATGCGAACCCATCAGTGCGCGTGGTTGCCGTCCGGGCCCTGGGAAGACTGGAACGCCCGTCGGTTGTCCCGAGCATCACGGCAGCGTTGGATGATGCCGAACCGCAGGTGCGCATGGAGGCTGTGAACGCGCTTGGACAGGCGGTGTACGGCGCAACCGGAGATGACGTGGTACCCATACTCGGGGAGCGGCTCGACGAAGAACGGAATGCGTCCGTTCGCGGCACGATCGTCGCTACCCTTGGTCGTCTCGCGCTGTCCGACACGGCCCTCGTCAGCCAGGTCGAAGTCATGTTGCGCGGGCTGTCCGAGAGCGAATACATGCACGAACTGCTGGGCGTCGTCCGTGGGTACCAGGCACTCCTCCGAGCGAACAACCAGGGCTTCACAATCCCTCTCGAGGGCATGGAACGGCTAGCGGCGCTCGCTGTGCACCGCTCCGAAGCCAATCCGGCCAGGGCAGCACGCATACGACGCTTGGCGCTTGTTGCAGCAATCCGCGCGGGCGGGCCCGTGAACGAACCGCTTGCAACGGCAATCGACGATCCCGATGCCGAGGTTCGACGACTCGCGGTCACCGTATCTTCCACGGCTCACGACTCGGTCCGCCGCGTCGTTGTCGAGCGAGCCATGAGCGACTCCGCACCCTCCGTTCGCTACGCGGCGTGGCGGGCGCTGGCGCGCGACGACGATCCAACGGGTTGTGCTCGATCTGCCGAGGGCGCCGAGGACCCAGATTTCCACGTAAGGCTGCTCGTGATCGATCATCTTGCGCGTTGTGGGTCGACGGCCGGGGTGCGCGACCTCCTGCTCGGGAAGCTCCAGCTTTCCACGACGCGTGCTGCCTGGCACCAACCGGCTCACGCGCTGGTGGCGCTTGCTCACGTTGCACCCGATGACGCACGCGCGGTTTTGCCAGCGTTTGCTGGTGGACAAAATGCGTGGCTCCGGAGGTACGCCGCACGAGCGGCCGGCGTATTGGAAGATCGATCTGTGCTCGAGCGTCTCGCCTTTGACGACGATGACAACGTGAGGCGGTTGGCGGTTGACGCCTTGTCAGAGTTGGCTGACCACGAGTTCGATTCGGTGTACGTGTCCCAGCTGGCGCGCGAGGATTATCAACTCATCATAACGGCGACAGGGGCACTCGCTGGGAGTCCTGCAGCCGAGGGCGCGTTGCCGTTGATCTTGATCACGCTGCGGCGGATCACGCTCGAGGAGCGTGAGACGTCCCGTGATGTGCGGATGGCCTTGCTCGAGCGGGTCGCCGAGTTCGGGAACGTGCAGCAAGTGAAGGCACTCGAACCGTATCTCACAGATTTCGATCCCGCTGTTGCCCAACGCGCGGCCGAGATCATGGGTGACTGGACAGGAGGTGAGCACCGCGCCGCCCCGCGGTCACCGCCGGCCGTACCCCTCCCCTCGCTTGCAGAAGTGGAGGGCCTGGCGCGTGCACGACCGGTGCTCGTGATGCATGGCGGCGGCGAAATCGAGCTACAACTCCTGCCGTTCGAGGCCCCGACGAACGCGGCCCGATTTGCGAGGTTGGCGAGGGACGGGTATTTCGACGGACTCACGTTCCATCGAGTCGCTCCGGGCTTTGTGATTCAAGGTGGGAGTCCGGGGGCGAACGAGTATGCCGGCGATGGGCCGTATACCCGCGATGAGCTCGGCCTGCGTTCGCATGAGCGGGGGACTGTCGGGGTGTCCACCCGAGGACGCGACACCGGCGACGGCCAGATCTTCATCAACTTGGTCGACAACCCACGGCTGGATCACAACTATACGATCTTCGCCGTTGTTGTGAGCGGGATGGACGCTGTGGATGCTGTGCTCGAGGGCGCAGTGATCGAGCGCATCGAGTGGCGTCCGTGACCGAGACTCGGAACACGCGTGTTCCCAGTTCGGACACGGGCGAAGAATGGCGCACGCTCGGTTTCTACCACGAGCCCGATACTGCCGCTCACGTCTGGAGGTTCACCGGATCGATCACGGGCTTGCGCACGCTCGTTCGTATGCTGAAAGCGCAGGCGGATAAAGCGGATGCCGACGGAGCTGCCGGGACGATGGTGGTCGGTCCCTATGCGGATTTCAAGATCCGCATCTGGGAGCGGCCGGGGATCGACGATGAGAGCGTGTACGGTCGTGCGGCGGACCTGCGACGATTGAGTCGGTTGCTCGAGACCAAGCTGAGTGGCGTTTCGCCGGGTCAGGAGTTCGCAGTGGGGAAAGAGTACACGGCCGACATCGAGTATCGCTTGGTGTTTGCCGTTCGGGAGGAGACGTTTGACCCGGCCAGTGTCGTCCCCGCGGTTGTGGAGCCGGAAGAACTGGTTGACGTGGAGAACCGCGCCGCGGTTGTTCACGCCCCCGTGCTCGCGTTCAAGTTCCACGATCCCGATGCGTTTGTGAGCGAGAGCGAGGGCATGATCAGAGTCGAAGATGAGGACGTGATCATCGAACATCAGACCAAGGACGCCTTTCTCGGTGCGTTCAGGAGCGATGTCAAAGTCTCCACACTTCCGGTCGCCGAGATCTCGTGGATCAAGTTCAAACGCAGGATGTTTAGTGCAGAGATTACCATTCAAGCTCGCGCCATGAAGTCGGTCGAGAACATGCCCACGAGCAAGCAAGGACGCCTGCGACTCAGGTTTGCCCGTGATTTGCGGGACGAAGCGGAACACTTGGCGGATGTGCTGCAGACATTGATCGGAGGCTTACCGTGATGCGCTGGGCCGCTGCTGTCGCATTGTTGTGGGTGCCGGGACTGCTGAACGCGCAGCGCGTTGTCGACGCCGAGGGACGCGTGCAGGTGGCGATGGTCAAGATGCCGTACACGGGTTCGCGCAACGTAGTCGAGTTGTCCGACGTCCCAGCGTACCTCGAGCGCGGGGGTATCGCCGCGTTGCTCGAGGACCGGGGCGCCGCGGTAGCCCCGATCGGCGCCATCGACCTAACGCCTGAGCAGAAACGCGAATACGGGACGTGGCACCGCATGGGGATGGCGAATGGGCATCTGGCGGACTTCGTTGCCCAGAGTGTACGGGCGCAACACCTACATGTCGGGCTGCTCGCCAACTGCACCTCGCTCATCGGTGTGTTGGGGGGTCTCCAGCAGGTCGCGTCGAGTTCCGAGCGCATTGGACTCGTGTTCATTGATGCCCACGGCGACTTCAATACCCCGGAGACGACCTTGAGCGGCATGCTTGGTGGGATGCCGGTGGCGGTGGCGGCCGGACTCGGCCTGCACAACTTACGGAACGAGTCGGGACTGTCCACGCCCATTCCCACTGAGAACATCGTATTAGGAGCGGCGCGCGATCTTGATCCGCTCGAACGAGAGCTCGTGGCCGAACACCGGCTCACGCGCTTTTCGGTGGACGATATTCGGAGCTTGAGCCCGCGTCTCCACCGCATCATGGAAGACCTGTCAACGCGGACCGACCTCATCTACGTCCACATCGACATGGATGTCCTCGACCCCGCCGAAGTGCCGGGCCATCCGCTTACCGTGGCCGATGGTCCAACCAGCCAGGAATTGGCAGCGGCCGTCGCCCTCATGTTCACGTATGAGAAGACGGTGGCATTCGGTGTGGCGTCGACACCGGCGAACGAACGGGATCCCGATGGCGTCTCACGGGCCGCCGCGTACCGCTTGATCCAGGGCGCCGTGGATGGGGTGAAGCGACGCACGCTTCCGTGATCTTCATCGTCGTCGGAGCCATCGCGATGATTGGTGGGGTCGTCGTCTGGTTCATTGGACGTGGCAAGGCGCAGCTCAAGGACGACATCGAGGGCACGCAGACGTCGAGCGTTGGGTCCGTGATGGCAGGCCATCGTGTGGAACTCAAGGGCGTGGCCACGAGCGACAAGCCACTCGACGGTCCGGGTGAGCTCGGCGAATGTCTCTGCTACAAGTACAAGATCGAGCGCCGCGAGCGACGGCGCGACTCGCAAGGGGGAAGTCGCTACGAGTGGCGGACCATCGACTCCGGCGAATCGAGTGTGCCGTTCACACTCGACGATGGCACGGGACAAATCCTCGTGCACCCCGAAGGGGCGGAGATCGACGCGCCCAAGGTCCACAGCGAAACCGGGCGCCAACAGGGATTCTCCTTCGAGATCGGCGGCCTCGACCTCGGTGCCCTGAGTGGCGCTCCAACGCGCCTCACCGTCTGGGCCATTCAGCCAAACGCGCGGTTGTACGTCCTCGGCAAGGTAGTGTACGGGCCGGGCGAGTCGGTTGAACTTCGGCAAGGTGAGGGCCGGTTCTTCATCAGCACCAAGAGCGAGGAACAACTCGCACGGTCACTCGGCAATGTCTCACGCATCCTGAACCTCCTCGCACCTGTCTTGTTCTTCGGCGGGTTGTGGGCGCTCGTGCACGGGCTGATGAGTCGTTGAAGAGGTGGGATGTGCCAAATAATCCGTTCCTTCCGTTTATCGAGCGTTACGGGTTCGTCATGCTGGACGGTGGCTTGGCGACGACACTGGAAGCGCATGGATGCAATCTGGATGATCCGCTGTGGTCGGCGAACACGTTGCTCGAGTCGCCCGATCGAATCACAGCGGTTCATCGCGAGTTCCTCGAGGCAGGGGCGGACTGCATCGCGACCGCGACATACCAAGCGACCATCCCTGGGTTCCGGCGTCGAGGGATGTCTGATGCGAGGGCGCGCGCCGTTCTCGAGATGGCAGCGGACATCGCGTGCCGTGCGCGTGACGAGTTCTGGGCGACGAGCGCGATGACGCGACGATCACGGCCGTTGGTTGCGGGAAGTATCGGGCCATACGGCGCCTACCTGGCCGACGGGTCGGAGTACCGAGGGGAGTACGATCTCGAAGAAGGGGCGCTCTACGAGTTCCACCAGGAGCGATGGCACATACTGGCAGGCACCGATGTCGACCTCATTGGATGTGAGACCATTCCGTCACGTGCCGAAACAGCTGCACTGCTCCGATTGCTTCGCGAGTCGCCCAACACGTGGGCCTGGCTCAGCTTCACTTGTCGCGATGCGCGGCACATCAGTGATGGAACGCCAATCGGTGAGGTCGCCGCCCTCTGTGAGTCGGTTCCCAACGTTGGAGGCGTTGGGGTGAACTGCGTGCCTCCGTCGATCGCCTCGCAACTCATCGAGGAATTCCGGCAGTTCACGCGGCATCCAATCATCGTGTATCCGAACTCTGGGGAGGGATACGACGCGGATCGCAAGACGTGGACGGGGTCGCCCGCACCGGCTGATGCGTGGCCAGTAGCGCACTGGTTGGAGGCTGGCGCGTCGATCATCGGCGGATGCTGCCGCGTCATGCCGGAGGCGATCGCGGCCATGCGTGCCGAGGTCGAACGGTTGGTCGGCTGACGATCTGATCGTTCACCTGTTACCAGGCGCTCGCGGTCGCCCGGGCCGCGCTTCATTTTTCCCGTTATGGCGAGCAGGAAGATCGGTCTCATAGGTCTGGGCGGTCATGTGCCGGCCCGTGTCATGACCAACGACGAGTGGACCCAGTACGTCGACACCTCCGACGAGTGGATTCGGGAACGTACCGGCATCGAGCGGCGGCGCATCGCGTCCGACGACGAGAGCACCGCAGATCTGGCGGTTGCCGCCGCTCGAGTCGCTCTCGAGGATGCGGGGCTTGCCGCGATCGATCTGGACGAGATCATCGTGGCCACCGATACGCCCGAGGTATACACACCGGACACGGCGGCTTTCGTGCAACACAAGCTGGGCGCACGTGAGATTCCGGCCTTTGACCTCGGGGGAAGCGGCTGTGCAGGATCTGTATTGGCGCTCGACATAGCGCGCCATCGGGCGGTGGGGGGTCACCGGAAGATCTTGGTTGTCGGGGTCGAACTGATCACTCGGTTGATGAATTGGCGGGACCGGAACACGGCCGTGTTGTTTGGCGATGGTGCGGGTGCGTCCATCGTCGGGGCGGGTACGAGCGAGATTCTCACAGCTGTAGCGGGCACGGATGGCGCGCAGTCCGGCATCTTGGGCCTCGAGTCTGGTGGCACGCGGGTGCCTTTTACGCCCGAAGGCGCGGCCGAAGGTCTGCATAAGAATCTGGTCATGGAGGGGCGAGAGGTGTTCCGGCATGCGACGCACCGCATGAGTGCGGCGGCAGCAGAGGTCTTGGCCGCGGCGGGCGTGACGATCGACGACGTCGATCTCGTGATTCCGCATCAGGCCAACATCCGCATCATCGAGGCTGTGCGCAAACGTCTGGAGGTCCCGGAGCACAAGGTGTTCGTGAACCTCCAGGAGTACGGGAACACCGGTTCCGCATCCGTTCCCCTCGCGCTATGGGAGGCGCGTAAGGAAGGCCGCGTGCAGTCCGGCTCGCTGGTGCTCCTTACGGCATTCGGTGCGGGTTTTCATTGGGCGGCGATGCTTGTTCGAATCTGAATTAGTGACTGAGTGAACTACAAAGGTGAGCGACAATGGAAGACGTACAGCGGAAGGTTGAAGGTCACGATGGCATTGATGGGGAATACATCATGCCGGCAGCCAGAGCAATGATTGAGATGGGGTTGGGACACACCGATCGTCTCATTGCCGAACTCGAGGCGTGCGTGGCCGATCGCACGGCTCCCTTTACCCTCTTGGCCATGCTCGGGCCGGATGTGTGGACGTTTGAGGGTGATGAGCGTTTTCGCGCCGTGCTCGAGAAACTGCGATTGCCCAGTTGGGTGTGAATAAAGTCTTTATGATCCGAAGGTCCCAGGTGCACGCGCCATTCTCGAAGCTCGCGTTGATCATGCTGGTTCTTCAGCCCTCTGCCACGGAAGCTCAACGCTTCGACGTCGTCGAGGCGTCGATCGCCGAGATTCATGCGGCCATGCAAGCGGGAACCCTCACGGCACGAGAACTTGTGCAGCGATATCTCGAACGTATAGAAGCGTACGACAAGCAAGGGCCCGCGCTCAACGCCATCATCACGATCAATCCACAGGCGCTCGAACGAGCTGACGAACTGGACCGCGCATTCCGCACGGGCGGCTTCGTCGGATCGCTGCATGGCATTCCAATCATCGTCAAAGACAACTACGACACGCATGACATGCAGACGACCGCGGGGTCCGCGTCGCTGGCGGGATCGATGCCACCTGACGACGCGTTCCAGGTGCAGCGGATCCGCGAAGCGGGTGCGATTGTGATTGCCAAGTCCAACATGGCGGAGTTCGCGTTTTCACCGTACGAAACGGTGGGTTCGATGTTGCCGGGATACACGCGCAACCCATATGCGTTGAACCGTGTGACTGCGGGATCGAGTGGCGGGACCGCGGCAGCGGTCGCAGCGAGCTTCGGCGCGGTCGGTCTAGGGACGGACACGGGGAACTCGATCCGCGGTCCGTCCTCGCATCAAGCGCTAGTGGGTATCCGCTCGACCATGGGGCTGACGAGTCGAGATGGCATCGTACCGTTGTATCTCGACAAGGACATTGGCGGTCCTATGGCACGGAGCGTCGCTGACGCGGTCGCTGTCTTCCAGGTGATTGTGGGCTACGATCCTGCCGATCCGTGGACCGAGGCGGTGGGCGCCCGTCCAATTCCCAACTACGCGGCATACCTCGATGCGGAGGCACTCGAGGGCGCCCGCATCGGCGTGATGCGGCAGTGGTCCAATCGGCCCGGTGCTGATGATGAGGTGCTCGCGCGGTTTGAGGAGGCGCTGGCAGCGATGCAACAAGCGGGCGCCACGATCGTCGATTCGGTGATGATCCCCGAAATGGAGGAGATCCGGCGGTCTGGTGGGTTGTGGTGCCGACGGTTTCAATGGGATATCAACGCGTATCTGGCGAGCCTCGGCCGAGAGGCTTCGGTCACCGACCTTGATGCCATCATCGCGTCGCGCCGCACGCACCCGTCGATTCGTCCGCGGCTGGAGTTCTTTCAGGAGCACCGTGACGACCCGGATGCGAACGAAGCCTGCCTCACCGCCCGGAAGAACCAGGTCACATTCCGCGCGGCCATCCGCCGCCAGCTCACGCAGTACGACCTCGACGCGATGGCGTATCCCACGTGGAGCAACCCGCCACGACTGATCGGCGATCTCACGACGCCTGCGGGGGACAACAGCCAGGACCTCGCCCCCGGGAGCGGCTTCCCGGCGGTGACCGTCCCGATGGGGTACGTACGCGGAACCCTCCCGGTAGGGCTGCAGTTGTTCGGCGATGCGTGGTCGGAGCCTCGTCTCATCGCGCTGGCGTACGCGTTCGAGCAGGACACCAAACATCGACGGCCACCCGAGACGACGCCGCCGTTGCCGTAATCCTGCAGGGTGGCCGGATGGCGCGGCAGCGCGGGCTGCATATCTTAGCTGCCGGTTGGTCTCTCGTGTTGCATCATTCTCACCATTGACGTGTGCGTTAGGTCTATGTCCCAGATCGGGTCTCGGTACCGACAGGCGTATTGGAAACGGAATCTGACGTACGTCGGGCTTTTGCTCGGCGTGTGGTTCGTTGTGTCCTACGGGTTCGGGATCTTGCTGGTGGAGCAGCTCAACGCCATCCGAATCGGCGGATTCCAGCTGGGCTTTTGGTTTGCGCAGCAGGGTTCGATCTACGTCTTCGTGGTGTTGATCTTCGTCTATGTCAAACTGATGAACCGCCTCGACCGGGAGTTCGAGGTCGACGAGCGGGACGAGACCTCATGAACGTCCAGGCGTGGACGTTCGTGATGGTCGCGTTCTCGTTTGCGATCTACATCGGCGTCGCCGTGTGGGCTCGGGCACGGTCGACCGGCGAGTTCTACGTGGCTGGGGCCAAAGTACCGCCTGTCCTGAACGGCATGGCGACCGCGGCAGATTGGATGAGCGCGGCGTCGTTCATAGGGATGGCCGGGCTGATCGCGTTCATGGGTCGCGATGGGTCCGTGTACCTCATGGGGTGGACCGGGGGATACGTGCTGCTCGCGCTCCTGCTGGCGCCCTATCTCAGGAAGTTCGGCAAGTACACGGTGCCGGATTTCGTCGGTGATCGCTACTACTCCCATGTCGCGCGTGTCGTCGCCGTGATCTGCGCACTCTTCGTGTCATTTACGTACGTGGCTGGACAGATGCGCGGCGTGGGCATCGTGTTCTCCCGTTTTCTGAACGTCGACATCAGCGTTGGAGTCTACATCGGCATGGGGATCGTGTTCTTCTATGCCGTACTCGGTGGCATGAAAGGCATCACCTACACCCAAGTGGCGCAGTATTGCGTTCTCATCTTCGCGTATCTCGTGCCCGCCATCTTTATCTCGATGCTTATGACGGGCATGCCAATTCCGCAAATAGGATTCGGTGGCGAGCTCGCGGACGGATCGGGCATGTATCTCCTGGACCGCCTGGATGGGCTGACCGATGAACTTGGCTTCGGCGCGTATACGGACGGGCGCAAGGGAACGCTGGACGTGCTGTTCATCACTGCGGCATTGATGGTCGGCACTGCGGGGCTTCCGCACGTCATCGTGCGTTTCTATACGGTGCCGAAAGTACGGCAAGCCCGTAGCTCCGCGGGATGGGCGTTGCTGTTCATCGCCATTCTGTACACGACCGCTCCGGCCGTGGCTGCGTTCGCGCGGACCAATCTACTGAACACCGTCTCCAACCAGCCGTACGAAGACGTGCCCGAATGGTTCACGAATTGGGAGGTGACGGGGTTGCTCACGTTCGACGATCTGAACGGTGATGGCCTGATTCAGAACACCGGTCCCGCGTCGTCCGTGCCCAATGAACTCACGATCGACAACGATATCATGGTGTTGGCCAACCCGGAGATTGCGCAGCTGCCCAACTGGGTCGTTGGCCTCGTGGCAGCTGGTGGGCTAGCGGCCGCGCTCTCGACGGCGGCCGGCCTCCTCCTCGTCATCTCGACCTCGGTCGCCCATGATCTGTTGAAGAAGACCATCTGGCCGAGCATCACAGAAAACGGTGAGCTGCTGACCGCGCGTATCGCGGCTGGGGTCGCGGTGATCATCGCCGGGTACTACGGCATCAATCCGCCGGGGTTTGTGGCCCAAACGGTCGCATTCGCTTTCGGGTTGGCGGCAGCCTCGTTCTTCCCCGCTATCATCCTCGGCATCTTTACGAAGGGTGCCAACAAGTACGGCGCGATCGCCGGCATGGTGGCCGGCCTAGCGTTCACCGCATCGTACATCGTGTACTTCAAGCTGGTACACCCCGACCTCAATACGGCGGAGCATTGGTGGTTTGGGGTGTCGCCCGAGGGCATTGGCACGATCGGCATGGCGATCAACTTTGCCGTCGCGATCGCAATCTCGTTGGTGACGCCCGCACCACCGCTCAGTGTTCAGCAATTCGTGGAAGAGATCAGGGTGCCGAGAGGGGCGGGACCGGGACACGAGGTGGCGGCGTAGGGGACGGAGGTCGCAGGGCAAAGGACGAGACTGCGTGATTACCCTTCGCCCTCCACGCCTCCACCATCCGCCGTTCGCCCTAGATTCAACACGCTCACCGCTCACGAACAGGACACCTCATGACCTCACCGCCGGCTACCGCCACGAAGATCGCCACCTGGAGTGCACTCGAAGATCGGAAGCCTGCCTACGCGCTCGTGGGTGAGGTTGACCTCGTCACGATTCGGTATGACGACAACGTCTCGGTCTTGTACGGGCGATGCCTCCACCGGGGAGCACTCTTGGCGGACGGCCACATCGACGGCGAGAACCTCATCTGCGGTGTGCACAACTGGGACTACCGCTACGACACTGGCGTTAGCGAATACAACAATGCCGAAGCGCTGCCGCGTTTCACGGCATGGGTCGATAAGGAACAGGATGCAGTCCTTGTCGATGCCGACGAGATCGCACGGTGGGCGGTCGATCACCCACAGCCGTATCAGCGCGACCAGTATCTCGGACTCTACGCGGACCCCCATGGCACGCCAGCAGAAGATCAGAACGCGTATATCCAGCAGCTTGCGTGCACTGGACTGTCTGAGCTCGGCCATCATGGACGAGTCTCGGCGATGGGTGTCCCGCGGCAGGAGCTGCCACGGTGGGACGCTATCCAGATCGTCACGGCACAGCTTGCTCGCAAGCCCCTGTTGGACGATGCGCCGGTCGAGACGGAACTCGTCATCGGTGCATCGACGTCCAAGCCCCTTCGACTGAAGATTCCGATCATCGTCAGTGACATGAGCTTCGGTGCCCTCAGCGAGGAATCCAAGGTAGCGTTAGCCACCGGTGCGGAGATGTCGGGCACGGGGATTTGCTCCGGCGAAGGGGGCATGCTTCCGGAGGAGCAGGCGGCCAACTCACGCTACTTCTACGAACTCGCATCTGCGCGGTTCGGGTGGAACCTGGAGAAGGTGCGAAGCGTGCAGGCGTTCCATTTCAAGGGTGGGCAGGGCGCCAAGACTGGAACTGGTGGCCACCTGCCTGGCAGCAAAGTGCATGGGAAGATCGCTGAGGTTCGCGGGCTGGAGCCCGGTCAGGCCGCCATCAGTCCGGCGACGTTTCCCGATCTCAAAGCCCCGCGAGACTTCCGTGAGATCGCCGACCAAGTCCGTGACGTGAGTGGTGGCATCCCAATCGGCTTCAAACTGTCCGCACAACATATCGAAGACGACATTGACTTCGCTCTTGAGGTTGGTGTGGACTACATCATCCTCGATGGACGCGGTGGAGCAACCGGTGCAGCACCGGACATCTTCAAGAACAACATCTCCGTGCCGACCATACCAGCGCTCGCACGTGCGCGACAACATCTCGATCAACTCCGTGCAGATTACGTGACGCTCCTGGTCACCGGCGGCCTGCGCACGGAATCCGATTTCGTCAAGGCACTAGCCATGGGTGCCGACGGTGTGGCGATCTCGAATTCTGCTATTCAAGCGATCGGATGTCTCGGCATGCGAGCGTGCCATACCAACAACTGCCCGGTTGGAATCGCGACGCAGAAGGAGAATCTGCGGGCGCGCCTCGTCATCCAGGAATCCGCGCGCCGTCTCCACAATTTCTTGGAGGCCACTGTTGAGCTGATGAAGATTCTCGCGCGCGCCTGCGGTCGTGACCGACTGGCCGACATGTCGCCGGACGATCTCACAACGTGGGATCGCGACATGGCTTCTCTCACAGGCATACGCTACGCGGGCGTCACACCGCTGTGAGTTTCTACGCGTTGATCTTCGGTGCCGGATTCGCAGCCGGCATCATCAACGTGATGGCCGGTGGAGGCTCGCTGATAACCCTACCGGCACTGTTGTTCCTCGGGCTTCCCGCCCCCCTCGCCAACGGAACGAATCGGATTGCGATCCTGATTCAGAACGTCGCGGCCGTGGAGGGCTTCCGCCGCAAGGCGATCTTCGACCCGCACAATGGCGTCCGGTTGGCACTCGCCGCGCTCCCCGGTGCCATTGCCGGCGCGTTCATCTCGGTCCAGGTCTCCGACGAGACGTTTCGCGCCATCTTAGCCGCCGTTCTCGCGGTCGCCGTCATTGCCATGCTCGTTCCACCGAAAAAGCGCGACGACGGTAACGCCCGCCCGGTCCTGCCGTGGTGGAGCTATGTCGCCATGCTGGGCGTCGGGTTCTACGGTGGGTTCATTCAGGCTGGGGTCGGGCTGCTGTTTCTAGCCGTCCTCTACCAAGCGCTCGGCATGAGCCTCAATTGGGTCAACATGTACAAGGTCATGGCGATCGGTCTCTATACGATTCCGGCGATTGCCGTGTTCGCGCTGACCGGCAACGTGGAGTGGATCACCGGCCTCGTGCTCGGTGCTGGCAACGCGTCCGGGGCGGTGGTCTCCACCCATATCTCGGTGCGTGGTGGTGAGCGGGTCGTCCGATTCTTCATCGCCCTCGCGTTCCTGCTCATGGCGCTCCGTCTGGTCGCGATTCTGTAGGCCGGCTCTGGCATCGAAGAGTGCCGAGCTGAAACTCATCGGGTGGTCCTGTCGTCGTACCGGTATGATGACGACGGCGAACGACGTCAAGCGTCGATGGGGATGGCCGGAGTGGGCCTCAGTCATATTGCTCACGGTATCACCCGCGTCCACAGTCATCACCGGCAGCGAGGCTGCGTCCGTCGTCGTCTTGCTGGGGATGTTCGTTGGTTGTTGGGCGCTGCTGCGACTACCCCGACGAGTGGTTGGGTTCACGTGGGGCGATCTCGGTGGCCATGCGGTAGCGATTGGGTATCCGATCATCGTCATTGGGGTGCTGTCGACACTTGCGATCGTGTTCGGCGCAGGAACCTTGGCGGTGCTCGACGCAAAGAGTACGCTGGTCGACTTGGGGATCATGTTCGCGGCGACCGCGTTGGGAACTCTGATCACCGAAGAGGGCTTCTTCCGCGGCTGGTTGTGGGCTGCGATCCGGCGAAAGGGAACGTCCGAGACCGGCGCGCTCGTGTGGACGGCAAGCGTGTTCACCCTCTGGCACGTGCCGGTGGCCATGCTCGAGCCGAACTTGGTCCTCCCTGTTGCGATTCTGCCGGTCTACTTCATGAATGCCATGCTCCTCGGATTGGCATGGGGCATCCTGCGGATGGCCACCGGCTCAGTCGTGGTTTCGGCCGTGAGCCACGGCACGTGGAACGCTCTGTCCTACGTTCTCTTCGGCTATGGGCTCCGAACAGGAAGTCTCAGCGTCTTCGCCTACGACGTGTTCGGGCCCGAACGGGGACTGCTCGGTGTGGCGCTCAACCTCATCGCCGTGATCGGACTCTGGCATTGGTACCGCCGGAAAACCCAGGATTGAGCGGCCCTCGCGGGCCGCGAGGTCGTCCCTATATTAGGGCCGTTCTCCAACCCCGAGGATTGCATGAGCTTTGGCCGCCTGATGCGCGAAGGGTTCATTGCCGGTGTCATCGGTGCCGCCGCGGTCGCAGTGTGGTTCTTCATCGTCGACCTGGTGGCCGGCACGGCGTTCTTCACGCCGAGCGTGTTGGGCCAGGCCGTGTTTTGGGGACTGCGGGACCCCACGGGCGCTGTGGTGACATTCCCCTCGGTCATTGCGTATACGGCCGTGCACGTGCTGGCGTTTGGGGTTGTGGGAATCACAGGGGCCGCCTTGGCGTTCATGGTCGAGAAATGGCCAACGACGCTGTTCTTCGTGGTGGTGTTCTTTGCGATCTTCGAGGTTGGGTTCTACATCGTCGTCGCGATCGGTGCCCGTCCACTCCTGGGAGCGCTCGCGTGGTGGGCGGTCGCAACCGGTAACGCGATCGCAGCAGCCGGCATGGGCTATTATTTGTGGAAGGCGCATCCGCGGATTGCGGTGGCGTTACACGAGCATCCTCTCGGCGAAACGATGGACGGGGAGTAGCTGGGGCGTTACTGGAATCGTCCCGAACCGTTGGGTTGGTACGCGTAGCGGAATGTGATACAACCCGCCTCCAGCTCCGGGCAGTAATAGCTCAGAAATGTCAGCTTCGCGTGGCCGCCATTCCGCGTCTCCACCACATACACGTGATCGCTGGGCTCGAGCAAGTGCGTGATCCAGCTGTAGGCGTACCAGGCGTCGAAGACAGCGAGCGTGGTATCAGACCCGAACTCGGTAGTGGCGTAGGATGCTTTCGGTACTTCGACCACCGCGTCAAACGCTATGATGCCGAGATCTTGAGCCCCGCGCGCCGCGATGATGCTGAAGCGACGAAAGCCCAGGTCCCACCCGGCTGTCGGGCTCGCGACCACGCTGCGGGTTCCGAAACTAAACCACTGCCAGGTGTTGGGCTCCCGCGCGTCGATCGTGATGGTGTCGACGACGAGCGAGGCCGCCTGCCCGCGAGGCTCGATGGGGCTCGGGGCGAACTCGGCGGCTTCGCGCGGCGCCATCGCGCCGGCCACGAGGTAGCCGATGAGCACGACGAAGAGCACGAGCACTCCACCCAACACGTAGGGGGCAGCCGTGGACCGGGCCGGTGCTGTACCTTCCACGCTTGGAGTGATCATTAGCGCTGCAACCTAACCTGGAGGTGCAGGACGAGTCATGAGTGGCGAGATCCTGGCGTGAGGTGGCGTCAAACATGGCCGGAGGCTAGGCAACGCAAGTTCCGGCAGGCGGCGTTTGCCTATCTGCACGTTGCCATTTTGTACGAGGCAGCAGCATATGTCATGATGGGTGCCGGGATACTCCCGTCGCGGTTCGGACCACCGTGGATATTCCTGCTCCTTGGCGCGCTCTTCGCCGCCGCCATCGTCTGGGCATTGTATTCGCTGCAAAACGCGTGGGTGGCGAGAATCGTGTGGGTCCTGCATGGGCTCCGGCTCCCAGCGCTGATTCGCGGGGCGTTCATCGTCAACCAAGCCTCGCGTATGCCGCCCTCGTTCTACGTCACCGCGATCATCGTGGTCGTGATCAACCTCTGGATGCTGGCCAGGGCAGGGTGGGATCTGTGAGATACCGGACGTATCACGACGTGCCCGGCAAGGACCGCTCGCAACTAGCCCATCAGGTCGCCGCGCAGCGTGCTCGGGTGACCGAGCGGCTGGGGGCCATCGACCGCGTCGTGGCAGTCATGAGTGGGAAGGGCGGCGTCGGGAAGAGCTACGTGGCATCCGTGTTGGCGACGGCCGCGAGCGAGGCCGGCAAGGCGGTGGGAGTGCTCGACGCCGATTTGAATAGCCCCACCGTTGGGCGACTGCTCAACGCCGGCCCACTCAACATGACGGATGTCGCGATGCTTCCGGCGGTGGGCGATCGGGGTGTCCGTGTGGTCTCGTCCGATCTAGTGCTCGACGAAGACGCACCCCTGCGTTGGAGAGGGGCATCTTCCGAAGAGTTTGTCTGGCGGGGTACGCTCGAGGTGGGGATGCTCCGCGAATTCCTCGCGGACGTCGAGTGGGGTCAGCTCGATCTCCTGGTCGTGGATCTTCCACCCGGCGCCGACGCGGCGAAAGACCTCATGACCCTGATTCCCTCTGTGGCGCACGGATTGGTCGTGACGATCCCGACGGAGGAGTCACGTCGCTCCGTCGCAAGGGCGATTCAGGCGGCACAGGACGTGAACATGCCACTCGCCGGCATCGTCGAGAACATGAGTGCGTATCACAGCCCAGATCGCGGGGAGCCAGGCCCGCTCTTCGATGGAGACGCCGGAGCCGCGCTGGCTACCGAGTTCGACCTGCCGTTGCTGGGCCGGCTTCCGCTCCGACCGGGCCGATCGCCAGCCGACGCGGTCGGTGACGCTCCAGGACTCGTGGACCGCGTACTCGAGAGACTGCTATGAAGTTCCTCTGCATCGACTGCGACGCACAGATGGAGTTCTTCGACCGTCAAGAACCGGGGGACGGGACCTTTGCCGCCGCCTTTGCCTGCCCCACCTGCGGGAGACGGGTAGCGATGCTTGCCAACCCCATGGAGACGCATCTGGTGGGGTCGCTCGGCGTGACGATCGGTGGTAATACGCTTGACCAGGATCCACTCCACCTCGTCAAATCCCACGTCGAGGGAGCGGAGGGCAAACTCGCCGGCCACGGTCGACCGGCGTGGACTCCTGAGAGTCGCAGTCGCCTGGACCGCGTACCGAGCTTCGTCCGCGGGATGGTCATGAAGATCTACAACGAATGGGCGATGGAGCGGGGGATCTCCGAAATCACGCCCGATGTCATGGACGAGGCGCGCGTCGACTTGGGCCTCGAGGAAATGTGAGTGCCGGCGATCGACGAACGGCAGGCCCACGGCTGGACGATCCGCATCGACCGCACGCTGTGTGTGGGATTCGGGGACTGCGTGGAGGCGGCTCCTGACGCCTTCGATCTGGATGCCGAGAGCGTGGCGATCTTCATTGATCCGGGCACCGTCGACGCGGAAACGCTGCGACGGGCCTGTGAGATCTGTCCAGTCGACGCCCTCATGATTCTGGACACAAAAGGACAACAGATCGTCCCTTGACAGGGTGAAGGCTGACTCTCATACTCGCCCATCCCGTCACGGCCGGTCCGTGAGTATCATATTGCGCGTCGATCATTGAAACCATCCCGCTCTTAACGTGCCTCGTGGCACGGGAGGGTACATGCGAACGTCTGACAATGGTCAGGCAGTCCTCTATCGCGAAGTCTTCGTTCCCGTCGACAACTCACAACATTCAGATTGGGCCGTTGGCCGGGCTATTGAGCTTTGCCAGAAGTGGGAGGGACGGATTACGGGCAACCACGTCTATGCTGCGCGGCTGCACGACATCCGGTTCCGACAACTCGAGACGGGGCTACCGGCGCAGTTCCAGACGCCGGAAGAGATCAAGCGTCAAAGAAAGGTCCATGACAAGCTCATCGAGAAGGGGCTCCAGCTTATCTCGGACTCTTTTCTCGATCAGGTCGAGAACCGGTGTGAGGAGGCTGGGGTGCCGCTCCGCCGGCAGCTCCTGGAGGGGATCAACTATGAAGAGTTGGTACGCGAGGCCAACGGTGGTGAGGGGACGCTTCCGAGCCTGATCGGGTTCGATCCGACCATTGCGGCCAACTACGATGGGGGTGAGCGAACGCGCACTGATGTCGCGCTAGGGGTGGACGGTCGCATCGTCGCCGATGACGACAGTGCCGAAGAAGACAGGCTTGCCGGCACGTCGGGCCGCAAATACGACCTTGTGGTGATCGGCGCGCATGGAATCGGTCGCCAACAATATTCCCAACTGGGAGGCGTGGTTGGACGAGTGGTCCGCGGCGTCGAGAAGGACACGATGGTCGTGCGTGACGACGCGACGCTGGCGGGTGGGCGTTTCATGGTCTGCGTCGACGGATCCGCGTACAGCTACCAGGCGATGCGTGTGGCATTGGCAATGGCGCGGGACTTCGACGCGAAGGTGTATGTGTGTTCGGCCTTCGACGTCGAGTACCACCACGACGTCTTCAACAACATCAAGGACGTGCTGTCGGTGCGCGCGTCGAAGGTGTTCAAATTCGAGGAGCAGGAAGAACTGCACAACAACATCATCGACAAAGGCTTGCTCAAGCTTTGCCAAGCGAACATCAAGCGGGCCCAGGTGATGGCGCAGGAGTTTCCTGACGTTGAGATCGAAACCCAGATCCTCGTTGGGAAGCCGTTTCAGGTGGTCATGCAGTGGGTCGAGGAGGTCGAACCCTCACTGCTCATTGTCGGGCGCCATGGTGCGCATCGGATCGACGGGACGGAGATGGGGTCGCAGGTGGAGAACCTTGTGCGCCTTGCTCCGTGCAGCGTGTTGGTGACTGGGTCCTCGGGGATCAAGCCTGAAGACATCCCGTGGATCGCAGAAGATGGAGAGGCAGGACTGGCCTGGGCTCCGGATGCGGAGGTTCGGATTCTTCGGGTTCCGCCGTTCGCGCAGGGCATTGCCCGTCGCGCGGTGGAGGAGTTCGTGATGGAGCGGGGCGGCGACACGGTGACCAACAGGTGGCTGGATCAGGCGATCGAGAAGCTCCTCCCAACGCACATGCAGATCATCATGGGCATCGGGTCGGCCGAAGAAGTCGCGCGAGCGGAGGTGAAGGCCGAAGAACAAATGGCCAAGACGGTCGTGCTGGGAAGTGACACCGACACTGAACCGCCAGGGCGCATGATCGAGGTGAAGTGTCCGGTTCCGCCCTATCACACCACGACCCGTGAGCGGACGTCGGTGGACCCGCCCGTCTGGACCGCTGAAGCATTTGATCGGCTACGGGCAGTGCCGTTGATCGCGCGGCCACTCGCCCGGAACACCGTGGAGAAGTTCGCGCGGAGTCACGCGCACTGGCGTATTACGACGTCGGTCATGGACGAAAACAAACAGGCAATGATCGACGCCGAGGAGTTCGACGCCGAGACCATGATGGGCATGTTCCGCGAGCTGCGCGCGAAGCAGATCCGCGCGGAAGCCGAAGGGGGCGACGCGTTGTCCACGGACATGCGGAAGTTCATCGAAGAGGCCAAAGCCTCCGGGATGACGCGGTGTCCCATCAGGGACATCGAAGATCAGATGGAGAAGTGCCCTGTCGACATGAAGACGGTTTCAGCGGAGGAAGCGAAGGCCGCGGTCGAGAAGTTTATGAAGGGTGGACGGGACGCGGTGGAAACCACGGATACTCCCGCCTAAGACGAGCGCGCACGTGGAGCTCGCTCCCCTCGCCCTTCTCGGTGAGGCGCCACAGCAGAAGGAAGCGACGGGCGCCGTAATCCCGCATGTGGTCGCCTGGAATCTCACGAAGCGCTGCAATCTCGAGTGCGCCCACTGCTACATCGCCGCCGGCCCCGGTGCGTCGGTCGATGGTGAGCTCCAGACCGACGAAATTCTCCGAATCACGGATCAAATCCTGGCATTGAATCCGGCGCCGCTCTTCATTCTCTCAGGTGGCGAGCCGTTGCTGCGCGACGATCTGGAAACGATTGCCCGCTACGCCGTCGATCGCGGGGCGACCGTCGTGGTGGGCACCAACGGCACGTTGCTGACCGAAGACCGCATCCGCGCGCTGCACGCCGCGGGCGTGACCGGGGTGGCGGTGAGCATCGAATCGCTCGACCCGACGTATCACGACCGTTTTCGTCGCGGCCACGGTTCGTTGGACCAGGCGCTCGAGGCGGTTGCGCGCCTGGGTACGCTCGCGATGGACTTCGTGATCCAGACCACCCTCACGAAGGGCAATCGTGGTGAGCTTGCCAGCCTGGTCGCGTGGGCGGCGGACCAAGGCGCGGTTGCCTTCAATGCGTATTTCCTCGTCACCACCGGTCGCGGCGCGGGCATGCATGCCCTCTCTCCGATTGACGTCGAGGAGCTACTGACGGAATTGGTCGATCTCCATCGCGAGTATCTGGGACGCATGATGGTGCGTTCCAAGTGCGCTCCGCAGTTCATGCGCATCGTACGTGAGCGCGTCCCGGACTCGCCGATCCTCAACTACCCCACGCGGTGTCCCTGTGGGGTGCACTATTGTCGGATTACGCCGGACGGCAAGCTCACGGCATGCCCGTACCTGCCGGAACCCGCAGGTGACCTACGCACGACGTCGTTTGGTGACGTCTGGCATCAGTCCGCCTTGTTCCATGGCTTGCGAACGCAGCAGCTCGAGGGGCGTTGCGGTCGCTGTGAGTACCGGGTGGTGTGTGGTGGCTGTCGTGCACGCGCGTTTGCGGAAACCGGTGACTACCTAGCCAGCGATCCCGCCTGCGCCTACGAGCCGACGGGTGATCGACCATTGGTCGCGGCACCTGCCATGAGCTACGGCGGTGCGCCGCGGGCCGAGATGCAGTGGGCACCCGACGCCGAGCAACGTATGCGCCGTATCCCGTCGTTCGTGCGCGGCGTGGTGGTTCAACGCGTCGAAGCCTATGCACGACGAGAAGGATATGAGATGATCACTGTTGAACTCCTGCAGGAAGTGCGGAAAAAGATGCCAGTCGATTTTTCGAAACGCCTACCGTTCTTCATGCGCCATGATGATTGATTTCCTCACGCTGCTGCAGGCCGCGGCGGAAGCGGGCCGCAGCTACGGTGATTTTCCGGCCGTGGGGGGTCGGGGGGCGGTGTGGATTGCGGCCGAAGTCCACCTCATGTTCGCCGCGTTCGTGCTCGGTGTCCCGATGTTCGCTGTCATTACCGAGTTGATTGGGATCGTGGGCAAGGACGAGCGGTACGACAAGCTTTCGAAAGAGTTCACGCGACTGCTGGTGTTCGCGTACAGTGCCACAGCGCTCTGGGGTGGCATGCTGTTGTTCTTGCTGACGACACTCTACCCGGCGTTCTGGGGACACATGGCGGACATCTTCTCGATGTCGATGTGGATCTACGCGGGGTTGTTCTTCGTGGAGTCCTTCACGCTCTACCTGTATTACTACGGGTGGGATCGTTGGAAGTCCGGGCGCGCCAAGTGGGGCCACTGGGGGCTCGGACTCCTGCTGAACGTGTGGGGCACCATCGTGATGTTCATCGCGAACGGGTGGCTCACCTACATGATGTCCCCCCCGGAAGGCACCACGGTCGCCGAGGGACTACCCGACGGGGTGACCATGTGGAACGCGATTGCCAACGCCACCTGGATGCCCATCAACATCCATCGCCTGATCGCCAACGCCGTCTTCGGCGGATCGATCGTCGCCGCGTACGCCGCGTATCGCTTCCTCGCTGCCAAGACCCCGGAAGAGAAGGCGCATTATGACTGGATGGGGTACGTAGGGACGTTCATCGCGATCGCGACCTTCGTGGTGCTTCCCTTCGCCGGGTACTGGCTAGGGCGTGAGATGTACGAGTACAGCCAGCAAATGGGCGTGACCATGATGGGCGGGTTCATGAGTTGGCTGTGGATCGTGCAAGCCATCCTCATCGGTGTGCTCTTCTTGGCAGCGAACTACTACCTGTGGACCGGCATGGGACGAATTCCCGGTGCCGAACGGTTCCTGCCGTACACCAAGTGGATGTTGCTGGTGCTCATTGTCTGTTGGATCGTCTGGGGGACGCCCAACACCATGATCGCGAGCCGTGACGAATTCGCAGCGATGGGTGGCTCCAGGCATCCCTTCCTGGGTGTCCTCGGGCTCATGAGCGGTAAGAACACGGCGGTCAACTTCATGATCCTGACGACGTTCCTTTCCTTCTTGATGTACCGCCGCGGGAACCGTATCCCGACGGTGACATGGGCCAAGGCGGGAACGCTGACACAAGGTGCCATGTTTGTGCTGTCCTCGGCGTATGTGCTGTGGCTGGGGATATACGGGTACTTCGTGCCGACCATCACACGTATCAGCTACAGCGTGTATCAAGTCGCCGCGGTGCTGGCGTGCATCATCGGGGTTTGGGCGATCGACATCTTCCTCATGCGTGGATCCCAATCGCGCGGGGAGATCCGCTGGGGTGAAATGCCAGACCGTTCGCAGTACGCGATTTTCGTGCTCGCCGTCACGTTTACGTGGCTCATGGGGCTCATGGGATTTGCTCGGAGCGGTATCCGACAGCATTGGCATGTGTGGGAAGTGATGCGCGACACCAGTGATCGCGCCGTGACGCCTGCCCTTGGGTATGCGGCCAACATGATCAGCCTGACAGTGGTCATCTTCCTCGGGCTCGTCGCGTTCATCTTCTGGCTTGGCGGCCTGGCAGAGCGTGCGGTGAGCAAGAAGCCTGCGCCCATCGGGCAACCGCAAGCGGTTACGGGAGGGTGATCGCATGTTCCTAACCAATATCAAAGTGCTTGCCGTTGGCCTCGCCGTGATTGCGTTCTATACCATCATTGCACAGGTCATTCCGCAGCTCGAATCGGAAGTGCCCGAGGCTCTCGATCTGTCCGCCGGTGTGACACCGGAGGTTCTGGTCACAGCCGGCGAGGACCTATTCATGGGGGGCGCAGGTTGCACCAGTTGCCACGGGCTGGGAACCCGGGCCCCGAATCTGCGAACGGACCATGCGGGCGAAGGGACCATCGGTGAACGTTGTGGGTCGCGTGAGCAGGGCTGCAAAGAATACCTCTATGAATCGATGATCGATCCTGGGGCGTATCTCATCGAGGGGTTCCCGCCGATCATGCCCGACGCACGGCGCCAACTGTCAAACGAGCAGATCTGGGCCGTCGTCGCGTATCTGGAGTCACTCGGCGGCGAGGTCACCGTGACAGCCGACGACATCGGGGCGAGCGCAAGTGCGCCTAGCGCGCCGGCATCGTCGGGAGCAGCGCCAGCGCGTACCGCCACCACGGATCCCGTGCAGCTGCTGACGGAAAACGCCTGCATTGGATGTCATCAGCTCGAGGGTGCGGGTGCTCCGGTAGGCCCGGCGTTCGATGGTATGGGATCCCGTATCAGCGCCGACCGCATCCGGACGGGAATCATTGATCCTGAAGCGGAAATCGCGGAGGGCTACGAGGCGTTCGCGGGCATGATGCCGGCGACCTTTGGTGACCAATTGTCCGCAGCGCAACTGGAGATCATCGTCCAATTCTTGGCGGCAAGACAATGAAGCATCTCAAACACCCGTTTACGCAGGCGGTGCTCTTGATCGTGGGATCATGGGCGTTCTTCAAGTTCGTGATCCCGCTGTTTCCGGGAAGCGCGCCGGTCCCCCAGAGTGTTGTCCTGCAGTTCACCCTGATCGCGGCCGTCGGTGTCTTGGTCTACGTCAGCGAGAACGAAGAGCGATGGACCCAATTCAAGGCGCCGATCACGGCGACGCTGGTCGACGCAAACAAGAAATGGCTACGAGGGGGGCTCCTGACGGTGATCCCGCTCTTCATCGGGTTCGTCGTGTTCCAGGCGGCTCGGCCAACCGTAGGGTCGACGGCGCAGCTCCGTTCCATTCATCCGGCGCCGCCGGGCCAGATCACGTTTCAGGGCCGATCCCTGGCATTGGAGGGACTCGAAAACCCGCTGCGCTCCCGTGGCTCCCTCGAGGAGCATTACGAAACCGGCAAGGCGATCTACTACCAGAACTGCATGCCCTGCCACGGCGACCTCCTCGACGGGCAGGGGCACTTTGGCCACGGGTTCAACCCGACGCCCCTCGCGTTCGATCGAGCCGGCACCATCGACAATCTGCAAGAGAGCTTTGTGTTCTGGCGGATCGCGAAGGGTGGGCCGGGACTCCCTCGCGAAGGCACGCCGTGGAATTCCGCGATGCCGGTGTGGGAAGACTTTTTGACGGAGGATGAAATCTGGGCGGTCACCATGTTCCTCTACGAGCAGTCGGGGCTCGAGCCTCGCACGTGGGGTGAGGAAGGAGAGGAACATGACTAACCACGGCAGATTGCAGGTTGCAGCATGCAGATTGAGCGCTGCCTCAACCATTCTGCTCGCCTTCGTTGCTGGCCTCCCCGGTGTGCTCCGTGCTCAGGATCTCGAGAATGGCAAGGCGCTCTACGACAAGTGGTGTGCGGGGTGCCACGGTATGACGGGCCAGGGCGACGGGCCGGCCGCCGACTATATGCTTCCCAGACCGCGCGATTTCACGTTCGCGATCTACCAAATCCGAACGACCTCGAACGGCGAGCTGCCGACGGACGACGATCTGCGGTACATCGTGGACAACGGGATGCCAGGATCCACCATGCCCGGGTGGAAAGACAAACTCGGACCGGGGGATCGGGACGATGTCGTGGCCTACATCAAGAGCTTCTCACGGTTTTTCGAAGATGGCCAACCGGAGCCCGTTGCGGTTGCACGCGCTCCACGGGTTACAGACGAGGGATTAGCCGAAGGTCGGCGGCTCTTCGAGGAGGAGGTGGAGTGCATCAAGTGCCACGGCGCCGAGGGGCGCGGTGACGGCGGGTCGGCCCCCGAGCTTACCGACGATGACGGGTTCCCTATACGTGCCGCGAACCTTACCGAGAACTGGACTTTCAACGGCGGCGGTTCGGTCGAGGACATCCTTATGCGGATCCGCGTAGGTGTGGACGGGACACCGATGCCCTCCAACGGAGACGCCATCGATGCCGGAATCATTACCGAGGAACAGCTCTGGCGCGTGGCGCAGTATGTTCGAAGTCTGTCTCCCGATGCGCCTCCCCGGCGCCAGGATGTGGTGCGCGCCGCGTTTGTCGAAGGCGACCTCCCAAACGGGCCAGAGGACCCGGCCTGGAACGACGTCGAGGCCCTCTACATCCCCATGGTGGGACAGATCCTCGAGGCGCCGCGTTGGTTCGCGCCGGCCGTGGACGGCCTTTGGGTGAGAGCCCTGCACAACGGCGAAGGGATGGCCCTGCAGTTTTCGTGGGACGACGCCTCGGCGAGTCCCGACGAGGCATGGGACCCCTTCTTCGACGGAGTCGTGACGTCGATGGTCGCGCCCGATGCACCACATCTCGAGGCCCAGGGACCAGACCATCTCGCGGTCCAATTTCCTTTGACCCCGCCCGAAGGTACGGTGCTCCCCTACTTCCTTGCGGGAGATGCGCGGAATCCGGTGTACCAGATCCGCTGGCGGAGTAACCCCGATATGGCTGAAGAGGGCACTGCGACCGGCCTCGGGACCTTCGCGTCGGGAACGGGCTCGGATCTGACCCATGGAGCGGCGTTTGCCAATGGGCGGTGGCAAGTGCAGTTTACCCGGTCTCTGACCGCCAGCGATCCGGGCGTGGCCGCCAGTTTCACCCCCGGAGAGTCGATGCCCATGGCATTCTACGTGGCGGACGGTACCAACGCCGAAGATGACGTACGGGGTGCGGTGAGCGCGTGGTATGCGGTCTATCTCGACGTGCCCCTGCCGCCGCGGGTGTTCATCGCGCCCGTCGTGGCTACATTGCTGACCGCTGGACTTGGCCTGGTGGTCGTGATTCAGGCCCAGCGGCGATCAACCTAAGGTTCTGAAGTCAAACCGTTTTCGGAGGAAGAATGCGACGTATTCTGGCCGTTCCGGTCCTGCTCAGCGTAGCGTGCGGTGGTGGTGGAGAAAGTGGCGGCGAATCCAGTGGCGGCGGTGGGGGTGAAGCCGCGGTCGCGGCTCTCGGTACCGCGTCGATCATGGGCGTCGTGAACTTCAGCGGCATGGCCCCCGCCAACCCCGCGATCGACATGGCTGAGGAGGCCGAGTGCGCGGCGAAATATGCCGACGGTCCGACTGACCCGGTGGTCGTCGTGGCGGATGGGAAGCTCGCGAATGTCTTCGTGCGGATCACGAGCGGGCTGCCGGCAGGCCCGTATCCGATGCCCTCGAGCCCCTCGGTGATTGACCAAGACGGGTGTCTGTACACGCCACGTGTGGTGGGCGTGATGGTCGGACAGGATCTCGAGATCCAAAACAGTGATCCCCTGCTGCACAACATCAAAGCCGTGCCGACGGCGAACCGCGGATTCAACATCTCGCAGCCACGCGTGATGAGTTCCACGCGATCGTTTAACACCGCCGAGGTCATGGTGCCGCTCGAGTGCAGCGTCCACGGCTGGATGCAGGCGTACGTTGGCGTGGTCGAGCACCCGTACTTTGCGGTATCGGGCGCGGACGGGGCCTTCACGATCAGCGGGCTCCCGGCCGGGACCTACACGCTCGAAGCGTGGCACGAGACCCTCGGCACGCAGACGATGGACGTCACGGTCGAGGACGGCGGATCGGCGTCGGCCGAATTCTCCTTCGGATCCTGAGGGGTCATTCATGAACTGGCTGCTGCCTCCGGGGAACTCGACGTTCGCCGGCGACATCGATTTCATCTATTACGTGATTCTCGTGATCACCGGAATCGCGTTCGTGATCGTCGAGTTCGGTCTTCTGTGGTTCGTCATTCGGTATCGGCGCCGGCCCGGACGCAAGGCCTACTATACCCACGGCAGCATGAAGGCCGAGGTGATTTGGACGGCAATTCCGGCGGTGACGGTGGTGGTGATCGGTGTGATGAGCGGGGGCGTGTGGAATCAAGTGAAGGGGCGAAACGCCGCCCCGGCTGACGCCATGGTGTTTGGCCTCACCGCCAAGCAGTTCGAGTGGAATGCCACGTACACGGGGGCGGATGGCCGTCTAGGCACGGCCGATGATTTCGTCGTCCGGAATCAGTTGCATGTGCCGGTCGACCAACCGGTCTTGATCAAGCTTGCGACGGAGGACGTGATCCACTCGTTCTTCGTCCCCAATCTCCGTGTGAAGCAAGATGCATTACCGGGAAAGACGATCGACGTGTGGTTCGAGGCGACGGAGCCCGGCGAGTTCGAAATCGCCTGCGCGGAGTTGTGTGGGTTGGGTCACTATCGGATGCGGGCGTTCGTGACCGTGCACACCGCTGACGACTTCGCTCGGTGGATGGCTGAGCAAACAGCGGCTGCGGCCGCGGGAGAGTGACGATGGCGACATCAGCGCCACCGATCGATGCGGTCCATGCGGGGCACGGACACGAGCTTTCCTTTATACGGAAGTACATCTTCTCCACCGACCATAAGATCATCGGTGTCCAGTTTCTGCTGCTGAGCCTGGTGGGGCTCTTCCTGGGCGGCATGATGGCGATGGCGATTCGGTGGCAGCTGGGATTCCCAGAGGGCTCGATGCCGCTGGGAGGGATCTTCCCGGAGACGATGGTTTCCGGCGGGGTCATGCTCCCGGAATTCTACAACTCCCTCGTCACGATGCACGGCACCTTCATGGTGTTCTTTGCCGTGATGCCACTGCTGGTGGGCGTGTTCGGGAACTACCTCATCCCGCTCAAGATTGGCGCCGAGGACATGGCG
Organism: uncultured Gemmatimonadales bacterium; assembly: GCA_947259405.1. GTDB lineage: Bacteria > Gemmatimonadota > Gemmatimonadetes > Gemmatimonadales > GWC2-71-9 > CAMYLY01. The sequence continues at coordinate 86,581 of CAMYLY010000011.1, read as the reverse complement.
TTCCCGCGCATCAACATGTGGTCCTTCTGGGTTGCCGTGATCGGGACCGTGATCATGATGGCCGGCTTCTGGGTCGAGGGCGGGCACTCGCAGGCCGGGTGGACCCAATACGCGCCACTGAGCGCGGACCCACAATGGACTGGCGTGGCGACTGGGCAGCAACTCTGGTTGCTCAGTATTGCGGTCTTGGGTCTCTCGTCCATTCTGGGTGCGACTAACTACATCACGACGGTAGTGAACCTGCGTGCGCCGGGCATGACCTGGTTCCGGTTGCCGCTGTCTATCTGGTCGCTGTTCATCACCGCCATTCTCGTGGTACTCGCGATTCCGATTCTCTCGGGCGCCGCCATCATGCTGTTCTTCGACCAGACCATCGGAACGAGCTTCTTCAATGCCACGGCAGGCGGACAGCCCATCCTCTGGCAGCACCTGTTCTGGTATTTTGGCCACCCCGAGGTGTACATCCTCATTCTCCCGGCCATGGGCATGGTCTCCGAGGTCATCGCCAACGGGTCACGCAAACCGATCTTCGGTTACCACTCGATGGTGTATGCCATCATCGCGATCGCCTTCCTTGGGTGGATCGTGTGGGGTCACCACATGTTCCAGAGCGGCATGAACCCCACCCTGGGCATGACCTTCATGATTTCGACGATGTTCATTGCCGTTCCCTCGGCCATCAAGGTGTTCAATTGGATGGGTACCATGTGGCGGGGCAACTTGACCCTCCACGTGCCGATGCTGAACGCGATCGCGTTCGTGGCCATGTTCGTGATTGGTGGCCTGAGCGGCGTCTACATGGCGTCGACGCCAGTCGACATCTACATCCACGACACGTACTTCATCGTGGCGCACATTCACTACGTGCTGTTTGGCGGCAGCCTCTTCGCGCTGTTCGCGGCGATCACGTTCTGGTACCCGAAGATGTTCGGGCGCATGATGAGCGAAGCGTGGGGCCGCGTGCACTTTGCGCTGACGTTTGTGTTCTTCAACCTGACGTTCTGGCCGATGCACTATCTCGGTCTGCAGGGTCACATGCGTCGGATCTACGATCCATCGCAGTACGAGTTCCTCCAGCACCTGTCTGGTACGAATCGATTCGTGACGATCAGCGCGTTCCTGTTGATGGTGTCGCAGGTCATCTTCGCCGCCAACTTCATCCTGAGCTGGTTCTACGGAAAGAAAGCCTCAGAGAACCCGTGGAACGACAATGGGCTCGAGTGGTCCACGCCGTCACCACCACCACACGGGAACTGGCCGGATGTGCCGACGGTGTATCGCGGACCCTATGAGTTCAGTTCGCCGGAGGTCGAGGAGGACTTCCTGCCGCAACATCAAAAGCTGCCGGGCGACCTCGAGCCTGAAGCGGCCGGAAGGGGGAGCTGACCATGGCGCACGCAAACGCGGCCTACATGGATCCCCCAGCCCATCGGGAGATAGGGGCGGGCGTCTACAACGAGAAGCTGGGGATGTGGGTCTTCCTCGGCTCCGAGGTGTTGTTCTTCACCGCGTTGATCGGGTCGTACATCATCCTGCGCTTTGGGACACCGGAGGCGTTTGCGGAGCCAGGGGGGATTCTCAACATCCCCGTCACGGCGGTCAACACGTTCTTACTGATCTGCAGCAGTGTCACCATGGTGAAGGCCTTTGCGGCTGTGCACGACGGTGATCAGAAGGGGCTCAAGCTCTATCTCGTCGCCACTGTGCTCATCGGTGCGACGTTCGTGAGCGTTCAGGTGTTCGAGTACGTGCAGCTCATCCACGAGGGATTCGTGCCGAGCGGCTACGTAGCGGGGAGTCACTTCGCGGAACTCGCGGCCGCAGGAGAGTTGCCAGCCAACGTAAACATCTACGGTTCGAGCTTCTACACGATGACGGGATTCCACGGATTTCACGTGACCATGGGCGTCATCTGTATGGTGTACGTGACGATCAAGGCGTTCCAAGGCAAGTACACGGCCACTGACCACCGCGGGGTGGAGGTCATCGGCCTGTATTGGCACTTCGTCGATCTCGTGTGGATCATCCTGTTCACTATCGTCTATCTGGTTTGAGGAGGCGGAGGCATACATGGCCGTAGACAAGCACCCGAACTACTGGATGGTGTGGGCAGGCTTGGCGCTTCTCACGTTCATCGAGCTGTTCATTGCCGGCTTTCCGTGGTCGAAGACCTTGATCATCGTCGTGCTCCTGGCACTGGCGATTTGGAAGGCGCTCCTCGTGGCGTTGTACTTCATGCATCTCCGGTTCGAGAAGAATCGCATGCGGATCTTCGCTGTCGCGCCGCTGCCATTGACCGTCATCATCGTGATCGCAGTGCTGACCGAATACGTGTGGTAGTGGCGCCCTCCGAGTGATTGCATTTCACCGCTTCCTCATTGCGACGGCGATCCTCTTCTGTTTGGGGTTCGCCGTCTGGTCGTTGCTCGCATTCGAGGCGCGGGGCGGGGCAGGGACGCTCGTGCTCGGTGGCGTTTTTGGGTTGGCGGCTGGCCTGCTCGGGTACTACCTCAATCACCTAGGCCGGTTCTTGAAGTTGTGAGTAGGGTGCAGGATGCAGGAGAAAAGGGCTAGGCTGGTCGGCGGCGACCGGCCATAGCGATGGCCAGTGCCAGAATCGAGATTCCGATCGCACCTCCGGCAAGGCCAACTGCCCCCCAGGGCGTGATCGCCGTCGTCCCCACGATCTGGACCACTGGTGCTGCGCCTTCGCCTGACAGCCGCGCCCAGTTCGTGCCCGATCCGTCCGCCTTGGTGGTCGAAACCGGGAAGATGAGTTCCTTGCGTCGCGCATCGCCTGCCACGCGACCCAAGAATGCAAACTCCTCGAACGATCCTTCCATGACGGTCCCGCCGGTCCATTGGATGGTCTGCGGTGTCGAATCGGTGGCGAGCGTCACCTCGAACACCCACCCTGGCGGATGCATGGCGACACCCAAGATGGTCACGATTTCCGGAACGGTCACCGTGACGGCGACTGTGGGCATGGGCACTTGATTGATCACGCGCAGCGTGAACCGCTCCCATACGGTGGGCTGCACGGTCTTCGGAACCAGATCGATCTGTCCTTCCGAAGGTGTCACAACCCCCACCATCACCGCCAACACGACACAACTCATCGTTGGTTTGATCATGCTCATTCACCGGATCTTCGATTCAGCCTGCCGCCAGCAGCTCGCCGCTGACTGCTCACCATATAAACGTATGCGTGTACTTCAGTAACAACGCCCGCGAATCCGACAAGGGCAACTGAGGGCCCAAGAGCACATCGCGGTCGGTGTTGAAGCCTTCATCGTATACGAGCCAGAGGTCCTGTCCCTCGCGGAAGTGGTATCGGAGCCGGGCATTCACGCTCAACCGATCGCTGGTGCTGTTGTACTGCACGAAGGCATTGAATGAGAGATGGATGTTGAGCGCGGTCGCGGCGCGAAACTGAACCAGGTGTTGATCGAGCGTGATGTTTCGGTCCGGGAAGCGAATCGCGTTGAACGTATAGCCGGTCGACAACTCGAGGTGCTTGGAGACGTTCCACGCTGGGGAGAGCGTCGTCCCAACACGCCATCCATCATAGAAACTGCCGGCCGATACCGTGGCAGTTGGACGGAATTTCCCCCCACGTGACGGCTCCAGGTGCACAATCCCCTCGTGGAACCAGTACGTGCCTGGGGGAACCGTGGCCCCACCCGAGATTTCGAACGTGTCGACAACACCCTCGTAGATGTTCGCGACCGATACCGTCAGCTCGTGGTCGGCCTTCGCCCGCAGAGACAACGCCGGAGTGATGTTGGCCGACTCCATCGTTCCGTTCACATTCCGTGTGTACACGGCAGCGTTGTTACGGATCGAGACGGTTCGCAGGTACGACGATGGGCTGGTGAACCACAGGTACTGGAGGTCGTTGCTGTACAGAGTGAAATCACGACGCCTGACAAAACCGAGGCGAGGGTTGTAGGCGTTGCCGGAACGCGCGTAGTTGAAAACGTAACTCAATCCAGTTTCATTCCGGCGCTCCCACTGCCCAATGATGCGCGCGCCGTCTACCAGGCTCCGTCCCGTGGGATCGTTCTTATCCCATGTGTGCGCCCACTTGAACGCGATGTATTCATCGCCAAAGGGTCGGACGATAGCATCGAACCCGGCGGCAAAGTTGTAGTTGCCGTCGGTGCCGAGACGCGACGTGCCAATGGCTCCGATCGAGGAGTAGGGATTGAGGATTTGCTGATTGATGCGCAGCACGCCGAAATTCTCTGCGGGGAGCGTGGTACTCTCAGCCGTCTGCATGTTGAGCAGGCCGTAATCGAGGCCGCCTACGCGCCCCACCACTCGCGCACCGCCATAGATACGAACGATTTCACCCCGGTCCAGTCCGATTTGTCTGGAGTGAAACAGCCGACTGAATCCACCAGTGTTGAACTCGAAGGTACTCGAGCGCTCTTGAAAGAACTGGCGCTTCTCCGGAAAGAACAGAGAGAACCGCGTCAGGTTGAGTTGCTGATCGTCGGCTTCGACCTGCGCGAAGTCAGTGTTGACGGTGAGATCCAACGCGAGGTTGGATGTCGGGGAGTACTTGAAATCCAGGCCGGCCTCCGTGGTCACGTCCTCGTCGAACGTGTAACTGAGGTTGGGGGTCTGGCGCGCGGCACGATTGATCCCGCCGAGGACGTAGGGTACCACGTATCGCGGCGTCGTAGCCTGGACCTGGTCCAGTGTGACGCGCTGTCCCTGCGAGGGCTTCATGAATCCCAGTGCCCAGTCGGGCGGGATTGCCGGATAGATGTGGCGTTCCCATTTCCGCGCGATCAGCCGATACACGATGAGGCCCATTTCAACCTGACCGTCAACGTCTTGAAACCCGAGGCTACTGAAAGGGACGCGCATCTCCGCGTACCATCCGTCGTCATCTTGGCGGGTTACCACATCCCAGAAAGCGTTCCAATCGCTGTTAATGGGGAATCCCGCGGTCATTTCCGCGTCGTTGCGAATCGCTCGATCGATACGTGTGCCGGCGGGATTCACAAGGAATGCCAACGCCGTTTCGTAGTCGTTGTACGTGTCCAGAACGATCCCGATCAGGTCGTCCCCGCTGTACTGATCGCGATAGAGGGTGTTCGCGCGGATCCCCCGGGTATCGCTGTCGAGCATGCTCGCACCGACATAGAGGTACCCGTCGTCGTAGCCAATCCGCACCTCGGTCTCCTCAGTCGCCTCTCCGCGGAAGACGGGTGTGTACACCGTGAGTGGAAGTGGCGTCACGTTGTCCCAGGCTGGTTCCTCGAGCCGGCCGTCGAGCTCGATCGCACCGGTGAGGCGGGTCAGGGAGACCCGTTCCTGGGCCGAGGCCGGGAGCGAGACCGCTGACACCGTGAGCGCGACTAAGGTGAATCGTGACATAGCTTTGCGGACTTAAGGTAACCGTCGCACCGGGGTTGGGAAGCGGGCTCGCCCTTCCTGGGGTTGACCTGCCAGAGGTGGTGAGATGACGGTGACGCAACTCCTTCGGCGCTCGGGCGCATCGCGGCACCATCGTCTCGCAGCTTCTCAGATTCTCAGGCATCGTTGCGGAGCGCAATCTCTTTGCCAGCTGACGCCTCGGCCGGTTGCCCCATCTGTCGCTTCCGGCCAACTCTGACTCCGCCGGAGTGTACCTCGTATGCCAAAGCCTTTTCGCGTCGTGATTTTGGTCATCATCGCGGTCGTCTTGATCGTGGTTCTCGGAGGCGGCACCGCGTTCTTGCTGGGCGGGCGCATCCTGAGCCGCACGTTGGACATTCCTGACGAACAGCTCTCGGCCGCGACAAGTCCGGGGACCGTCACACGTGGGGCGCACCTCGCAACAATTTGGGGTTGTACGGACTGTCACACCGCTAATCTCGGTGGACAGGTGCTGATCGACGAGCCGCGCTTCGCACGACTGGCTGCGCCCAATCTGACCGCTGGCATCGGGGGACTTACGGCGCAATATGCGCTGACCACCTTCGAGAAGGCGATTCGCCACGGCGTCGGCTGGAACGGGCGCCTGCTGATGGTCATGCCATCAATGGACTATCAGCACATCACGGATGAAGATATCGCCGCGCTCTTTGCCTATCTCAAGTCGATGCCGCCCGTCGACAACGACGTCGTGGCGCGGGAGCTTGGTCCGATGGGTCGTTTTGCCTCGCTCATGTCTTCCGCGGAGCTGTTTCCCGGTAGCGCCATACAGCACGATATCGTTCACCTCGACCGGGTCGAGGTGGGGATGACCGCCGAGTACGGTGGATACCTGGCTGGAATATGTGGCGGGTGCCATGGGAAAGACTACGCCGGGCGTGACGGCAACGGGCCCAACCTCACACGAGACCCTGACACTGGCCTCGGCGGCTGGTCGTACGACGATTTTGCACGAGCAGTACGCCAGGGGCGCCGTCCTGACGGGGCGGTACTCGATTCAGCCATGCCGTGGTACGCCTTCAGTACGATGACCGAGGATGAAATCGAAGCGTTGTGGATGTACCTGGAACGCATCGAGCCCAAGCCAGGGGTGGCCCGGACGGGTTCTCAGTGATCAGTTCAGCTCGTTGCTGACCAAATCAGGATGGCACCACACCGTGCCGCGGCCGGGTCCGGGTGCCGAAACTCCCGAGGTGTATCTGCAGGTCGCGGGCTGATCTCGACGAGGCGCACCCACCCCTCGATGAGCACGTGCAGGATGTGGCTCGTCGCACTGGGGTGACCATCCACGTACACAGTAGGAGCGCACTGTGTGTCGTTCAACACAAGGGTGGGTGTCTCGAGCGACCCCACGGCACGGGTGCCCACGATCGTAAGCGCCAAATCGAACACGGTTGCCGCCTCAGTCCGCGCGATGTCATCACGGGTGAAGCGAAACTGTGGAATGACGTCCCCGAATGACCGGAACGAGGCGGGGTCCCGCTCTGCATCTTCGGGCGTCGACGCGCCGAGATTGATCCGGGTACGCACGACGAGCCCTTCCGGTACGTCGATTTGGGACGAACCTGTAGGTCGGTAGCCAATCCGACGAACGGTCAGGGTGAACGCGCCGGCGCGCTCAGCCCGCGCGAAGAATCGGCCGAGCGAATCGGACACACCGACGGCACGGATCGTCTCCGCAGAGTCGAGGAGGAGTACCGCTGCCCCCGGGAGGGTCGACCCGGTGGCCACGTCCGTCACCGCTCCTGCGACGCCACCAGCCATCGCGCGTGCGCGAGCTCCGGTGCCCGGTGTGACGTCGCCTGGACCCCCGACTGGCTTCGCTGCGAGGTCTCGTGTCAGTGGAGTGCCGTCCGGACGCCGCAGCTGAATCACGTATCCCCCGGTCTCGGAGTACGACTGCACACGATACTGCCCCAAGTCGAGACCGCGTGTCTGGCGCGAGAGTCTGGGCAGCCGCAGTCGCCACTGCGAGACGAACCAGAGCCCGTTTGGCAGTTGTTCAAACCGAACGTCGCCACCGGCATGGCGTAACGCGACCGGCCAGGGCAGTCGGTCGTAGCGAAACTCCAATCGCCGGAGCATCGCGGATGGTCGGTCCAACCACATCACGCCGCGAATATCGGGGACGTCGCGGTTTTGGACGGGTTGGAACGCAAGTCCGATCAAGTCCTCATCGTCTGGGTGCGGCTGCAGGGCGAAGCAGTGATCGTCGGCGAACGCCTCCGACAGCAGGACGTCCGCATCGGGGCCGTACGGCTTCCAGGCATTCTCATCGCCGACTGCTCGTACATACCCCTGCTTGGACAGTTCTTGGGCCGTTGCGCTCGTAAACGGGCTTCCAGTCGCGATCCCGCTCTGTCGATTGGCGCGCCCGCCCAGCGACCGCAGGGTTTCGGGATGGAGATCGCGGTTGAATTCGATGGCCTGGAAGCTGAGGAGGGCTGAATCACGCGTCCACTTCACGGCTGCCAATGCCTTCTTTGCTTCCTCCCAGACAATCGAGACCGCCCGCCCCGAATCGGGATCGACCTGGCACTCCCGCGCGCCCTCCACGACGAGCGCGTCCAGGTGCACTGCCTGGAGCGGGACTTCCATGCGATAGTCAAACGTCTGTCCTTCGTCGAGGACAAACGCTGGTGAGGTCCAGCTCCGTCGACCAATGATGGCCGTGCGCAGCCGATAGCGGCCGGCGGCTGGCGCATCGATGAGAAAGGCCCCGTTGGCGTCGGCCAAGACGCGGACGATCTCGCTGCCGGTGGAATCGGCAAGGATGATGAACGCGTACGCGACTGGGGTATCTCGGTTGGAGTCGATCAGCTGTCCTTGGACGGTCTGCGCCAACGCGGGTACCACACTGGCTGCCATGCCAGTGACGGCGAGGGCGACACATCGGATGGACAGGGCGTTCATGAGGGTGCGTATGTAAACCCGCAAGGGCGGGTTTGGTTCGGACGAGCGGTCAGGCCGGAACCTCCGGCCCGATGACTGGGAGACGTCGGCTTGTGCAGTGCGCCTAGGGGACATTGGTGCTCAAATTACGAGCCCGAGGTGCCGAGGAATAGGGCGGCGCCGCGAGAGGGTCGCTATTCGGTGTTGATCGAACTGACCGTCAGCCGGACCCCGTCTGGGTCGATCAGATCAAACGTCCGCGCACCCCACGGTTGGTCTGCGGGTTCGGCATCCAGGACACCGCCCCGCGCCTGAATTGCCGCGGCCAGCTCGTCGATATTCTGGGCCGTGGCGCAGTAGAACTGGAGGGTCGCTCCGGACGTCGTGGTGCCGTCACCTTGTACCAGAAACACGCGGACACGGCCAGCCTCGAGCACGGCCCCTGCAATCTCCCCATCCTTCTCCCATTTTTCCACGACGACGAACCCCACGACGTCACAGTACCAGGCAAGTGCCACGTCGAGATCGGCAACCGTGAGACCCGGCGTAAGCGTCCTGAGCCGGAGCGTTTCAGGTTGGTGGCGATCCGGCAACGGGTTTGCGTTCGGTTGGCTCATGGAGTCAGGAAGCTTTGCGCTTGGGTTTCTTCTTCGATTTTTTCCGTTTGGCGGCACTCTTCGCCGACTTTTTCTCCGCCGAGGTCCCACCTTCCGCCAGGCTGGCCTTGAGGGCCTCCATCAGATCGATAATCTGCGTTTGCGGCTCCTCCGTGGGCGCAGCGGTGATCTCTTCACCATCGACCTTCCGCTGGATCTGTTCCAGCATGCGGTTCCGAACGTCGTCATCGTAGTTCTCGGGTCGGAACTCTTTGGACGCCGCCTGTTTGATCAACTGGATCGCCAACTTGAGCTCGTCGGCCTTCACCTCTCCCTCTCCCAACGGGACGTCGGAGAACGACCGAAGCTCGTGAGCATAGTGCAATTGCTCCATGGCGAGACCCTCGTCCATCGGGCGCACCAACACCAGGTACTGCTTGCCGCGCGCAGAGTATTTCGCGAGCGCCGCCAAGCCGGTTTCCTGCATGGCCTTGCTGAGGAGCTTGTATGCTCGATCGCCGCCCTTGTCTGGGCCCAAGTAATAGAGCTTCGAGAGATACGAGCGCTCGACCTGGTCGGCCGGAACGAACTCGGTAATCTCGATCGACGCGGTGGCCTGTTCTTCGAGCGCCTTCAACTCGTCCGGCGTGAAGGTAACGTACTTGTTCTTGGCGAACTCGTAGCCCTTGATCATGTCTTCGCGTTCGACCAGGTCGCCGTCCTGCTTACACACGTACTGCTGCTTGAGGCGCGATCCGCACTCCTTGTGAAGCCAGTTGAAGGACACCTTCGCTGTCGATTCGGCCGATGAGTAGAGACTCACTGGCACCGACACGAGGCCGAACGAGACCGTAGCCGAGGCTATTGGACGAGCAGGCATAGGGGCGCTATGATAGAATTTCCCGCCGATGAGCGCAACTCGTGAGCCGGGCAGTGACCGGCTAAGTACATACCGCGCAAAGCGTTCTGCTGGAGCGACACCCGAGCCCGTAGGCACGGTTGCGCCCGCAGCGGGCCACCTCTTCGTGGTACACAAGCATGCGGCGACGCGCCTGCATTACGATCTGCGGCTCGAGATGCATGGCGTGCTCGAGTCATGGGCAGTGCCGAAGGGCCCATCCATGAACCCCGCGGACAAGCGGCTGGCCGTCAAGGTAGAAGATCACCCGTTGGAGTACGGAGATTTCGAGGGTGTCATTCCCGAAGGCAACTATGGAGCCGGTGCGGTTGTGCTGTGGGATCGTGGCGTATGGGTGCCACTCGAGGATGTGGACGAGGGCTTCGAGAAGGGCAAGCTCCTCTTCGAACTCAGGGGATACAAGCTTCGCGGTCGGTGGACGCTCGTGAAGATCACGAAGAGCGAAAAGGATTGGCTGCTCATCAAAGAGCATGACCATCTTGCCACGGATGAGAACGGGACCGTATTCCACGAGCAATCGGTGATCTCTGGACTCACTGTGGAAGACCTCGCCGAGGGTGTCGATCCTGGAGCCGCGATACGTGGTGCCCTGGGAGGGGAGGGAGCGCCACGCGAGCCAGTGAATCCCGCGTCGGTCGACCTCATGTTGGCCGAGACGCGGGAGGCCCCGTTTTCGAAACCCGGTTGGGTCTTTGAGATCAAGCTCGATGGATATCGGATGATTGCCTCTGTCGATGCCGGCGAAGGGCGCCTACGGACCCGCAATGGTCACGATGCCACTCCGGCCTTTCCGGAGGTCGTCCGAGCCTTACGGGCGTTACCGTACAGTCGCCTCGTGTTGGACGGTGAGCTCGTCGTGCATGACCAGCGGGGCCTCCCGAGCTTCCAGCGTTTGCAGAAGCGCGCACGCCTGTCGCGTGCGCACGATGTGCGGCAGGCTGCGGTTGAGCTCCCGGCGACCCTGTACCTGTTCGACATCTTGGGATTCGAGGATTTCGACCTGCGATCATTGGCCCTCACCAGGCGAAAGGAGATCCTCCGTCGAGTCCTCCCTCCAGTGGGCCCACTCAAGTTCGCCGACCATCTTGAACGGCAAGGGGAAGCATTCTATCAGCAGGTGAGTGAGATGGGCCTGGAGGGGGTTGTCGGAAAGAGAGCCGACTCCAGCTACCAAGGCCGCCGTTCCGCCGATTGGATCAAGATCCGGGCGGATCGCCACGGTGACTTCGTGGTCGTGGGTTTCACCACACCGAAGGGTTCACGGGGAGGGTTCGGCGCGCTGCATCTCGCGGCCTACGAGGGCGAGGACCTCGTGTACGTCGGCCGGGTTGGAAGTGGGTTCACGACCGACGAACTGGACGCCATGCGCACCACATTGGATTCCGTCGTGCGCGACGACCCACCATGCAGCCGTGCACCGTCAGGGAAGAGTCACCACTGGGTCGATCCGGTGGTGGTCTGCGAGGTCCGATACAAGGAATGGACTGACGAGGTGTTGCTACGACAGCCCGTCTTCCTACGGTTTCGTGACGATAAAAGCCCCAAGGAGTGCGAGCATCCGGCCAACGCCATGCACGGGGATGACGCCGAAGACTTTGCGGCTCCGGAGACCGAACCGGATCGCGGGCCTGACGTCGCGTTCACCAACCAAGACAAACTGTTTTGGCCCGACGACGGGTACACGAAAGGTGACCTGATCGCGTACTACCGAGCTATCACGCCGTGGATCCTGCCGTATTTACGAGATCGCCCGGTCGTGATGACGCGGTTTCCGGATGGGATCGAGGGCAAGTCGTTCTTCCAGAAGGACGCACCCGGTTTCGCGCCGGACTGGATACGACGGGAAGTCATGTGGTCGGACGACACGGATCGAGACCTCAACTACTTCGTTGCCGATTCGCAGCAGGCATTGCTATACATCGTCAACCTGGCGTCGATCCCGCTGCACATCTGGGCCAGTCGTGTCGCTACGTTGGAGCAGCCCGACTGGTGTGTCATTGATTTGGATCCTGGGGAGGCTCCGTTCGCACACGTCGTCGAAATCGCTCAGTCGCTGCATCGCGTGTGCGACGAGATCGCATTGCCTAATTTCGTCAAGACGACGGGCAAGACGGGCCTGCACGTGCTGATACCGTTGGGTCACCAATTTACCTTCGATCAGACGAAGGCGATGGGGGAGCTTCTCGCGCGGGTGGTGACTGCGGAGCTTCCCGAGATTGCGACGATCGCTCGGCTACCAGCGCATCGCGAAGGCAAGGTCTACGTTGACTACCTTCAGAACGGACGTGGGAAACTGATCGTATCTCCGTTCTGTGTGCGGCCGTTTGCCGGAGCGCCGGTCTCGATGCCGCTTGAGTGGTCAGAAGTCAACGGCGAACTGGATGTGCGTCAGTACACGATCACAGATGCCCCAAGGCGCATGAAGGCGCTCGGCGAGGACCCGATGCGGCCGGTGATCGAACTGAAGCCGGATTTGACGGCGGCCTTGGCGAGATTGGGGGAGAGGATGGGACAGCGAGGATAGAGGGGGTAGAGGGGACAGAGGAGATAGAGGGGATAAAAGGGGCTAGAACAGAAGGGGAGAGATATGCGTTGGTCGTGGAATCTCGGCATGCGACTGTTGGTTCTTGCCGCGCTGGTGGGCGCGTGTGCGCCGCCGTACGACGTCGTTATTCGCAACGGGACGATCTATGATGGATCCGGGTCTCCTGGTGTGATTGGTGATGTCGCACTCAAAGACGACACGCTCGCGATGATTGGTGGAATCGTGGAAGGGCGCGGACGAGTCGAGATCGATGCGACGGGATTGGCGGTGTCACCGGGGTTCATCAACATGTTGAGTTGGGCGACCGTGGACCTCATTGAAGACGGGCGCTCCCAGGGTGACATCCGGCAGGGGGTGACGCTCGAGATCTTTGGTGAGGGGTGGTCCGAGGGGCCGCTCAATGATGCCATGAAGCAGGAACAGCTCGAGGACCAAGGCGACATCAGGTTCGACATCGCGTGGACGACGCTCGCCGAGTATCTGGAGCATCTCGAGGCACGCGGGATCGCACCGAACGTCGCCTCGTTTGTCGGGGCGACGACTGTCCGAATCCACGAGCTTGGTTATGATGACCGACCGCCCACAGAAGACGAACTCGAGCGCATGAAAGCGCTCGTTCGGCAAGCCATGGAGGATGGTGCGCTTGGCGTCGGGTCGTCCCTGATCTACGCCCCCGCCTTCTACGCGGACACCGAGGAGCTCATCGAGCTGTCGAAGGTCGCCGCGGCATACGACGGCATGTACATCTCGCATATGCGAAGCGAGGGGAACCGTTTGCTCGAGGCAGTGGACGAACTGATTCGCATCGCGCGTGAGGCCGACATCCGCGCCGAGATCTACCATCTCAAGGCGGCGGGCATGTCGAATTGGGACAAGCTCGACGCCGTTATCGAACGCGTCCAGACCGCCCACGCCGAAGGTCTTCACGTCACCGCGGATATGTACACGTACACCGCGGGCTCGACGGGCTTAGATGCCGCGATGCCTCCCTGGGCGCAGGAGGGAGGATACGATGCCTGGGCGGAGCGGCTCCAGGATGGGGAGACGCGTCGCCGGGTCCGGCGCGAGATGTCCACTCCGACGGACGAGTGGGAGAACCTCTACTTGGCCGCGGGGGCCGAGGGGACCTTGCTTGTGGGTTTCAAGAATGATGAACTGAAACCGTTGACGGGGAAGACGCTCGCCCAGGTCGCGGCGGAGCGAGGTGTGTCGCCGGAGGAGGCGGCGATGGATCTCGTGGTCGAAGACGGCAGTCGCGTGCAGGTCGTGTATTTCCTCATGTCCGAGGAAAACGTGGCCCGCCAGATTGCGATCCCGTGGGTCAGCTTCGGGTCGGACGGTGGGTCCAAGGCACCGGAAGGTGTGTTCGTGCTGTCCAGTACTCACCCAAGAGCGTACGGCAACTTTGCACGTCTTTTAGGCAAGTACGTCCGCGACGAGAGCGTGATCCCGTTGGAGGAGGCGATCCGCAAGCTCACTTCCCAGCCGGCCGCGAACCTCCGCATTCGCCGCCGTGGCGAGTTGCGTTCGGGTTACTACGCTGATGTCGTCGTGTTTGACCCTGCCACGATTCAGGATCACGGCACATTCGAGGACCCGCACCAGTATGCCACCGGCGTTGAGCACGTGTTCGTGAATGGCGTCCAGGTTCTGGCGGACGGTGAGCATACGGGTGCGACGCCAGGGCGAGTGGTGCGAGGCCCGGGATGGAGCGGTTGGGAGTCAGCGGCGAGACCTGAGGGTGAGTAACGTGAAGATCACCGTACCCGACATCGCGGAGGTCTCGGGGATTCTCGAATGTCCGAAAGGTGCGAAGTGGCTGTACGTAGTAGGCCATGGTGCCGGTGCGGGCATGCGTCACGCGTTTATGGAGCGCGTCGCTGCAGAACTCGCCACACGCAAGATGGCCACGCTCCGTTACCAATTCCCCTATATGGAGGTGGGCCGCCGCTCGCCGGATCGCCCGGCGGTCGCCCAGGCCACCGTGCGCGCTGCCGTGCTGGCGGCGTCGACCGCAGCGCCTGGCACGCGCCTGGTTGCCGGGGGCAAATCGTTCGGGGGTCGGATGACGTCCCAAGCGCAGGCCGGCGAGCGGCTCCCCGAGGTGGAAGGTCTCGTGTTTTTGGGGTTCCCCCTCCACGCCCCCAACCGGCCGAGCGACAGCCGCGCGTCTCACCTGCGCGACATCGATATCCCGATGTTGTTTCTCCAAGGTACGCGCGATACCTTGGCGGACCTCGAGCACCTGGCGCCAGTCTGCGAGGGTCTTGGGGACGTGGCGACGCTTCACGTTGTCGAGGGCGGCGACCACTCCTTTAAGGTTTTGCAGCGGTCTGGTCGCACGGAAGACAACGTCATGGCGGAGCTCGCCGATTCGATCGTGCAATGGAGTGAACATTTGTGAGGACCGATGCCGAACTTTTGGGTGTTGAAGACTGAACCGACAGCGTACAGCTACGACGATCTGGTCACGGACGGTGGGACGTATTGGGATGGTGTCAGGAATCCGGTCGCCTTGAAGCACATGCGAACGATGCGGAAGGGCGATCAGGCGCTCATCTACCACACAGGAAAAGAGAAGTCTGCCATCGGGGTTGCCCGTATCACCTCGAATCCGTATCCCGATCCCGCCAAGAAGGATGACAAGCTGGTCGTCTTCGACCTCAAGGCAGTGAAGAAGCTGAAGCGTCCCGTGACGCTGGCGCAGATCAAGGCCGATCCCACATTCAAGGACATGGCGCTGGTCCGACAGGGACGGCTCTCGGTGGTGCCCGCCACCAAGCGGCAGTGGGACAAACTCCTCAAGATGGGGAGTAGGTAGCTACCCGCCTGCAAGCTGCATGAATTGCCTGCCGAAGGCGGGGCCCGATCCGCCTTCCTCATGCTTGAAGAACACAAACGCATCGTCCCATGCTTGTGCGGACACCCAGTCGGACCATTCCCGCAGATCGTGCTCCTGGTAGGCTTGTCCCCGTAGGCGCAGATACCCCCAGTCCGCTGTTGCGACCCTCGGCGCATCGTCTTCGTCAGTGTCGGCGATGCACAGCGCGCACTTCCCCGATCGCAACACATCGTACACCTCGTCATCGAACCACGACTCGTGTCGGAACTCGAATGCGGCACGCCACCCATGTGGCAAGAGTTGGAGAAAGATCGCAAGTCGGTCCACGTCCTTTTTCATATTCGGCGGGAGTTGAAAGAGGGAAGGGCCTCGCTTGGCCTCGAGGTGCGAGCACGCCTCGAGATACCATTTGAGCGGCTCGTCAGCGTTCTTGAGCCGGTGGATGTGCGTGATGCGTCGGGATGCCTTGAGAACGAATTGAAACTCGGCAGGCACCTGGGCTGCCCAATTCCGCACCACATTCTCGCGCGGGTTGCGATAGAATGTGTTGTTGATCTCACACGTCGGAAAGACACCAGCGTAGTACGCGAGCATCTTATCCGTCGCCATCTGGTCAGGATAGAATGTGCCTCTCCATTCTTTGTACTGGTAGCCGCTGGTGCCGACAAGAACGCGCATGGTTCGTGGGAAAGAGGATTCTTGAAAATACAGAGTCGATGAGGCGCGGGGGAGCCATCTCTACCCCTGAGAAGTCCGCCCACTATCTTATCCGTCTCAAGCGAACAGCTCACTACCGACTACTCACCGCTCACCCCTATGACCTCCTGGTTTAGACGGTTCCTCCTTCCGGGCCTGGTCTTTCAATCCATCGTCATTGCCGGTGGGTACGGTACGGGTCGCGAAATCGTGGAATTCTTTCTCATGAAGGGACCCATCACTGGCCTGTTGGCTATGGTGGTGTCCATGCTGGTGTTCAGTGTGGTCACGGCGGCGACCTACGAATTCGCCCGCGCGTTCCGCACCTATGACTACCGGCATCTCTTCAAGGAACTGCTTGGGCCGGTGTGGGTGCTGTTCGAAGTGTGCTTTGTCCTGCTGCTTGCGATCATTGGCGCGGTCATCGGCGCGGCGGCCGGCTCGATTCTGGAAGAAACCTTTGGCCTACCGTTTGTGCTCGGCGTGTTGGGGATCATGCTGGCCGTCGCGTTCCTCGTGTTCAAAGGCAGCGCGACCATCGAGCGCGTACTCACAGTGTGGTCGTTCGTCCTCTACGGCGTGTATGTCGTGCTCTTTGTGTGGGCTTTCGTCGAGTTTGCGCCAGGGATCCGCGCGACCTTTGGCGCCGGTACGGTCCGTGGGGGGTGGTTTGTGGACGGGATGGCCTATGCCGGGTACAACGTCGTGGTTGCTACGATGGCGCTGTTCGTTGTGCGCCATCTCGAAAGTCGACGCGACGCAGTGATCGCCGGCGCCGTTACGGGCCCGATCGCGATGATTCCGGCGGCACTCATGTACGTCGCGATGGCCGGCGTGTACCCGGAGGTGCTCGATCGGCCGGTGCCGGTGAACTACCTGCTCGAGATGCTCGGCTCGCGTGGATTCCAGATCGCGTTTCAAGTCATGCTATTCGGGACGCTCATCGAGAGTGGGGCTGGGCTGATTCACGCGCTCAACGAGCGGATCGATGGCTTGGCGCGCGAGCGAGGAGGACGACTTCCGCAATGGACGCGCGCCGGCGTGGGCATCGGGTTCTTGGTGATCGCCACCAGTCTCGCGCCCCTTGGTCTCATGGACCTGATTGCCAGGGGCTACGGTACGCTCACATGGGCGTTCATCGTGTTGTACGTGGTGCCCATCGTGACCTGGGGTGTGGTCAAGATCCGGAGACAGGGAACCGCGTAGAGGCTAGGTTTCTCCCAATCGTTGACTATCTGACGACCGCTACGCCCTTGATCTGTGCGTAGACCTTCCTGCCCGGTACGAGTCCCAGGCGGATGACGGACCGCTTCGTAATACGGGCCAGAATGGTCTCGCGACCGATCTGAAGCTGCACGGTCACCTGCCCGCTTGCCGTGGGCGCCACCTTGCTGACCGTGGCGTCTAGGATGTTCAGGATGCTGGTCGATGCCGCACGCTCGAGTGCGATGCTGACATCGCGAGCTGCCACACGGACGCGAACGGACTCCCCAATCGATCGATCGATCCGCGACACGAGGAGCTGGCGATCACCCACCACCAGGGTGGAGAGCCCGTCACCGTCGTCGTGGGCTTCGATCCTACCCACCAGCACGACACCGGCGTCACCGGCGTGTGCGAGCGGAGTGTCGAGATCCGTGAGGGCGGATGCGACTGGTCCGGAGGCTTCGACCCGACCATCACGAAGGAGCACGAGAAAGTCCGCCAATCGGGTGACTTCCTCTCGATTGTGACTGACATAGATGAGGGGCACGGCGACTTCCGACGGCACACGTTCCAGGAAACCGAGCACGTCGTGACGCTGCTCGGGATCCACGTTGGCCAGGGGTTCGTCGAAGCATAGCAACTCCGGACCTGCCAGCAGTGCGCGCGCGATCGCGACACGCTGCCGCTCGCCGCCGGACAGCCTGTCCGCCCCACGGTCCATGAGGTTGGCCAGATCCAGCAGGTCCACGGCATCGTCGAACGCGAGGTGGCGTGCGTCGACCGGCGTTCGCTTCCACCCATATGCGAGATTGCGTCGTACGTCGAGATGCGGAAACAGGCTGGGTTCTTGGAAGACGAAACCGATGCCGCGATCGTGTGTCGGCGTGAATTGCCGTTCGCCGCGCCTTTGCCACACGCGCTCGCCGAGCTGTACATCGCCGTCCCTGCAGCGCTCCAGGCCGGCCACTAACCGCAAGAGGGTCGTCTTACCCGCCCCGGACGGCCCGAGAATCCCGGTCACTCCGCTGGGAAGGTCGAGATCGACATCGAGCGTAAACCCATCGCGGGCGAACCGGAAACGTGCAGCCAGGGCCGTCATCGAAGATGCCAGCGGCGATTGATCACGAACACGAACACCAAGACGAGAAACGCGAATCCCAACATGCCGGCGGCGAGAAGGTGTGCCTGCACGTAATCCAGCCGTTCCACGGCGTTGTAGACCGCGATGGAAAGGACTTCGGTCCGGCCAGCAATGTTCCCACCGATCATGAGGACGACGCCAAACTCGCCGATCGTGTGAGCAAAGGCGAGGGTGGCGGCGGTGATGTACCCTCGCCGCGCCAGCGGCAGCGCGACGGTGGCGAATCGGTCGAGCGGTCGTGCCCGGAGTGTGGCGGCCACCTCGAGTGGTCGCGGACCGATCGACTCGAACGCCGTCTGAATGGGTTGAATGGCGAAAGGCAGTGAGAAGATCACCGACCCGATCACCAGGCCGGTGAACGTGAACACCAATGGAAATCCGCCGACGGCCGACCAGAGGCTCCCGACCAGCCCACTGGGTCCCAATGCAGACAGGAGGTAGAAGCCCAATACCGTGGGCGGGAGGACGAGCGGAAGCGCCACCAATGCCTCTATCAGCGGTTTCCATCGCGATGTGCTTCGCGCGAGCCACCAACCTACGGGCGTGCCAATGCCGAGCAGCAGCACCGTCGTGACGGTCGCAAGTTTGAGGGACAACCACACGGGTGCGAGGTCGACGATCATCGAGCCTCCACGATGTACCCCCGGCCCTCGATGATCGCTGTGGCGGGCGCGGTCCGGAGAAAAGCGACGAACGCCGATGCGCACGGGTGCGCGGGGACACGCCTAAGCAGCACGGCCTGCTGGTGGATTGGTTCGTAGAGGTCGGCATCCACCACCCAGACCTCCCGTTGGGGAGCGTCCATCACCTGGGCCAGCGAAACAAACCCGAGTTCGGCGTTGCCGGAGGCGACAAACTGATACGCCTGGATGACGTTCTGACCGCGTGCCATCCTGGATGAGATCGCATCGAGGAGCGAGAGTCGTTCAAGCACCTGATAGGCGGCGGCGCCGTACGGGGCGGTGGAGGGCGTGGCGACCGCGAGGTGCCGATACTCACCGCCGCGGAGGAAGGCCACTGGATCGTTGGTGCCTGGCGCCCAGAGCGCCAGTCGGCCGACCGCGTACGTGAAACGTGAGCCTCGTACCGCCCAGCCTTCGGTCTCGAGGAGTGCGGGTCGCAGTGTGTCGGCTGCCATGAGGACATCGAAGGGCGCACCGTTGCGTATCTGGGCGTATAGAGTCCCGGTCGATGCCGACGTAATACGAACGACGCACGCGCCGTCGTGGCCGAAACGCTCTGCGAGGGACTCCGCGGTGCTCGCAAAGTTGGCTGCCACGGCCACGAGGACCTCGTCGGGTGCGGCGAGGAGCCCTACCCAAAGGGTGGCGACAGTCCAAAACGGTGTCATCATGGCGAGCACTAAGCTAATTCGGGTTCCGGTGGGTTGCCTCCCTCACTGTCCGGGGTGAGCTTAGGAGAGAGCTGCCGTGCTTCCGACGGGGGATTAGCGTGAAGACGCTCGCGACCTTGATGACGATTGAGGCGATGTTAGCCTCCGCCCTCTCCGCGCAGGAGTTGGCGGAACTCCGTCGACTCGATACGGCAGGTCGCGAGTTACGGGTTGGGGCGGAGGTGACCGCGGCACTGACCATTCAGGACGCCGAATGGGTGGATGGGACCTTCATCCAAGTGTGGGTGCTCGCGCTGCAGGAAGGCGAACGCGTGACCGTCGACCTCTTGTCGGACGACTTCGACGCCTTCCTGATTATCGGCGGTCCTGGATTCACCGAAGTCCTCGTAGATGATGACGGCGCGGGTGCGTGCGATGCCCGCATCCAGCTCGTTGCCGAGCAGAGCGGGAGCTTCCGGGTTGCCGCGAACACCGTGCGGCAGGGTGGCGTGGGTTCGTATCGCATCCGTGTGACGGAACAGCCGGGCCCCACGACGGAGGGGGATTGTACTGCGGCTCCCGCATTCACCGCTGAACAGGTGGCGTGGCTCCGTTCGTTGCCGATGGAAGGTCGCTTGGTGTCGGTGGGGACCGAGGCTTCTGGATCACTCATATCAGCGGACAGTGTGAGCTGGGATGGGACGTTCATGCAGGCGTGGACGCTTCGACTCCCGCAGGGTGGGCCGGTCTACGTCGACATGATCTCGGAAGACTTCGACTCGTTCCTCATTCTGCTTCCGGGTGAAGGTGTCGAGCCGGTCTTCGACGACGACGGGGCCGGCGCCTGTAACGCCCGGGTGATGATGGAGGAGCTACCGCCGGGAGACTATACGATCGTCGCGAATAGCGTGCTGGCGGAATCCACCGGGCGGTTCCTTCTTCGGGCGGGCCAGGAGCCGCTCCCGCAGGTGGAGGGACCCTGTAACACCGGGGTCGACACGTGGCTCAAGGCGTTGGCCACCGATGGTCGTCAACTGATGATGGACCGGGAGCACAGCGGAACGCTCACCGCCCGCGACAGCGTGGGAGCCGACGGGACCTACGCGCAGGCATGGGATCTGGTGCTGCGCGATGCACCTTCTGTCACGGTTGATCTCCTCTCTGACGACTTTGACGCTTTTCTCTTCGTGTTAACGCCGACCGGTGAACTCCTTCGGGATGACGACGGCGGGGGTCGCTGCAATGCACGCGTGACGGTCACAGCCGCCGCGGATGGGACCTATCGTATCGTCGTCAACACGGCGCTCCCCGATGAGTCGGGGTCGTATCGACTACGTGTGACCGAACGTCCGGGGCCGATGACCGAAGGCGAGTGTGAGAATCGCGGATCAGAACAGGCACGCGGGCCATCGCCGTAGTGGCCAGGCGTGGTGGCTTCATCGCGCACCGATCAATTCCTCGATATGCCAGGACACGTGATTCGCGCCGCGATCCCTATTCGCTAGGACGACCACGATCCAATCTCCTTGCGGATACCACCGCACATGCGTGTTGATTCCAGGCGCCCCGCCACCGTGACCGAGCACGGTGAGCCCGTTGCGTCGGTCGACGTTGAGCGTATACCCATACGCCAGATCTTCGCCTGGGATTTGTCCGGCCACGATGTGTGGGGTCGTCATCAGGCTGTAGGACTCGGCACTGAGCAACGTACCGTCGCGGAGTGCTTGGACGAAGCGCGCCATGTCTCTGGCGGTGGACCAGCCCGATCCCGCTGGTCGAATCCTGCCCGACCCAACCATCGACGCGGGTGGGACGGCGCGCAATCCTTCGCCGGACCATCCGCCTCCGATGCCTCGGCTAGTATAGGGCACCGCTAGCTCGACTGGCGGCTCGAGCACGTGAGGTCCGGTCCGTGTCATCCCGGCCGGCGCGAACACGTGGTCCTGCAGATACGTGCTCCACGAGGATCCGCTCACGCGTTCGACGATGATGCCGAGGAGATCGATCCCTTCGTTCGTGTAGTCGAACTCGGTCAGCGGTGCGAAGTCGTCATAGTTCCCCCGGTTGAGTCGCCTGATGAATCGAAGCTGTGCCTCGAGTAGCTCTCCCATGGACGTCGAGACGCGGACGGCGTCATTGAAATCACGATCGTCGTCAATTTCGATGCCTGAGGTGTGGGTCAGGAGGTGGTGGACCGTCACTTGGTCCGCAATGTGTGATGGATACTCGGGAATGAACTTCGAGAGCGGGTCGTCGTATGAGAGCTGCCCACGCTCCGCAAGCTGTGCGATGGCGACCCCGGTGAACATTTTGGTCACGGAGGCAAGTCGGAATGGTGTCTCCGGACTCACCGGGATCGCCCGCTCACGGTCGGCTAACCCGAACCCCTTGAGGTAGATGGGTTGCCCGCCGTGCCAGAGCGCGACCGCACCGGAGAAGTGGTCCTCATCCGCCGCGCCGGACAGCCACTCGTCGAGGTACGCGGCAAGCCGTTCGACATCGAGCGGATCCGCCCCGGCGGCAGCCCGGTCGGGTCGTGGCCCGCTGCGGGGACGCGCACCCCGAAGTACGGAGTTGCCTTCGATCTGGTAGGGAGGCAGGGTGTCCACATCCAGTCGAATGCCGATCCAGCTGCGGGTCCGATGGCCCCGGGCCCAGTAGACCTGAAGCTGGCGGGGCCCCAACGTCAGGGTCTCGAAGACCTCGACGCTAAGGGGCCCGACCTCCTGGTAGACTGCTGCCCAGTAATTCTCGAGGTTCTGAGCTGACCCGAAACCGGAGTAGCTCGATGTGTAGTGCGTGTCGATGAAGGCCCGGATGCCCGGTCGCGAACCGCTACTGAGCGCCTCCACGAGTCCGACGACCCGATCCGTGGTCGGGCCCTCAGGCAGCGAACTGGAACGGGCAGGGTCCTGTGAGGCGAGCGGCGGAGCCGCAACGGCGAGGGCGAACGCGGTGGCGACACCAGCCCGTAGGCTCGGGGGAGTAGGCAAGCAACGCATACGACGACTCGATCTGGGGAGGCGCTTAGTGACAGTACGGATTGGACACCTGGTGTCCAGCAAGGGTTGCAGCGCTAGCGGTGCACCCGGGCCCGCATGTGGTCGACCCAATTCGCCGTCGCGCGGTAGCGCGCGGCCATGTCGTCATGCGTTGCCGACTCCAGGTTCTCGTATTGCTGTTCGAATCCGCGGCAGTAGTTCGATTCAGCGACGAGCGGAGTGATCCCTTGTTTTGTATCACCCTCACCAGGGACACCGGTCGTATCCTGAAGCGGCGTGGCGGCTGCGATGGCCGCCTCGAATGACGAGAGGGCTCGTCCACGGTCGTCGGCCGTCCAGTGGATGAACCCCGAGAAATAATGGGCGGCAACACTTCGTTCGTTGGTGAGGAGGACGTCTTCGAAGTGTCGCCGAGCAAGCGTCAGACTATCGAGGACGATCGCGACCTGCCCAAGGAGGATGAGTGGACCTGTTTCTTCCTGATTGATTGCGAGCGCCTTGTGAAACGCTGCTTGCGCGGCCGTCGCGTCTATCGTGTCCCGATCCGAACACGTATAGACCCGCCCGAGTTGGGTGTGCGCGCGCGAACTCGTGGAGTCCAAGTCCAGGAGATGCTGCCAGGCCGCCTGCGCTTCCGCGAACTGCCCGCGCTCCAGCTCCATGTTGCCCAGATAGTAGAGCGCGTCGTGGTGGTCGGGATTGAGCGTGAGGGCTTGGCGATAGCCGGCTGCGGCGGCGTCGGCATCGCCCCGAATGCGCGCTTGCGTTGCGCTGCGGTATTGGGCCCAGAATTGTTGCACGCGTTGACGCTCGGTGTCGCTCACTCTGGTCTCGGGCGTGCGTGACACCGGTTCCTCGGCACAGCCGACGAGGATGACCGATGCGACAGCCGGCAGGGCCGACAGCATACGTCGAGCTGGGGTCACCGCTCGCGGTCCTCTGGTTCGACGACGGTGAGAATCTGAGCCGGCTGGACGCCCACGAGTGTCTGCGTGATGCCGCTATGCCACCGGACCTCGAGCGTATCGACGAGTGAAGCCGTACCGAGCCCAAAGTGCGGGACAAGTGCGTTCTGACTCAGGTACGAGCTCTGTGCTCCTACCTCGCGGATCTGTTCGGTCCCGGCTGCTACCAGGCGGAGCTGTGTCCCGATCGCTGCCCGATTTGATGATCGTCCTTGCAGGCGTACCTGCAGCCACGTCCCTGCCGTCGCGGCGTCGTTGCGCAGGAGTACGCCCGGGCCACCGTTGTTGACGATGAATACGTCGACGTCGCCGTCGTTGTCGAAATCGGCGAAAGCGGCGCCACGTCCCACGTACTGCTCACCGAAATACTCACCCGCGACGACCGACACATCGAAGAATCCCTCCTGGGTGTTCCGGTTCCAGAAGAGCTGGTCCGTCATTGGAACGAGCTGGGTGGGATCGTCGCGCCGCTGGAAGGTGCTGCCATTCACCACGAATAGGTCCAGCCGGCCGTCGTTGTCGTAATCGAGGAATGCGGTACCCCATCCCACGAAGTCGAGCGCGATCTGGCCGAGCCCGAATCGATCTGCCTCGTCCATGAACTGGATGGTGCTGCTGCCGCCTTCCTTTTCCCGTAGCTCCAGGAGCTTGTTGGAGTAGAGCGCGTTCTCCTGCGCGATCCAATGGGTGACGAGCATGTCCAAGTCGGTGTCTCCATCCCAGTCCCCAACAGCGATCCCCATTGCGCCACGGTAGTCGGCAACGCGGGCTTGGTGACTCACATCCGCAAACGTGCCGTTGCCCAAGTTGCGGTACAGTACGTTGTCCGACACGTCGTTGGCGACATAGAGATCGGGCCACCCGTCGCGATCGAAGTCGGCCCATGCAGCTTCGAGTCCGCGTCCTTCGACATTCATCACGCCGGCAGGGGCCGCGACCTCCTGGAAGGTGCCATCCCCTCGATTGTGATACAGGAGGTTGCGTTCCGGTGGAAACGACGAAGGATTGACGCTTGCAGGTTCCTCGACGTCGTAATGACGAGACACGGCACCGGTTGCCGTGGACGAGTACCGAACGTACCCGGTGACGTAGAGGTCGATGTCACCGTCGCGGTCGTAGTCCCCCCAGGCCGGGCCGGCCCAAAACCCGGAATCGGCCCGCAGCCCGGCCGCGTCGGTACGGTCCGTGAAGGTCCCGTCTCCGTTATTCCGGTAGAAGACGTTGGTCCCGTACGTCGTGACGAAGAGGTCGAGCCAGCCATCGTTGTTGGCGTCCGCCCACTCGGCGCCCATGCCCCAACCTCTGAATCCCACGCCTGCCTGACCGGTGACGTCGGCGAAGGTCCCATCTCCGTTGTTCCGGTACAGTCTGGCGTGGGCAGGTGACGCAGCGACCTCGGCCTCGGTCATGGTGAGCGGGCCGGCGGCGTTCACCACGTACAGATCCTGCCACCCGTCGTTGTCGAAATCCCCCCACGCGGCTCCCGACCCCATGTCCTCCGGAAGCTGCGACGAACGCCTCCCCTCGAAATGGCGGAACGCAATTCCCGCCGATGCCGTGACATCGGTGAATGTCACGACGGGGTACCCCTCGGGGAGATTGCGGGCGAGTGTCGCCGTCAGGCCCGAGATCTCCTCACCAGGCCGATAGACCTCATCGGATCCTGTGATCCGGACGACGATGGCGACCGTGACGCCGAGAAAGAGGACGGCGGCCGCCCCGGTATACGCGAGCAGCCGCCGCCTTCGTGTGAGGCGAGGCATCAAGGAAGCTAGTCAGCCTCCACGCGAATGGTGAACTGATCCTCCGACATCACCGTAATGGGTGCGGTCAAGCCCGACTCTTCGGTGAACAGGAAGTTGAGTAGGAACTGATCGGCTTTTCGGTACAGCAACTTCGCGTTGACCGTCAACGTCGCGCCAGTTGCTCCTGGCGCTGCAAAACCCACCTCAGTATCGAGCGACGGTGTGGCCGTCGTGTCAGATGACGGCAGCATCGACACGGGGCACAGGAACGAGTACTCGGCGCGATCAGAGAACCCGGGGAACATGGCGCGCCGATATCGCACGCCGACCATCTCCCATAGGTTGTGCCGGTCGATCAGATTGCCGGCCTCGTCCACCGGCTCGGCCTTGAAGATGAACGAGCCCGGTTCGATGAAATGGCGTTCGTCCCGCTGTCCAGAGCTGAAAACGACGTTGCCCGCCTGGTCGGTGACTTCGATCTCCACCCAGGCTTGAATGATGTCGAGTGGACCAGTTGGGAAGTCGTGTCCGACTTTGTTGTTAGTCGCCACGACCTGAATCGGGACCGGTGCTCCAGGGGCGACGACCTCAGGCGCGATGATCTCGATGGGCACCGCCGGACCGGCCTTCCATTTGTGCTCGATCTCGGGAATCTCGATCTCGCCGCGCAGCCATTTCTCCGTGAGCTCCGCATGCTCCTCCGCGCCGGGCAGCTCGAGCGCCAACGGCATGAACTGGTTGGCCGCGAGGAATCGATGGCTCCGGTGCTTCCCATCCGACGGGGTTCGGTTGTAGTCCAGGTCGTCACCCGATGCCGGATCGTCAGATTCGGTCAACGGCATATGGCACTCGCGACACTCGACGGTCTTCGTGGGATCGCCCGGTTCGTTCCAACGACTCTTACGCCAGTTGTCGTATTGGTTCTGGAGTTGGACCCACCCAACTTGGTTGATCTCTTCGTCGATGAACTGCTTGTGGCAGGACGCGCAGAACTCCGGGCTCTTGAACAACTTGTGCTGAAGCGACTCCACGTGCTGACGCGGGTACGCACGAATGAGGAAGTCGCGAATGAGCCGTGGCAAGGAGACCGCGGTGTCGGCCAACTCGAACATGTAACGCTCGGGCTGCCGCATGGTGTAGTTCGCGTTTCCCTGGACGTCGCTCTCCTCGATAGAGTGGCATGCGATGCACGAAACGCCTTCTTGGTATCCGGTCAATCCCGTCAGGTTTTCTACGAAGAGGTTCTTCGTGCCGGAAAACAGGGAGATCGGATCGTGGCACCCGCCGCAGTATCGCGTGGACTCCGCCCCATTCTGTTCGGCCATGACGGACTGGACCTTCTGAAACGCCGCGTCCATGGCGGAGTATCGGTGAGCGCTCACCTGCCACTCTTTGAAGATATCGGAGTGGCAACCAGCCGTCCCACAGGATTCCGAGCCGCCGAGCGATCGCGCGTCGAATGCGCCGCCAGTGTTGGTCGTGGCAAGGCTCGGGGCAAACGGACGGTCGTCACCGTAGAGATAGCTGTAGTCGTCGGGGAATTCATTCACGAGCTCGGGCGGGCTGTAGGCGATCACCGCCACGGCCGTCACGGCGAAGCCGACGATCGTGATCCCCGCGGTAGCTCGACCAAACATGCCAACCGCTGCCATCGCCGGTGCTGCGAGTGCACCTTCGCGTTGCCGGTACACCCGCGCGATCAGCACGACCACATGCGGCAGCGTCGACGCGATGAACGCGAACGTTGCTACGATATGCACGAAATCCCACGCGTACGAAATGCGGGTAGCCCAGATCGCTTGATACGTGAGGACCAGACCCGAGATGGTCAGTGCAATCGTTGCGGCCATGGCGAAGTAGCCCGTGAGCTTCACGTGCGACATGCGCATGGCCCGATACAGGGACCAATGTCGGATCTGGTACGCGACGAATGGGATGACGAACACCAGGCCCACCATCGTGTGCGCGAGCACCATTACCTGGTTGGTCACGCTGAACGGCAACAGGTAGATGGAAAGGCCCGTAATCGTCTCGAACACGAGCATCCCGCTGACAGTGATCAGTAGCCAGCGTCGCCATTCGTCGAGGCGGTTCGACAGACGTTCAGTGTTCATACGACGCGTCCTCCCTTCTCGTTACTCTGGTGTTGGCATGCGCGTCCGAAAAATGGCGCATTGAGGGGTTCCGCAATCCTACCACCGCAGCGCACGGTCGTTCCAGGCGATGGGCGACACTTCATATATCCTTACGCCTTTCTTCATAAACAGTCACGGGGTCACGACCCATCGAATGCCCTGGCCGGCCCGCAGCTTGTCGAAGCCATCGTTGATCTGCTCGAGCGGGATCGTCCCACTCACGATTGGGTCGAGCTTGAGCCGGCCCTCCTCGATGAGGCGGATGATCTCCGGATACTCGCCCCCGCCACAGCCCAAGCTCCCGATCACCTCGAGCTCGTAGAACATGATCTTCGACGCAGCCAGCTCGACCGGTTCGTGTGAGAACCCGATCACGCACACTCGGCCGCCTCGCCGCAGCGCGTTGAATGCCAATCCGATCGTGTCGGGCTTGCCGATCACCTCGAAGGCGACGTCTACGCCGCCGTCCGTGAGCTTTCGCAGGGCTTTGTCGGGTCGATCAGTGGTCGTGGGATTCAGGGTTTCGGAGGCGCCGAGCTCTCGGGCGATCGTGAGCCGATCATCATTGATGTCGACGGCAATCACCGACGCACCGGCCACTGCGGCGCATTGGACGACATTGAGACCCACGCCTCCGCATCCGACGACCGCCACGGTCTCGCCTGGGCGCACTTTCGCGCGCTTGGTGACGGCGTGATAGGGGGTCGACACTGCGTCGGCTACCACGCTGACCTGCTCTAAGCTCAAGTCGTCAGGGACGGGAACGAGTTCGTTTGCGGGGACGACCACGTATTCGGCGTACGCGCCGTCGATGTGGTTGCCCAACATTGCCAGGTGGTCACAGAGGTTCTCCCGACCTGCTCGACAGTACGAACAGCGCCCGCACGACAGCACTGCGGGGATGAGAACTCGGTCGCCTTCACTGACGTTGGTCACATCGGGGCTGAGAGCCGCGACGGTGCCCGCGGGCTCGTGTCCCAGGATGATGGGCGGCGCCTTGAAAGTCGACACGCCGTGATCCAGATAGTGCAGGTCGGTATGACACATCCCGCACGCTGCGATTTCGACAAGCGCCTGACCCGGTCCTGGGGCCGGTGTCGGCACATCGAGCACCTCGAGCGTGGGGCTCCCCTTGCGAAGCACGGCAGCCTTCATCGTGGTCCCCCCCGCGGCCGCGTGTACACCATGCGAAACTGGCGCAACGCGACCAGATGGCAGTCTTCACAGTCGTCGCCGAGGTCTCCCGTGCTGATGGGATCGGCAACCACGTCATATCCCAGCTCCTCATACAGTTGCACGACCTCATCGAGCCGACCGGCGTCCGTGACAAATCTCCGCTCCCACCCGTCGGCGATGCGGGCGGGGTCCGACTGGAGCTGCGTATCGCTCAACACCCGGCGCGCCTCCTGCTCGACGATCAGGCCGAGCGATCGGGCAGCCTTGCCTGCGTCATCGGGTGTCCTCATGCTGTGGCTTCGGCGGTGTCGCCGGCCCGCTTCTCCAGGCGACGGTGTCCGAGAATGGCCGCGCCGAGCGCCGCCGTAAACTGCACGAGGTCACCACGCGGGACGTTGACCTCGGCGTCGAGCTGGTCGCGGATCACCTCGATCATCCGCCTGAACCGGAGAATGCCGCCGATCAGCGTGTACTCGGGTTCCATGCGTACGCGCTTCATGAGCTGCACGGACCTGCCGACCAGCGAAACGATGGCACCGTGCATGATGTCCGCGGGCGGGACCCCTTGTGACAGGTGATTGATCACTTCCGATTCGGCGAAGACGGCACACACGCCCGAGATGGGAATGGACTCTTTGGACGTGTCCACCAGCGGGCCGATTTCTTCCGTGTTGTAGCCCATGTAGTGCGCCGTCTTTTCGAGAAACGCCCCTGTTCCCGCTGCGCACTTGTCGTTCAGGCGGAACGACTTGACCTTCCACCCCTCGCTGAGGCGTGAGGCCTTCATCGTCTGCCCGCCGACATCCAGGATGGTCCTCGTGTTGGGGAAGAGTGCTGCCGCACCACGGGCCGCTGCAGTGAGGTCGGTGACTTGCACATCGGAGAGCCGGTCTTGATGTCGACCGAAGCCGGTGGCGACGATGTAGCTCACGTCGCCAGGCTCCAGGCCGGCTTCATCCAGGGCGCGGTGGTAAGTCTGGGTCGCCGCCTCCGCGAGCTTGAAACCGGTAGGGTGCATGTGGCGTCCCACGATCTCCCCGTCGTCTCGCCGGATCAGGGCCTTGGTGTAGGTCGAGCCGATGTCGATGCCAGCCGTGAACCGCATCAGCTTCCTCCCGTACCGGCTGGGACTCTGCTCGTGAGGATGTGATCGAGCGCAAATAGGGCGGCGCCCAGCGCGCCCATGAAGTGCGATTCCTCACTCACGTTGACGCGGTGCTCGAGCCGTTCGTTCAGCGCGTCCACCATGGCCACGTTCCGTGCGACGCCGCCGGTAAACGTGACCTCGTCCTCTACGCCGACGCGGCGCAACAGTCCGACCGACCGAGAAGCGATCGACTGGTGCACGCCCAACAGGATGTCTTCGATCTTCTTGCCTTTGCCCAACCACGACAACACTTCGGATTCCGCGAACACGGTGCACGTCGTGCTGATCTTCACAGGCCGCTCGCCGCGCCGTGCCGTGGGCCCGAGCTGGTCAAGCGGGATGTCGAGAGCCGTCGACGCGGCCCCGAGGAAGCGTCCCGTACCGGCCGCGCACTTGTCATTCATGCAGAAGTCCACGATCTCCCCATCGGCGCTGACGCGAATGGCCTTCGTATCCTGCCCACCCATGTCGACGACGGTGCGTGTGGACGGGAACATCTGTACCGCGCCGCGCGCATGACAGCTGATTTCGGTCACCTGCGTATTGCCAAAGGTGACCTTGTAGCGGCCGTATCCCGTTCCCACGACGTACTCGACCTCCTCCTCGCGAAGATCGCCGTTTTGCAGCGCCTCCTGAAACGCCTGCTCAGCGGCGCGGATGACGTTGGCACCTGTATCGGTGAGAGACCGACCAACGATAGCACACCGTTCGTCGATGACCACGGCTTTGGTTTGGGTGGATCCAACGTCAACTCCGGCAGCGAGCGCCATGGCGATTCCTAGTCCGCTGTGACCGCCGCGCGAGTCTTCCGAGCCGCGAGGCCTTCGAAGAATGCGTCGACACGGTTCTTGAGTTGCGCTTCGGACACCACGCGCCGGTCCATCATATCCGATTCGATGAAGAGGCTCGGTACCGGACGCTCCTTCATCACGTGACGCCGCGTGTCGGCCAGTCCGGTCGACACGGTCCGGCAACTCTTGATGGGGTGGTACACGATCCCGTCCGCATGAAAGTCGTCGGCCATGCTGACGAGGAGTTCGGATTGGAAGAACATGCTGTCCATGGCGTCCCGGACACCGACGAGCAGTCCTTCGGCTAGCGACTCGAGGGGTCGGTCGAGGTCGTATTCGAACCCCACGTTCGAACCTCCGGAAGCAAACCAGAGGTACGTCGAGTTCACGAAGGTGCCGCCCCACTCGGTGAACAGTTCCGTGAAGCGACGGAAGATCGGATAGCACGGGACGCCGACGAAGATCAGGCGGTAGAGCTCCTCAGTGAGTGTGCCGATTCCGTGCTCCGCCTTGTATTCCATCTCGTCCACGAGTTCCGCGAAGTACCGGGCGCCCGCCGCGGTCCCCCGGAATCCATTGGCCACACCAAGGTAGATCGTGCCGTCACTGAGTGCG
This sequence comes from uncultured Gemmatimonadales bacterium, assembly GCA_947259405.1. Taxonomy (GTDB): domain Bacteria; phylum Gemmatimonadota; class Gemmatimonadetes; order Gemmatimonadales; family GWC2-71-9; genus CAMYLY01. Next base: position 55,405 of record CAMYLY010000011.1, on the reverse strand, counting down.
TTGAACACGGACGGCCGGTTCGCGTTCAAGTCGAGCAGCCGCTTCCACGAGCGCGACATGACATTCGCATGCTGCATGGATTCGCGGAGGCGATCGATATCGAAACCGATCCCGGATACCCGCTCGCAGACGGGGATCAGTTCTTCGATCTGGTGCTGCACATACCGCCGATCGCTCTCGAACGACCCCGTGTCGGACGCCTGGCCGGCGGCGCGTGAGCCAGGGACATCGATGGTGACAATGGGGATCTCGTACATCCGCTCCCAAATCTCGGCCCACTTGATGTAGGTGTTGCAGGCGTTGGTGAGCACCGCCAATGTAGGCTTGGGAATCTGCCCCATGGGGTGGTCGCCACCCCGGAGTTGTGTGGCAACGTCGGCTTTGACGTATCCGCAAATGTCGGGTGAGTAGCCGAAGTCCTCCGCCTCCCCCAAATATTCGTGTGCAATGCGACGGACCGCGGTCTGCAGCGAGTTGATCTCCGGAAAGACGATCGGAAAGTCGAATGTGCGAAGCAGCTCGGTCAGGCTGCCCATGACGAACACGTAGGCACCACCACGTTGCGCATGAGCCGCCGCGGTCAGATCGGCAAACCAGTCCCGGAACAGCTGGGCACCGTCACGGTTCCCCCGTCCTACGATCGTGTCGTGATCCACGTTGACCGTCATGCGTAGCGCCTCAGTCGAATAGAATGTTTTCGACGAACGTCTCGAGCTGAATCTCGAGGTGGTCGAAACTCGTCATGTTCTCTTCGAACTCGGTCACGAAGTACGGGATGCCTTCGCGATCGAGGGCCCGTGTGTGTACGACCTGCTCCTCCAACCCGGGTTCACACATCTTCGCCGCCGTAATGATGGCGGCCCCGGCCCCGGACGATCGGATCCGCTCGAGCAGCATCTGCTCCTTGGGTTTACGAAGGTCGTGTTGCACCGGGCTATGCGACGAGTCATTGACGTACGCGTCGGCGAGGTTCGCCAGGAGGTCCCCATCCAACGGGATGTCATTGAGGATCCAGCGCAATCCGATCATGAGATCGTCGTCCACGACGTAGCATGACCGGCCGATCGCTCGGATGAGGTCCAGCGGCGGCTGCTCGCAGAAGCCACCGTCAAACACGACGCGTATGCGGTCTTGCTCTTTGACGGCACGCGACCGTATCTGTGGCAGGACGGCCTCCAGGAGCGCATTGTGCTCCTCGCGCATGATGAGCCCGCCAATCGCGACGAGCGTGTAGGCCTCGTCCGCCGAAACGAGCCAGGGTGATTCCCGCTTGATCTGATACAGCTCATGTAGCAGCCGACGGTTGTGGTTGTACACTTCGATGCTCGACCGAAGAGCGTCATCCGTCACTGCCCGTCCCGCCACGGTCTCGATCACCCCTCGCAGCCGCGCGTATTCGTTCGTGAGATACGTGGTCGAGTGCGTCGAGTTCGGGTTCTGTGGTAGGTAAAGGATCTGGCAAGGGTACTCGAAATTGCGGCCCCAGATGCCCGCGAGGTTGCGGGCCGCATCACAGATCGGATGCGTCACGAAGAGGTCGAGCTCGACGTGACCGTTGAGGACCAGCTCGAGCGATGTCTTGAGGATCGAACAGAGATATGACCCGAAGTGCGAATCACTCTTCGTGGGTTCGACCGCGGCCCCACGCAGCTTGAGCGGTAGCATGCCCGCGGCGTGCGCGATCTCCTCGGGGAAATAGACTTGAAAGTGGCCGGCGACCTTCCCCCCGGCTTCACGCCAGCGCACGACCGTGGGAAACGTCATGTCCTCGAGCAACTCGCGGCACTCGTAGAGCACCTCGTCGATCGGCTTGCCCCGCCAGGCGGGAAACAACTCCAGCCGCGCGCTCACTGATGACTCCAGGTGGGACGGCGTTTCTCGAGAAAGGCCGTGAGGCCCTCGACAGCGTCTCGCGTGCTCATCAGATCGTCGACATATCGGGCAGCCGCGCGGGCCAAATGATCGGCGAGCGTGTCGCTGTCCGGATTCATCATCTGCTTCCCGATCCGAAGAGCAGCCGCACTATGCTCCGTGATGGATGCAACGAAAGTCGCTGTACGATCGCTCAGTTCCGGTGCGGGGACGACCAGATTCACGAGGCCGATGCGCTCGGCCTCCGCCGCATCGATCAGCTTCCCCGTGTGCAGCAGCTCGGCGGCGATGTTGGGCGGACACTTGCGTGGCAGGAGCACACAGGCGGCAGGGGCGAGTACCCCCAGAGCGATTTCCGGTTGACCGAACTTCGCGTTGTCGGCTGCGACGATCATGTCGGCCGCGAGCGCGAGCTCGAATCCACCGCCCACGCACCGGCCCTGGACACTGGCGATCACCGGGCACGGCATGCTGGCCACCGTGTGGATCGTATTGACGAACTCGGGAATCAATTCCGCGTAGGTCGGAGGAAGATGTTCCCCTACGTCCGCGCCTGCGGAAAAATGCTTTCCGTGCGCATCAATGACCACGGCGCGGAGATCGTTGTCGCTTCCCAATTCAGAGCATGCGTCCCGTACGCTCTTGAGCATGCTCCGCGTCAGAATGTTGAGGGGAGCCGCATCGAGCGTGATCGTGCCGGTGCCTTGGTCAGCTCGAACCATCACTGGTGCGCTCATGCGACCCGCCCAAGGAGCTGACCACCATCGACCGGGATCACCGCACCCGTGATGAACGAAGCATCGTCGCTCGTGAGAAAGCGGACGATCGCCGCGACGTCCTGGACGGTGCCCGACCTCCCCAGCGGCGTTTGGTCCACTCTGCGCTGGCGGACGTCGGCAGGCAGATCGCGGGTCATCTCCGTTTCGATGAACCCCGGTGCCACGACATTCACCGTCACGTGAAAACGCGCCAACTCGACCGCGAGCGTGCGTGCGAGTCCGGTAAGGCCAGCCTTGGACGCCGCGTAGTTGGCCTGGCCAAACCGGCCGCGAATGCCATTGATTGAACTGATCAGGACGATCCGTCCCCCTCCTCCCTCACGTAGGGCGGGGATTGCTGCTCGAGCGACGCGGAACGCGCCCGTGAGATTCACATCGAGCACCTGCGCCCAATCGGCGTCGTCCATCTTCCAGCTCACGCCATCGCGGACGATCCCTGCCGCGCACACCACCACATCGATACGACCGTGCGCGTCGAGCACAGCGGCGACCGCATCGTTGACGGCCGTCGAGTCTCGTACGTCAACCTTCATTGCCGAGTGGAACCCCGGCGTGTCGGACGGGAAGTCGAGATCCATGCCGACGACGTCGCAGGTCTCCGCTAAGTCGTCCGCGACTGCGCGGCCGATCCCGCGACCGGCGCCGGTTACGAGAGCGATGCGCCGCATGCCCCGCAGAATCCGTGATCCGCTGGAAGACCCTTCGCTCCACATGCCTGGCACGCCTGTACCCACGCGCCCCACGGCGTTTCCGATGACTTCCCCTGAGCAGCGCGCTCGCGCAGCAGATCGTATCGCGCCGCACGCTTCTCCACGAAGGCCTGCATCCCTTCGGCGGGTTCCCAACACGTGTAGTGCAAGCTGAGCCAATCCTGTGCGTGCCGGGCCGTCGAGTGCCAGGCGAGATCCTTCCAGAAATTGGTCTGCTGCTTCGTATATCGTGTGCATTCTGGGAACGACGCCAGGAGTCGCTTGGCCACATCCTGGGTGAGTTCGTCGAGCTTGGTGAGATCGATGGCGTACCCATCTTTACCGCGCTGCGCGCTCTTGATCTCGGATCGGGAGGCGCCCTCCACCCATTTACCATCCTTCGTTACGGAGGGAGCCACCCAGTTCACCAACCCCCAGGCCTTGGCGTCGTGGGCAGCAATGGGCTCGTTGAGCATCAGAATCTCTCGGGCACGCTTATCGCCGACCACGAGTGGCAGCCACTGGGTCGATCCGCCGCACGCGACGGACCCGACGTGGGTCCCGACCTGCTTGATGATGGCGTGTTCGGCCATCACCGTGAGGTCGCAGGCGAGCTGGCTCTCGTTACCTCCACCGACGGCCATGCCGTTCAGGCGTGCGACCACCGGTTTGCCGGTATTGATGATGCTCTCGATGTACGCACGGAAGCGCGCCATGTACTTCCAATAGTCGCGTGGTGTCCGCACATATGCGTCGGCGTACTCCTTGACGTCGCCGCCGGTGCAGAACGCCCGATCCCCCGCTCCCGTAAATACGATCACCCCTACGGCATCGTCGAAGGCAGCGTCGCGGAAGGCCCGCTCCAACTCCTCGAGCGCTTCCGTCGAATAGGCGTTGTAGGCTTTCGGCCGATTGATCGTGATCGTCGCGATCTGGTCGGCCTTCGTGTACAGGATGTCGTGAAAGTCGAACGCGTCCGCGGGACGCGATTCGAATTTTCGTGTGAGAGTGGCGGCGGTCATGTCAGGCCCCCAACGAGCTGATCGGCGAACGCAGCGCCGAGTTCTGGTGAGTGGATAGTGCCATCCGGGTCGAACCATCGAGCGATCCAGTTGATGGCGCCGAGAATGGCGAAGACGGTGATTTTGGGATTGACGTCACGAAACTCGCCACTGTCGATGCCCGCAGTGATCACCTTGCGCAGCCCACGTTCGTACCGGTCACGTTCTCGAATGATCTCCGCTTGATGCTCGGGCGCGAGAGAATGCACCTCGAACGCCAGCGAGGATCCGCGCAACGTTTCCGTCATGACACGCACGTGCTCGGCGATCAGGTAGCGTAGCTGTTCGGCGGGGGAGTCGGAGTGCCGCCGGGCATCGTCTAACAAGGTCATGACCTGGCCGAGTGACTCACGGTGACACTCGTAGAGGATAGCTTCCTTGTCCGGGAAGTAGTGGTACAGCGCGGTATTGCGCACTCCGAGGCGCTCCGCGATATCCTCGAGGGTGGTTCCGTGATACCCCTTTTCCCGGAACGCCTGAATGGCGGCCTCGAGGATCTCGGCGCGACGACGCTGTCGTTTCGCTTCGACTCGGGGTGACACCTCAGAACCCGTCGCACCCATAGCAGCACCCAAAAATTGAATTGTCATTAAGTTTTTGAATCAGTCTTAAAGAGAATGTGAAGTTTCTTCCAAGAAGAGGAGAGGAAGGTCATGGGATATCGGTCCACGGCCAGCCTGTTGGCGCTGATGTTGTTGGGTCCTCCCGCCGTTGCGGCGCAATCAGCCATCGTCGATCAATATCGAGACGTCGCGGACCGGATTATCGAGGCGGCGCTCGCAGACAGCACGGCCTACGAGCGCCTGACCGAACTCGTTGACCGGTTTGGGCACCGTTTCAGCGGTTCGGTGAGTCTGGAGCGTGCCATCGACTGGATTCTCGAGGAAATGCGGGTTGATGGCTTGGACAACGTTCATGGGGAGCCGGTGATGGTGCCGCACTGGGTGCGTGGACGAGAATCGGCCGAGTTGATTGAGCCCAGGAGGCGCACCCTCCCTGTATTGGGATTGGGAGGGAGCGTTGGGACACCGCCTCAGGGCGTCAGGGCGCAGGTGCTTGTGGTCGAGAGCTTCGCCGAGCTTCGGGAGCGCGCCGCGGAAGCGCCGGGGAAGATCGTGTTGTTCGACGCTCCGTGGGATGGGTATGGGCCCACGGTGCAGTATCGGACTCGCGGTGCGGATGCAGCGGCGGCAGTCGGGGCCGTGGCCAGCATGATTCGGTCGGTGACGCCGTACTCTCAACAGACGCCGCACACCGGGGTCATGAGCTACGGTGATTCGGTGCCACGGATTCCCCATGCCGCGATCACTCCGGAGGATGCTTCGATGATCCACCGGATGCAGGAGCGCGGTGGGCGAATTGTCGTCCGACTCATGATGGAGGCGCAAACGCTGCCTGACGTCGAGTCGCGCAACCTTGTTGGCGAACTGCTCGGCTCCACGCTCCCCAATGAGGCCGTCATTCTCGGTGGTCACATCGACTCGTGGGATGTCGGGCAAGGTGCGATGGACGATGCCGGCGGGGTCGTAGCAGCGTGGGAAGCCGTGCGGCTGCTTCACGATCTGGGCCTTCGGCCTCGGCGATCGATCAGAGTGGTGGGATGGACCAACGAGGAGAACGGGCTCGCAGGGGCCAATGCCTACCGTGATGCACACCTCGCGGAGATTGACGATATCGTGCTCGCCATCGAATCGGACGCGGGCGTGTTCAAGCCACTGGGATTTGGGTTTGGTGGCACACCAGCGGCGTATGAGGTCGTTCGGGAGGTTGGTCGTCTGCTTGACCCCATCGATGCAGGCGACATTCGAATGGGTGGCGGTGGGGCTGACATCGGTCCGTTGATGCGCGCCGGCGTACCGGGCATGGGTCTCACCGTCGACGGAACCCGCTACTTCTGGTACCACCACACGGAAGCGGACACCATCGACAAGCTCGACCCGCGTGAGATGGCCGAGTGCGTGGCGGCGATGGCCGTCATGGCGTACGTCATCGCTGATTTACCGGAGAAGCTCCCACGGTGACGGTGATGTGGTTGGTGTTTCCGTTGCCTGGTTAGGCTTCGCTCAGCGTGATCTTGTCGCCTGCAATGCGCGCGAGGTCGCGGAGCTGGTCACGCGTTCCGAGCGCCAGAAGAGTATCGCCAGCATTCAGATGCATGTCCGGCGGTGGATTGGATAGCAGGCGGCCGCCACTTGCTTGTCGCAGCGCGAGCACGTTCACGCCGGTGCGGTTCCGGACCTGGGACTCGGCCACCGTCTGTTTGGCGAGGTCACTCCCCTCCGCGATTGTGCACTCTTCCAGCCAGAGCTCGAGGTTCTCGGTGTGCAGGACCGTATCGAGGAAGTCGGCCACGGCGGGGTTGAGCAGCTGCGCCGCGATGCGGCGTCCACTGATGGCATAGGGCGACACCACGTGGGTCGCGCCTGCCCGCGAGAGCTTCGCCTCGTTGGCCGGATCGTTGACCCGCGCCACCACGTGGAGTTCCGGTCGCATGGCATGCGCCGACAGGGTCACGAACAGGTTGGTGGCGTCGTCGCCCGTGACTGCGACCAATCCCGCGGCGCGTTCGATCCCGGCGCGCTCCAGTGTCGCGTCTTCGGTCACGTCACCACCGATGAAGAACAACTCGTCGTCGTCCGGAGATACCACGTCAGGATCTTGATCGACCACGACGCACTGCCGGTCGCGACGGATGAGATCGAGGGCAGCTCGGCGCCCGACTCGGCCGTACCCGCAGATGATGTAGTGGTCCTTGAGTTTGTCTATCAGCTGTTGCATACGCCGCGCTCGCAGGGATCCGGTGAGCTCGCCTGAAATAATGTATTGCGACACGGCCCCAAAGAGATACATCACGGCGGCCACGCCGGCGACGATGAGGGCCGACGTGAACAATCGACCGGCCGGCGACAGAGGCCGCACCTCGCTGAAGCCGACGGTCGACAGCGTGATCACGGTCATGTAGAACGCGTCGGTGATCGGCCAGTGCTCGATGATCATGAACCCTACCGTCCCGAGGACCGTGACGGTCATTAAAATCACGCTGAAGCGGAATACGCGGAGTCGGATTTCGAGTTTGGCCATCGCGAGCGTGTGGTTTCGGAGACAACATGTTGACGCACGGGCCCCGGAGGCAAGCCGATGCTTACCTGGTCGGGGCCGGGTTCGTACAATTGCTCAGCCCGCAGCGGAGCGGTGAGTGAGCCGAGAGGCGAGAACATGCTTACCAGGGAGGACTGACGATGCCACGAACACTCAGAGGAGCGTGCACGGCTGGGCTCGTGAGCGCCGCCCTGCTTGTCGCGAGTGCCCAAGGACTCACCGGTCAGCAGTCGGGGCTCAAGCTCTACATCTCGGCGGACATGGAGGGTGTGGTCGGCGCGGTCACGGGTGATCAGCTTGGGCCGACGGGATTCGAGTACGGGCGTTTTCGGCAGTTCATGACCAATGAGGTCCTGGCCGCCATCCGGGGGGCGCGCGCCGCTGGCGTCACCGAGATCCTTATCAGCGATTCCCACGGCAACGGTGAGAATCTGCTCATCGAACGTCTGCCAGCGGACGTCATGGTCGTTCGATCGTGGCCGAGACCGCTCATGATGATGGAAGGGATCGACTCGACCTTCGATGCGGCGATCCTCATCGGCTATCACGCGGGGACCACGTATATGGAAGGGGTCCGCGCGCACACGATGTCGAGTGCGCGTCTCGCCGACGTGAGGTTGAACGGCCTCTCGGTTCCCGAGGCAGGGGTCTCCGCGGGCATCGCAGGGCATTTTGGAGTTCCCGTTGTCATGATCTCTGGCGATGACGCGGCGGTCGCCGAGGCGCAGGGGATCATCGGGAATATCGAAGGGGCAGTCGTCAAATGGAATTACGGATTCCATTCAGCGAAGACGCTGACGCCGGACGCTGCCTACGAGCTCATCGAACAGAAGACCCGTGCCGCTCTTGAACGCCTCGACGAGTTCGAGCCACATGTCGTGCGGACGCCCGTCACACTCGACATCCGCTTCAAGAGCTACCGCCCGTCCGAGGTGCTGGCTTACCTCCCGATCGTGTCGCGTCCGGACGCACACTCCATCCGGTACGTCGCCGACCACATGTTGGCGGTCTCCAAGTTCATTGAGTTTGTGATGACTTATTCGGTGGGATTGGAACCCTAGCGCTATTCAATAACTCGGCTCGAACATCAGATCCTTGATGTAGGCAGCGAGATCCTTCGGTCGCTTCCTACGCGCCAATCCCTGCTCGTACGCCACCTCGGCGACGGCCGTGGCGATCCGGGCCGACACGTCACGAATGCCCATGAAATGCGGAAACAGGCAACCCTCGCGGATACATTCTTCAGTGGCGTGATCGGCCAAGGCGCGCGCCGCTGCGCTGAACATCTCGTCCGTGACGTGGCGTGCCCGAACCGCCATCACGCCCAACCCGATGCCGGGAAAGACGTAGGCGTTGTTACTCTGGCCGGGAACGAAGGTGCGGTTGCCGACTGTCACGGGGTCGAACGGGCTGCCGCTGGCGAAGATGGCCCTTCCCTCCGTCCAGGTGTACGCCTGCTCGGCCGTGCACTCGGACTTCGAGGTAGGGTTCGACAGCGAGAAGATGATGGGGCGCTCGTTCCACTCGACCATCGCGCGAACAACTGGTTCGGTGAAGGTTTGCGGTTGGCCTGACACGCCAATCAGCGCAGTCGGTTGAAGACTTCGCACGATGGCTTCGAGGTCGGTGTCGAAGGCGTGATCCTTGGCATAGCGCTGTTTGTGCGGGGGCAGATCCTCGCGGGAAGTGACCACGAGTCCCTTGGAGTCGACGAACCACACCCGATTCATCGCCTCCTCATAAGCCATTCCCTCTTGCACCATGTTGGTGACGATGAGGTCGCCGATCCCCGTTGCCGCGGCTCCGGCCCCGTAGAAGACGACGCGCTGGTCGCCAAGATCGACCTCGGTCATCCGACTCGCCGTGATCAGACCGGCCAGCGTGACAGCGGCGGTCCCCTGGATGTCGTCGTTGAAGCAGCAAAACCGGTCCCGGTAGCGATGCAAAAGGTCGAACGCATGCTGAGTGGCGAAGTCCTCGAACTGAATGAGGACCTGGGGAAAGGCCCGTTGCGCTTCGGCAACGAATTCGTCCACGAGCTCGTCGTAGGCAGTGCCGCGCACGCGCGTTTGCAGCGTACCCGTGTAGAGTGGGTCATCGAGCAACTCCTGATTATCCGTGCCGACATCGAGCAGCACGGGGAGGCACTGGTCCGGGGGCACGCCGGCGCAGGCGGTGTACAGTGAGAGCTTCCCGATGGGAATCCCCATGCCGTAGGCGCCGAGGTCACCGAGCCCGAGAATGCGTTCTCCATCGGTGACCACGATGATGGCGACGCGCTCGTGCGGCCAGTGCTCGAGCACTTCGCGCACCCGGCCACGGTCATTGATGGAGATGTAGAGTCCGCGAGGTCGACGCCAGATGTGGCCAAACCGGAGGCAGGCGGCGCCCACAGTTGGTGTGTAGACGATCGGCATCATCTGCGTGATGTTGTCGACCAGCACGCGATAGAAGAGCGTTTCGTTTCGATCCTGGAGGCCAACCAGGAAGATGTATCGCTCGAGATCGTTTGGTTTGTGCTGGAAATTCTCGAGGATGCGCCGGGCCTGCGTTGCTATCGACGTGACACGAGGAGGAAGGAGGCCCCGCAAGCCCAGCACATCGCGTTCAGCCTCCGTGAACGCCGTTCCCTTGTTGCGGAGCGGGTCGTGCAGCAGCTTGACCCCGCGCGCCATCGGCGATTTGCGCTTTGCTCCCATGGACCCCGCCTTCCGTACGGGCCTATGTCAAGGTATGCGGCGACGGATGAAGGAACCCCGAAGGGGCCGTTCAGTCGTCCTTAGTGAAATCCAGCGCGAGCGAGTTGATACAGAATCGTTGGCCGGTGGGCTGAGGACCGTCCGGAAAGACGTGACCCAGGTGCGCGTCGCACTGCGAGCATAGCACTTCAGTCCTGGTCATACCGTGCGAGTGATCTTCCTCGAGGGTGACGTTGGCCTGGTCGATCACGTCATAAAAGCTAGGCCACCCACTGCCGGACTCGAACTTGGTGTCGGACGCAAACAGTACTTGGCCGCAGCACACGCAGGTGTACGTTCCCTCTTCCTTGTTGTGGAGGAGTGTGCCGGTGAACGGAGCTTCTGTTCCTTTTTGCCGAGTAATGTGATACTGCTCGGGTGAGAGCTGCGCCTTCCAATCCGCATCCGTCTTCACGTTCTCGTTGTCACTCATGCGTCGCGTTCTCCAGATCTTCGATCGCCGTCTCGACCCAATTGACATCATCACCGACCCGCAGCGTCCCACCTTTCACCACCTCTCCGTACACGCCGCCACCCCAATCGGTGACAAGCGCTTTCAGCAGGCCTGGGTGCCCATCTTCGACGATGTTACACGGCTTGGTTTCTCCTCGTATGAGTACCTCGCACGGGCCGATCTGAATCGTCTTGCCACGGGACTCGACGAGGTTTACGCCTGAAATCATCACGTTGGCCCGGCGCAGGGTGGGATCGACGGTCGCGCCGAGATCGTCATCGACGCGATCCCATCGTTCGCGGCTCACGATCGTCACTTGCCGCATGCCACCGACGTCGGCGTTTCCCTCGATGCCGTGGTCAGGGATGAGCGTCGCCCGATCCTGCGGGTCCATCGGGCCCCCGTGTGCCCGCTTGCGCCAAATCGCCACCACGGTCCCCTTTTGCATGGTCTTTACGGATGGCACCCGGACACGATCACTTGGGGGCGAGCTCGGGAGGCCCCGAAGTCTGCCGTCCAGTAGTGCCGGAACTCGTCGGAAGAAACCGCATACCCGATCCCCACGTTCATCATCGATGCGTCGAGGATGTTCGAGCGATGGACGGGGCTGCGCATCCACGCCGCCACCACCGAGTCGGGGAGCGGCTGGCCGGCCGCGATGTTCTCGCTCACGGTCATCCACTCGTAGCCGGTCTGTTCGATGCGGCTCAACACCGTGGACCCATCGGATCCCTCGTGCTCGAGAAACCGTCCCGCGGCCATATCCTCCGAGTGCCGCTGCGCGGCCGTGACGAGCCGAGGGTCGACGGACAACAGACCAAGGCCGTGTTCCGCACGCAACACGTTGAGCAGTTCCATCACGCGGTGCCCAAACGTTGGCTCGCATTCCTGCGCGTCGGCCTGGCCGGAGAGACCAACCAGTACGATCAAGACAAGCGCACGCATGGCTGAAGAGTCGGTCATCACGTGCTTGCCGTCAACTCGTGCCAGCCGCCTGCAGAATTAGCGGAAGAAGAACCTGCCACCACCAAACCTCGGGTTCACGATGTTGGCGAACCGAGAGCCGAATCGATAGCTGAATCCCATGCTGATGCGATAGCGGAAGTCGGTCTCCCGCTGGCGCCGTCGAAGCAGAATCTCTTCAGGACTCAACCCCGCAGCCGGGAGGAAGAACTGATCCTTGATACGGTCGAAGCTGCCGTTGACGTTGAAATTGAACCCTCGGAAGATCCGGAGCTCGAGAAAACCCCCGGTGGAGATCCGGTGAACGGTGAGGTCGTGAAGGTATTGGATGCCCGTGACTCCGCCTCCGACTTGTCCCCATGGCTGTTGGATTCCCACCGAAATCTCGAGACTGTGTCGCGGGAGCACCTCGGTCGTCTTTCCCTCGACGGTGATCAACTCGTAGTTGAATGCTGCCACCTCCGCCGAATACCTGAAGGTGATGGAACGACGCGTCGACTCGTCGTACGGGAAGATGTTGTACTCGATGGCGGGGCCGATGGATCCTGAGAGGTCGTTGTTGTTCCGGGTCGAGTGATCCATCTCGGCCGTGCCCCCGATCGACCAATGATCGTCCAGGCTCCAGACCATGAGAAGGTCGCTGCCCCAGTTCTCGGTCGTGTTGACGACCGTGCTGTCTTCCGAAAAGTCGAACTCGTCTCGCGACGTCCGGAAGCTGGCGCGCCAATCGAACTTGAAGGCATCGCTGGTGCGATTGGCGCTGGCGTTGCCGCGGAACGACCATCCGCGTTCCTGCAACTCGGCGTCCAGCGAACCGTTGGCCGATACCCGAAACACCCAGAGGTTCCAGGGGTCATCCTGTTGGGCGTCCTGCGACACTTGCACGGCCGGGGCTTGAAACGCGATCCGAAGCTGCGGTGCCACACCCGTACTTGCCGCGTAGCGAACCAGGCCGAGCGCCAACGTGCCGGTCAACCCGTCGCGGACCTCCGCGTCCGAGTCATTCGGATCGCTGACGTAGCGGAGAGTGTCACCCTGCCCGGCGAAGGTGCGCAGTCCGATATAGTCGAGCGTGAAATCCCACCCGCCGCCTCCGGTGACCTGCGCCGTGACGAGAAGGTGGATGTCCGCATCTTGACGATCTCGCACCCAGTTCACCCAGGTGATTTCGCGGCGGAAATGGCTGAAATCGCAATAGGGCGCGTTGCAGTCAAGAAACACCAGCAAGGCATCTGATGATTCGGGAGTCGCTGGCTCTTGAGCCTCCAGCGGGCCCGCGAAGTGTAGCAGGACGGCCAGTGCCGTCAGGAAGAGCCGCATGTGGTGTTCCTTCGAAGGTTGAGGGGCGACGGGTCTCGCGATTTAGACGCCGTCAGGTCCCGAATCGTTGCTGAAGCGCTTTTTGTGAGAGGCATGGGCTGATTGACGGCCGCCCGGCGACCCGTACGTTACACCCTTGCTCATCGCATGCGTTCCCAGAAATCGTTGAGGTTGCTCTCATGAATTGGCCATCCCGGGTGCTCCTGGCTTCCGCCGCCACCGCGATCGCGGTACCAACGGTCGCCCAAGAGAATACGCCCATTCTACCTCCGGCGTTGAGTGGCTTCGAGTTCCGGTCCATAGGGCCAGCGGTGACGGGTGGCCGCATCCACGATGTGGAAGTCCACGCGTCGGATCCATCGACCATCTTCCTCGGCACCGCGTCAGGTGGAATCTGGAAGTCCACGAACAAGGGGACGACATGGCAGTCAGTCTTTGACGACAAACCCGTCAGTACCTTTGGCGACCTCGCCATCGCCCCGTCCGACGCCATGATCGTCTATGCGGGCACCGGAGAGCAGCAGAACAGGCAGAGTACCTCCTGGGGGAACGGGGTCTACCGATCGGACGACGGCGGTGAGACGTGGCGTCACCTGGGTCTTGAGGAAACACGACACATTGGGCGCGTGCTCGTACACCCCGCCGACCCCAACGTCGTGTACGTGGCGGCGCTTGGGAACCTGTGGCAGCCGTCAGAAGCGCGCGGCGTGTATCGGTCGACCGATGGTGGTAACACTTGGGGTAAGGCCCTCGAGATCGATGCCATGACGGGTGTCGTCGACATGGTGATCAACCCGGAAGATCCGAGGATCTTGGTCGCGGCGGCGTACCAGCGACAGCGACGCGCCTGGGGGTTCAACGGGGGCGGACCGGGAAGCGGGATCTATCGCACCATGGATGGGGGAGACACGTGGACCCATGTGCAAGCGGGCATCCCGGAAGGAGATCTGGGGCGCATAGGACTCGCCATTGCCCATTCGAGTCCCAACGTGCTCAACGCGACCATCGAGCACGAAGACTCCGGGGGGACGTATCGCTCCATCGACGGCGGTGCCTCGTGGGAGCGAGTCAATCAACTCAACCCGCGCCCGATGTATTACTCGCACATCTTCATCGACCCGACCAATGAGAACCGCGTCTACATCCTCTCGACCAACGCCTACAAGAGCGAGGACGGCGGCCGCAACTTCGACCAGCTGCCCTATCGGGTGACGTACGACGTCGGCGTCCACTCGGATTTCCATCACATGTGGATCAACCCGGCCAATCCCGAGCACTTCTATCTCGTGGGGGACGCGGGTCTCCACGAAACGTGGGACATGGGCCTGACGTTCATTCGGATCAACAACGTGCCGATTGGCCAGTTCTACGCGATCGGCGTCGACAATCGTGATCCCTACTTCGTCTACGGTGGAATGCAGGACAACCACTCGTGGCTGGGCCCGAGCGCAACACGAAGATGGATCGGCATCATCAACGACGATTGGATGCAGATCGGGTTCGGTGACGGGATGTACTGGCAACCCGACCCAACCGACCACCGCTACGTCTACGGCAACTCGCAAAACGGGGGGTACACGAGGGTCGATGCCGAAACTGGCGACATCGTGAACATCGAACCGTTGGAGCCGGAAGGTGAGGACTATCGGTGGGATTGGGCCTCGCCAAGTCTGGTGTCGAGACACGATTCCCGAGTGGTTTACCTTGGCGGGAATCGCTTGTTCATCTCGCGGGACCGTGGCTCGAGCTGGTCGAGAACGGACGATCTCACGAGACAAATCGACCGTGACACACTCGAGATCATGGGAGTGCTCGGACGTGACATCGGCCTGTCGCGAAACGATGGTACCAGTTCGTTTGGCGAGATCACGACGATCGCCGAATCGCCAATTGCTCCCAACGTCCTGTGGGTTGGAACGGATGACGGCAACGTCCAGGTGTCGCGCGACGGTGGCGCGAACTGGGAGGAGGTTGGTCGGAACGTCCGCGGCGTACGTAGTGGCACCTACGTGAGCCGGGTTGCCGGGTCGTCACACGGCGCAGGTACCGCGTACGCGACGCTCGATGCCCATCGCGATGGTGACTTCGCACCGTACGCATTCAAGACGACCGACTTCGGTCGTACGTGGACCAGCATGACAAACGGGCTGGATCCCATGGGCTCGGTCAACGTTATCGTCGAGCATCCGAACAACCCGAATCTCCTCTTCATCGGCACCGAGCATGCTGTCTTCGTGTCCACCAATGGGGGAGACGGCTGGTCGAAGTTCTCCTCGAATCTGCCGACCACGGCGTATGATGACATGGTCATCCACCCGCGCGAGAAGGACCTCGTGTTGGGAACGCACGGACGAAGTATTTGGATCTTGGACGATGTCACGCCGCTCGCCGAATGGTCATCCGAGGTGGCGTCATCGCGCGCGCACTTGTTCAGCATTCGTCGTGGGACGCTATCGCACCACTGGAAGGCGACCTCGTACCGGGGCCAAGGCGCGTACGCCGGCGACAACCCGCAGGAGGGCACGCCCATCACGTACTATCTCGGCGATGGGGCGTCGAGCGTGTCGTTGACAGTCACCAACGCGGCCGGCCGAGTGGTTCGTACGCTCGAGGGACCAACGGCGTCAGGTATCCACCGTTTGACGTGGGATCTCCGACACGAAGCTCCGGCGTTCGGAGGTGGATTCGGCGGTGGCCCACGGAGCGGAGCGCTGCCAGTGCCACCGCGACCGCTGGGCCCGCGTGGCCCTCTCGTCTCTCCGGGTGTGTATACGGTGACACTCGATGCCGATGGTGTCCGCTCGACACAGACGGTCACGGTGCGGGGCGATCCAGCGATGCCGGTGTCGGACGACGACTGGCGCGCACGCGAGGCGTTCTTGTTGTCGATCGTGGACCTCCAGGCAGAGGTCAACGAACGGCTCCAAGAGGCGGGTACCCGGTGTCGTGGGGGATTTGGCGGCGGGGGTGGGGGCGGGGCCGGCGATCAGCAGGATCCGATGCAGCGTCTCTGCCGCGTGCGCGGCCAGCTCGGCGGGCTCGCGGGTGAGTTGAACGGCGGCGGCGTCCAGCAAGGGACGGTGTACCCGCCGACAGAGACCCAGCGCGAGCGCTTCGCGCAGCTCAGCACAACCGCGCGGGAGTTGATGAACTAATCAAGGTGGCAGTCCACCGTCCGCCGTGGACCGCTTGGTGCTATCTCCTGGTCAATACAGTCCCGGTGTTTACGCCCGTGAACTCGCCACCGTCGATAGCCAGCTTCCCGTTCACCACCACATACACCATGCCTTCACTGAGCTGGTACGGTTCGGTGTAGGTCGCGCGGTCGGTCACGCGCTCGAGGTTGAAGACCACGACGTCGGCGACCGCGCCTGGGCGGATGGCCCCGCGGTCGTCCATGCGGAAGACGGATGCCGGAAGGCCGGTCATACTGTGAATGGCCTGCGACAGGCTCACGGTCCCACGTTCCACCACGTACCGCCGGATCTTCCGGCCGTACGTTCCGTTCCCGCGCGGATGGAAGCCCTCACCAGGTGCAGCCAGAAACCCATCCGTTGAGGTCATGGTCCATGGCTGGCGCATCAACGTTTCGACGTCACGCTCAATCATGTTGAAAGAGATGACGCCAGCACCGCCCCGACTGAGGATGTCAATGGCGGTCTCGATCGCGTCCATGCCGCGATCGCGCGCAACGTCGGCCAACGTGCGGCCAACGATGGCTTCCTCACCGCGAGGGGAATCCCGAAAGAGCAGGCGGTCGGCACCACCGCGGCGGTCGAGATTCTCACGCATATCGGTTTCGAGACGAGCGCGGGCGTCAGGCATCTCGAGGCGCGCCAGAAGAGAATCGCCGCCACCCACCTGCGCCCAACGAGGCACGAGCGCACCGGTGATGCTGGTCCCTGACGCATCGTACGGGTACTGATCCGCGTAAACCTCGATCCCCTGAGCGCGGGCGCGGTCGATTCGCTCGACGATTGCCTGCGAGTATCCCCACACCCGAGGCCCGAGGGCCTTCACATGTGTCACAACGCCCGGGAGACCACCATCTCGGGCCACCGTGATGACCTCGTCCACGGCGCCAATCACACCGACCGAGTAGTCAGCCTCATCGCGGATGTGGCTCGTGTAGACGCCATCGTACTCGGCCGCCACACGCGCGAGCACGACCACCTCCTCCGTCTGGGCATAACTCCCTGGCGCGTAGTAGAGACCGCTGGAAAGCCCAAACGCGCCCTCCTGCATGCCGCGTCGCACGAGCGCGCGCATCGAATCGAGCTCGGCGGGTGACGGAGCGCGGTCCGCCATTCCCAGAACCGCCCGCCGCACCGACCCGTGTGGGACGAGCAGGGCGGCGTGCACGCCAATCGGATGTTCCAAGATCTGCATGCGCTGGCGCGACAGGTCGACGGCACCACCACCATCCGGATTGATCACGACCGTGGTAATCCCCTGCGCCAGCAGCGGTTGCGCGTGGCTGGTCTGCGGTCGAATGAGCCCGCCCGATGCATGGGAGTGGGGGTCGATAAACCCCGGTGCGACGTACAGCCCGGTCGCGTCGATGGTTCGTTGGGCAGTCATGCCCTCCAGTCGGCCCACGGCGACGATGCGGTCTCCGTCAATCGCGACGTCGGCGTACCGCCACGGATTCCCTGTCCCGTCCAAGAGGCGCCCGTTACGGATGATCAGGTCGGCAGATTGGGCGATGAGCGGAGATAGCGGGGATAGCAGGGATAGCAGGGATAGCAGGGATAGACGCGATACGGCAGATCTCGTGATGCCTTTCATGTGTTGCATGTGCTCGCGCCTTTAGCGGAAGTAGTCGAATCGTCTTCGCCCGACGTCCTCGTGTCCTCCACCCTTACCGGAATCCATCGTCCCCCTTCCCCGGTACCAATCTATTCGGTTGCACGTCCCCGTCCCGTATCCTAGCTTCACGGCAACGCCGACGAGCGCATCTCAATTCCTTCTCGTACCTCATCCAGACTTCGCGCGCGCATTCGATATGTGCGAGGATCGCCTATGTCCACTCCCTCGGCTGTCGATGCCGAACGCCGCGAGTTCGCCAAGGCGATCGTGCTCGGCCTCCACGACACTCCCCGCTGGTTGCCGTGTCGTTTTCTCTACGATGCCGAAGGCAGCGCGTTGTTCGAGTCTATCACCGAACAGCCCGAGTATTATCCGACCCGGATCGAGGCTGCCATCCTCGCCAAGCAAGGGCCTACCATTGCGCGGCTCACTGGCCCAGTCACGTTGATCGAACTCGGATCGGGAAGTTCGCTCAAGACCGATCACGTCCTGACGGCGTATGCTGCGAACGCAACCGCTGCCAATGACGTCGTCTATGTCCCGATCGATGTGAGCGACAGCGCTATCGAACAAGCCACGCAGCGGATTGCTGACGAACATTCGGGCGTGAGCGTGAGCGGGATCGTCGGGACCTACGAAGAAGCGTTTCCGCTGATGAAACAGCATTCGCCTGCCATGGTGATGTTCCTGGGCTCGACGATTGGCAACTTCAACCAAACGGAATCCTTGATCTTTTGGCAGCGGGTGAGTGCCAGTCTTCAAGTGGGTGACTACTTCCTGCTCGGCGCCGATCTGGTCAAGCCGCGGCACGTGCTGGAAGCCGCGTACAACGATGCGGCAGGGATCACCCCACGGTTTACGAAGAACCTGTTCGCTCGCATGAACCGCGAACTTGGCGCGGACATCGACCTGGATGCCCTCGAGCACGTCGCCCGGTTCAACGACCGGTGGCAACGGATTGAGACGTTCATGAGGTTTCACAAGGCCCAGACCATCCACATCGCGCCGATGGGGACCGACATCGAGATTGCCGCTGGTGACCAGATCATGATCGAGATTAGCCGCAAGTTCGTCCTGCGGGATCTCCGACAATTCCTTTCGACGTTTGGATTCGAGACGGTGCAGACGTTCACCGATGACAAGCAGTGGTTTGGAGAGCTACTATTGAGGAAGATCGCGTAGGAGCTCGCCATGGCCACCGACGTCAAACCAATCACAGATCTCGCAGCGCGCTACCGGGACGTGCGTGCCGCCACGGAACAGTTGTGCGCGCCGCTCGAGATTGAGGACTATGTCGTACAGTCCATGCCCGATACCAGCCCGACCAAGTGGCATCTTGCACATGTGAGTTGGTTCTTTGAGACACTCGTGTTGCAGCCCCACCACCCGGACTACGCGTCGAGTGATCCTCGCTACGCGTTTCTGTTCAATTCGTACTACAACACCCTCGGCGAGCAGTTCTCGCGACCGGACCGCGGGCTCATCACCCGCCCCACGGTCGCGGACGTACATTCGTACCGGGCGCATGTGGACGCGGGGATGGACGCGCTGTTCGAGCGATGCCAGTCGCTCGGTGTCGAGGTACCCGGGGTAATCATCGAGATTGGGCTTCATCACGAGCAACAGCATCAAGAGCTGATAGTGACGGATATCAAGCACCTGTTGTCGCAGAATCCGTTGAGGCCGGAGTACAGAAAGGATAGAGGGGAGAGAGGGGATAGAAGGGAAAGTGGGGATGTGACGTGGACGCACGTGCATGAGGGGGTGTACGAGATTGGGCGGGACTACGAGGAAGGATTCGTCTACGACAACGAAACCCCACGACACAAGGCGTACGTGCACGAGTTCGAGCTAGCCAATCGATTGGTCACCAATGGCGAGTACAAGGCGTTCCTGGAGGACGGAGGGTACGAACGGGCGGATTTCTGGCTCTCCAATGGCTGGGCAACGGTCAACACCGAGGGGTGGAAGGCGCCACTGTATTGGGAGCGACGTGATGGCGAGTGGTATCAGTTCACGCTTTCGGGCTTCCGACCCGTCGCCGACGGGGAGCCCGTGTGCCACGTGAGCTTATACGAAGCCGATGCGTACGCGAGTTGGGCGGGCGCGCGCCTCCCGACCGAGGTCGAGTGGGAGGTCGTAGCGTCCCAACAGCCTATCGAAGGCAACTTCGTCGACAGCCAACGTTTCCATCCCGCCCCCCTGGCCCCTTCGACCGCTACCCTCAGCATTCCACAGCAGATGTTCGGAGACGTCTGGGAGTGGACGTCGAGTGCCTACACGGCCTATCCCGGATACCAGCGCCCGCAAGGTGCTCTTGGCGAATACAACGCGAAGTTCATGTCTGGTCAGAATGTCCTGCGCGGGGGCTCGTGTGCGACGCCCCAGTCACACATCAGACCCACCTACCGGAACTTCTTCTACGCGCCGGATCGGTGGCAGTTTAGCGGGATAAGGCTAGCGAGATAGCGGGGACGGAGGGGACAGAAGGGACGGAGGGGACCAGGCCGTCTTGGGTGGTAGCTGTCCCGTCCGTCCCTTCCGTCCGATCTGCCCCGTTTATCCCGCAGGCCTCCAGCTCATATCGATCGTCTCAACGGGATCGAGCAACTCAATCCCCGCGTTCACCACCTGATCACGGTATGCGCCAATCGCCTGCAGCACGTCATTGGCGGGTCCAAGTGCCTCTTGCATCCGTGCTTCGGCCCGCGTGACGAGTGTCATCTCGTTGGGTGTCGGGGCGCCCCAAGAGGATGCGAGCTGGCCGTACGCGGTGCCTGCCACTTGGTTCACGGTTCCCGAATTGCGGATGAACCCCTGATCCACCTGCCGCCCACGCATATCCTCCCTGACCGCGTCGATGCGTTCGACCAGCGCTCGTCCGTCCTCACGCAACGTGGCGAGGGCGTCGTCGTCACCCGCCATCTCGATCACCTGCTCGATCTTGTCCTTTGAGGTATCGAGCCGGTGCGCCAGTTCGAGCCCCACCTCCTGTAACCGAACGATGCGTCGAATCGCGTCGGCTTTCGCGCGGCGATCTCGCATCGTGTAGTCGAAACGAGGGTCAGCGGCGACCGACCCCGGCGCGGACACCGTATCGGCATCTCTGAACACACGGATGGTGTAATCACCTGGTAGGGCAGGAGGCCCCGGGGGTCCAAAGGCTCCTCCTCCGCCACCGCCACTTTGCCCTTCTGGGCGTCTAGCCCCATCCGTCTGCAGGTTCCACGCAGTGCGATTGAGCCCGGACTCGGCTGGACCACTGAATGTGCGGACGACCTCGCCACTGGCGTCCATCACTTCGATGGTGACCTCGGCGTCCTCGTCGCCCTCGGCGATCCAGTAACTCAACAACGCGCCGTACGGACGGTTCTCGCCCAGGAACATGTCGAATCCGGTGAACCGAATACCATGCACCTGCGCTACCTGATACTGGACAGCATCGGGAATGGCGAAAAGGTGCAACGATCGAGTCGCGATGCTCTGGTCCGCCGCCATCTCGCGCAGCGGTCGAACGTCGTCTAGCACGTACGCCGAGCGGCCATGCGTGCCAATCACGAGATCGTGCTCGCGTGGATGCACCACTAGCCCTCGCACTGGAGCCCGCGGCAATCCGTGTGTCCACAGATGCCAGCGATCCCCGCCGTTCAGTGACACGAACATGCCAAATTCGCTGCCGGCGAAGAGCAAGTCAGAGTTGATGGGGTCCTGTTCGATCGTGTGGAGGAAGTAATCCAGGTCACCATTCACCAGGCTCTCCCACGAGCGACCGTAGTTTGTGGTCTTGAATAAGTAGGGCGCGTTGTCCCCGTTGCGATGGTTGTCGAACACGACGAACGCCGTTCCGCCGTCGAAGCGCGAGGGTCGAATCGATGGAACCCATGTGTTGGCTGGTACGCCGCGGATGTTGTCGACCACGTTTTGCCACGTCGTGCCGCCGTCGCGCGTGACCTGGACGTTGCCATCGTCAGTGCCCACCCAAATCACGCCCCGCTCAACGGAGCTCGGCGCGATGACGAGGATCGCCGTGTGGGCCTCGGCGCCCGAGGCGTCGTACGTGAGACCGCCGGATGTGTCGCTCATCTGCTTGGCGACGTCGTTGGTAGTGAGATCCGGACTGAGTGTTTGCCAGCTCGCACCCTGGTCCAGACTCTTGTGGACGAACTGACTTCCGAGATAGAGACCCCCGTCGAAGGGGTCGGTGTTCATGGCCGGATTCCAGTTGAAGCGCAGCCGACCGCCCTCAGGATCAGCGGGTCGGATTCCGCGCCGTTCACCGGTTTCGAGGTCGAACCGGATGATGCCGCCGTTCTGCGACGTCGCATACCCGTGTCGAGGGTCGCTCGGGTCGAGGAACGTGGCGAACCCGTCGCCGAAGCCCACCTCGTACCAGTCGTAGTACCGAATACCGCCGTTGTGCCAAGTGACCGCCGGCCCCCTCCAAGAGCCGTTGTCTTGCAGCCCACCGAGCACGTGATACGGCGTCGCCATATCCGCGGCGATGTGATAGAACTGCGCCAGCGGGAGGTTCTCCACGAACCGGAACGCGTGCCCACCGTCCCGCGCGATGTACACGCCGCCATCGTTGCCGTCGTAGATGGTCTGCCCATCCGGGCTCACCCAAAAGGCATGGTGGTCGACGTGCACCTCGGCGAAGCCCAGGAGGACTTCGAAGTTCTTCCCACCATCTTCGCTGAGCTTGATGGGACTCTCGACGATCCAGACGCGGTTCTCGTTCGTGGGATCCACCCGAAGCTGCCCATAGTAGAACGGGCGACCGTTGATGCCCGGCGTCTGGTTGACCATCTCCCACGTGTCACCGCCGTCATCGGACCGGAGTACTGCGTTCTTTTCGGCCTCGACCAGCGCGTACACCACGTCCGGTTTGCCGCGGGCGAAGTCCAGCCCAATGCGTCCTAACTCACCCTCGGGCAGACCGTCGTCGGGTCCGAGCTGCTTCCACGAGCCGCCGCCGTCGTACGTAACGTGGAGACCGCTCCCCTCACCCCCGGATTTGAAGTACCAGGGCCAACGCCGATGCTCCCACATGGCCGCGATGAGGTGATCGGGGTTCGACGGGTCCATCACCAGATCGCCGGCACCCGTCCGGTTGTTGACGTAGAGGATCTTCTGCCACGTGCGGCCACCGTCGGCGGTTTTGTAGGCACCCCGATCCTCGGTGTCATTCCACGTGTTCCCGAGTGCGCCGACGTAGACGACGTCGGAGTTGCGTGGATCGATGAGGATCGCGTCGATCGCGCCGGTGTTCTCCAGACCCATGCGCGTCCAGGTCTTCCCGGCGTCGTTCGATTTGTAGATGCCCGTGCCTACTCCCGCGGAATTCCGTCGATTCCGCTCGCCAGTGCCGACCCAGACGAGGTCCGGGTTGGGTTGGTTGATCGCGATCGCGCCAATCGATGCGGCCGGAAGGTCATCCATGATTGGCTCCCAGGTGAATCCGCCATTGACGGATTTCCAGAGTCCTCCGGTAGCCGCGCCGACGTACACGATGTTGGGGTCGGCGTTGACGGCGTCAATCGCGCCGATGCGGCCACTCATGCCGGATGGCCCGATGGAGCGGGCGCTCATGGCAGAGAACTGTTCCGGATCGAACTGTGCAAAGGACGTTGTGGAGATTGCCAGCGCGAGGCCGACGACCGTGGTCAATGTCCGAGTGAGGCCGGTCATGATGTACTCCCGTATGCGATAGTTGCGCGGGAAAAGCAACGCGGATTCCGAAGCGGCGCAAGGCGCCCACCCTGCCGTCTGGATCGCCCGTCCGCCGTCCGCCAGCTCCCCCGTTCGCCCGTCGTCAGCGCATCTAGCGACCCCCGCGTACAGCAGGTAACATCCCACCCTTAGGCAGATCAATCACGATGCTTCGGAGGAGCTTCATCCCATGCGCCCGCGTTCAATAGCCTTCACGATCGGCATTCTCACCGCTGCTGTTGCGTCGTCCGTGTCGGCACAGCAGTTCGATCCTGCGCTCTACGAGTCTCTCCAGTGGCGGAACGTTGGGCCTGCCCGAGGGGGCCGGTCGACCGCGGGTGCCGGCAGCGATGCCCGCCCCATGGAGTTCTACTTTGGCGCCACCGGCGGCGGGCTGTGGAAGACCATGGACGGCGGGCAGAACTGGCGCCCGGTCACCGACGGTCAGATCACGAGTGGCTCGGTGGGTGCCGTGCAGGTATGCGAGGCGAACCCGGACATCGTGTACATCGGCACCGGTGAGACGCAGTTGCGCGGCAACATCATGCAGGGCGACGGCGTCTACAAGTCGACCGATGGGGGTGAGACCTGGCGGCACATGGGCCTGACGAACACGCAGAACATCTCCCGCATCCGCATTCACCCGCAGGACTGCAACATGGTGTGGGTAGCGGCGTTTGGGATGCACTCCGCATCGAATCCAGAGCGCGGCATCTACAAAACGAACAATGGTGGGGAAACGTGGCGAAACGTGCTGTACCGCGACGAGAACACTGGTGGTGTGGATCTCACTCTGGATCCCAACAATCCGGCGGTGATGTATGCGGCGCTGTGGGAAGCCTTCCGCAAATCCTGGGGCATGTCCTCGGGTGGGTCGGGAAGCGGGCTGTTCAAAAGCGTGGACTTCGGTGAGACGTGGACGGAGATCACGCGGAACCAAGGGCTCCCGCAAACCGGCCTGATTGGCAAGATCGGTGTCGCGTTGTCACCGGCCGCTCCCCACCGCGTGTGGGCAATCGTGGAGAACGATGAAGGCGGTGTGTTCCGATCGGATGACGCCGGCATGACGTGGAAGCGCATCAACGAGGAGCGACGGTTGCGGCAGCGCGCATTCTACTACACGCGTATCTACGCCGATCCCCAGGATGCTGATGTCGTTTACGTGCTCAACACGGGGTTCTATCGATCCCGTGACGGCGGCGAGACGTATCAAGGCATCCGGGTACCGCACGGGGACAATCATGATCTCTGGATTGCGCCAAGCGATCCGGATCGGATGATCAATACCAACGACGGTGGTGGCAACGTCTCGTACAATGGTGGCCAAAGCTGGTCGGAGCAGGACTACCCGACGGCACAGTTCTACCGCGTGTCGACGAGCTATCACGAGCCCTATTTCATTTGCGGAGGGCAGCAGGACAACTCCACCGCCTGCGTGCCAAGTCGCGGTTGGAATCACATCTCGCGAGGTGGCAACTATTTCTTCGCCGCCGGCGGATGCGAGAGCGGGCACGTGACCAACGATCCGAGGGATCCGGCCAAGTTTTACGCCGGTTGCTACGGTGGGAGCCTTTCTCTGTACAACCATCGCAACGGAGAGGGCCGCTCCATCAATGTCTGGCCTGAGAATCCCATGGGGCAGTCGTCGGAAGATCTGGTCGAACGCGTGCAGTGGACGTTCCCCATTGAGTTTTCGCACGTCTATCCGGACCGGCTCTACACGGGAACGCAGAAGGTGTGGATGAGTACGGACGAAGGGCAGTCGTGGCAGCAGCTGTCCGATGACCTGACACGCGCCGATCCGTCCACCATGGGACCTTCTGGTGGACCCATCACCAAGGATCAGACGGGCGTTGAGACCTACGCCACGGTGTTCACGATTGCGCCGTCGTTCCACGACGGCGACGTGATTTGGGTCGGGTCGGACGACGGCTACGTGCACGTGACGCAGGACCACGGAGGATCATGGCGCAACGTGACCCCGAGGGACGCACCGGACTTTGTTCGTATCAACACCATCGAGGCGTCGCCCACCACATCCGGCAAAGCCTATGTCGCCGGCATTCGGTACCTCGTTGACAACGATCGAAGCCCCTACATCTGGCGCACGACGGATTTCGGACAGTCGTGGACCAAGATCGTGAACGGCATCCCGGGCGACGACTTCGTCCGAGCGGTTCGCGAAGATCCGACCCGGCCGGGGCTGCTCTATGCTGCGTCGGAGCGGACGGTCTACGTCTCGTGGGACGACGGCGCCAATTGGTCGCCGCTCTCACAGAATCTTCCCGTGACCCAGGTTTCGGACATTCGCGTGAAGAATGACGATCTCGTGATCAGTACGCACGGTCGTTCGTTCTGGGTGATGGACAACATCGGCCCCTTGCGCGAGATGAACCAGCAGATCGCCGAAGCGGAGGTGCATCTCTTCGAGCCCAACAATCCGGTGCTCGGGCTCGACAACAGTGCACGTGTTTCCTACTACCTCGCGGCGGACGTAGATACGCTCACAATCGAGTTTCTGGACGGCTTCGGGGAAGTCATTAGCGAGTACACGGGCGCGCCGAGTGACCGCCCGCGTGGCCAAGGTGGTGGGGGTTTCGGTGGGTTCGGTGGGTTTGGCGGTAACCAAACGCCTTCGGCAACAGCCGGCTCGCATTCGTTCTCGTGGAACATGAGGTATCCCGCGTGGACCGATTTCGAAGGACGCATCTTCTGGGGAGCGCGGCCGATGGGACCGCGTGCGGTGCCCGGGCGTTATCAGGTGCGCCTGACGGCCGGTGAGATCGTGCAGACGCACGACTTCGAGATCGGTATGGATCCGCGATGGGAAGGCGTGACCGTCGCCCAACTGCAAGAACGTTTCGATATGGCGATGCAGGTTCGTGATCGGGTAACCGAAGCCAACGAAGCGGTCATTCAGATTCGCGAAGTCAAGACCGAAGTCGACGATCGGCTCGACAAGACGGATGATCGTGACATCGAAGAACAAGGCGGCGTGGTCAAGATGAAGATGGGCGAGGTAGAGCAGGAGATCTATCAGGTTCGCAACGAATCGAACCAAGATCCCCTCAACTTCCCCATCAAGTTGAACAACAAGATCGCCGCGCTGTTAGGGCACGTGGAGAGCGGCGAAGCCGAGCCGACGGAGCAATCTCGCGAAGTGTACGAGTATCTGAGCGGACTGCTGCAAATCGAGCTCGACCGCCTCCAGGTGATCATCGAGACCGACCTGCGTCGACTGAATGAACTGCTTACGGAGAACGGGCTCGACCCGATCCTCATCCGCGAGACCGCGAAGGCGGCGGTGAGTCCCTAACAGGAGAAGGGCGGAGGGCGTTTTCTGCGCCCTTCGCCCTCCGCCGTCCGCCCTTTACCTTTCGTTATGTCCCCATCTTCTCCCATCACCGTCACCCCCATCGACGACCTGCGGTGCAAGTTCGTTGTGAACGAGCAGATCGCTGAGGGTGGGGTGCAGAAATTCACGTCGCCCGATCAGGCTGTCGGCGTTCCGGTGGTGGCGGCGGTTCTGGAAGTGCCCGCGGTGTGCGAGGTCGTCGTGAATGGGAATGCGATTACGGCCGTCCAGGATGGTTCGCTTCCGTGGAGCGCGATCGAGCCGCAGGTGAAATATGCGATAGACGCCGCGCTCGCTGACCATGCCCCGTCGCAGCTTGCTCGTGCCGCAACCGACGATGATGAAATCTTCGACATCATCGAGGAGATCTTCAATACGCAGGTCAATCCGGCGGTGGCGCAGCACGGTGGCAAGGTCGAACTCGTCGACGTGCAGGACATGACGGTGGTCGTCCGCATGATGGGTGGATGTCAGGGGTGCGGGATGGCGAATGTCACGCTGCGCCAGGGTATTGAGGCGTCTCTCAAGCGGCAGCTTCCCGGCCTCAAGGGAATCAAGGACATCACGGATCACGCGTCCGGGACGAATCCGTATTTTGAGGCTCAAAAGAAATAAGAGGGGATAGAGGGGATAGAAGGGATAGACACGAATAGATGCGGTTAGGACGTTGATGGAGTCCACCCCCTCTATCCCTTCTATCCCTTCTATCCCTTCTACTACCTAACCCATGCGCCTGCTCCTCCTCCTCCCGACCCACACCTATAACGTCGATGGGTATCTCGCCGCTGCGGAACGACTGGGCGTGGACGTGACAGTCGGGTCCGAGGAGGATTCGACGTTCTCGTCCGCGGACCATGACGGATTGCTCACGTTGGATCTCTGCGATCCGGACCGGTCGGCAGACGAGGCCGAGGCCTTTGCGTCGCGGCATGCGCTGGATGCGGTGTTTGGAGTGGATGACGCGACCGCCGTGGTCGCCGCGCACATCGGGAGTCGACTGGGAATCCCGTACTCACCCATCACGGCGGTGGAAGCGGCGCGCGACAAGTACCGGCAACGACAGCTGCTTGCCAGGGCCCGAGTTTCGGTGCCACGGTTTGCGTTGGTGTCCCTCGACGGTTCATCGACGGTCCCGCACGGGCTCACGTATCCCGTGGTGGCCAAGCCACTCACGCTCTCCGCGTCGCGGGGTGTGATTCGGGCCGACAATGACGACGAACTCCGCAAGGCGCTGCGAACCATTGGTGACATTCTGGATGAGGATGACCGGTCGCACGTGCGAAACGTGTTACTCGAGGCCTACGTGGCTGGGGCCGAGTTCGCCGTTGAGGGGACAGTGCACGATGGTCGGTTTGCGCCGTTTGCGGTGTTCGAGAAACCGGATCCACTGGAAGGTCCGTACTTCGAAGAATCGATCTACCTGACGCCTCCTCGCATCGGGGAGGCAGAAGCGCATACCATCGTCGAGTGTGTTGCCGACGGTGTCGCCGCCCTTGGTCTCACCCACGGTCCGGTGCACGCGGAGGTTCGAGTAAACGACTCAGGTGCGTGGTTGATCGAGGTCGCGGCGAGGCCGATCGGAGGGAAGTGCGCTCGCGTACTGCGGTTTGGGTCCACGGGGGACGTATCACTGGAAGAGCTCACTCTGGGATTGGTGCTGGGAACGGTGGAATCGATTCCGGAACGAGAACGGGGCGCGAGTGGAGTGATGATGATCCCGATTCCGGCGGCCGGAGTGTTGCGTGGTGTCGACGGCATGGAGGCAGCATGGTCAATCCCGAAAGTGACGGACATCACCATGACGGTTCCCCTTGGTGCACGCTTACGTCGGCTGCCCTACGAATCCCGCTACCTCGGGTTCATCTTCGCGCGTGCGGACTCGACGGATGCCGCAGAGCGGGCGATCCGCAGCGCCCACCGCGAACTCATATTCACGATCGAATAGCTTCCCCTTCTCCCCACCGCCCTGTCCCTTCAGTCCCATTCCTCCCTTCTGTCCCCTCCGTCCCATCATTCTATTGACCCCCAACCCGGCCTTCCACTAGTTTCCCAGCCCGTCGCCCAGTGGGCGGCCTGCATGCCCTGGTGGTGAAATCTGGTAGACACGCTGTCTTGAGGGGGCAGTGGCGCAAGCCGTCCCGGTTCGAATCCGGGCCAGGGCATATCGGGTGGGCAGGCGGCCGGGCGGTCGGGCGGTCGACTGACCAGCTGTCCGCCTGACCGGCTGGCCGCCCGACCCGCCACCGTAGCTCAGGGGTAGAGCTCTCGATTCGTAATCGAGTGGTCGTCAGTTCGAATCTGACCGGTGGCTCTCAGCCCTCGCCGTGCCGGCCCACCAGGCACCCTGAAACTTCCTCCCTGAACGTCTCGTCTTGAAACACAGGAGGGAGACCGCAACCATGGGAATCATCGAACTCGCGATCTTGGGAGCCCTTGGAATCGGGGGCTATATCAAGACAAGGCAATTCGTTAGGCGCAGGCTCCGATTCGTGGAGGCGACCCACAAACCGGGAGTTCCGCTCGTTGTGGGGGCCGTGACGGCACTTGCCGCTGCGGCTGTCGCAGGACCGCTTCCTCTGGTGAGTTGGGTGACGGCCGTTGGGCTCGGGACGGGGGTTGGGCTGGGGGTCAAACATGGCTCCCAGGATTCCAAACGCTTACCAGGCTTCTAGCTACGGACTTGCGTGCGGCCCCGCGGACCATAACTTGCTCGGCGACGAGTGTGGGGACTCTCCCAAGAGGGCTGCGAGTGGAATACGAGCCGTTTTCCTTTGATCAACCAGCCCGATCCAAGCGGCCCGAGCGTCGCATCGGAACGGAGCGCCGACGGGTCATTCGCCGTGTGGGCACCGACCGACGCCATATCGTGGATCGTCGGTTCCGTGAGCGGCGCGTCGCCGCGGTGCGGAGGCACGCCGGTCGGCGTTCCGGCAAGGACCGGCGAGAGCGCGCGCGCCGCGTGATTCTCGACCGCCGCGACGGAGGCGAACGGCGAGCTCTGGGGTAGAGCACGAGCCGCGATCCTCTACATTGAGAGCGCCGGCGGGCGCTTTCTCATTTCCCGAACAAATCCTCGAGGGCGAGCGCGATCGTCGGAAACTCAAACTCGAAGCCTGCGTCGAGCACACGTGCGGGGACCACGCGTTGGAGGTGGAGAAGCGCATCCGCACTTTCTCCGAGCGCGAGCCGCAGTCCCAATGCCGGGGCGGGAATGAAGGCGGGGCGGTGAAGCGCCTCACCGAGTGCTTTCGCGAACGTCTTGACCGTCACGGGATTGGGAGCGGTGATGTTGACGGGGCCGGTCACATCGGCCGTCATCAGGAACCGCACCAAACGAATGGTATCCGACCAGTGTATCCAGGACAGCCAGTTTGCGGGATCGCCGAATGGACCTCCAAGACCAGTGCGAAAGATCGGAAGCAGCGCTTCGAGAATTCCGCCCGTTGGTGAGAGTGGCAAGCCAGTTCGCATGACGACGATGCGAGTCGCCTCCGTTGCTGGTTGTGTCGCCTGCTCCCATTCCACGGCGAGAGATCCAAGGAAATCACGGCCTGGGGGCGCGGTCTCATCAATGATGTCGTCGCCGCGCGCGCCGTAATAGCCGATCGCCGAACTCGAGAGAAACGTCCCCGGTGGTCTTGCGGCGGATCGAATCGCCTCTGCAAGGTTGGTGGTAGTCGCGACGCGCGAAGAGCGTAGAATCGCCTTGCGTCGTCGTGTCCAGCGAAGGGGCGGATCGACGATGCGTGCCCCGGCGAGGTTGACGACCGTGTCAACCTGCGCGATGTGGTTCTGCCAAACGCCGGGCGTGGTGGGGTCAGCGGTCACGATGGTCACCGCGTCGGTGTTCCAGCGGTCGGTTCCCGACCGCGAAATGACCGTACAGTGCTGACCGTCGTTGATCAGGGATCGGACGAGCAGTGTGCCAATGAATCCCGTTCCACCCGTTACGAGCGTATGCACTGAAGTTGCTTACTCCTGTACCATGAGTTCTCTTTAAGAAGCTACCAGATAGTTCACTTACAGCGAGGCTGGGCTAGCGAACGCACGAAAACACACGAGTACCGAGCGAAGGAGTGGTTGAATGCCGAAGGTGCGCTATATCACGAACCTTTCCAAGCTCGACGGCCTGTCTCCGCGGGAGAAGCAGCGCCTTGAGCCCGTAGCCGAGAAATATGCGTTTCGGCTGAATGATTACTACATCCGCCTGATCAACTGGGACGATCCGAACGATCCGATTCGTCGCCTGGTGATTCCACACGAGCACGAGCTCAGCGACTGGGGCGACCTCGATGCGTCACGTGAGGCGTCGTACACCCCGGTGCGCGGTTGCCAGCACAAGTATACGGACACGGCCCTGTTGCTCGTCAACGAGGTGTGCGGAGCATACTGCCGGTACTGCTTCCGCAAGCGGCTGTTCATGAACGACAACGATGACGCGTCACTCGATTACCGGCATGGGCTCGCCTACATCAAGGAACATGAAGAGATCACCAATGTGCTGCTCACCGGGGGTGATCCCTTGATCATGTCGACGCGGCGCCTCGAAACGATCTTCTCGGATGTGGCGGCCGTTCCGCACGTACGGATCATTCGCATCGGCACGAAGATGGTCGCATTCAATCCGTTCCGGGTTCTCGATGATCCCGATCTCTTGAAGCTGATCCACGACTATGTGGCATGTGGTACGCAGATCTACGTCATGAACCACTTC
Organism: uncultured Gemmatimonadales bacterium; assembly: GCA_947259405.1. Taxonomy (GTDB): domain Bacteria; phylum Gemmatimonadota; class Gemmatimonadetes; order Gemmatimonadales; family GWC2-71-9; genus CAMYLY01. Next base: position 23,843 of record CAMYLY010000011.1, on the reverse strand, counting down.
GACCATCCACGCGAGTTGACGCCAGAGGCTCGCGAGGCGCTGCGACGGCTGTCGACCGCGGGAGCCGGCATTGTGAACCAATGCCCCATCGTCCGCGGCGTGAACGATTACCCACAAACGCTTGCGAGCCTGTTTCGGGAACTGTCGTTCGCCTCATGCCCGCCCTATTACGTCTTCCAGGGACGGCCGACGGCCGGCAATGAGCCGTTTGAAGTGCCTATAGTCGAGGGCTGGCACATCGTGCGAGAAGCCAAACGCCACGTCTCCGGGCTCGCGAAACGCGCGCGCTTCGTGATGTCGCATGCCACAGGAAAAATCGAGATCTGTGGCGTGGATGACCACTACATCTACATGGTGTATCATCGAGCGCATCGGAAAGAGGACTTTGGCGAAATGGTCGTGGCTCTGCGCGACGACGAGGCCTACTGGCTCGATCAACTCGACATACTCGTGGGGCCTGAATCGGCGTTCGAATCGGCCGGGACGTACGACGACTAGTTAGTCCGCTCCCAGCTGCACCCTCGCGTCGATGGCCAGAACCCCAGACTCCATGGCCAACACCGGGTTGATATCCATCTCCACGATGCGGGTGTGACGCTCGGCCAGCTGGGCGACGCGGAGGACGACCTCGACTAACGCGTCGCGGTCGCGTGGAGGTTGTCCGCGCACGCCCTCCAACAGCTTGTGCAACTTGACCCCGTGCACCATGTCCTCAGCGTCCGAATCGAGAATCGGGCAGAGCCGGAGGACCACATCGCGCATGACCTCGACATAGACGCCACCCATCCCGAACATCACCAGTGGCCCCATCCGTGGAATCCTGGTGAGACCCACAATTGTCTCGGTCGCGTCCCGTGCGGCCATCCGCTGGAGCAGGAGGCCGTCCACCCGTGGCGGTGGCTCCAGGGTCTGCAGCCGGTCGATCATCCCGTCGACGGCACCCCGCACGTCCTCATCGACACGGAGACCCAACGCCACCGCCCCGACATCGGTTTTGTGCACGATGTCCGGGCTCACGGCCTTCATTGCGATCGGGTACCCGAGGCTGGCGGCGTCTGCGACCGCCCGGTCCGCGAGCGCCGACAGGTCCTCACCGTCCACGTACCGCCACGGCACGACCGGTATCCCGTACGCCTCCAGCACTCGGATGGCGTCGGATTCGGAGAGTTTAGTGCGACCGGCTGCGAGGGTCGCATCGATGATGGTGGTAACGCGGTCGTCGTTCGTGTCGAACGACCGACGGGTGCCCACCGGGCGGTCCGCGCGTTGGCGTTGTTGCCACATCGCCCCCAGTGCGCGCGCGGCGGATTCTGGGAAGATGAACGCCGGGACCTCGGCGTCGTGCAACTCGGCGACGCCGGCCGGTAAACCCTGTTTGCCCATCAACACGGCCATGAGGGGTTTCTCCGGATGCTGAGCGTTCACCCGGACGATCGCGGCGGCCACGTCTTTGGTCTGGATGCCTAGAGGTGGGACAAACGCCGCTATGGCCGCATCGACGTTCGGGTCATCGAACACGCAGCCAAGCGCGTACTCGTAGCTCTCGGCGCGAGCCGACGCGATCAGGTCTACCGGATTCCGGACGCTCGCTTCCTCGGGGAGCCGCTCCCGCAAGCGTGCCTCGGTCTCAGGGGACAGCGGGGTCACCTGTAGGCCGTTGGCCTCGCAGGCATCGGCAATAATGATCCCCGGACCACCGGCGTTCGTCACGATGGCGACCCGGTTGCCCTCGGGAAGCGGTTGATTGGCGAACGCCATTGCTAGGTCGAACAGCTCTTCGACCGTATCGGCGCGAATCGCTCCGGCCTGGGCGATGATGGCCTCGGTGGCGAGTTCGGTACCCGCCAGTGACCCAGTGTGGGAGGCGGCGGCGCGCGCTCCCGCGCCCGTTCGCCCTGACTTCACCACGCAGATGGGTTTGGTGCGCGTGATCCTTCTCGCGAGATCAATGAACCTGGCGGGGTTCCCGAAGCTCTCGAGGTACATCAGGATGACACCCGTGTTGTCGTCATGCTCCCAGTACTCGAGGAGATCGTTGCCACTGACATCCGTCTTGTTTCCTGACGAGACGAAGCTCGAGATCCCGATCCCCAGGCTCTCTGCGTAATCCAGTACGCTGAGGCCCATGGCGCCGCTTTGGGACACGAGGGCCACCTGTCCTGCCGGCGGCGTGTTCGGCGCGAACGTAGCGTTCATGCCCACGTCGGCTCGCGTGTTGATCACCCCCATGCAGTTCGGACCGACCATGCGAACACTCGCGCGGCGGACGAGCGTGGCCAGCTCCTGCTCGCGTTCGAGGCCGTCGCCACCGACTTCTTTGAATCCCGCCGAGATAACCACCAGTCCGCGAACTCCGACGGCGATGCATTCTTCAATAACCGGCTTGACGAATTGTTTTGGGACCACGACCACGCCGAGGTCGATCGATCCCGGTACGTCTTTGACCGAGGCGTACGCCGGAATCGAGTGAATGGCGCTCGCCTTGGGATTCACCGGGTACACCGGTCCTTGGAAGCCCTCCATGAGGAGGTTGTGGAGAATCTGCCAGCCGATCGTATTGGGCTGGCGCGACGCGCCGATGACGGCAATCGAAGAAGGGGTGAGAATCGGGTCGAGTGAATGGGGCATGGGGAGAAGATAGTGGGAATAGAAGGGACAGAAGGGGTGGAGGGGAGCGGGAGGTCCGCGTCCATTGACGTGCGCAGGACGTCTACTCAACTATCCACTACTCATGCTCACGCTCGTCAAGCTCATTCAATCGCTGTTCAAGGCGCTGAACTCGGAGGGGACGCCGGGGCAGGTGGCGGCGGGGATCGCGCTGGGGTCGATCTTCGGCCTGACGCCATTGCTGAGCCTGCACAACCTGCTCATGCTCGGCGTGATCTTCGTGTTCAGCGTCTCGATACCTGGTGCGATTATCGGATCGTTGGTCTTCGCCCCCGTGGGCTTCGCCCTCGACCCGGTCTTTGACGCACTTGGTGGATACCTGCTGCTCGACGTTTCTGTGTTGTCACCGGTGTGGCACACGATCTACGGGACGCCGGTCATTCCGCTGACGAGCTTCAATAACACGGTTCTGCTGGGCAGCGTCGTAGCATGGTTCGCGCTGGTGTGGCCAATCTATTTCGCCGCGCGATACGGTGTCCGTCGCTACCGCGAGACCATCTACGAACGGATCCAGCGCACCAAGGCGTACCACTTCGTGAAAGCGTCGAAGGCGTACAACGTCTATCGGATGTTCCGGCCGTGATCACGGCCAAACAGCTGTTTCGCTGGAAAGCGATTGTTCCTCTCACAATGCTGCTGTTGCTGATCGGGGTCGTGTGGGTGCTGCTGTTGGACAGGTTGGTGGAGCGAAGCATCGAATCGTACGGCACCACCGTGGTTGGGGCACGCGTCGATCTGGAAAGCGCCGACGTGCGTGTGCGCGAGGGGGTGGTCGTCCTGCGCGGACTGCAAGTGACGAATCCCGACAAGCCGATGACAAATCTCATTCAGGCCGACGAGATCGTCGCCGACGTCGCCATGCGCCCGCTCCTCGAAAAGAAACTCGTCGTGGACACGATGGCGTTTCGCGGGGTTCGGTTTGGAACCGCGCGTGAAACCTCAGGGGCCGTCGACCCGCCGAGTGAGACCAGTCGAGAGCTACGTGCCATGATCGATCAGTGGGCCGGGTTGCTACAAAATCCCGCGCTCCAGTTCTCGGGACTGGCGTCGGCGGTCGACATCGATGCCGTGTCGCCCGACAGCCTGCGTTCGTTGCAGCTGGCCCGTGGCACCACGGCGCGCGCCGACAGCCTTCGCGCGGCGTGGGAGGCCCAGCTTGCCGCACTCGATCCACGCGATGACATCGACACCGCACGCGCACTGGTCAGTCAACTGCGCAATTTCAACCCGCTCCGATTGGGCCCCACCGGTGTCGCCAACCTGATTTCCAACTCGCGCAGTACGCTGAACGGATTGGGGTCGGTTCGGTCAAGCCTCGCGGCCATGGACACGACCACCCGGGCCGGAATGACCCAGTTGCGTGGGTCGCTCGACCAGATCGCTACCGCCCAGGGCGCGGACCTCGCGTACGCCCGAGGTTTGCTCCAGCTTCCCACGCTCGATTCGCCGAGCCTTTCCACCAGCGTCTTCGGCGACGCGGTGGTGCAGTGGTTCAAGCCCGTGATGTACTGGACGCAGGTGGTGGAGCGGTTCGTCCCGCCCGGGCTCAACCCGCGAAGACACCCGGGTGCGAAACGCGCCCGCCGGGAGGGAACGGACGTGTCATTCCCGGGGGGGTCACCCTACCCGAGGTTCCTGCTCCGGCACGGTGAAGTCGACGTGGTGATCGGGGGTGAAGGGGCCGCCGCTGGTGCGTACGCCGCTCTCGTTCAGGGCCTGACGACGGATCCCGCGGTCTATGGTGCTCCCACCGTGGTGCGCGTCGGTCGGGAAGGCGCCGCGACGGGGCCACGATCGCTCCGCGCCTCCGCGATCCTCGACCATGTGAATGCGCCCTCGAGCGATACGCTGTCGTTCGCCGGAACGGGACTCGGCCTCCCGACCTTCGAACTTCCGATGGTGAACGGGCGCCTGATATTAGGCCAAGGAACGGCCCAGCTCGATCTTGCTCGATCGGGCAACCGTATGGCGGCGTCGGTGGGTTGGACGGCGAACGCCGTGACCTGGCAGCGGATCGGGGCGGAGGCCCAACCGACACAAGACCGGACTATCGGTTCACGCGCGTGGGCCGAGGCACTGCTCTGGGATGCCGTCTCCGGTCTGCGATCGGTGCAAATCGACGTCGCATTCGAGGGCACGCTCTCGGACCCCAGGATGACCATCCGTTCCAACGTTGGAGATGCTATTGCAGGTGCGCTCAGAGCGGCGATCGGCCAGGAGATCCAACGGGCGGAGCAACGCCTTCAGGAGGAGGTGACCCGCCTCGTTTCGGGGGAGGTCGTGCGGGCCGTGAGTGCCGTTCAGGCCCTCGGCGCTGACGTGGCTGAGCGCGTGGGGATCCCGCTCGAGCAAGTCGAGCGGGTCGAGGCCGAGTTGCGGGAAGAACTGCGGAAGTTGGGTCGGTTGCCCTAGCTGCCGCCCGCCATCCGCCGGATATCTGTTCGTTTGCCGATCGCGATGTAGTCGCGTTGCTCGTAGCCCGTGTAGATCTGCCGCGGTCGAGCAATTCTTTGCTCGCTGTCGGTGAGCAATTCTTGCCACTGCGCGAGCCATCCCGGTGTGCGTCCGATCGCGAACAGCACGGGGAACATCGCTACGGGGAACTGCATCGCCTCGTAGATGATGCCCGAATAGAAATCGACGTTCGGATAGAGCTTCCGCTCCACGAAGAAGGAGTCTTCGAGGGCGATCCGCTCGAGTTCGAGCGCGATGTCGATCAACGGGTTCCTGCCGGTGACGTCGAACACCTGGTACGCGACTTCTTTGATCACCTTGGCGCGCGGGTCGTAGTTCTTGTAGACCCGGTGCCCGAACCCCATAAGCCGCACTTCGCGATCTTTGACGCGCTTGATGTACGCGGGAACGTTCGTCACGTCGCCGATCTCACGCAGCATCCGCAAGACCATCTCGTTCGCTCCGCCGTGAAGCGGACCGTAGAGCGCTGCGGCCGCCGCGGCCATCGAGCAGTATGGATCCGATTCACTCGACCCCACACTGCGCATGGCGTTCGCGGAGCAATTCTGCTCGTGATCGGCGTGGAGGATGAAGAGCACGTCGAGGGCCCGCTCGAGGACCGGATCGATCTCGTATCCGGCGGCCGTGCTGAACATCATGTTGAGGAAGTTGCCCGGGTACGAGAGCGTGTTGTTGGGGTAGACGTAGGGCAGACCCATCATGTGCCGATAGGCAAAGGCCGCGATCGTGGGCGTTTTGGCCACGAGTCGCTCGATCTGGTGTTGCCGGTCCTCCGAGTTGTGGATCAGCTTCGCGTCCACATAGAATGTCGAGAGCGCAGCAACCGTACTGACGAAAACACCCATCGGGTGTGCGTCGTAGCGGAAACCATCCATGAGTTTCCGGATGTTCTCGTGCAAGAACGTATGGTGGGTGACGCCATACACCCACTCGTCGAGCTCTCCCTGCGTTGGTAACTCGCCCTTCAGAATGAGATAGGCGACCTCGAGGAACGAGCTCTGCTCCGCCAATTGTTCGATCGGGTAGCCTCGGTACCGGAGAATGCCTTTGTCCCCATCGATGAACGTGACGGCACTCCGGGTAGACGCGGTGTTGGTGAAGCCCGGGTCGTAGGTCATGAGCCCGAAGTCGTCGTCGTTGACCTTGATCTGGCGCAGGTCCATCGCACGGATCGTCTCGTCCGCAATCGGGACTTCGTAGGTCTTGCCTGTGCGGTTGTCAGTGATGGTAAGGGTGTCGTTTGCCACGGTCGTTCGCTCGTCGAATGTCCACATCGTCCCTGGTTGGCGAGTGAAAGATACCTAAATGGCAGGGTTAGCAGGGATAGGCGGAATGCTATGCCTGCTACGCCCGCTACCCCCCGCTAAATCCTGGTCTCCTCGGTGAACTCCCGCTTGAAGGTGACCGGTTTCACGATTCCGCGGACGCGCATGTTCAGCACCTCCACAAACAGGGAGAATCCCATGGCGAAGTAGACATACCCTTTCGGGATGTGGGTGTGGAATCCCTCGGCGACCAGCATGACGCCGATCAAGAGCAGGAAGCTCAGGGCGAGCATTTTGACCGTCGGGTGCCGGTCGACGAATGCGCTGATGCCCTCGACCGAGACCATCATCACGATGACGGCGATCACGACCGCGGCCACCATCACGCCGATCTGCCGCACCATGCCGACAGCCGTGATCACCGAATCGAGCGAAAACACGATATCCAGCAGCATGATCTGGGTCACCACCGCCCCGAACGTGGCTCGGACCTTGGTGTCACCCCGTCCTTCGTGTCCCTCGAGCCGATCGTGGATCTCGTGCGTCGCCTTGGCGATGAGGAAGAGCCCACCGATCATCAAGATCAGGTCGCGACCCGAAATCTCCCGGCCAAGGACGGAGAAGATGGGGGCGGTCAGCCGGATGATCACGGAGATGAAGAAAAGCAGGAGGATCCGCGTGATCATCGCGAGCGCGAGGCCGACCTGCCGCGCTCGACGCTGTTGATGGGTCGGGAGTTTCGATGCCAGGATCGAAATGAACACCACGTTGTCGATGCCGAGGACCACCTCGAGCAGCGTCAGGGTGATCAGGCCGATCCAGATCTCGGGATTTGTTATCCAGTCCACAGAGTGCTCCAAGTGCTTCAGGTACAATAGGTTAAACACAGTATGCGGGTTGACACGGAGCCGTCAACTGACCATCCTTGGGCGACGCGTTCCACCACCCGGCCGAGGGATTCCATGCACCGTACACTCAAACCGGCGGTCGCTGCCGCGGCCGTTGTCCTGGCGGCCATTTCCGCCTGTGTCAATCCGACGGAACGCTCGAATCAGCTCTCGATCGAGTTTCCGGACCTCCCTGACCTGTTTCTGAAGGACTCGCTCCAGCTGGACGCCCGGCTGGTCGACGACGCAGGAAGTGAGATCGACAACGGACTGATCGATTATACGTCCAGCGATCCCACAGTCGTGAGCGTCGACGCGTTCGGAATGCTGCTCGCGGTCGGGGCGGGGACAGCCACGATTACCGCCGACGCCCGTTTGTACGAGAATACCGATCCCACAGCACAAGCCGTGACGGTGCGAGGTCTCTTGGAGATCGACAGCGTGCGCCCGTTACAAGTTCGGTTCGGCGATGTGATCACACTGTACGGCGTGGGCCTCGATCCTGATTCGCTTTTCCTCGTCGGAATCGGCGATGCCTCGGCACCGGATCTCGGCGACTTCGCACTGTACGTCCCGGCGGACCCAGCGTTCCCCAATCGGTTGGGTGAGTTGACGGTATGGGTGCCGCCACCGGCGAACCCCATATCGACGATCTCCGTGTTGGGCTTCAACGGCGTGCGCGTGCATGACGAGGACCTCAGGGTATTTCAGTTCGATCTCTACGAGGCGAATGACACGACGGCACGGGACCTCGGCACGTTGCCCACGGGGTTTTTGAACCCGGCACTCGCATTCGAAACCCGTCGCCGTGACGAATTGATACCGCTCGGGTCCGACTGGTATCAGTTTAGGAATACTACGGTCCAATCGCGCACCCTCGTGGTCTTCGCAACGGGGCTCAATCCCAGCGACTTCAGTGTGTTCATGTCCTCCGGCTTGGGGTGGAGCACCGCGCAAGGGGAGTTCAACGTGTCGGCTGGCTCCTGGTCTGTTGGCCCTGGGGCCTACTTCTGCGACGCGTTGAGCATGACCTTGAGCGGTGAGCCGTTTCAGCCGCTCGAGGAACGGTTCCCGGCGGCGGTGATTGCGCTCGACAACCTCGCGCCCGGGACCTACAACTTCCTCACCGTCTTTCAGTCTCCAGGTGAACCGCAACCGTACGAGGTTGCGATCTTCAACCAGTACCTCTCGATCGATGGAACCGCGAAAGATCCCGCTGAGGAGAACGATTTCTGTTCGGCGGCCAAGGATATTAACGCTGGACTGGGTGTGCAGCTTACGATCGACAACCCGCATGACATTGATTGGTTCAAATTCACGGTTCCGGCGGGTGGTCAGTCGGTCGACATCCGGGTGGCGTCGCCCGATACACTCGTCGATGTCGATCTGTATCTCGTGGCCGACCAACGCCCGGCCGATCTGCCCGTGGTCGACTTCTCGACTGAGTTTGGGACGAACACCGACCGTATATGTGCGCGTGACCTTAACGGCAACTGTACGGGACCGTTGCCGCTTCTTCCCGGTGATTACTTTCTCGTCGCCTTTGACTTCGCTGGCGAGACTGGGTCCTACACCCTTTCGGCGGCGTTCACCGCTCCGCCTCCGGGAATCGTCCGCGCGCCGCCGGTGCAGGCACTCGATGCGGATCTTCGCGCGTCCGTGATCCAAAAGCGAGCAGCCAAAGGGGGCGCGGAAGCTCGTTCGATACTCCGGTCGGCCGGTCAGCGCTAACGACTTGATGATCTGCGTTCACTGTAAGACGGAGTTGCCCGACAACAGTCGGTTCTGCAATCAATGCGGCGCCGATCCCTCTGATCCAGGCTCCCGCATCCAGACAACCCAGGCGACCCCCGCCGGGGTGTCCAGCCTTTACGACATGCTTCAAGCGGAATTGGGTCACCGGTACGAGCTCGGAGAGTTGCTGGGGCGCGGTGGGATGGGAGCCGTCTTCCTCGCGACGGACACGGCTCTCGATCGCGCAGTCGCCGTGAAGGTTCTCCCACCTGAACTCTCGAGCGACGAGAAGTTCGTCGGCCGCTTCGAACGTGAAGCGAAAACGGCGGCGAAGCTCGACCATCCGGGAATCATTCCCATCTACGCGGTTGAGTCCTCGGCGACGCTTTACTACTTCGTCATGAAATACGTGAGCGGTCGTAGCCTGGACGACGTGTTACGAGCCGGCCGGGTCCCGATCGATACGACGCAGCGCATCCTGTGGGAATGCTCGGTGGCATTGGGGCACGCGCATCAGCGCGGCGTGGTCCACCGCGATATCAAACCGGCGAACATCATGATCGACGATGCCGGCCGGACCGTATTGATGGACTTTGGGATCTCCAAGGCGTCCCAGGCCGCGACGCAGTTCACCGCAACCGGGCAGGTCATTGGGACGCCGCATTACATGAGTCCCGAACAAGCGAAAGGGCTCAACGTCGACGGACGGAGCGACCAATACTCGTTGGCGGTGGTCGGATACCGTATGCTGACGGGGCGTCTGCCGTTCGCGGATGACTCGATTCACACCGTCATCTACAAGCACATTTTCGAAGAGCCGCAACCACCCGACGAGTTGCGGCCCGATTCGCCGCCGTTTCTGTCGACCGCGTTGCGGCGCGCGCTGGCGAAGGACCCCAACGATCGTTTTTCGACCATGGAAGATTTGGCGACGGCGGTGTGGCCCGAGAATCCCGTTGCCGGTCCGACGGGAGTGCCACGACCCCTCACGTCGCAGAGTGTTGCCAGCACGGATGCGGCAACGCAGATCACACCTCCGACGGGAGCCATTGAACCGTCACCCGCCGCCCCGACCAAGAAGAAGAAACGGCCGATGGTTGGTGTGTTGGCTGGTGTGTTGGTGATCGCTGCCGGTGGCGTCGGCGGATGGTGGGCACTCAATAGCGAGAACTCACCGTTCGCGACCGTGGCTTCGATTGACTCGGCCAATGTCGTGGTCACGCCCCCACCTGAAGACACGGCTTCAGTGCTCGACACGGCCGCCCAGGTGGCGACGCAACCGCCAGAGGATACCGCGACCCAGGTGGTGAGCCCACCGGGTGACCCTGTGCGTCAACCGGACCAGGCACCGCGTCGAGATCCGGTCCAGCAACCGGTGGTGCAACAACCCACGCCGCCACCGATGGGCTTCGTCAGCATCCGTGCAGTGCCCTTTGGGACTGTGTCTATCGATGGTGTCGAGCGTGGGGATACTCCACTGATTGACTTCGCACTGTCACCGGGCCGTCACATCATTGAGATACGACGGGAGGGATATCAAACATGGGCCGACACGGTGGAAATCGTGGCAAGGAACCGCCTGCGACGAACTATCACCCTCATCCCAATTCCGTGATGATGCGACGAGTCGTGTGGGCATTCGCAATACTGTTTCTGATGCCGGTCGGCGTGCGTGCACAGGACAGCCCGACCGTGCTGGCGGCACAACGAGCCTACGATGGGCTCGATCTTGCGTTGGCCATCCAGACTGCGCAGCGCTCGCTCAACGAGCAGCTCACGGCGACTGACCGCGCTCAAGCGTACGAAATCCTCGCATTCTCCTATGGGGCCCTAGACTCGACGCGTCAGGCCGTCGAGGCCTTTCGCGAACTCATCTTCCTCGATCCGAATCGTGAACCGGATATCAACCGCGTCTCGCCCCGCATCACGTCACTCTACGCGTCCGCGCTCGGGCAGGTGCTCGTGGTGCGGCGCGTGTCCGTCGACAGCGCGACGTTTGTATCGGGCCAAGGCTTCGTCCCGGTCAACTTCAGTGTCTCGCGGCCATCACGCGTGATCACTCGTGTCATTGGGCCGGGGTACGATGCGGTCATTGACTCGCAGCTCGTGGCGGGGACTGGAGGGATTCGCTGGTCTCCCGTGACTGCGAGTGGAGACCCAGTGGAGCCGGGCCGCTACCAAGTGCTCGTCACTGCCATCGAAGGGGCCAACGAGTTCTCGGTCCCGGCGCAGATCGACATCCAGCACGGCGCTGTGGATACCGTCCCGCATCTGACGGGCTTGCCGGGTTACCAGAAGCTGGCGGAGATGGAGTCACCGTCGCGGGATTGGCGACCGCTTGGGCTGTCGGTGCTCTACGCGGGGTTGTCGACCGGGGCGGCGTTTGCGCTGTCGAACCCGGACCTTGGCGACAACTGGCGGAACGGCGTTGGGGCCGTCAGCTTCGCCGCACTGGTCACCGGGTTCGTGATGAGTATTCGCAAGCCCGACCCGCGGCCTGTCGAAGCCAACATTCGATACAACCAGTTATTAGACCAACAACTCGCTCAACAGAACCAGCAGATTGCGGCGGATAACGCGGAACGCCTTCGCCAGGTGCGCCTCACCGTTGTCGAGGTGGCGGCGATGGGAGGCCAACAATGAAACGCGCGTTAGGGTGCCTCATTGTCGCCGTCGTCGCTGCCGCGCCGGTCCAGGCGCAGGCCATTCGCTTCGCCGTGAACGTGGGTGCCATCTCGTACGCCGAAGTTGGTGAGCAGCTTCAGTACGATGGCGGTGCGGTCGGTGGGCTCGTGGAGTGGCGGTTCGGGCGGTTCATGGTGCAGGGAGAAGGGTATCTGTCTCGACTCGAACCGGATGCCGAAACGGGACTCACCGAAGATCTCGAGTTCACGCAGGGCGACTTCCGACTCTCGTATTTCGTCAGCCCGGCGCTCGCACTGCAGATCGGTGGATCTGGGCGTGTGGCGAAACCCGAGTTCGCGGCGACCGACGTCGGGTTCGTGCGTATCGGGCTGCTTTCAGAGAACCGTCTCGCCAACATTGCGCGGGTGTGGGTGCGCGGTGCCTATCTGCCTTCTCCGAAGTTTTCCGGCGGCGGGGTATCCGGGTTTGCGTTCGAAATCGGACTCGGCGCCTGGGTCGGGACGTCCAATGGTCGGTTCGGTGCGCGATTCGAATACGATTTCCAGCGCATTGATCGCAGAGGGGATAGAGGGGATAGAAGGGTAGTCAGCGTCGGAGACGGCGCAGCAATCCTACAGTGACCTTGCCGGCCTCTTCATGGATTGCGGTCAGGGTCGCGTACTTTCCGTCAGTCAAGTAGCCTTGATCTCTAGAAAGCAGCAGAAGCGTGTCGACTTCTGCCAGAGACCCCAGGGTGATCCCCAAAAAACGCTTGAATTCGGCCTGCCCTCGTCTGGCGTAGCCCTCGGCGACGTTGGCCGGCGCCGACACGGCGGCCCGGCGCAGCTGTTGCACTAGGCCGTAGCGCTCGTGTCCAGGGAACGCGTCTGTGGCAGCGTAAAACGGCTGATGCCAGAGCGTAACATCGCTGCCACGCAATGAGATGCCGATGAGCATTCACACTCGACGCTAGCCAGCCCCGAGACAGGAGCGTCATCATTCCAACGCCACGTGAGATCGATTTTGTGCGACTCTTATCCCCCCTATCCCCTCTATCCCTTCTATCCCTTCTGATTCCAGTATCGCGCCGGAATCTCATCCCCCGGCCCCACCCCCCGCCAGAAAATATTGACTATCCACCAACGCTCGCCGTCCCACATCAGCTGAATCGAGTTGATGCCTTTTGCGATGATGTCGCCGTCGGGCGTGCGGCGGGAGTCGTACGTGGAGAACCGGTGTGCGATACCCTCGAAACGCTCCTCGACGTTGCTAATCTCGCGCTCGAAAAAGCCGTTCTCTTCCAGCTGCGCGCCCGCCTGCTCGATGTACTCGTCCACGGCCCACACCAGCGCCTCAGCTTTGGCGTTGTTAGGCCGGACGAATGACGGGATCAGTTTGGCTTCTGGAATGAACAGCGAGCGAAACCGATCCCAATTGCGCGCCTCGCCGGCAGCGCCGGAAATGGAGGCGTACAGCGCGGTAACGATGGCGTCCGTACTTGAGACGTCGGCCGGATCGGCCTCCGGCATGGTGCCGCCAGTGGGTGCCGTGGTCTGGGCAGCCAAGGGGCCAACTGAGATTCCTGCAACCGCGACAGCCATCACGAGCCTACGCATATCGATCTCTCCATGGTCGTATTCAGCCAACGGTGGACAGCTAACAGTTAACAAGCTAACCGCCTTCGTCCTTCGCCCTTCGCCCTTCGTCCTTCGCCCTATTTGACGACTCCCTCCCGCTCCGCGATCTTCCTTCCCATGAAACGACTCCTCATACTCCTCCCGGTTCTCGCCGCGCTCGCCTGTGCCGAGGGCGCTCCCCTGTACACCGTCTCCGACGCCGAGTTCAGCGCGGCTCCAGGCAGCCAGGCGCCGAACGTGGTCGCGACGAAGGATGGTGGGGCACTCATGTCGTGGTGGGACCGCGTCGAAGGGCGGACGTACGCACTGCGCGTCGCGGAACGTACCCCCGACGGATGGTTCGACCCCGTGACCGTCGTCCAAGGATCGGGGTTCTTCGTCAATTGGGCCGACTTTCCATCGATCACCGAACTGGACGACGGAACGTGGCTCGTACACTGGCTGCAGAAGACCGCGGAAGACACGTACGCGTACCACGTGATGATGGCGACGTCGCACGACCGCGGTGCGACGTGGTCGGAGCCGTTCAAACCGCATCGCGACGATTCACCGACGGAACATGGCTTCGTGTCGGTCGTTCCGTGGGGAAGTGGGGCAGCGGCCGTCTGGCTCGACGGTCGACAGATGACCGGAGGGCACGGAGAGGGCTATGCCGATGCCGGTGCCATGTCCATCCGGTTCACCACCATCGGCAGCGACGGATCGCTCGGAGAGGACGTCCTCATCGACGGCCGCACGTGCGAGTGTTGTACGACTTCGATGGTCGCAACGACGTCGGGACTGGTCGCCGCCTATCGCGACCGCTCGGAAGAGGAGATCCGCGACATTGCGGTCGTGCGATTCGTGGATGGGGCGTGGACCGATCCCGTGTACGTAGGACACGACAACTGGCACTATCCCGGATGCCCCGTAAACGGGCCGCAGCTCTCCGTGCAGGGGGACACGGTCGCCGTTGCGTGGTTCGCGGCGCCCGAGAACCGGGCCCGTGTGCAGGTCGCGTTCTCGACCGATGGCGGGGCCTCGTTCTCAGATCCCATTCGGGTCGACGATGGCACTCCCCGCGGGCGCGTAGACATCGAGCATGTGGACGATGGATCTGTTGTCGTCTCATGGCTCGAACTCGTGGACCCGGAAGCAGAAGTCAGGGCTCGATGGGTGTCAGCACGTGGCGATGCGGGCGAATCATGGTTGGTGTCCCCGACGGCAGAGGCGCGCGGGTCCGGTTTCCCGCGGATGACGCGTGTGGGAGAGGAGTTGGTCTTCGCGTGGACCCTGCTTGGCGAGACGGGAGGTGTCAGGGTAGCGAGCGCCCAAGCCTACTGAAGGTCCTCCTCACGGGTCTCCGCGATCCGGCCTCTCCGTCCGGCGAACACGCGCAGCACCAGGGCGAGCGCGAGCACACCGGTACCTACCCACGTCAACCATCTTTGCTGGAGACGGATGCCGAGGAGGAAGAGGCCCACGCCCGTCACGAGCGCGAGCGCTTTCCAGCGATACCATCGATCGGGACTGCGGGGAGACCGCGACGCAAAGATCATCCTGCAAGATAGCCTGCCGTCTTGACCATCAATTGCGTCTGTGGTTCTTTGCCTCGAAGAGCGTCATCTTTCTCACGACAGGTGAACCGGTGCGAGACCCGTGGCCAAAACAGCCTTTTTGACTGAATCGCTGACCGCGTGGCGCGGTGAGCGTGCCGGCCTCATCGAGGAGATCCAGAACGTCCGCGCGACCAAGTTCGATTTCCGTCCCACTCCCGATGTCCGCAGCGTCCGCGAGATGATCCAGCACATCTTGGAAGTGGCCATGATGATGACCGCCGAGTTGACGCAACCTGAGCCCGACTTCTCGCGCGCATCGTTCCCCGAATTTCTCGAGATGTATTCGGCCTCGGTCTATGACGCGCAGACCAAGAAGGAACTGATCGCGATGCTGGAGTCCCAGATCGACGATGCAGTGAAGCGGTTCAAGAAGGTGGGTGAGGAGAAGATGTTCGGACCGGTCACCAACTTTGACGGCTCGAAGTGGAGTCGCATGCAGTGGCTGCATCACGGCATTGCACAGGAGATGTATCATCGTGGGCAGATCGTGACGTATGAGCGACTCATGGGACTCGAGCCGGCCCTGACGCGAAAGATCAGGGGCGGGTAGGTCGGTAAGCCGGTGTTTCCGTTGAGGAGGCAAATGATGAGCGTGTTGGGACGTGCTGCAATTGTGGTCTTGCTCGGGGCGACTGTAGGGTGTGCCGGGGCGCAGCCGTTTTCCGCTCCCACGCCCGCGCTCCAGGTACTGGAAGAGGAGGAGCCGTTTCTTTACGAGGAGCCAGCGGTGGCGCGCGCGGCACTTGATCGGCCTGGGGCCCCGGGGTTGTCCGACCGGATCGTCAACTTGATCACTGCGTACGAAGAAGAGTTGGTACGAGCCGAGGGCGCGCAGGGCGGCGCACTCAACACGGTGTTGACCCTTGCGACGTTGGCCGTGCCCGTTGGTGGCATGGTCGCGCCGCTGTTCGTGGACGATCCGGACCGGGTCAAGCGCATTGCCGCGATCAGTGCTGGGGTAACGACCGCCCTCGTGGGCGTGAACCTGCTTCTCAAGCCGCAGGCAAAGAAGCAGGCGGCGGCGCGCTGTGAGACGTTTCTGCGATACGCGCTCGAGTCATTGCGCCGTCGGTGGGACGTGACCGCGCTTGACCAGCTGGACGAAACCGACAATGAGTGGCGCGCGTACTTGTCGACGCGCACGGGGCTGGAAGCTGGGCGACAGGCAGCGTGTTGAAGGCAGCCAGCGAGAGGGTCGCGTTGCACGCATGAATCGACACGCCGGCGCTCGGTAACAATCGCATGCGGATTGGGGTCTCGCTCCGGGTGTAAGCCAGAAACTCACGGGGAGAGTGGTCATGGTGCGGTGGAGTAGAGTCGCAGTGAGCCTGGTGGCGTTCATCGTGCTGTCATCTGTCCTTCTTGCTCAAGAACCCGGTCGCAATCGGCTGTACGTTGACGCCTTCGGGCCGGGCATCGTGTACTCCCTCAACTACGAACGTCAGGTCACGGGCCCGCTCTCACTCCGCGTCGGTGGCGGCGGATGGCCACAGGACGGCTTCGAGTACCTGTTGGGGTTCGGCGCCGCCATAGTACAGGTTGGGAGTCAGCAGCACGCCGCGATTCTCGGACTCGGCGGCGGCGTAGCGTGGTTTGCGGATGTCGACCTACTCGAGGAGACCGATGTCGTCGGGGGCTATGGCATCGGCATCCTGGGCTACCAGTTCCAGCCGCGGCCAACTGGATTCTTCCTGCGACTTACGTACACGCCGTTCTTCAACGCGAATGCGATTGCGCCGTTGTGGGGGGGCGCGAGTTTCGGTTGGGTATTCTAGCGGGCGGACGGGCGCGTAGGCGGATGGGCGGAAGGCATCGCTAGCGCCAGACCTTCTCGAACAGATTTCGCAGGTCCACATCCATGGCTGGCGCCGGCGGTCGCGGCTGCCAGGTTAGCTGGTCGGTGAGAATCTCGGGTTGTGACGCGCCCGGGACCCAGCGTTCTACGTGTCGCGGGTCCGGGTCCACGACCCAGTACTCGTCGACGCCGTCTTCCAAGTAGAGGGACCGTTTCTGTAGACGGTCGGTGCGTTTGCTCGAATAGGAGATCACTTCGATCGCGAGCGACGGCGGCCCCATCAACCGCTTTCGAGTCAGCTGGTCCGCTCGATCGTTGAGGATGACCAGAATGTCAGGCTGGACAGCCGTGTCCTTGGAGAACTCGACCTCGAATGGCGCGATGATGGTCTCACCGAGCTCGTAATCCTCGACATACGTCTTCAGGAGCGCCGCCAGTTCGAACAGGGCTCGTTGGTGTGGTATCCCGGGTGCCGGGGTCACGAACAGCTCGCCCCGAATGACCTCGTACCGCACTCGATCATCCGGGAACTGGCGCACCTCTTCGGCGGTGTAACTCGGAACCAGCGCTGGCATACCCATAGTATCGGCTCGGCTCGGCGGATTTGGCAACTCGGCACCACATCAGGGTAGGTCGGTCATAGGTCATCGCCGTAACCCCGTTCATGCGAGCCGTACCGAATCCTCGAGGCCGTGATTGCGTAGGGAAGGCAGCCATTTCCAACCACCTGGAGTCTCAATGCCATCGCACGGATCGATCGTCCCGCTTTGTGTCTTCCTCTTGGTCGGACTCGGATGTACTGGCCAACCCCCGGCGGACGGCACCGCCATGTTCCGCGGCGACGCGCGCCACAGCGGTGATTACGGCGACGACGGCATCGAGCAGCTTGGTGGCGTACGGTGGCGGTTTCAGACCGAGGGCCCGGTGCGATCGTCGCCAACGGTGGTGGGCGACTGGCTCTTCGTCGGAAGCAGTGACGGCCACCTGTATGCCCTCGACCGTACCACGGGCTCAATGCGGTGGAATGCGGACGTTGGGAGCCCCGTCAACTCGAGCCCCGCGGTTGCAGACGGGCTCGTCGTCTTCGGGAGCCGCGGCGGTGCGTTCCATGCCTATGATGCGCAGTCCGGTGCCGAGCGTTGGACGGTCCAAACCGGCGACCTCATCCCGTGGGAATGGGGCTTCGAAGGCTGGGACGCGTACACCTCCTCACCGGTCGTGGCTAGCTCGCTGGTGTTGTTTGGCGCGGGGGACGGCGTGTTGTACGCGGTGGCGCTCGCGTCGGGCGTCGAGATGTGGCGGTTCGAGACGGGAGGACGCATTCGATCGTCGCCCGCCGTCGCCGATGGCATGGCCTTCGTCGGGAGTGCGGACGGTCGAGTCTATGCCGTCGACGTCGTGACCGGAGAGGAACGGTGGCGATACGAGCCCGACGGCGTGTCGCTCGTCTCGGCGGACTTCGGGTTCGACCGCAAGTCGGTCCTTGGCTCACCCGCTGCAGCCGACGGGACGGTCTACATCGGCTCGCGCGACGGATACATGTATGCGCTCGATCAGACCACGGGCGAGTTCAAATGGCGGGCCGATCACGAGGTGTCGTGGGCGATGTCGTCGCCGGCGGTCGTGGATGGCGTCGTGTACAGCGGGACGTCGGACGGCGCGTTTGTGCATGCGCTCGACGCCGAGTCCGGTGACGAGTTGTGGCGGTTCGACGCCGAGGGGTACACGTGGTCGTCGCCCGCGGTCGCGGGTAATGCGGTCTACATCGGTGACGGGGGTGGAAGCCTGTGGGCGCTGGATCGCGAGACCGGCGATGTCCTATGGCGGTATCGCACACAGGGGCCTGTGTTGTCGAGTCCGACGATGGCCGGTGGGGCGGTGTATGTCGGCAGTGATGACGGCTCGGTCTATGCTTTCCATGGCGACGGGCAGCGTCCGGAGTTGGCCGTGTTCTGGGACGACTCGTTGATCCCTCTCACGGGGCAGGTGTCGCACGAGGCGATCAGGTCGTATTTCGTCGAACAGGGATACGAGCTACTGGACATCGCGGCGCTTGGTGCGTTTCTCGAAGCGCGGATCGCGGACGCGGCGCCGAGCGCGATCGTGTTCGCAGTGGATTTTCTCCCGCTGTCGGTCGCCTCCGAACCGTCCGATACCACGCTGTTCCGGCGTTACCTCGACGCCGGCGGGAAGGTCGTCTGGTTGGGATTGCCACCGATGGTGATCGCTCGCGACCCCGCGACCCTGCGATTTCTCGTGTTGGACCGTGACGCGGGTGCGTCGCTCCTCGGCGTGCCGTACAGCGGGATGAACTTCGACACCTACGGCGCGCGCGCGACGCAGCTCGGACAGGAATGGGGTGTGCCGGCATGGTGGGTGAGTACGTACGCGATCGACGTGACCGACGACATCGAGGTGCTCGCGCTGGACGAGGACGGGCGTGCGGCGGCGTGGGTCAAGGATTACGGGGGCCCGGTTGGCACGGGCTTCGTCATGGTCGCGGCTGCGCGGGTGGCGTTCGAGGAGCTACCGGCGATTCGGGCGGTGGCTGAGTACGGCGCGGTTGCTGGTGTCGGTCGCTAGGAGGATTGCGGCCCCGACCAAATGGTGAGGTTCGTGACCCGACTCACGTGCGTGAAGTCGTCGTCGGTGGTCAGCATGACGAGCCGATGTCGTATGCACAGGTGCGCCAACAAGGCGTCGATCGTGCCGACCTGAACACCGGCACGGCGACACGTATTGCGGAGCTCGGCTGCGGCAACGTGATCGGCTCGGTCGGGAATCAACATCGGGATGGCGCGGAACCGATCGATGATCATGCGCTGCGAGCGCGGGCGCGTGAATCCTTGCAGCAGTTCCTGCAGCACGAGTCCGGTGATGAAGATCTCACCGCCGGTTTCCAACTCCCGTGCGAGCGTCTCTACATGCGCGTCGGCGGCCACATCAGCTTCACGGAGCGCGAGCGACCAGACGCTGGTATCGACGAAGAGCCTCACGACCGGTCAGGCAGACTGGCGGTCACGCTGACCGCGTGCGCTCCTTCTTGTAGTCGTAGCCTGGTGTCCATTCCAGGGATCCGAAAAGCTCGAGGAGCTGCTTCTGCTCGCGGCGCGCAATGAATTCCTCCAAAGCAAGCGTCACTGCTGCCTTCTTGGATTTTTCGCCGCTCAGCGCAAAGGCGCGCTGGAGGAGCTCGGGATCGAGGTCGAGGTTGGTCGCCACAGTGTGTGATAAGCTACACATAATGCCACACAGGTTCAATGGAAACAGGGGGTGGACCCATGATCGAATGGGAGCGGCCAGACATCGTCATCATTCGGGCGCTGGAGCGTGCAGAATGTTGCGGCGCGGATGTGATTAATGGCCGGCTACGGGCCCACCGTCTTGGGAGGTACCCGCACCGGGCCTTGTCTATCGTCCATCGACCATCGACTATTGACGGCAGCCACGGGACGTGGCGCAGGTCCGGGTCGCCAGTGCTCGCGAGCTCGCACGTGGCGGGCGCACCTGAATGGGGTTGTGGAGACTTGGAGTAGGTTGCAGTTGACGGGACGTGGCGCAGTCCGGTAGCGCACCTGAATGGGGTTCAGGGGGTCGCGGGTTGAAGGAAGCACCGGCAGCGGCCGCTGCTTCCTTCCGCTCTGTTCGCGTCGCGCCGTGCGGCGCTCGCTCACGACGCGTCAAATCCCGCCGTCCCGACTCACCTAAGTTGAACAAAGAGAAACAGTTACGAAATGGGCGAGTCGTGAAGGCTCGCTCATTTTGTGCGCTTGTGTGCCAATAGTGTGCCAAATTCCGGTCGCTGCGTCAGGGGCGACGTGTTCAACTCATTCCACCCACATTGGCGTTCGACGGCCGTCGCGTTCGGCAAGGGCGTTTGAAGGCCGACGGGCGTGCACGGTAGTCGGTGGGACGCATGCACCGCCGCCGTTGTGTTGCCCTCCCGCATTAGTGGCGTCGTTAAATACGATCTTGTCGGTCTCTTAATACTAGCGCTTCAGCTTCGGGGGTAGTGTCCCAAAGTCTGTACCTGCTGTCGCGATTGCGGTCTAACGCATGCGGGTGCCGCGATGCATCGTAATCAGTTCGACGCTGTCCGTATCGAGGAGCTCGCCATGGGGTGACGGAGTACCCACTCGGCCAAGCTTGCAGCCTATGAAGGCTCTCATTCTAGCAGTGGGCGCCACGCGCGCGTGGGGCTGCGCCGGATGAGCGAAGATGTCACTCCTAAGGCCCAGCGGAGAAGCGGTCAGGGGGGTAATCACCTCCGTCATCGATGAGAACCCCGATCGCTCGCTCACACCTGTCTGGACAGTTGAGGTTCCGGACGTCGCGCCACTGAGGATCCGTGATGGCAGTTGGTTGAGCGTCGCCGGGCTTCCGGAGCGCGTGGTCGTCGTTCGGCGCATCGATCCAGCTGCAAATAGAAGAAGGCAGCGGCTCCCGCGACATAGCAACGCGCCAGGAATCGCTCATCGCGTTCTCACCTGGGTGCGGAACTGCCGAGTGTCATCACCCGATTCGTATGACGTTGTGGGCAGTTCGGCGGCCCGGTTGAGCCATCGAGTCAAACGCCACGCGATGCCCTGGCGCGGTCAGCCCGAACGTCGTGCCGTTGAGGGACGCATGGGTGAAGCGATAGGCCGGCCCGCGGTGGTCCGACGTGATCCATCCCCATCCCTCGTCGGTATCGAACCACGTCACGATCCCGGTGGATTGCGTCATTGGAAAGCGTTTCCCGCATCGTCCCGGCGCATCATGCCGCGTCCGGAGCCGCGAGGGGCGTTTCGGACTCACTCACGAACACGAACATGGGCCCTTGTCGTTCGTAGAGCAGCGTTCGCTTGACACCAGCCGCCTCGTCGTTGACGTGTACTCCCAGCGAAACACTCCCTTCATCGACCCAGAGCCTCTTGCCATGGAGTGGGCCGCCGCTGAACCGCACGTGCACTGTGGGGCGCATGGACTATCGCACCGGCGTGACGAGATCGTACGAGAGGTCGATATAGGGCCGGCGGTCCTTCGGGTCGGGGGCGAAGAGCCGCACGGTTCGCGCCGTCATCGAGATGAGCCGACCCTCATACACGGTATGACGGTTGAGCCAGGCCGCCGTCGTCACGCCGCGGTTGGACTTGAGTTTGAAGAAACGCTTTGGATGTTCGATCATGGTCGCTGTCCAGAGCTCGGCTCCGACAGGCGGGCCGCGCGTTGGAAGAGCATGCGAAGGACCTCGTCCGTGACCGACGACAACTCGTGTTCTGCTGGCAACGTGCCGCGCGAGAGGGGCAAGAAGCGGGTTTCGCTACCGAGCGCCTGGAAGCGCAGGCCGGTTTGTTTGGATTCGGGCAACGTGTACCGCTGGATCGTCCAACTTTTACCGCCGCAGAGGAACCGGCGCGGTGGTTGGTCGGAGGCAGCGCGCGTCATCGCTGCACGGCATTTCCAGGCATGATGACGAGGTTCCGTCGGCAGATCATGCAGGACACGAGGCATCGATCGCCTTCGGGAGTGCCCTCGAACCGTTCCAAAGTCAACGGGCATCCACAATTGGGGCATGTGGCCGAATCCCCAGACATCAGTGCGTGACTGATTTCAACGGCTGCCTCAGCACTGAAATGCGGATTGGTGAGCCGGGCGGACTCGCGACCCTCTTGTGCAACTGGTGCGGGACTCCCCCAGTCCTCCGAGGTGACGTCGACTTCGTCGCCAGCCGAACTGAAGAACACCCCGTGCGTGATCGTCACCGCATCCTGGCCGACGACTCTGGCCCGGAGAACGATCTGGCTGCGTTTGGTATCGACGAGATGGAAGCCGGTGCTCGTTCCTGTGAACTCGAAGCGATCTCGGTCGTTGAACGTCCACGCATTGCGTCTCAACCTGGCAATGGGTGCACCTCGAGCCTCATAGAGGTTCATGGTCACCAGCAACACGGAGTCCAGATGTCCCCATTCCAGGGTGATCTGGGGGGTGCCTCGCACGTTCACGATGCCGTCATTGTTCTCGAGGTGATGCGAACCGATGGTCAGGCGCACGAAGCCTCCTGCGTCGGCATCGGCGTGATCCCACCAGACGATCGGCGTCTGGACGGGCGGTGTCCACGTGTTGGTTCCAGGTTGCAGCCACCCTCCTCAATCGCGGGTACAGAAACGAAAAAGGGACCTGGCGCTGGCCAGGTCCCTTTCTGTTGTGCTCACTGGTGTCTCACCATGACATACCCCAAGGGTCGCACGGCGTTCCTAAGACTAGCAGATTGGGCTTCCCATGGATAGGGAGCAGGTGATGATGCGCTCCCGGTCCGGTGAGAAAACGGGCGCCACCGATCGCGTACTTCTCCGCCAGGGAGGTGGTGAGGCGGTCCAACTTCTCAGACATCGGGACTAACATGGAGTGAGCGCGCAGAAGGCGCGAGTGCGATGGTCTCTTGTGTCAGTCTAGGCCCAACTCCTTCAACACTTCCACCAACCGCACCGTCGCCCACGTATCCCGCTCACAATACGCCAACAAATCTGTCCGAGTCTTCTCGTGCTGCTCCGGACTCAACACCCCTGCGACGAACAGGAGCCGCGCGATCGTCACACTCGCGAGTTGTCGAGGATCCACTCCTCGGCCTGCGTGATCTCGTTCCTCTGTCGGAACGCCTCGACGATGTTTCGGTACCCGGCAAGCAGCACGCGCCCGTTCTCGCGGACACGCTGCAGGCTGTGGTTGGAGGCAATGAGGTGTCGAACGAGTTTACGGTTACCGAAGTCTACAAAGAACAAGATGATGGTTGGAAGTTGTTAGCATTGACGTTTAGCAGTGTGCGGGATACCCATCGCATTCAACATTAGCACGATCGGCGGGGTGCAGGGGGTCGCGGGTTGATCTGCGGATTTGATTGTCCCATCCTCTGGGTGAAACAGCCGGCGGCATGGTGGGAGGCTGCCGCCGCTGGTGCTTGCATCAACATACGGGCATTGGTGCGCTGGATTGATTTGCGGTGTGGCTAGAACGTCTGAAACTGGAAACTCATTCCATATGTGCCATCGGGATGCATCCATCCATGACCCGTCATCCCATGCCCCATCATCGGACCGTGCATCATGTCATCGTCGATCATGTGGCCGCCCATGTGCGCTTCCCCCTGACCGAAGTCGACGTGATGATCGTGCACGTCCTGC